>CAYYQL010000037.1:0-23618 GCA_964473825.1 uncultured archaeon
AGGCTCCAAAGAATAGCCTTCGTGCTCTCCGCCGACGTTCTTCCTCGCTCTCGTCGGATTCTGGCGGGGGCGGGGGAGGAGGAGTCTTTGCTTCCTTTGATTCGGAGAGCTCCGTTTCGTCCGCTTCTTCTTCCTCCTCGGACTCATCATAATCCTCAGAGTCAACGGTCGAAGGCTCGTCATAAGGAGTCCAAAGGCTGGGCTCTTCCGATTCAACCTCTTCCGCAGTGACTTCTGTCGAATCGGGAGGCTTCAAATCGTCTTCGTCGACATGACCTCTATGTGGTCCTTCGTCGACCTCAGTATCTTCATCAGGGGGCTCAACCTCATCCGTTTCTGGTATCACCGATCGTTCATAGTCACGCCATGTGAATGAGTCAGAATCATCCGCCGAGTCCTCAGATGTTTCCTCTTCAGCGGTCTCGACATCGGCCTTCACCTCGTCAGTGAACTCGTCCTCTTCAGATGGATGAGGCGATATCTCAACCCCATATGATGAGAAAGCACGCTCCAGTTGATCAAGGGCTCCTGAAAGCCGCGAATCTTCTCCCTCTGCTGGCTCTTCAGCGTCAGTCTCGTCCCATTCAACCCTGGGGGACTCGGCCTCAGAAGAGGCGGATTCGACATCTACTTGAAAAGAGGCCTCATCTTCAGTCTCAGGCGTGTCAGGTTCGTCCGGCACAGGCACCACGGCAGACTCTGCATCCGAGTCGTGTTCTGCATCTTCAATAATCAGATCATGGGGTTCAGATAGCTCGAACTCCTCGGAGAAGTCCCGTTCTGCATCGAACTCTGGCTCTCGATCCATATCTCCAGATGCTCTTTCCATGTGGTCGATTGATGCAGACTCAACATCATCGAAGTCAGGTTCGGTTCCCTCCTCTGCTCCCGCGTCTTCAGAGTCATCGTGAAGAAGGGGGGTGTCGAGAAGCTCCGCATCATCAGGGACAACATAGTCGTCTTCAAGCGGTGCCTCAGTAGCAGAATCATCTGCAGGGCGAGTTTCCTCAGTGTACAAGTCGCCAGGGTCTGTGAGTGTTCGTGCAAGGGGAGAGTCCTCTACCATCGACTCTGTCTTTTCGAAGAAGTCTACTCCAGAACCTTCCTTACGTGATGGCTCCTCCTCTCCTTGAGAGGAGAACTGGATACCCAATGCGTGACTAAGGCATGACTCACATCGCTTGGCCGCTGCTATGAGAGCCTCGTGCATGAACTGGTCGAGGGGCTTTGCCTTGTTTGGATTTCTGCTTCTCCACTTCAGGAAACTATCAATCATACGCAACGCGTCACGTACTCCGAGCCAGTACGACTCGTCCTTACTACTGAAACTCAACTGGAACACCAACACTGAGATGTCGGAATCGGAGAAAAGGCTTTCCGTCATGAAATGGTGTGAACATAGTCATTTCTGTCTTTGTTCAAGCATCTCCCCGACCAAGTCCCTGAAGACCTCTGCCAGCTCAGAGCACTTTCTCTGGTCCAAGCGACCGTCGGCCGTGAAGACCCGAGTCGGGTATCTTTCACCCAGGTTCTCACGCACCTCATTCCTGTACTTTGTCTCTAGCTCGGGCCTAGACTCGGGGAGTACAATCAAAGCTGCAGTTGCGCCCTTGTAGCTCAAAGAAAAAAGCAGATTCATTGCAGTGTCTTTAGGGGACATGATGAGCGCACGTACATCAGAACCCAGACCTTTCATGTCTGCCGAGCCTATTCGTATACCATCAACGGCAATCGTCTGATCCATTAGAGCTGTAAGGACTCCCTCCAGTAGTTCATCATCAGGACCGACTATAGTTATCTTAAACGAATACCTCGATTTCTTCGCGGGCATGCTCATCACCTGTTCATACTCTTTGCGGAAGCGATAGATAGTTAGAGCTGACGAAACTGTTGATATGTCTTGTGACTACCTCAACCAGGGCAGGGAAGCATGCAGCCATAGATTATTAAGAAAAGGGCAAGGGGCTTGATTCTAAGGGATTAGGTTGACGACAAAGGCAGAAGTGTTCAAAGCGTTAGAACCCGTTCAAGACCCTGAACACCCGGTATCCATCACAGACCCAAGGATGGCAATAGTCACTCTGGACTACATCAACATCGATGATGATACTATCAAAGTGGATTTCAAACCAACGGTTCCCTACTGTCCCATGGGCGGGCTGATTGGGATTCTTATCAGGCACAGACTAGAAGAAGTCTATCCTGATGCAGAGATCGAGGTCAGGGTTTTGCCGGGATCTCACACTCAGGAAGAGGCAGTCAATAGCATGATCAATGACAACGAGAAGTATCAGAACGTCGTGGAACAAATGAAGCAACGAGACATGCTGTAGAGAACTGCGGAGGTGTCAACAATGAAGACCTCCGATTACATACTCTGGGCCGGAGGCGTTCTGCTCATCATCGGAACAATCCTAGTGGCACTTGCTGGATGGCAAGGAGAGAGTTTCATCATTCTGTTCCCCTTTTTCATCGTTGGAGACTTAGGCCCAACTGTTGCGGTCTTCGTGGTTATCAGTCTACTACTGCCCCTGATGCTTTTCGTACTGTTTCTGAGAAACGTTTCACACGTGACTGGAAGCTCAGTTCCTGGTTGGCGGGAGAAGATATGCCCCAGCTGTGGAGCTGGTCTTCCACAACAGGCAGAATACTGTTACAGGTGCGGACGGCCTCTAGCCGAGAATCAGGATATGCGCTGACAAGTCATCAGCTAGACACCTTTGAGTGTGCAAAGCCTTGAAACGAGAGATACGACCTCTAGACCCTTCAGATTTGGAAGATGTGAAGAGAATAGAGAGCTCGGCATTTCCTGAACCGTGGGACTTCGAGATTTTTGAGATTCTGGCGTCGTACCACGGAAGGGCGATGAAGAGAGGGGGCGAGAAACTATACATGTATGTGCTGGAAGAGGACGTCGTGACGGGATATGTGGTCTGGGAAGAATCTGCAAACGAAGGACATATTCTGAACTTAGCAGTTCGAGAAGACAAGAGAAACAGTGGTCGGGGAAAGGGACTCCTTCTCTTCGCCCTCAGAAGACAAGATCTTAGCGGAATGACCTCCTGCATCCTCGAATGTAGAGACAACAATACAATTGCACGACGTTTCTATGAGAGCATTGGGATGACCGAGGTAGGTCGTGTCGTAGGATACTACGGAAATCAAGACGCCATCATCTATAGATGGGACTTCTAGCTGCGTCTTGATTCGACCAGACGCGGTCCGAGTACATCATGATACAGCGTCAGATAGGCGGGATCGGATGAAACCAACGCAACTGGACGACCACTGTCTGTGGAACCACCTAGGAGTAACTCCTTCTGGTCACATAATGCCATATCATACGGGTGGGCGGTCTCCCAGATTCTCCAACCGGCAAGATTCTTGAGAGCAGCGGGTTGTTCCTCCGACCTGGGAACCACTAGAACTTTTCTTCGCGGAGTATTCACCTTCGAGAGCTTCTTAAGATCCAATCCCTCAACGTCGACCACAGATAAGAGTACGGATTCCTCTGCGCGCTCAGCCATGTCTACCATGTGAGCATATATCTCGTCTGCACCTGACACATACCAGGTCTTCTTGCTCGGCAGAGCCTGCACAGACTTGCTTGCTGTGTGGATTGCGTCCAGAACGTCCATAGTATTCGTTGCGAGTTCCTTCATTGTGTTGACGCTCTCCTCGATTTTCTGCTTGAGTTCTTTGCCGTCCTTTCTTATTGACGAAAGCAAGTTCTTTGCTGACTTGTCAGTGTCACTCTCAAACGAGTTGAGCAGATCATTGCGTTTCTCTGTCAAGGTTGAAGTCTTAGTAGAAGCGTCGCCATTGGCCTTGGTGACAACCTCCCTCAGCTCCGAGCCTCTTACACCCAGTTCGTTCCGCATCTCCTCAACAAGCTGATACGCATCATTGCTCAGCTTAGTCTTAAGTTCAAGAGCGATATTCTCAAACCTTCGAGATGCTGTCAGATTCGAGGACACAACTGTTTCGCGTGTCTTCTCAAAGAGATCTTCACGGCGCCGATCTATCCTATTTGAGGCGTTCTCGACCAAGGATGTGTAGTCTGTTGTCAAAGACTCAACAGAATCCAAGTACTCCTCTCTGTCAGAAGTGAGAGACTCGATAATGTCGGACTTTCTCTGCTCTGTCCAAGTACCCGCATCTTCGATGTTTGCTTCAACCGCAGCTGTCAGTTTCTTTTCAAGGTTGGATACTGACTCTGTTCCTGTTCTCAAGCGAGTCTTCGTGGCTTGCTGGAATTCATTGAGTCTGGCCTTGAATGACGAGCCTGTCTTTTCCAATAAGGCGTTCACTGACTTCTCGAATTGCTCCACTGTATGCTCGCCTCGATCATTGATACCCTCCGAGACCTCTTCTGATGCTTTGGTTAGATTCTGGCTTGCAAGCTGGATATCCTCGGTCAGTTTGTTTCCCAAGGCATCCGAGGAGGTAGACACATTGTCCAGTGCATTCTCAACCCATTGCGCGGCTGCATCGAACGCTTCGTTAGCCTCGTCCCTTCGTTGCTCAATGGCTGCAGATATATCATCGTTCACATCCCTGCGGATATCAATAATCTCCTTTTCACGCGCAACGAGCTGTTCCTGATATGACTCCATACTTTCGATAGACCTATTGCTGACCTCAGTTGATAATTTGTCAAGCTTCTTGGTTGTATCTGCAAGCAGACGCTGTTTCTCGTCAGCCTGCTCTGAGGCGTAGTTATCCACAGTTGACCGCATGCTGGCTGAAGTGCGAGCAAAAGAATTCTTGACTGACTCCCGAGTACCTGCGACTCTGTCGTGGAAGTTTGTCTGGGCACCCGCGACTGATGTTTCGAACTCTCGAGAGGTCTGGACAAGGCTTTCGCCCATTTGTTTTATCGTGCCATGTCGTATCTGATCAAGATTGTCCTCTACAGCCTGGAGATTGGACTCGATCATTGAATGGGTACTGGCAAGTTTCTCAGATAGTTGAGCCTGTTTCTCGACACTGAAGTCATTGAGACTCTTTCGCATCATGCTAACAGAGTCTACAATCTCGTCAATACGGAGAGCAATCTCTGAAGTATACTCCTGCTGCAGCTTGAGGGAGTCTTCTTGAAGTGCTTCAATCTCTGTCTTGATAGAATTCTTGAATTCGGTATGAGTAGAGCTGATGAGGTCGCGTGATTCCATCGTCTGGCTTGTGATGAGACCATTAAACGTTGATTCAAGGCTCTGTGTCAAGGCAATGAACTGACGAGTCATCTCCTCGAGATTGAGATGAAACTCGCCTCGAATCTCCTCGCCCTGACGGTCGATGCGTTGAACTTGGTCAGTGATGGTCGAATCAACCTCTTCTTGCACTCTGCCGACCTCAGAAGCCAGGGTTGATACGCTCTGTACTAGCCTGTCATCTAATTGGGAGTTAAGTGTCTTGTACAGTTCCTTTGTGTCCTTGATGTTCTTCTGGATCTTCGAACTGATCTCTGTGACAGTCTCTTCGAGCGTCTTGCCGAACCCGCTCTCCAAATCGTTGACAAAGCGTGATACACCCGACAGGACTGTCTCATTCTTTGTTTTCACCGAACTCTGTATCGTTCCGAATGAGGACTTGAGTCTGTCACTCATATTGCTCGTCAAGGACTTGAGCTCATCAGTCTGAACAGACAGAGTTTCATTGACATCGTTGATAACACCTTCCAGATCGGAGTAGACATCTTTTTCGCCTTCTTCCGCCCAAGAATCGAGTTTGGCCTGCAGATTCGCTCTGACCTCCTCGATGCTCGCTTGCTCCGAAGCATTCTGCTCATCGAGTAGTCTGATCACTTCAGCACGAGCTTCTGTAACATGTGTTCCAAACCTGCTCTGCATACCGGCGACCAAGGTCTTTAGTTCATCATGATTCTCTGAAATCATAGACGCAAGGCGTTCGAGATGACTACTCAGTGCATTCTTGATGTCTTCCAAGTAGGCCACGTCGGTGGCCTTAATCTGCTCAAACTGTGCAGCTATCGACTGAGTCGAGGCGGCCATGTCATCCCCGACTTCATCCTTCCATTTCTCAATCTCATCAACAAGCTCGCCCGTCAAGGTCGCCGTAGTACCTATTTTGTTCCCAGCCAAACTGGCATACTCTTGAAAGAGATCCCTGTTCATGTCAACAAGTTCACTCAACGACTTCTGCGAACTGACCTGTTTATTGCCGATCTCCTCTGAAATATTCTCAACAACTTGGACCAGACCTTCATCTACAGAGCCCAGGCTTTCAGTTGTACGGGAAACGGAATCCTCTATGGAGGATTGAATATTTGCAGACATCTTCTCTAGAACACTCTGCAATGCCACCTGAGAATCATCTATGGCCTTTTCAACCACTTCCTTGGCCTGATCAACCAAGGCTACCGCGCTTGTTCTGAATTGAGAAGCATTCTCTGATGCACTTGCCTTGTCCTTGTCCAGTGTCTCTGAAAATGAAGAGCCGATTTCTTCGAGAGAGGCATTCATCGACCCCTGAATGGAATCTAGCTCATTCTGCAGCGTGGAGAGCTGCTCGCCCAGGTCACTATCCAGAGTGGCACCCATGGTATCCAATACGGACTCTACTCGCTCGGAGAAGCCTGTCAAGACCTTGTCAGCAACACTGCCAACGATCTCAATCTGGGATTGTACGTTGTCAAGCATCTCGTCTTCATAGACATCGAGTTCCTCCTTCAAATCGGCAAAAGCGGATTTCCTGCGCTCCATGAAGTCCGTAGAGGTCTCTTTGGCCTGCCCCAGTTGCTTGTCAATCGTATTTTGTACTTGTTCTTGGAGAGAACTGGTCCTTTCAACAAAAGATGACAGAGCATCCCCGACAGCCAAGTTAGGCGAAATGGCCTGATAGACGGGCACAATCCCCTCAATCTCTGCAACAAGTCCCTTCTTCACCAATCGACTTAGCGTTCTCTTGACGCTGCCGAGGGTGTCCCCAGTTATCACTGAGAGAGCTCCGGCCGTCATGTTGCCACCAACGTAGACTGGTAACAGCACTTCAGCCTCTTTCTTCGTTACTCCCAGATTCTTCTCTATCGTCGACATTTGTTTCTCCAATGCTGTATCTCCACTCATACTGCACTCCACTCCATTACTCAGAACGTATTGTTCTACCCGCTTGACTTCTCTCCAACTGCTTCAGAGATCTTCACAAAGACTCTAGCAAGAACGCCCGTTTCAATCGATTTGTCGGGCCCTTCGCTTATCGTTTCGACGATCACATGTGTGCTGTCATCTAAGCGCTGCACAACGAAACTCTCGAAATGCGACTCCAGGATCTCACCAAGCTCCTTCTCGATGTCGGAGGGATGCACATCTCCCGCATTGATGCCCAACTCCCACCAGTTGATTGTAAGATCAGTACACTCTGCTTCCAAGTCGTAATATCGTGCAAATAGGTCCACATACATACGGAATGTGTCATAATCGTCGATAGCATATTCCTCAGGATTGAGAACAACAATTCCACGAGAGAAATCGAAATGGAACAACAGGTCATCTCCCATGATAAGGAAGAGGTTATTTGCTCTCACTCGGGCCATTCGACTCCATATCTTGGTGAATCTCGAGGTGAATTGCCTTATCGAACTCATCCGTAGCGCAGAAAGCATGTCCTTGATGGGAAGACGTCTGTCACTCATACGACGCCCCTTTCGCTCAAGAATGTACCTTCGCAACTGTCCAAGGTATTGTGAATAGCAGAATGACGGCAAATCCTGAGTTTCTACGCCGAGTTCGATGAACATGTTCAAGAGGTTTCTGTCCTTGCAGGATGGCCGAACCGTACAGCTCAGCCTATCTTCTTGGCAAGCCTTACATTTCTCCTCGTAAAGGGAGATCAGCTCAGCAGCTAGCTCGTTGTCTGCCGACTTACCAAGGAGTCTAACGCGTTCAGCTAGTTCGTCTTTATGCTGTTTAAGCTGCATCTATTCTCAACTCAGGACTGTTTGATGACACATACAAATGCTCTTGAAAGAGTGTTGTAGCACAATACCTAAGGTCTTGTGGTCAATCTCTAAATGATGATTATATCATCGAAGAGATAAATCTATGGACATGTAGGCTACTCGTCACTGACCTCTTTCAGTTTTGTACTCCATGCGCGTATGTCCTTGTTCAATCTTGCAATGTCATTCTCATTCAACGTAGCAGTAGGCGGATATGACTTCAGCTCTCTTGCCACTTTCCCGACCTGATGTAAGACAGGCGTGTGCATTGAAATTAGCTCTGTTAGTTCATCACGCACCCGTTCAAGAGCAGCACCCATATCTCTGGCCTCAGTCTTCGAATCTACTTTCTTCAGAAGGGTCCCCATGAGTTCATCAACTGTTGATTCTGAGACCACCTTGCTCGGCTCTACGGGCTCCTTGGTGCTCTTCTTCTTTGCCTTAGACTTTTTTCCAGACTCTAGCGGTGATGACTCTGTAGAGTCGGCAAGTTGTTGAACAGAGGAGATCACTTCATCAATCTTGTCAAGAGACTTGTTGTACTTCCTCTCGAGATCATCAAGCTGACGGACGAGAATTCCAACGATCTCTTTCGTATCTGCTTGCGCACTGGCCAAATCCTTCACTCTCTCTTCCAGAGTGGAGAGGCTGGCCACATATTGCTGCAGATCATCGATCTTCTTCCCCAACACTTCCGAGTCTTTGCTCTCGCTGATCTCCTCAATACTTGATTGCATCTCTTTTAGAAACTCGCTCATGCCCTCAATCTTTGCCTCAACATCGACGAGTTGTTTCTGGGTCTGATCCTCTGCCATCTTGGTGAGGACACTCTGGAGCGATGATGTCACTTCATTAACTTTTTCATCCAGCTTTTCAATCTCCTTAGAGTTGTCCAGAGATGGAAGACTCCTGTCGAACTCCTTCATATTGTCCAGAAGTTCATCCATTTTCGAGAGAGCTGCTACTTCCTTCTGTATCGCCTTGACCTCATCTGTCAGGGAATCAACAGTCTTGCTCATATCAGCGATGTCCGATAGTGGTTTGAGTTCTTTGGATATCTTGTCTACTTCTTCAGACAGCTTGTCGACTTTTTTCTCGAGATTGTCCATTTGCTTTGACTGGTCTGTCGACATCGTTTCCCCTCATTTCTGTGGAGCCAGTCTGAGAATGAACAAGAGTCAGTATTTAGCCTTTCGGGAGTTGTTATGCGAAATGGAAAGACAATTGATATTGCAGGAAGTGAGTGTCACCCCTCCCGGATGACTTCAATACCCAACTGTTCTAGCATCGGCACGAATGTATCACGTTGCTTCGCATTCGTTCCCTTCCAGTCAACTACGGCGGCAGTCACCTTCTCTGCGGACCGATGAATCATCTGATTCACGACCTCCTCTGTTATACCGTCCAGAGCGTACTTAGGAGCCATGTGGCCAATCCTGTACTCCTCTGAGAGAACTAGTTTATTGAACTTGCTAGCGTAGTGAGTACCCCCGAATCCTATCACGCTCTCCGCCCCAATGGGAGCATTCGCACACTTCATCACAGCCTCTGCAACGATACTTGCCCCAATTTCATGCGTCCAGTAGTGTTCATCACTACCCAGCTCCACAAAGAGCATTGGCGTGTCAAGTGCGGTAGGCCCGTGATGAGTTACCTCAAGTGACACATCGAAATCTGAGAGATTGCGATCGTTTCTCTCGTGGTAAAGAGTCCGGAGTGCCACTGAAACCAAAGATGCAACTGAAACCGATAGCGAATAGGAACTGCCTCCAAATGCAGCCTCAGCTCCAAGATTACCGGTGCTGTGAACGAGCAGAGATGGTTTGCCAGATTCAGACCGATGACGAGAGCAGAAGATGAAGACCTCTGCTTCCAGGTCTCCCTCAAGATGGTCGGAGTAGATGAGATCGCGGTTCGACGTGACAAGCTGAACTGAGTCATTGTGAGCCATGACAGGATGGCCGTCGAATTCACTCTCTGTCTCAGTGAAACCATGTTCCTCTATGAGAGCCTGTCTTATTGTCTGGCTGGCAAGGTCATGCTCAGACGTCACGAGTATCCTCAGAACCAACACCTTCAGGTAAGTTAACGACACATTCCTTGAGGAGAGGCTGCAAAGTCACACCCAAATCAATCGTGACTTTCTTGCCCAGATTCTTGGCTATCTCAGCCTCAATGCGCTTCTTGAAGTCCTCAGCCTTTTCCAGCTGTTTCTTGATGTCATCTCGAATTCGAAGCAGGTCGTTGTTGTGATATTGAACATTCTTCTCTGCCTCTCGGACCATTCCCTCAAGCTCCTCGGTCCTACGGTATATCTCAGACCCGGCATACTCCTTCCTCTTGCGGTCTATCTCCTTGGCCTTATCCTGATACTCCTGCAGCTCGCCTTTCTTGATGATCTCTATCTCCTCGATGGCCCTTCTTGCCAATCGATCCTTCAATGGGAACGCATCACGCTCGATGGCGGTTTCCATCGCCTCCAAACCCTCCAGCAATCCCGGACAGCCGTTGGGTTCCTCGACGATAGCCTCGAACGGATCCTCGAAATAGTCTGTCAGGGCCTTCTGGCCGGATGGGCTCACTCGGACGCCAGTATCGTGCTGCAGAAATTTCTTGATAGGCTTCTTGAGTGTGTTCAGCTTCATCCTTAGAACACTGCCAATATGCTCCGACTCTTCATCAAGATTGAGAACCTCAGAAACATTTGACTCATTCTTGAACTCCTCCAGTTCTTTCTTTGCGGCCAGATAGTCCTCTTCGGCCTGCCTGATCTTCATTTTCGTCTGACGTATGTCTTCTTGGATGATGTCCTTGCTGAAGGTAAGTTCGCGCAGCGTCTGGATACGTTCAGCGGTGCGTTCCAGATCTTGCACCCAGTTGTATTCATACAGGAGCTTCCCAATGATCTTCAGTTCCTTGCTCAGCTCCTTCATGTAATCGTCCAGCTGCTTTATGGTGCCCTTGTGTTTCTTGTCCATACGCTTGATCCAGCGAGCACCAGCCCCCCAGAGTTCTTGGATGAAGTGTTGAATCTCCTCCATCATCTGCTCAGTACTCTCATATGATATCTCTTGGCTGACGTCAAAATCCTCAACTACATTGTCAATCTTCAGGGCAAAACGTACCGCTATGCCCACTGACTCTTGATCTTCATCTTCGGCACTTGCTTCTCTCAGTTCTGTTGCAACAGCCTGAACGTCCTTAAGGGCCCGGTCAACATTGCGGTAACTCCTTTCAGCCTTCTTCCTGAAGTCCTGCGACTTCTTCTCCAGTTCTATATTGTACCATAATTCCAGCTGCGCAAGAGTCAGTTCTGTCATTCCCTAAGACACCTAGACAAGTAGTCGCCTTCTGTGTGATTTATCAACTTTGCGAACTACTCAACTGCGCACCGGACTCCGACGTGCACATAACGTTATTCATACCACGGATTACGTTTATAACGCCCGAGAAGAAGGGATGGCCAGTAAATGAAACGTGGTCTCTAATGACAGAAATCATGGAAACTGGCCGACGCTTCCCGCGACTGGATATTGCGTATGCAATCGAATGCATGTCATGAGGCAAAGGTCGCACAGGTTTCTACATCAAGAGGCTGAGTTACATAGACTCCGATTCAATGGAACAATTGCTCCTCAAGAATCCAGCTGATAATCAGAGTGGGTTCTGGGTGTCATACAAATACAATGGTCAGCTAACCAGGGTGAGTTCCACAGAGACCGAGTGCTTCTCAGATGTCAAGACGGCACCCGACGGCGAGAAGCTCATCGTGACCATGGACCACACCCCTCTCGATTCGGTCGAGAGAGTCATGCGATTCAAAATCGAGCTCTGGAGCTTCGAGAAGCCCATGCTATTCATCAAGCACACATCGACGAACATGAGTAAGGCTCCTATCGAAGATCTGAAGCTCTTCAATCTCATGGACTTCGACCTTGGGGGACCAACTAGCTACAAAGATGACATGGGAGCATTCGATGCCAAAAGCGGAGTCATGCGGGTCTGTGATGACACACCACTGTGCGTTGCTCTGACATCTAGACCCACTCCCGATGGCTGGGAGCTCTCGGCCCCAACGAAACTGCGACTCACCCAAACTGACCGCGAACTCAAGAATAATCTTGAGCTTGGCCCACAAGACGTTGCCACAGGGTTGCAATGGAACTTGGGCAACATCGATGCAGGCGAATCGAAATCAGTGTCCCTGGTGATAACGGTCGGACAGAATACTGAAGAGGCGGATAAGCTCCTTCCAAAGGCTTGGGAGGAGTTCGACACGAAGATACGATGACGTCGCTGCGTAAAGCACTGCAGCACCGACTGAGAAAGGGAAGCCCCCTTTATCTTCTACGCGTGCGCCCGCTGGAGAAAAAAGCCAAGACGGGGATTCAGAAGACTCCCCGTCTCAGTTCACTTGCTGTGTTGCATTTCAAGGTGATGCACCAAGAGTCGTGCAGAAGAGCTTAGTTCAGCTCTACGCCCTCTGTTCTCGGAATCACCACCATCCAACAGCCCCAAGTCCATTAGCGACCGCAAGTTCCACTTCGTAGTGGAGTACGGCACATCCGTTCTCCTTGAGACCATGTCAGCCAAGGCCGTCACTGTCACATCATGATGACGTAACAGTGAGGCACTGACTCTCAGAACCAGTTTCTGAGTGTCGCTCAACCTGGCTTCTGCTAGCTTGAAGAACGAAGCTACAACACTCTCGAAGGAAGGCATCTGATAGAAATAGCTGTCTCCTAAGACCTCACGGTCACTGGAGAACACATTCACCTCTGGGGTGAATTTCATACTCACCGTTTCGGTCGCTGACCCGACACTGATGGGCATCATCTGCTGAATTGTTACCCATTTCGCTTTTTCACCTCATTTTCTTATTTGGGTCAGGTCAAGTCTTGCAAAACTCTCACTTAAACGTTGAGGGGTAGAGTACGCAACATCAAGTCATCTCTTCGGGAATCTCAAGACCTAGACTCTTGAGTTTGGCGAAACCCTTGCTGTAGAGGCTCATATGGTGGCGAATGTCTTCCTCAGTGTCTGCGATGGCTTCAAGTGCACCTGCAATGTTGTCAAGTCCTCCAGCCCGGTAGTCCTCCATCATCTCGGCAACAATGTCACTCATTTTCAGCATTGCATCCTGTATCACTCCGCTCAGGCTGATCATCGACTGCACCGTTTCACGGGTAGATGGGTCTGGCATATATGGGACGAAATCCTCAAGCGCGATGCTTGCCTTTTTGCAACTCTCAATCCTGCCAGGTATCAGTTCTTCCTGCATCTTCTGCATCCATCCGAGCCGCTCTTCACTGGTCAAGTCACGAAGATTGGCCGGAGAGAAATATGCAGTCCAAGGGCCAAACTCCTCGGTCTCATAGTAGATCCAGTTGTCAAAGGCTGACAGCACTGTCTTCCATCCTACAGACATCTCAGACATTTTCGTTCACATACTGGTATTTGCTTCATGTTTTAAAGTAACGTGGAGGACATGAGTTATGACATGAACGACACAATTCAGCACATCCTAGGAATGTTAAAGGAGAGTAAGGACCGAGATGCAGTCCTCCTTGCAGATCCTGTAGATATCAGGTTGCTCCAAAAGCTGGGTGTGAGCAATCTGGATGATGGACAGTGGATTGTGAAAAGGGAAGAGCGGATTGACCTTGCCACGGTAGCGGTCTCACATGGTGTCGATATGGAGAGGGTTGTGAAAGTGATGAGTTGGAAAGACTTCGAGGGCTTCGTGGGGAGGGTCTTGGACGAGAATGGCTACAAATACACAGAGAGCTTCAGAAAGAGGGGAACAGGCGAGACCGAAGGGATGGAGATTGATGTCGTAGGAGTGAAGGGCAAAAGAATCCTCTCATTAGATGCGAAGATGTGGGGAGACCGGTCAGGCAAGACCTCAGCCCTTGTAGCTGCAGCAGAGAAACAGGCAACACGAACCAGCAGACTGGGGAATGAACTGGAGCGGCTTCAGAAGAAGATCGGGGTCTTGAGACCAGGTGAATACAATCTCTTGCCTGCAATCGTGACCTGGCTTGTTGAAGACATTCAGTTTCATGAGGGAGTGCCTATCGTACCGATATTCAAGCTCAATGCATTCCTTCTCGAGCTTGATAATTTCGCCCATTCGATGATCAGCTACAAGATCAAAGTGGGCTCATAGATTGAGTCTTTTTGCCTTTTCAGGAAGAAGCAGCGTATTCTTCACCGTATCCAAGAGAAGCACGGTGGCAAACATGTCAATCCCTGCTTCAAGTCCCTTACTCATAGAGGGATAGCTATAGAGATTTCTTTTTGTTGCCTCTGCCAAAGATTCCACACGTTTCTCAGGACAATCAGGAAGCTCCTTTTCAAGTGCAGAAGCATCATGTGCAAGTCGCTTGATTACCTTGCCCAGTATCGGGTCATTGACCGACTCTGCGGTCATGCATGCCTTCCCAGCACCACAGGCCGGACCATCACAGTCAAAGCTACCATGAGCAAAGATGAGCACGCTCCTATCTTGAGGGATCTCTTCCAGCCAGACTTCGAAGAAGGAGTCCAACTGCTGGGTCTCATCAGGTCTACCTGTGTACTGCGGGATGTGCCCACCGAGCGACTCGATAGCCATAGGCAGTCCGTCTGGTGTGGGAGGCGGCTCGACACGAGAATCAGAACAGACTGTCGCCAATACCTTTGAGTCGATGTCTCTTGGTCGTTTCGTTTTGGCAGCAAGCTCGGCCTCCAACGAGAGGTCGCGGAGAGCCTCGTGGTCCAAAGCCTCGACAAATCCGTTGGTATAGTCAGCACTGAAGCAGACAATCGGGATATTCTGAGCACCTGGATGGCGGACGAGGTTCCTCACGGACTCGTCACAGATTGATGGGTCTTCATTCTTGTCAAATGTCATGATGATAGCACGATGACGCGGGAAACCACTGTTATAGGCAACAGGCCCACCGTAGAGGAAAAGAGAGTCCTCCACGGGAAGAAGGGGAAATCCAGGTACACGCGTTCCATGGAATGCATCGCCCTGTAACATGGAAAGAAGCTCCAAGTCCTGCAGGCTGTGAGTGATGGGAGATATCAGCATATACTCGGGCGACTGGCCTAGTCTCGCAGCATTCATCCTACGGACATATTCGGGATCAGAGAGCTTCTTCTGCAGCTCTCGGTCTGCAATGGCCAGAATATCGTTAATCATGATGCTGCACCGAGATGCACGCATACAGTGCCTGACTTAACCGTTGCGCCTCAGCAACATGTTCTTATGCCGCGTCTGGAGTAAAACTCCAGATTAGAGCATCCACAAGGTGATGAACAATGTTCCTGGGTATCAGCTATCATGAGAACATCAACAACTGGGCGACAAAGACTTTGTTGGAGGCAATGAAGGCCAAGGGTCATGAGGTAATGGCATTCAGGCTGCCCGATGTGGCTGCAGAGATACCCAACAGGTTCACTCACCTCGAAGACGAAGACATAACCCACATGGATGGATTGATTGTTCGCACGGTGGGATTTGGAACAGGAGACCAGATAACTTTCCGCATAAGCCTCCTGGAGCACTTTGAGGATGCGGGCATCTACGTGATGAACCCGGCTTACTCGTTCAGGAGAGCCAAGGACAAGTATGCAACACTTACTACTCTCAATAAGGCGGGTATCAGGGTACCAAGGACGTACATCGGCGAAAACCTAGAGGCGGCTATTGAATTCGTGGAAGATGTTGAAGATGTTGTCATCAAGCCTTTGATAGGTGCTAGAGGATTGGGAGCGATAAGGGCGCAACAAGAGGAGCTCACATATCGTGCAATGAAGTTCATTCATCAGCTCGGGCAGGTCTTGTATGTGCAAGAGATGATTGAGAAACCTGACCGGGACATTCGGGCGTTTGTGATAGGCGATCAAATGGTTGGAGCGATGTATCGGTATCTCCCTGAGGGGGTTGAAGATGAATGGCGAACCAACGTTCATGGCGGGGGGCGCGCAGAACCGGCTGACCTCGATGATGAATACATCGAGTGTGCAATCAAGACTGCCAAAGTGATGAATCTGGACTACACTGGTGTAGACATCATAGAATCACCCGATGGTCCATGTGTCATAGAAGCAAACGCAGCTCCTTCATGGAGTGCGTTATCGAGGGTTACAGACTTGGACATAGCCTCGATGATTGTGGACAGATTGGTAGAACAGTGCAAGAGATGATTCTACTTAATCTCTAGAAAGTTCTATTCTGCCTTATTGGCAGCCGGGTCGCCTTTCTTGACAAGTGCATCTACCTCATCGTCAGGCAGGATGCGGAATCTCATCTCTTCTGAATCGATTAGTCCAACTTCGATTTGTGTGCCTGAGTCTTCATCAGAAGCAGAGCGGTCGCCTGAAGCCTTCCTTATGCCTGCCAGAGCAAGATCAACTGCCTGATTCAGCTTCATCTTCTTCTTGTACTTGTCCTTGAAGAAATCGCGAACCATATCAGAGTCCTTGCCGATGGCGGTCGCCTTCCAGCCCCAGAATGATCCGGAGGGGTCTGTAGTGTACAGCTGTGGCCCGTTATCGTCTATACCACCGACAATCAATGAAACACCAAATGGCCTGACACCACCGTATTGTGTGTGAATCTGTTTGGTGTCACAGATGTCAACAACGAGTGAATGGATCGATATAGGCTCATCATAACTCAAGCGGTTGATCTGAGACTGTACACGTGCCTGATCAATGAGTTTTCTCGCGTCAGCATGCAGGCCTGCAATTCCTGTACCAACGTGGTCATCAATGATAAGAATCTTCTTCAGCGTGTCCAAATCAACCAGTGAATGGGGCGAGCGCTTCTCGCCTGCGAGTACAACTCCGTCTACAGCCTTCACACCAACAGCAAGAGGACCATGACGCACTGCCTCTGTTGCATATTCGACTTGGTAGAGTCGACCCTCAGGACTGAAAACTGTGATTGCTCTATCGTATCCCATACTCTGTTGTGGAAACATGCGTAAACATCACTCCAAGAGTGTCTAGCCTTCTGGCTGACTTGGTCAAAGAAAGGACAAGTGCAGGCAGTTTAAAAGGTTGTCTGTGTGTTTGTTCGACAGTCAGGGACTCTATCGCCACTCAAGTCTGACTTCGATTCCAGAGGGCGCCGAAGACACGACCGAATCCAGCTCTTCTACATTGGGAGCTGTGAAATCTCTGACCTCTTCGGGCCGAGTGCCATCAGAAGCCCGGTAGTTCTGGACCAAGTACGTCCCCTCGAAGCCCATGGATGAGAGCGTTTCCATGATTTCCGCGATGTCTTCGGGGCTCATCAAGGTACCGACATAAGTTGTTCGAGGCCAGAAGGCTACATCGGCATCCATGAGCAGGCCGATGCTCTTCTTCACCCTTGGCCATGGATCCCCTCGGGTTCTAGCAATCGCTTGATACTTCTGAGGTACAGTCTTGAAATCAAGCCACACAGAATCGAGATAGGGCAAAGATCTCTCAAGGACAGACGGAACTGATCCCTGAGTGTTGAGATTGATATGCTTCCCAGCATCCAGTGCCAGAATCTTGAGCAGGTCAGGTAGATCCTTGTATATGGTTGGCTCTCCTCCTGTTATGCAGTACCCATCAGTTAGGTGTCCTTGAGCCTCGGCAGCAATCTGTTCGGGAGTTCTCTCAACACCGGAGTCAAGAGGTATCAGCTCTGCATTCTGGCAGTAAGGACAGTCAAAATTGCATCCTGCCGTGAAGATGACCGTAACCGGGATATGGGGAACATCTACCAGGCTAATGTCTATCACCGTCCCCAGTCTCATAGAATCAACACCCGCTATTGGAGCCTTCATATGGTGGCATTTATCTTCCGTGGTATGGTCGAGCAACCCAACTGCTCACTAGTGGCGTATTCCGGATATTGCGTCTTGGCATGTTAGCGAGTGACTCTATTGCTGTATCATATTCCAAAATATTGTGGTATTTCGGTTTTATTGATGGTCACCATATGAAGGAACGCTTCGAAGCGCCAATATATGAGTAGTAACTCATAGGAGATATTCGGTCAATCTTACTAGAATACTTAACTAATGCCCTCTAGGTATCGTTGGTTGGGACCAGAAATGGAAAGTGTTGCTATAAACAGAGATCAGATCCTCAAGAGTACCTTGTTTCATATCCAGATCAAACGATGCGAATACATCGATGATTTCCCCGAGGCTGTCACGTCAATCTTCCAGAAAATGATTGATGAGAATGGTATCAAGGAATACAAGGATATGAAGCGTAGACTGTATCGAATCGATACCAACTTCTTCAAGATCAACCAAGACAAGGTGAAGAAGAAGGGCTTCTTTGAGAGCCTCTATAATCGGATAGCTAAGGCAATCTAGATAAGACATCCAAAATCTCTTGTACACAATAGGTACAAGGCTTTGATTTTTTAGCTCGGATGCTAGCCGTAGAGGGAATCGGTACTCACGTCCAAGTTACTGAATGGCATACCGCTGTCATGGGAAAATAGCAAGACTAAACTTCTAGACCTGTTCCAAATAGGTTGTATCCCGCGGAGTGTTCTCTCTGTGCATAGTCACTTGGTAGTATTCGAACCTAAAGGAATCAGAGTCTCTGTCCAAGATGGGGTCACTGTGCTCGAAGCAGCAAGGCAAACAGGACTTCAACTGGAATCACAATGTGGAGGAAGGGGGACGTGTGGCAAATGCAGAGTATTCCTGAACCCAGCAGGGAACCCGAGTGATACAGAGATTTCCATGCTGAGCAGACAAGAACTCGATCAAGGTATGCGACTGGCATGTATTCACGAGATACACAGTGATATGCGCGTCGTGTTTCCCCAGGTACTTGAAAAGGCCAAGATACTCACAGAGTCCACCGGATTGGATGCCCATGATCTCCGACCAGATGGAAAGAGAGGGGAGTATGGTATCGCCATTGACTTGGGAACAACCACCGTCGTGTGTTATCTTGTGGACCTCCACGAGGGCACTCAACTCGGACAGATAGCTTGCCTCAATCCTCAGATAATCTATGGCGAGGACGTGATGTCGAGGATAACCTACTCTCTCGAGAATGATGATGGGGGAAGGCAACTCCAACAGCGGGTTGCCAAGAGAATAGACCAGATGATCGGAGATCTCTGCCAAGAGACCTCTGTGCTGCCCCAGTCCGTGACCCGACTTGCAGTAGTTGGTAACACTGCGATGCATCATCTCTTCCTGGGGATAGACACCAAGACTCTTGGATTCTCACCCTATGTACCTGCTGTCTACGATGCTGTGCAGACGTCTGCCTCGGAGTTAGGAATCACAACACTCGGTGCAGCAAGTGTATACTGCCCCCCGAACATCGCAGGCTTCGTTGGCGGAGACACAGTATCCTTCATACTCTCCCAGAGGTTCGACCAGCATGAAGGACACATAGTCGGTATCGATATTGGCACCAACGGAGAGATCGTGATTGTGAATGAGGGAGATATCTACTGCTGTTCTGCAGCTGCCGGGTCGGCGTTCGAGGGTGCCACCATATACCAGGGAATGAGAGGACAGGAGGGAGCCATAGAACACGTCAAGATCAAAAATCCTGATGATGCTCCTGAGATAGCAACGATTGGACGAACCCATCCACGGGGCATCTGTGGTTCTGCAATCGTAGACATTGTGGCAGAGATGAGGCTTGCCTCGTTGCTTGATGAGAGCGGGAGATTCCAGAAATCCCAGAGGATCGAGCAGGTCAAGACCTTCGGCCGAGTCTATGTTGTTGCAGATGCAGGCGAGAATGGTGCAGAAGAGCGAATCGTGTTCACACAGAAGGATGTCAGGCAGGTTCAGCTAGCTAAGGCAGCCATCCAGGCCGGGACTAAGATCGGCTTGGCTACTGCAAGCGTAAGCCCGAAAGATATCGACATGGTCGTCCTTGCAGGTGCCTTCGGCAACTACATCCACCCCGAGAGTGCCATCGAGATAGGGCTCATCCCCTCTCTCCCTCAGCAGAGAATCTTACCAGTGGGGAATGCGGCGGGAGACGGTGCTCGGAGGATGACACTCTCTCACAAACAGAGAAGGATTGCTGAGAGAATCGCCAAAGGAGTGCAGTACATCGAACTGGCTGGAAGAGAAGGATTCCAAGAAGAATTTCTGGCCTCAACGGTGCTGAGACCTTGGGTGCTTAGCAGCTAAAGAGAAGCAAGACAGCCTCTAGGGCTCAATACCGTGAAGTGGAAAGACCAGCCTCTTCAATAGAGAGACATTCGTCCGTACTATGTCCCAGGTCTCCTCGTCATCGTGTTCGAAGGGAGGGGTCTGTATTGGGGGAACATAGTCATTGCCAGTCAGTACTGCCAAAATTACACATGCGCCCCACGCGAGAGAGTCAGGATCATATCCGCCACCAGAGAGTACGCCCAGCCGTCCGTCAGAGTATCGATGGGCAAAGTAGTGAATCTGCTCAGCGACATACCTGATTGTGTCCATAGTGAGATTCATGTGCGTCAGAGGGTCCCGATAGTGGGCGTCAAACCCTGGAAGGAATAGTATGAAATCGGGCCGGAATGAATCAACGAGAGGCGGCACGAGTTCGTCAAAGGCAAACCTGTAGACTTCGTCACCTGAATCCATCGGGAACCACATGTTGACATTGTGGCCTGCGCCCGCGCCCACACCAATATCCTCGATATGTCCATCGTGGGGGTACATCCACTCGGGGTCTTCATGAAACGAGATCTGCATGACATTGGGTGAATCGTAGTAGTAGGTCTGTGTACCGTTTCCATGATGTGCATCGAAGTCTGCGATGAATATCCTCTGGAATCCGTTTGAAGTGAGTTCGTGGACAGCAGCTGCAATATCATTGAAGACACAGAAACCGCCACCAGCGTCATATGTCGCGTGATGGAATCCTCCGGTTGGTGAGAAGAAGTGGTCGATAGAGCCGGACAGGATAGCCCTGACTCCCCAGACGGTGGCACCAGATACACTGAGTGCGTTCTTATAGACACCTCTGAACCCGGGGGTATCGACGGCTATGTCCTCCACTCCTGACGCCGATATCTCTTTCACACGGGCGATATACTCAAGGGAGTGAACAGCCTCTAGAGTGTCCTGTGGCAGTGTATCAGTTTCGATGAATTCAACACGTGAGGGGTCAAGACATCCCTCCTCCTCTGCACTCTCCTTGATGTAGGTGAAGCGATTCTTACTGATGGGGTGGCGTCGCCCATAATCGTGTTTGTCAAACATAGGAGACCAAAGAAAGCCGGTCCTACAGCTGCCTCTACCTTTCATCGCGGGGTATTCCATGAGCCGTCTTATATCGGTTGACTTGTAGTCGACCAGGCGAGTGAGGAACCTCAGAGGACGTGTCGGACCATATGACCTTTGACAATCCTTTTCTCTCTCTGCGGTAGAAGTACACCATGCTGGTTGCAGTATACGAGAGGATGCCACATGGATGAACGGACAGCACAGGAAAAGTTTGATGCAGTACGGGACATGCTCCGAGGGAAGAGAGTTGTCGTTGCATTCAGCGGAGGGGTCGACAGTACGGTACTGGCACACATTGCACGACAGGCTGCAGCTGAAACCCTTCTCCTCACGGTTGATATGCAGACAGTCCCCCAGTTTGAGATTGAACAGGCCGTTGAGGTGGTCCAACGTCTTGGAATAGAACATAGGGTCATCAGATTTGACTGGACAGCAGACACATCTCTGTCAGCCAATCCACCAGACAGGTGCTATCACTGCAAGAGAAGTCTCGCTCGACTCTGGTTGGAAGTCAGAGATGAGCGAGGGATGGATATGGTGGTGGAGGGAACCAATGCGAGTGACCTCAAGGGACACCGACCGGGCCTGCAAGCACTGGAAGAGATGGGAGTGTCTTCACCATTTCTCGAAGTAGGAATTGGAAAAGGGGATATCCGAGCTTACGCACGTGAACATGACCTCGGCATAGCAGAGAAACCACCTCAAGCATGCCTGGCCACCAGGTTTCCACCTACCGTCGAGATAACAGAGGAGCGCCTCGCGATGATTGAGGCAGTGGAGAACACGATACGAGAGCTGTACGAACTAGACTGTGTTCGTGCACGCTACCACGGAGAACTTGTAAGAATCGAGGTGCCTCCAGAATACATCTCTAAGTTCGGATCTGACTCAGAGCTGGATCAGCTAGTTCAAGCGGCCAAAGAGACAGGTTTCAAGTATGTGACATTGGACCTAGAGGGCTATCGTTCGGGGTCAACCAGCGTCTAGCGGTCTTCATCCGGGTCATTCAGAGCTGACTTCTTCCTCCTCGGTCCAGCGCTTCACCATGCCGTAGAGGAGGTCTATCTGTTCATCAGAAAGCAGCGGAAGTTTTGACACAATCATATTCCGCTTAATCTTGTTTGACACAAACCTTTCGCGTAGCTGTCTTCCTCGGCCAGTCATTCTGTCACCCCAATTCTATTCTATGCATATCAGTTCCGTCTGAGGATGAGAGAGAAACTCGCATCCGTCTGAAGTCACGACAATATCTTCTTCAAGACTCACTTGGCCATAGTTCTCTGTGGTGACATAGAGCTCCAGCGTAAAGACATTACCTTTCTCAAGAACACCCTTCGGGCTATCACCATAGCGATCCCAGAGAGGGCCCAGCAACGTGCCACCGTCATGAGCCTGTCGTCCAACTTGGTGCCCCAAGCCGTGTTTGTATCCGTCATACCCTTGGTCTTGGACATAACCACGAGCTATGGCATCAACCTCATGCCCGACTTTGCCTGGTGCAATGAAGCGTGCTGCCGATTGGATAGCATCCCTTACTGTCTCAAAGGCGGTTTCTACCTCTTCAGGAACGTCCTTTGGATTCCCAAAGAAGAACATTCGCTGAATGTCCGAACAGTAATCATTCCATCGCACACCAAAATCGAAGTGTAACAGATGACCTGCCTTCGTCTTGTTCTCGGTGGGTCCCGAATGCCCGAACTCTTTGTTTGGGCCAGCGTCTACCGCAGGATTGTGATCAGGATTCCAAGCGCTGGAAACGCCGTGAGTTTCCATTGCAGCGTGGAACATATCGTATATCTCGAGTTCGGTCATGCCGATACGAACCTTCTCCCTCATCTCATCGTAAATCGACTCAGTGGTCTCGACGGCCGTTCTAATACGCTCTAGTTCTGATGTGGTCTTTCGACCACGGAGCTTGCTGACAAGCTCCTCAGCACTGACTAGACGATTACCCATCAGTGCTTCTGATAGGTAGCCCTTCAGAATCTGAAACATCCCCACCGTGAGTCCATCAGCGGCCACATCATTTTTGCTGTAGTTGACTGCAATCTCCTTGGGATTGAGGCGTTTCAGTTCCTCGATGAGTGGTGCCCCAACGGACTCCACGTAAGGAACTACTCTGTCGAATAGGTTCTTTGACCGTATTGCATCTGCATCGAAGCTTCCGACGACTGCCACCTTCTCACCTTCCTTGGTGAAAAGCAAGCCCGACTGCCAGACCAGATCGCAGTCCACGACCAGTGGCAGGACAGGGTCTTTGATCTGAGAGGTCTCGCGCACCCATATCAGCCAAGCATCAAGTCCCAGCTCTTTCAGTATATCGCAGGTCTGATTGACCTTCTCACTCTCTATACTCGCCATTACCGGATCACTCACTCCATCTGAGAGATGAACTCTCTGAATAATCTTCTCGAATAGAA
>CAYYQL010000038.1:0-23087 GCA_964473825.1 uncultured archaeon
AGAAATTACAACAAGGACTTATCGGAAGAGATCCTCTTCTGGAGGGCGCGCGATATCTCTTGCCTTCTCATTTCCCGAGGCGTAACGATACCCTCTGATGACTGCTGCAGGGATTCCCTCTGCGCTCTGTCCAATCACAGGTTCCGCAGCAGAGGCAAGTTCATCTGCTTGGCATACCATGGATTGTTCTAAGACTCGCCCAAAGAGGTCTCTCTTGCCTTTGTTATGTTTGAATGCGTTCAGCCCATCTGTTCCTATGGCAACACCCACTGATCCCTTCCGCCAAGGTCTGCCCTGTGAATCCGAAATCACAACACCTACATCTATCCCAAGAAGACCTCTGATTCCATCCCTTATTGTCTGTGCACTCAGGTCTGGATCCTCTGGGAGCAGTACGTACGTTTCTGGTTCTGTGTTGGATTTGTCCACTCCACTGAAGTTGCATATCTGGCCATTCTTCGTTTCAGTGATCAGAACTCGTTCGGCCCGGATGATGTTTCTGCTCTCTCTTAGAGCCAGCTCGACCTGAACTGGATCGAAGTTGTTCCTCTTGGCGATTTGTGCCGCTCTATCGGTGACTTCCACATCAGATGACTTGATGATACGGCCTTCTGCCTTGGACACTATCTTCTGGGTCACCACTAGTACATCTCCCTCTTGAATCACTATGCGGCTTTCTCTTATTGCATTCACAAGGAGTTCTGCGATGTTATCTCCAGGTCGGACCATCGGTACACCTTGTACACCAATAACGCGAACTACTCCTGACACAGATAGAACATCCTAGGCGCACGCTGGTGTCGTCTACAACGAATATCCTCTTATATGCACGCTTAGAACACGTGTACTAAGTTGCACCGAAGCCGCAATAGAATCAATATGAACATGGCTCAGAAGGAGGCTGTGGTGCTTCATAGCTTCCACGGGAAAACAATAAATGCAGACTGCGTTAGCTCAAAGCAGTTGGCTCGTATATGACCATATAGATTGTGGTCTGTCGCAGGTAATGAAGGGCGAAGAATCCGTAGCCTGCAACCAAAGCAATAATCGCGAAGATGGAGTGGATCAATTGAGTTCCTCAAAAAGAAGTGAATCAGCTGGCAAGAAGCGGTCCCATGAAACAGGGGACATCAAACAGGGTACAATAGCGAAATTCATGAGAAAGAGGACTCAGTTGGTTGGATTTGAGACAGGCCTGAACAAGCATACACAGTACGCTATCGAGTTCTTAGATAACGCCATTGATGCTCTTGAGAGCTGGTGGTGGAGAAAGAAACGTAAACCGAAGCTGACTGACCAGCTTGGTCCAGAGATTATCAAGGAGATACGCGAGAAGCTTGAAGGAAAGACGATCGATTCAATTGCACGGTCCAAGAAACTGGAGAGAGACACCAAGGCAGGTCGGGAGGTAGATGTTCCTCCACGACAAAAGGAAACGTTGGATGAACGTATCAAGAGATTTAGGAAATTCCTCATACCGTTCCGCACGTTGATCAAGAAGAATGAGCCCTTTGCAGTGATGAAGCTTACTGAGGTCCATATGCCAGATCTTGTGGCGTTAGATGACGAGGAAGGTTTCAAAGTCTACGAGTTCACATGCTTCGATAATGGTATTGGGATGGTTCCTCAGGACCTTGAGAAGTTCGGCATCTATCTTGCATCAAGCAAGTCTGAGAAGCTTCGTCAGACACGAGGAAGTCAAGGCTTCGGAGCTCCGTCAGCATTCAGTGACGCGCAGAACACTACGGGGAAGCCCATCTTTACGGTCTCCAAGCGAATGGGTTCGAAGATGTCCACCGTTGCAGACTTCTACACAACGACCGAAAACACAAAGGACTATGTTGGCGGACCTAAACAGATGAAACTCCCATTCAAGCATGGGACTTACGTTCGGCTCAACTACCTGAATATCCAGTATCGCAGAGGCTATGCAGACATATATGCAGAGATGGCCTCGCTTCTGAATTCACATGCTACGATTATCTTCATAGACCCCTATGGTGAGGTCCACATCTATCCGCGACGAGTCAACAAGTTTCCTGAAGAACCCAGATTTGCCCAACCTCATCCTGCAAGCATCAGAATCGGTGAGTTTCAGGACCTTCTACGAGAAACCAAGGAGAAGACTATCAAGAGATTTCTGACGAAGGCTTTCACCCGTTTGTCTACAAATAAGGCGAAGGACATCGTCAAGGCGGCGAATGCGGAGCTTGGGAAGAGACATCTTGATAAGATTAAACTCGGCGCTCCTCCTAGGAGCCTGAGTAAGGTTCAGGTAGAGCTGCTCTATCGTGCTTTCTCTAGTGAGGACTACTACTCTCCCCCTACCGACACCGTCGTCCCAGTAGGTGAAGAGGTATTCGAGCAGACGATAAAGATGGCCTACAAGCCCGACTTCGTGACATCGGTTACCAGGAAGCCAACATCGGGCAAAGGTCTCTCTTTTGCTGTTGAGGTGTGTATTGCATATGGAGGAGAGATTGAACCCGCAACATCTGCGCCGATGGTTCTCTGGAGATTCGTCAACCGTGTACCCAAGTTGCGTGATAACAGCGATTGTGCTACCTGGAAAGCCTGTACTATGGTGAACTGGAAGAACTACAAGCTGAAAACATTTGACAACGGTATACCTCGAGGCCCTGTTATGGTCTTCATCCATGTATGTGGTGCCTACGTGCATGTCATGTTCAAAGGACAGAGCAAACAGGCCTTAGCTGAGGATGAGGTTCTGCTCAAAGAAATCAAGCTTGCTCTTGAAGAGGCCGGCCGTAAATTCAGGCGTTATATCACGCGAAGAGAAACTGCGAAGCGCAAGGCAAAACGAGCGGGCATTCTTGCTATGTACGCTGATCAGTTCACACACAGTCTCGTCACGATAGCAAATGGTTATGTGGGAAAGGAGGTATACGATGCGGAAACTCTGGCAAGCAAGATACGTGATTCGATTACCGGATTTGAAACACAAGAAGACCTAGATGAGACCGAAACGGACTCTGAAGGAAGCGATTTAGTTTCTGATGTGCCGCTTGGTGAGGGTGAGGAATCTGAGGAGGAATAGTTCATGGCTACGAAGCGAAAGAAAGGGGAAACTGTTCAGATGACTCTAGATGCTGCCAATGCGAAGAGTGAGAAGATGCAGAGCAAACTGATGGACTTGTCCGGTGTTGGAGAGAAGACCGTCGAGAGCCTTCTCAAGGCAGGATACGACTCTCCGGAAAAGATAGCAAAGTCGAGCGTAGGTACTCTGGCCAAAAAAGTAGATGGAGTGGGGAAAGGAACGGCGGAGACAATTATTGCAGCTGCCAAGAAGATGGTGAAAGCACCGACGACGAAGACCAGCCGAAGGAAGACCACCAAAGGGGTGAAGAAGAAACCTCAATCTGCGATCTCGATGACCAAGCTTCCAGGTGTGGGCGCGAAGACAAGAGAAAGTCTCATTGCAGCTGGTTATGATTCTGTTGAGAAGATTTCAAGCTCGAAGCCGTCCGAGATTGCGAAGGGCGTCGAGGGGGTAGGAAAGAGCACCGCGGAGAAAATTGTGAGAGCAGCCAAGAAGATGTCAAAACCTCCGAAGAAGAAGTCAAAACCGAAGAAGAAATCCAGAACCGAACAACCAACGAAAAGCGATGCTCTTGAAACATCAATGACATCTCTTCCGGGTGTGGGGGCCAAGACGCGGGACAGTCTTATTGCAGCTGGCTACGACTCCGTGGAGAAGATTTCACGTTCGAAAGCATCAGTGATTGCCAAAAATATTGACGGTGTTGGTACGAAGACAGCTGAAGCCATTGTAAAGGCGGCAAAAGAGATCTTACCACCGGAAGAGCCGGAAAGCCCTGATATTTCCATGAAGGATCTTCCTGGCGTCGGCCCCAAGACAAGGGACGCTCTAGTTGATGCAGGGTATTCATCAATAGCGAAGATATCAGAGACAAAGCCAACTGAGATTGCGAAGGCAGTTGACGGTGTTGGAAAAACCACGGCCGGGAAAATTGTTAAAGCGGCACAGGAGCTAGTGGGATCAGAACAAGAATCTGTGGAAGAGCCCAAGCCCTCTATGAGGCCTGTCAGACCACTCAAGAAGGTTCCCGAACGAGAAAGGGCTAAACCCGTGAAGAAGAAGTCTGGCCTGCCAGTGCCCGAGACAGTCATACAACTTGAGAAGGAAATGAAGGAGAACTGGGCGGAGGCTCAGAAGAAGATTGACCAGAGAGAAGTCCAGAAGACAATGAAGGTCTCGGCACTCACTGCCGATGAGACCGAGGAACGGTTGGTCAAGGAAGTTGAGATGATTCTTAATGAAATAGTTACCACCGGGCGGCCTGCCTTCGAGATTCCTAGTAGGTCATCGGATAATATCGTATGGGACGAGGTGCGCGACCTGCTACTTCTTGGTATGAAGAAGATATCTCGCCCCTATCACTCACTCGGTTCTGTTGTTGATGCAACGCGCACGGCACGTCTGATGGAGATTGTCTTCCAACTGCTTCAGTCTAATCTACACGCAACAAAGCGAGAAGTATTCTATAGTGATGTCAATCTATTCCGAGACCAGAAGTACAGTGATAGAATCATGGAAGATGTAGCCTCGATGCTTCAGACAACCCGTGACAGCATCCACATTGTAGCTTCTGCCAGAGGTTCTGCGATGGGAAGGGTCGTAATACGAGATGGAGGTGACCTGATTGACCTGACAAAGATGGGCACTGGTGGATGGGCTATCACCCCGTTTCTTGATCAGGTCGACATCGTCGAGAGCGATGCCGAATTCATCATCATGTCAGAGAAGGACGCTGCTGTCATGAGGTTAGCTGAGGCAAAATACTGGAACCGACAGCCGTGCATTGTACTGACTGGGAAAGGTTCAGGAGACATCGCTACTCGCGCATTTTTGAAGCGCCTTGTTCGAGAACTGGAGATTCCGGCCTTTGCTCTGGTAGATTCCGACCCCTACGGGCACTATATCTACTCTGTGTTTCTGCGGGGTTCCAAGAGGCTTTCATACGAATCGCCATTCATCGCCACACCCGAACTGAAGCTTCTGGGTGTTCTGAGCCGTGATCTTGATGCGTATAACATCCCCAAAGCCGTGCGTATCCCAATGGAGCCGACGGACATGAAACGTGTCAAGGATATGCTGAAAGAAGATTTTGTTCAGAGCAATAAGGAATGGGTGGAGGACCTCCGGCTGATGCTCAGGCTCAAAGAGAAGGCAGAGATTCAGGCCTTTGCCAGTCATAGCTTCGAGTTTCTCACAGACGAGTACCTTCCTACCAAGCTGGAAACCGGCGATTGGATCTAAAAGCACGCGTCCAGTGCTATCAAGGGCAACAGATACGGCTCTCTTGCAGTGTGAAGAAACTCATAAGACCCAATGCAATTATGTATCGTAGACTATGCACCTAGAGTTCAAACGAGGAATTACCCATGGTTGTTTCAAAGCTCGGAATACGCGTTGTTGATTCACATGCTCATTTCTTTACTTATGATAATATGAAAAAATGGCTGGAGGATGAAGAGAATGTGGAGCGAATGCAACAGAGGGTCAAATACCAAACCGACATGGATGAGCTCAAGCTTCCTGACGATCCCTGGGATGTCGGGAAGATGTGGATTGATGAGCTTGATAAGTACGGCATCTCTGCAATTGGGATGATGGTATCTCCGGAGGCGTGGGATGAGTTCAATGAGGCACGTCGACGCTTTCCCTATCGATTCATGGGTTACGCAAACATAGATCCCACTCGTGATGATGTTGTTGAGCTTGTTGCACGGGCTGGAAGTGACGATTTTCAGGGAATCAAGCTGTATCCGAGTACATGGGACTTCCCTGTCTACGACGAAAGAGTCTATCCGATCTACGAAGAGGCATTGCGTCAGGAATTGCTAGTTATACTCCACTTCGGAATTACGATCGGTTCCAAAGCGAATCTACGCTTTGGCAATCCGTTGGATATCCAAAAGCCAGCTCAGGACTTCCCTGATCTCAACTTCATGGTTGCTCACTTTGGAGCCGGTTTCTTTCGAGAAGCACTTATGCTCATGTACCAAGTACCAAATGTCGTCATGGACACGAGCGGTAGCAATAGCTGGATGGACTATCAGCCAATTGATTTGACAATCACCAAAGTATTCGAGCGAGCTCTGAAAGCTGGTGCATCTTGTCGGGTAGTCTTCGGGACAGACTCTTCATTCTTTCCGCGTGGCTTCCGTTACAACATCCTAGAGGAGCAGTTCAATGCAGTGAAGGCTATCTGCTCTCAAATGTGCTATTCATCCGATGATGTAGACCTGATCTTTAGCGGAAACATCCTGCGACTGACAGGATTTCGTCCGGCTGACTGGAGTGAATGGGTGCAGGACTAGAGATGGCTAAGCTTTTCGTATCTTTTTCTCAAGGCCTCTTAGCCTCTTCTGGTCATCGCCCAGTCGGAACTTCTCTGCGGCCTCTTGATATAACGCAAGAGCATCACGTGACATTCCCTTCTTAACCAAGTCGTCTCCCTCTGACTCGATGAGCTTCCCCCAATCCGAATAGCATTCGCGGACCTTCTCAGCACACTTTCCACGCATCTTGGCATTTGTGGTGAACATGTAAATCTCTCTTGCCTTCTTGTATTGCACAATAGCCCATTCGAACTCGTCTTCTTTCTTGTGCTCTTCTGCCTGGTCATAGTGGAATTCCGCCATGGCCTCATATCCGTCATCTATTTTCTTGCGAGCATCATCAACCGCTTTCTCGTAGTTGGCTCTTTCAAATAGCTTCTTTGCCATTTCAAAGGACTCTATAGCTTTCTCATGTTCATTTGCTTCGAGTAGCTCTTCTCCGTGCTCAATTCGCGCCTTTCCCATGGCTTCAAACACGTAGTCCGGATAATCGAATCCGTCTCCGGTGATTGCTGCTCCGCAACTCGGACAGCTTGGAGTCTTCAATTCCTTCATCGGTTCGTCGATTCCTATCCTCTCGGGTTTGCCGACTATTACATCGATGAACTCCTTCGAAGTTACCCCTCTTCCACTGGGAAACAGATGTGCAACCGTGTCAGTGGGGTCCTCGCATTCTCCATGGGGGAACAGATGATCGCGTGCTTCGCTCATTGACGATTCTTCACACCGGCCATCCTCCACTATATCCGGAGGTTCAACCTCGATGAAGGGGTTTCCTACTTTCACATCATCTGGTGTTATGACCCTGTCTTCTGGAGCCTCCCATGTCAGGCTTTCTTCATCCATGCTCTTCGCTGATTCATCTTCATCCGAACGGATATCATCTACTTCCCAGCTGAGTGCCATGTCCGTTACCTCCTGATCGGTTCCTTCGTCATGCAACTCCTCCGGCTCTTCTGTGAGAGGTTCTAGGTCTGACTCCTCAAGAGGCGGCAAGATATCTAACTCATCACCCTCCTCTCTTGTAACCTCCAGACTGTCGCCATCTGCAAGCATGTTAGTCATCTTTGATTTCAGGGCCTCGAGTTCGGGATTAAGCTGAGTGGTATCCCCTCCTTCTTTGGGTGATTCCTCTTTAGCCTCCTCTTGTGGCCCGAGTCTCGTACCACATGTCATGCAATGGGTCGACCCTTTTCCCACGCGAGCTCCACATTCTGGACAGAAGTTGATATCGGCCACCATATGTATCCGCCAAATTATTCTGGACTGGAATAGATAAGGTAACTTGGTCTTTCCTTACAAATCGAAGAAACCCATACCTCATTTGTGAATGTAAAGATCAGTCCACCATTTATCTCGCTCTAGTCATTTCATAAGAGTTACTCGTATCTCATGCCGGGGCGTATAGAGTCGCGTATACTGCCAGAGTTATCACAATTCCAATGAGGAGCCCCAAGAGTCCTTGTTCTAGGGAGTGTTGTTTCAGAGTCATCCGCGACCATACCACAAGAAACCAAATGGGAACGACAAGTAGCGCCACGACACCGTACATCCAGATAAGAGCAGTCCCCGGTCCTGAAACCCCCGCGGCATGGACGGAGACCTTCGTATAATGATTGGTCATCGTTACACCGGAGGTGACAAAGACGTACGCAGCAGCCAGTATGGCCATCACTGTGCATTGTGTCAGTGAGTATAATATGTAGGCCAACGCATAGCAGGCGATTGAGAATAAGAAGTATCGTCCTCTGTGTTCCCGCCGGGATACATCGAGGTCAACATGCCCTCTCCAAGCATTGATGAGAATCGGACTAATAGGCAATATCACCATGGTCAGGGCACATATGAACACCAGCTCAATAGGCCCGAGGACCGGGCCTAGTCCAATGGGCGAAGTGAGCGCAATCAGGAGTGCGATATAGAGGTTGAACAGGGGCGCAGCTGTCAAGCGTGAGATCACTCTTGCTAGACTGACCTTTCGGCCTTTCAGTTTCAAGACTTGATCCCCGAATAGCATAACTCATTCCTCAGTCATGAAGGGCTTCTGCTCTGTCTTTTTGAAGTGTTTGGTATTTGAATTGCTCCAGCTGTTAGGTGTTCTTCATGTAGAAAGACAGGGAAAACCTTTATTCACTGAAATTACTCCTAGCAGACAACAGTTTTCGTGAACCCTTACGGATGTGCTCCAAAATGCCAGCAATGCCAAAGCGCGAGATGTTCGAACAGATAATACAGAGCATTACGACTAAATTTCCTGATGTATACGCTGCCCTCTTCATTAGTCCTGAAGGCTTCCCAATCAACACGTGGGGAGTGTCTATGGAGCGCGCTGAAGAAATCTCGGCGCTTCTGAGTTCGCTTATTGGCAAGACTAAGGAGATCATATGCCAGGTAAGCGAAGGTGCTGCAATGCAGTTCATCCAGATTGCAACTAATATCGGGTCTATCAGGATCGCTCCTCAAGAGGAGTATATCCTTGTGACACTGGCGAAGAACTGATACGCTTTTCTGATTCGCTGATGCTATGCATGCAAGGGTGCAGTTCGTGTTGCGTCTATGAGACCATAACTATAACTATCTCTCACTCGGTGGAACCACTAGTGCCATTTTTATAAGATACAGAGTAACTCAACACTAATAACGTGCTTCATGAGAGATGGACACGTCAACTCAAGACTGAGGGAGGTCAGAAAAATTTCACCCGACGATAATGAAGATGTAGACTATGAAGAATTCGAGGAAGAGGAAGAGGACTTCGAAGAGGATGAAGAGGATATCGAAGTTCAGGATCTGCCCGGAGTAGGTCCGGCAATCAGCAAGCGGTTGGCTGAGGCAGGGTACAAGAGTGTTGAGGCTATAGCCGTAGCCTCTCCCAGTGAGTTAGCTGCCGCGGGTTCAATTGGCGAAACCACTGCAACGAAGATTATCAAGGCTGCTCGGGAGATGCTTGATATCGGCTTTGAAACAGCAGACCTTCTGCTGGAGCGCAGACACAACGCAGGGAGAATCACGACCGGCTCAAAAGCCATCGATGAGCTCTTTGGTGGTGGGGTGGAAACACAAAGCATAACTGAGATGTATGGTTCGTTTCGTTCGGGCAAGACACAGATGGCCCATCAGCTGGCGATAAATGTACAAATGCCCCCGGGTGAGGGCGGACTGGGCGCCACTGCAATCTATGTCGACACAGAAGGCACTTTTCGCCCTGAACGTCTTGTGGATATGGCAGAGCCCCTCGGACTCGATCCGGAAAAGGTCCTGAAGAATGTTGTCTGGGCCCGCGCGTACAACTCTGATCATCAGATACTCCTGTGCGACCAAGCCATGGAAATGGCTCCAGAGAAGAATGCCAAACTCCTAGTTCTTGACTCGGTGACCAGTCACTTCCGTGCTGAGTACACCGGCCGAGGAACCCTTGCAGCTCGACAACAGAAACTCAACAAACACCTACACCATCTACAACGGGGTGCCGAAGTCAACAATATGGCTGTCTACATCACCAATCAGGTCATGTCGCGACCCGACGCTTTCTTTGGGGATCCAACTGCACCTGTCGGTGGCCATGTTCTCGCGCATGTACCCCAGACAAGGTGCTATCTCAGAAAATCAAAGGGTGAGAGGCGCATCTGCAGATTAGTGGACTCACCAAACCTTCCCGAAGGAGAAGCAGTCTTTACAATCACAAAGAATGGAATTGGCGATGTGTAACTGGATCCGCCTCAGATGAGGGGCGGGTCTTGTCCCTGGCTATGAGAAGTCTGCCTGCTCAATTATACCTAAGACTTGCTCATTCCATTTCTCAAGTCCGTCTGGCCTTAATGGGTAGTTCTCGTAAAGAATCCCTATTTTCTTCATGAGGCTTGCTGCTCTCTGAATCTTTATGAGAAGTCGGATGTTCTTCATTCCCCTTCTGAATCGTTTGAGTTTCTCCGATAGACCCATTGAGAATCCTTCTCCCCTGTTGGCGTTCATCAAGTCTTCAGCCTCAAGTAGACGCTTCTCAAAGCCGAAATCCATCTCTTCATCCGAAACTTGCTGTAAAAGCCTTCTGAATATCTCTAGCGATGCCAACCTACTTCCAAAGTCAGAGAGATACCTTGTATTGTACGTCCAGAGTCCTTTTGCAGTTGGTTTTCTTCCTGCAATCGCCTCTTTCGCTACTTCTCCCAGTATGGTCCCGGCTCTCATCCCAGCTCCAATGCCGCCTCCATGAATGGGGTTGGTCTGCAGCGCCGCGTCGCCGACGAACGCTACGCCATCACCGACAAGACTCATCATCGGGCGTCTCACGGGAACTGCTCCACCGGAACTCTCCAACACTTCACTTTCGTTAAACAACGGATATTCCTTCTTGAATTCCAAGAAATGGGACTTGGGTGAACCCCTTCCCTTGCCTCCACAAACTCCAACACCGACGTTGACTTGCTCGACGCCCTTGGGAAACATCCAAGCATAACCTCCGGGCGCAATGCTCCCTCCGAGGAATACTCGCGCAACTTCTGGCTCTCGAAGAGGTCCACTCAGCTTCAGTATCTCCCTGTAACAGAGGGCTACATCCTCTTTGTCTATCTCCTTCTCTATGTACGGATGGTCAATCTTGTTGCGGAGGACCCCAGCAAAGCCACTTGCATCAACTACAAGCTTCGAATACACTCTGTGGTCTTCTCTTGTGTTCAGGTCTCGGTATGCAATCCCCACCACTTGTTCAGATCTCAGTATTGGTTCTTTGACATGGCAATCAGGATAGAAGTATACTCCGGCTAGTATTGCCTCTTGAAGCAATCTTTGGCCAAACTTCCATCTGTCAACTGTCCATCCGTCGAAGTCCTTCCATCCCCGAACCCGCAGTTCATTAGACAGACTGGGGGGATATACATCTGCCCCTGCTATCACCGTGGATATCTCATCTCCGCCTGGATAGTCGATACCTGTGGCCTCAAAATGGGATTTGCTTATCTCATCTCCACAGACCTTTGATCCAACTTGCTCTCGTGGTTTTCTGTCAAGCATGAGTGTTCTAAGACCCATCTCACAACACCTACGAGCTGTGACGCAACCTGCAGAGCCTGCTCCAACAACAACGACATCTGGATGCTTCAATTTTAGTCACGAGTGCAGTAGTTGCCGTAGATATAAATCCGACTTCTTAGATTGCCTCCTTCTCTCCCATCTTGATCGATGTATGTCCTCTCTTGGGTGAGAGATAGCTGACAGTTAACCTGACTCCTGCACAAGTGTTATCAAGGCTTTTAGGTCCGGGCCAAATCGGTTGAGTATGGCTAATCTCGTTATCCTCGGTCTCCAATGGGGTGATGAAGGAAAAGGGAAGATTGTGGACTATCTGTCCGCAGGATTTGACATCATTGTTAGATTCCAAGGGGGGAATAATGCAGGCCATACTGTCAAGATTGGAGATAACACATACCGACTCAGGTTGATTCCAACCGGTGCTGTACGGGGAAAGAGAGTTGTCATCGGAAATGGTGTGGTTGTGGACCCGCGCACGTTGGTAGATGAGATATCTGACCTCAAGAACGCAGGTATCACTGTTGATCTCCTATTGAGTAACAGGGCGCACATAACCACTCCTTACCATGTCAAGATTGACGAGCTTCAGGAGATCGAGAAGGGGGAAACCCAGATTGGTACAACGAAGAGAGGCATTGGTCCAACATATTCGAACAAGATAGACAGAGTCGGTCTGAGAGTTGCCGATTTCTTGACCGAATCCGCGGAGTCAGTTGACAGATTTCGAGAAATGACATCGGCGAAGGTCGCTGCTCTCTTCGGCATCGAGCCGACAGACGAGCTCAAAAATGAGTATGAGCTGTGCTATACACTTGTGCGATCTCTTGAACCGCATATTGGCGACACCGGTGAGTACCTGAGAGCGGCGATACAGAGAGGCGAACGTATGCTTTTCGAGGGCGCTCAGGGAGCCATGCTAGACATAGATCACGGAACCTACCCATTTGTGACATCTTCCAACTGCAGCGTTGGGGGTGTTTCAACAGGAACTGGAGTTCCCGTATCTCAAGTTGGTTCTGTTCTTGGAGTCACGAAGGCATATGTTACGAGGGTGGGAACCGGCCCCTTTCCCACTGAATTACACGACAGTGTTGGTAAGACTATCCAAGCACGAGGGAACGAATTCGGTACAGTCACAGGCAGACCAAGGCGGTGCGGCTGGCTTGACTTGGTTGCCCTACGATATGCAGTAGCGCTGAATGACGCACGCCATCTTGCAATCACCAAGATAGACGTGCTTTCTGGCCTCTCAAAGCTTAAAGTCTGCACAGGCTACGAATTGAACGGTTCCGAGACCTCATCCATTCCTGCACATGCAGACGACTACGAATTAGTAGAACCCATCTATGAAGAAGTGAAAGGGTGGGCTGCTCCCGACGAAGGGGACTGGACCAAGGTCTTGGAATGCGGGCCTGATTCTCTGCCAGCCAATCTCCCAGAGTATGTAGAGCTGATCGAGAGATTCACCAAGTCAGAAGTGAAACTGCTCTCATTTGGACCTAAGCGAGAAGAGACCTTGGTCTTGGATGAGAAATGGTTTCAAGGCTAGATGTGTTTGAACTCAATTATCACTATTGACAGGATGACTATCAGTACTATCAGAAGCAGGATTGGAGGCATCCAGTTGAGAAAGAGCTCGAAGTATCCAACAATCGTTGATGGGTCAAGTGCGATAACAACGAGGTGGGCATAGATCAAAAGGAACCCATAGACTGCAAATATGGGGTAGAATACTGGACCGCCGCTTATGACTAGAAGCAGAACAATGAGTGCTAGACGACTCTTGGTTGGGTCAAGAAGTGAGACCGGTATTGTTTCATCATCATCGAACTGGAAGTAGTAGCTCGGAAGAAATGTTGGTTTCCGAACCCGTAGTAGTTCGAGTATCTGTACTCCTAGTTGCACTGATAGGAGTACTAAAGTATGCACAAGCATATAGCCCAAGATCAAAGCATTGAGTATCGGCAAGTCCTCTTGGAAGATTTGAAAGCTGTCAACAACACTAACAAGAACGCAGAAGTTGATGGCAAAGAGGGCCAAATGTCCGAACACACCTCTGATTAACTGGGCCCTTTCTGGCATTGCAATCAATCCGTTTGTCCTTTAAGCTAGGTCATTTTGGATGGTTTTCCGGGTGTTATCGATCCTGTCTGCTTCTTCCCGGATTGACGTGCCTGTTTCTGTTTTTCAATCGCCCTCTGTACAAGGTCTGTAAACAAGTCGTTAACGTTCTCACCAGTCTTGGCTGATGTTTCATAGTGCATGACATCCAGCCATTTCTTGACCATCTCTCCGGCCTCAGGAGGCACAAGTCTATCCGGACGGTCTATCTTGTTTGCGACAACCGTTACAACGGCATTAGGGCAGACTGCAATAAACTTGGTGAACCACTCACCTATGTCCAGGAAGGTCTGAGGACGCGTTACGTCGTATACGATTATCGCCATCGATGCGCCGGCCATGTATCGTCTTCTGAGCTCATTATAGGTGGGCTGGCCAGCGAGGTCCCAGAGCACAACACGAGCTGTGATATCGCCGCCATCGGGCATTTCCAGATTCACTGTCTTTAGCGCGAATGTCGTACCAATGGTCATGATGTAGCGTTCGCTGAAGCTGTCCTCCGTGTATCGCTTGATACAGCTTGTCTTGCCAACAGCCCCATCTCCTAGGGCAACAAGCTTGAACATGTGCGATATCTCTTTTGTGGACATCTTGATAACGACCTCTGGTACACTGCCTCGAAAGAAACCATCTGTCCATTTAATGATTCTGGGAATGTCCTCCCATCAATGTTTCAAGGTGAATACTGTCTATGTTCACCGGCACACCTCTAAGGAAGTGCTCCAAGAGCGTCCGGTTCGGATGTCACCTTCTTGAAGCACGCAATAGACACCCTCAAAGCTTTTTTCTACTAGGTGTGTATGTCTGATATGACGATTATAGCAGGTGAAGTCCTATGGCAGAGCAGTTTCTGAACAAACTGAATGAGATCGAGAAGAGCATAGACTCTCTTGGTGATACCCTGAAACGCATGATTACGATTCTCTCGACACTCAACGAGATCAAGTCGGAGGTTCGGGTCTCGAAGGAGGAAATCATCAATCGGATGCAGCAGATGTCGTCTCAGCCTGCAGATACCACCGCCGGAGAAGCGACTCAGAAGTTGACTGCTGAAGTTCAGTCTGTGAAAGAGGAGCTGATTTCTGCTATCTCTGCAATGGGGGCTTCACAGTCGGGCGTATCACGGGACGAAGTAAACGAGATAGTCAAGTCCGAGATTGATGAGTTGGGCAAGTTCATCATCGAAAGCATCGAAGACATGAAAGAAGACTTGATTGTGGCACTGAAGTCAGCTCCTACGGCGGTTGCAGCACCACGAGTAGCAGAAGTTCAGGGAGAAACAACTCCCGTGGCCTCTGACGCGACTCTTGCTCCTGACCGTGCAATGAAGATTGCTGATCAGCTCCAGGTGATCTTGGATTCGCTCAAGATGGGATGTGTCGCGGGGGACGTTCTGGAGACCATGAATGAGGCCAAGTCCAACATCATGAGTATCGTACCGAGCGACCCAATCATGGTGAAAATCGACAAGTGGGCTGGTGTTGTAAAGGCATATTCAAAGAGGCACGAGCTGCAGGCACGTGACATCCTGAAATTGAAAAAGGACTTGCGTGAAGAGATTTCGAAGTATAGACCTGCCTAGTCTTCAGAGGCTCCCCCTGCAATCATCTTCATAGTTGCAAGTACACGGATCAAGTCTGTTGTAGTGACCATTCCTATCGTCTGATTACCATCTACAACAGGGATGTGTTTCTTCCCTGTTCTATCCATAAGGGCGATGGCCTGCCAGAGGTCTGCGCTGGGGGATATGCTGACTACTTCAGTTGTCATGATGTCACCCAGTCTGAGCCCCTCGTAGGCTTCCGGAGAGAGTAGTTGTGCAGAGATGAGATCTCTCTGGGTCACAATGCCCACCATGGTATCTCCCTTGGTGATAACGAGACTGCCGATGTCTTCAGCAGCCATGAGCTTGGCAGCATCCGACACATGCATCGATATATCTGAAGTCACCAGAATTGATGTCATGAACTCTCTCACTTGCATCGTCTATGTGCTCCTGTCCGTAGAACTACCGCGGCTACATCTCAGTATCACGTTGCTCTTCTAACTTCTTCTCCAGAATCAAAGTGCCTATCGCTTGAAACACATCTGCCACGGCCGTTCCAGTCTTAGCTGATGTTTCGTAATAGGGTGCTTGGAACCAGTTTCTTAGCATGTGTCCTGGTTCAATTGGTACCATCCTCTCATCCTTAAGATCTATCTTGTTGGCTGCCAATACTACTTCTGCATCTGGACAAGTCTCTCTGAATGACTCAAACCAGTTGTTCATGGCCATGAATGTTTCAGGCCTGGTGACATCATAGACAATAATCGCGCCTGCGGCTCCCTTCATGAACTGTCTTCGGAGTTCTCTGTATGTTTCTTGCCCTGCCATGTCCCAGATTACAAGACGCACATTTCTGGTTTCTCCATCTTCTGATGTGACGGATACATCTCTGCTGGCAAAGGTTGTGCCTATGGTCTGTTTATACTCTTCATCGAAGACATTCTCAGTGAAACGTCTTAAGACGGAGGTCTTGCCGACCCTTGCATCACCTAGAAGTACAACTCGGAACTTGAATCCATCGAAACTTCCACCATCCTCAGTGGGGCTTCTGCTGGTAGAGCTGGAATTCCCTGATGTCATCCGTTTGCACCTCTGCTGGTTGGCTCGTTATCTCCGCTTACCCATATTCGAAAAGGATGACTATCTTATATGTTTTCTTCGCAGTTTCTACCGCCACACGTTGGGCTCACCAATTGCGGGTTACCATGCCCCATCCTGAGGTAGATTCATCTCGAAGGCTACGACGGGGTTTCCTATCTCGAAATTCGTTAAGACTATCGGATTGATTTCTCCCACAATGCCCACATCTTCCTGATCTATCAGTATTCTGGCGGAACGTCCAGTGATGAAAGAGGGATCTCTACATGATGCAAATCTGAAGCGTCCTTTGAGTCCCATTCCCCTAAGAACGAATGTCAACTCGCGAAGCAATTCGGTCACATCAACTCTGTTGTTCGTAGTCATTGCACAGAGTGCAGTGAGCTGACGTGTTCTGGTCTCTGCATGTTGGTCAGGCAGCACAATGTCTCCCACCTCAAACACCTTCTGAGGATAGTCTGCGTGTTGGTTTCTTGCTGCGAAATCCAGAATGACAGGGAGTAGCGAGTTTCTAAGAACCGAGAAGTCTCTACTCTTCGGATTTGCTGTACTCACGTAGGGTGCATGTCTTTCCATCTTCAGATTGAGGGCTTCTGGCGATGTCATAACATAGCTCATGACCTCTTGGTAACCCGCGCCCACCATTAGATCTCGGACTTTGTTCTTCAACCGGGTCATCGTACGCAAGCCTCCAATGGTCATGGTCTCCGGCAGTGTTGGGTCTATGTTATCAAAGCCGTATCCTATGGCAACATCTTCGATGATGTCAACAGGGTGTAGAACGTCCACTCTAAATGCAGGAACCTTGACTTTCGCTGTTCCCTTCTTCACTTCTGCACCATAGCACATTCTTCTCAGACTCTCTCTGATTTCCTTATACGTCAGGTCAAGTCCTAGTAGCTGTCTGATCCGCTGCACGTCAACTTCCATATTCCGGGGCTCAAGGACTGGTGTTTGCATAGTAGTTCCATCAGGATATAGAATCTCCACAGATTCTATCTTTCCCCCACGTTCGGCTAGAGAAGTAGTCATGATATTGAGGCACTGCTCTACCGTGGGTAGGTGAGTTCCTGTCACCTCGACGAAGATGTTCTTTGTGTCTTCGGAGATCTTTCCAAGGTCGTTGCTGTTGATAATCGGGGGGAGGCTTAGAATCTTACCTGCATTATCCGCTAACAGTGGCCACCTCTCGAAGTCAGAGATGACATGCCCAAATTCGATTCCCTTCTCATGCTTTTTCAGTATTGTTGGGCCGTCCATCGGCTCATCATAACCTAGTGGGACAAACTTGATCTTTTCAGGGTCCTCCGTTCCGTAATATACAGGGAAGTCAAGCTCGTCGTGTACATAGAGTCCAATACTCGCCTTGTTTCGATTCCGACCATGAGTTGATGTCAACATCTCTTGAAGACGCATGTATTCTTTGATGAGCTGGTCACTTGTCTCTACGCCTTTCACTATGCCGCAGGCAATGTACTTCCTGATCTTTTCTAGTCCTCTCTCAACCACTATTTTCTTTCCTGATTCCTTGACCGGGAACCTGGGCAGACCAGGGCTGATATCAAGGAATGCCCGTAATGCCCGTGCAATCCCCTCGGTGGAAAGCATGTCCTGCCTGTCAGGGTTCACCTCTATGTCTATCGTTCCGTCGCCGAAACCTTCAACTTCGGATTTGAGGAGGAACAGCTTATTCTCGAGCTGCTCTTCTGTCATCTTATGGCCTATGAGCTTCAGGAGACTCTCAATCATACATGTTACAATCATATCGATTCACCTCGTGAAATACTTCCTTCGTATCCATGTCAGGTCTCGACTGAACACATTCCTAATATCATCAATATCCATGGCCGCCATGTACATTCGGCTTGCTCCCAGCCCCCATGCCAACACAGTTTCTCTTATTCCCAATGGATGGGTGACCTCTGGTCTGAATATGCCTCCAGGTGCCACCTCGATCCAACCAAGCTTTTCATGTTTAGCATAGCCTTCGACGCTTGGCTCTGTGAATGGAAACTGACCGGGTTTGAACTTCAGTTTCTTAATCCCCACGCTCCTGCATATCTCTCGGATATAGCCCATCAGGTCCCTCAGCGTCAGTCCCTCGTCCCATATGATCCCTTCGCACTGGTCGAACTCTTGGCCATGCGTGGCACTGAGGGTTTCAGACCTGAAGTTACGTTCAATTATGAACATCTTATGTGGAGGTTCGGAATGTGCGGCTAAGTACCTGGCCGAAACAGGCGTTGTGTGGGATCTCAGGCAGAGCCTTGTGGCAATCTCTCTGCTGAATTCGGCCTGCCACCCCTTAGAACCTGTGTTTCCTCCATCTTCATGAACCATTTTGACCTGTTCGAAGTGTTTTTCGTCAGGTATAGTTCCATGGTCATAAGGCTCATCTACGCGGAACTGATCCTGGACTTCTCGGGCTACGTGGTCTTGAGGCACGAATAGCACATCATTGTTCCAGAATTCTGTTTCAACATAAGGCCCCCACCATTCTGTGAATCCAAGACCGATTAGCTCCTCCTTCAGCCAGTCGATGAATTCTGCATAGGGATGCTTCCTGCCTGCATTGGCCGAGGGTGGAATGATCTCCATGTTGTAAGGTTTGAAGCTCTTGCCATGCCAGTCACATGATGCAAGCATCCTTGGAGTCAGATTGAGTATGTCTTCCCCTTCTATACCGATCAGTGTTTCAGCTTTAGATTTGTCAATGGCCAGAGAGGCAACGAATACCTTCTGTATGCTGGTTTGAACAAGGGTTCTTTCTTGGGCCTGTCGAAGCCCTTCTAGAAGCCCCTTCTCAATCTCAGTTACTCCACTGCTGAGGAGATTGAGCAGCTCCTGAACTGAGGAAGCCATGTCCTCCTTCAACACTTCAAACACTGACTGTCCATCTTTCTTCGTTATGCTCAGCCAATCGTTCTTCCGGCACCAACTGATTGCAATCCCCTTGGTCTTCGCGCTCAGGCCAGCGGCCGAGACAGCTGCATCCATATCTGCGGTTCCTCCAGCATTTTTCACCGCTTCGAAAAGTCGAATCTCCGGCAACCCGTCAGTCGCGTACTCAAGTCCCTCTTCGGTCAGCCCGTAGGACTCGACCTCTTGAATCTCCAAGTTAACGAGTGACTTCTCGGCCAAAGAATTCAGGATTGAAACGACTCTTTCTCTCCTGTCATTCATCCTCCTCGCCAACAGCTCAGCATGGGCCCTATCGTCTATCTTTAGAAGCTCTGAGACAACTCTTCTCTCTCCTTCTGTCAACTGGATGTCGTCAGTCAATATGTTCCAAAACCCCTTGTTGTGTCGGTTGATCGGGGATACGTACCTGGTATGAACACAGTCCACGTGAGAAGTAGTCCCTTACCGGGCTGGAAGAAATTGGTAGTACATTCCACCGTTCACCTGTAGACGTTTCAGGACTGGATGTTCCTTTTTAATCTGTCGTATCGATCAGGACTTAGGACACCTTTTCTGCTCTTCGACTGAAGTCATGCCTCCCCTTTTTTGATAAGCGACAGCATAATGCACGGTATTCTCACCCCCTCATCGGGCAAGACACAGTATTGGTGGAACGATAGAGTGGCATGTCGCAATGTTAAAATACTGTGCGCAGTTGGTCTGTTTCAGGCAGTTGCCCTTGGCAGACTTGTTCTGATGAAGTTCAACGTTTGACAGCACAGAGGCGAGAAGATTGGACCTGAAGCGATTGAAGCTAAAGCGGAAGATAGCAGAACTAAAAGAGCTGAAGGGTCGTCATAGCTCATTTACCACTCTGTACGTTCCCCCTGACAAGAACTTGACTGATGTTATCAACTTCGTCAAGGCTGAGCTGGCCGGTGCGGAGAATATCAAAAGCAAGGCAAACCGAAAGAATGTTTCTGACAACCTCACTGCGATATTGAGCGAACTCACAAAGATTCCCGAGCTGCCTGAAAATGGAATTGCATTCTTCTTCGGGATTCAGGAAGAAGGCGGTACTCAGGAAGAAATCCGTGACATTGTTGTGCCTCCCGCCCCTATTTCTCAATTTGTCTATATTTGTGGCCGTGAATTCGTGACTGAAGAACTCGAGAGCATGGTGGAACCAAAGAGCCTCTCTGTCATCGTCCTTATTGAGGGTGGTAAGGTTACAATCGGCTATCTGCGCGGTAAGCACATAGAACTAGTACGAGATGAGGATTTCTATATCATCGGGAAGACGCGCGCGGGAGGGCAGAGTGCTCGTCGATATGACCGCATTCGCGATGAGAAGATGCAAGACTTCTTCAAATATGTAGCAGAACTGCTTCAGGAGCTGCTTATCGACAAGCTCGACCAAGTCGACGCTATAATACTCGGTGGAAACACGATTCGTGCCCAAGAGTTTCTTGAAAAGGGTGGTCTCGACTATCGCCTCAGAGAGAAGGTAGCAGATGCAATAATCTCCGTAGGTATGATCGATGAGACTGGACTGTATCAAGCAGTCAAAGAGGCTTCGCGGATAATGCGTGAGAGCGAGATATATGCTGAGCGCAAAGAATGGGATTCTTTCATGGAAGACCTGATGAAAGGTATGAACACCGTGACATATGGGAAGAAGGAAGTTATGCAGGCTCTTGAACAGGGCAGAATTGACACGGTAATGGTCTTGGAGGGGCATGAGCTGCTGGATGAGCTGGTTCAAGAAGTGGAAAACTACGGCACGGAGATTATGGTCTTTTCAAACCAAACCGAGTCAGGTGCCCAGCTCGAGTCGCTTGGGGGCATTGCTGCTCGACTTCGGTGGTAATGAAGAAATACTACTCTCTTGGGGGTCTTGGTAGCTCGCTCAGATTCACAATGTCCTCAATCCACGCAGCAAGATGGTCGGAGATATCCTCCACGTATCTCATCAGAGCTTCCTGGAATCTGTGAAGCTTATCATGGTCCAGCTTCCTCGTTTTTGATTTGTAGTCTTCAACCCTTCTGGGTAGACCCATTGCCCACTTCCTCAGGCTGACCTCAGCTTTTCGGTCGGACAGAATTCTTTTTGCGGTCCCATCTTTCCTCCAGGTTTCAATCAGGTCTTCAACCAGTCGCTGGACTCCAATCAGCGCTGCAACAGCCTCTTTTGCGTCATCCTTCTTGGCTCGATTGCGGGTTGTATAGTATACTTCCTTCAGCTCGCGCTTCGCATTCATGACCTTGCCAAGGAAACTCCTGAGTTCTTGCATGACTGTCACGTGTGCTTTGACCAAGATTACTCTTTTGCATCTAATTCGGTTCATGGTATGTTCTATACGATTTACTAGATGATCGAGTACTGGCATCTGCCGTCCCGACTGAAGGGACAGATTATGCAGACGCTCCTATTTGGATTAGGCTCGGGTGCCTTGTTACGAAACCAGTAGTCATCCATCTTCCGCAATTGCGAAATCGTCCGTGATGGTCTGAATCTCTCAACCATAACCGAGGCATTCTTGCATCTAACGCAGTTGGCGACATTTTTCTTCTGGCAGGCTCTCGCATGCTCTTGAAGGCAGTAGATCGTGACCAGTTTGGTGGTGCTGCACGAAACACCCGAGTCTTGGAGAGCAAGAGCATAGAGACTTGCTTGGAAGAAATCCTCTTTCCGTGGTTCTCGTGGCAGAAATCTGGTCGGGTATTTCCTTTCAATGACAGCCTCAAGAATTCCCACTTGATTGAACCCCAAGACCGCAGCGTCGAATCTTCCTGTGTATCTATGAGTCAACGAAATGACACTTTGTTCTCTGAAGAGCCATCGCTTGCGACTTCCGTCAAGGTCTTGTTCAAGGAATTCACGTAATGGTATGGGGGATTGTGATGCAGTCGCTATAACATTCCGAATCCTTGACGCCCCGCCGTTAGCCCTTATCATAGAGAGCAAGAATGCTCCAATGATGAAGAATGCAAGAAGAATCATGCTTGATATTTCGCTCAAAGTAATCCCACCATCACCCAGAGAATGCCAGCTATCACCGTCAAGATGGCAATAAAGACAAAGATTACCTCGTCATCGATGACGCGGTGTTCTGCTGAGGCTCGATCCGTCCTGTGGAGATGAGTGCCAACTCTCTGTGCTTGGCTCTTAGGGGATCCGAACTTCTGTCGAAGATAAAGTCGATACTCGCAGAGATACTGGACTCTCAGTTCAGAAACCTGACGAAACTTTTTCATCTGTGTTCGCTTTGAAGGCATGTGTCTCAAACAGCCTGTTCCTGATATGCTCTCATAAGCCCCTATTTCTTGCAGTCTACCTCAAGAAAACAGCTGAAATCGTGTGCCAAGCAAGAAGATAAACAGAAGAGCTTTATTTATATGAGTCGCAATAAGAGGACTACAAGGCCAGTCTTGCTGCAACTGGATATGGGGAAAACCAAGCAGGTGAATATTCAATATGTCCGAGTACGAAGGAGCCACAGCCGGTCGAGTCCTAGCTTTTGATGAGAGTGACAGTGTTACTTTTCCGAGTTCATTCAAGGAGGCACTTGGAACAGACCGAGGGCTTATGGTGCTTGTACACAAGGACCGTCTAATCAAAATCTTCCCGTTGGATGCCTCAGAAGTGAGTTACCTTTCTCTTGAGATCGGAAAACTCACGAATGACTTCCTGACCCGACTCTCACAAATTTTCAAGAAGTCAGGCCTGATTGATTTGCTATTCTCCACTGGAGTCTGCTTGCGAGGAACTCGCTGCTTCTATGAATGCTATTTCTCACCTGAACAGCTGACTCTTTCACTGGACGAACTGAGGGACTCACTTGGAGAACTTGATGGAGTGAGGCGGGTCGTAATCAAGGAAGTAGGGAAGTAGTCCTTCAGAACCGCCATCCGGCCACCAGTTCTTCTTCTGGACAGCTCATTCCAACATATGCTGTAAATCTTGAGCCACAAATTGTGCGAGCCGACCATCAACTATCTCGAG
>CAYYQL010000039.1:0-22961 GCA_964473825.1 uncultured archaeon
CTGGGAAGATTACGCGAAGGTGGTACTATGAACGGGATCCCACACCCCGGCCTGAAATACCTGCCCGGCCTCGTAGCCTCTGCTGCCCGCCAGTTCCTTCTGAGTTGAGTGCTGTGACTCTTGACAGCTATAGCACACTGAGATGGGAACTCAGGCGTCTTCTGGCAACTGCAAGATACTTGGTAGTACAACCCCTAGGCAAGACACTCAAGGGTGTCTGCGAGGAGATTGCCAACCTCTGTCAGGATGTCCTCTCAGACTCTGAAGACACTGGAGATTCTAGTTCTTACCTTGATACCCTGTCCTTGGTGCGAGATATCATCCTCTCAGAAACATCCCTATCTCTGGTCTGGGAGAGTCTCCGACCCGGACGGGAGCAGCTTATCGACCTCCTGAACTCTGACAACAGGAAACATCTGGAGACCATCACAAAAGAGATTCCGGATGCTCTTCTTCTCTACGGAAACAACCTGTTCCTCATGGGCTGCGCGGCTGCGCAGGAGGAGAACTCTTGTCACTACGAGACGCTGTGGGCAGCAGTGGCTGAGTGGACGCTCTACCAGATGGGACTACGGTCCAAGGACAGTGCCTTCAAATCGAAGTATGACCTCTATTCCATCTACCGGAGCCTTCGGTCCCGCGCACGGACTCTATCTGACCGAAGCATCCCGGAGACCTCCCTCTCACAGGCATCCACTGGCCAAGTCATCTGGTGGGAGGAGGGAGATGTCAGCAAGGCCCTCCTGGTGTTTCCTGACCAGCGGGGTGAGATGGTCTCAGGCCTGGTCACCACCGGGGCCGATGCGTCTCTCCGACCGACGTGGTATCGATGTGATATGCATCCAGGCTCACTGAGGGAGTACTCAAGGAGTGCTCTGAGCTCAGAGGAACGGACGACCATCATGCTTTCGGATGTGGCTGAGCACCGGGTGCTATGGCTGCCCAGTGAGGATGACGAGTGGTGGCCGTATCTCCTCACCCACGGATACCCCGACAAGAACCAGCGGACCATTCCCTGGCTTCGACTCACTGATCCCTTCACGGTCCCCGATATCGCCCAGAGTCTGCTCATCCCGCCAACACCTCACAGCAAGCCGGGTCAGGTTGTGGACCGGTATCTTCTCGAGCTCGGCCAGCTGGAGAGAACGGTCACACCTGTCAAGCTGGAGGTCTCTATCGATAAGCATCGAAGAGTGTATGTCGTCCAGTTCACAGACGACACTGTTTCAGTGGAGGAGGAGTTCAGCGACACTGACGAGCTGGTGGCGGTCCTCCGCTATCCCATCCGAAGAGGCGTTGGATACAACACTGCTGCCGGGCCGGTCACGTGGGACCACAAAGAGGACATCACGTACACGGATGACTCACTGACCTTCCTCATCCCACTGGTCCTGAAGAGCAGGTTTCTCCCTGATCACTATTCCTATCCAGAGAGCTGCGCTGAGTTGTTGGCGTTATCGGCGGGCGGAGCCGTGACACTGACGATATGGACTGAGAGGAGTAGAAGCGGATTTCGGCTGCAGCTCCAGGGACTGGAGGAAGACTCATCGCTCAGATCCCTCGAAGAGGCCTCTCCCTCTCTCTACGAGGTGGGCCTTCTTGCTCAGTGCAAACAGCTCATCGACACTGAAAACCGGCTTCGCCATGGGGTGGAGCTGGACGTGTCAGGCCTCTTAGACCTGAGTGCGTCACAGGTGGACCGGTATCCTGCCCTCGCTCATGCACTGGCACAGGTGGATCGGGACGCCTTCGACTGGAGTCGTGGCTCGTGGGGTGTGCGGTGGAGCTATGTTTCACGCGAAGACCGGCTGACGTGGAGCATCCTTGAATTCTCCTCTCGGCGAGCATGGCTGGACCAGACCTATACGTTTCAGCCCGATTCTAGTTCCAGCACTGATACCGTCCTAGAGGCGTTCAAGCAAGACGTCGCCGCTGTGGTGCCGCTCAGATATCTTGATGGGTTCGAGGACTCCACGGAAGACCTCAGGCATGAGCTGGGGAGTCGTGGCTGGAGGGACACACCTCCGATATATAGAGGGGAGGTCCAGCATGGAGTGGAGGAGTCTACCCTGGTCATCAAGAGGGTGGAGAGAGATGGATCATTGAAGCGGGTGGAGGCCATCAGTCTCACCGCTGAGCGGATAGAGGAACTCCTTGAGGTACTTGACCACGAGGGGTTCGAGGCCTGGCCGTACTCTCTCGAGAATCAGGGGGCCATACAGGAGGCGCTCGAGGCAATCCGCGAGGGAGCGGATCTCTCTGACATGGCCGTAAATGAGGACGATGTACTCGCGAGGGAGTACGAAGAAGCCATCACAGAATATAGAGAGGAGGTCCTAGAGGCGCCTGAGGAGCTGAAGGATCTAGCGAAGACGCTGGTCTACTACGGTCAGTTTCAAACTCAGAGGGGGCAACTGGCGGAGGCGTTTCAACTCGTGGAGGAGGGGGTCGGTCTGCTCAGGGAGGAGGACCTAATCAACGTCGGAGTCCTTGAGGGTCTTGCGAGAGGACTTGTCCTCAGGGCCCACTGCCTCCTTCATCTTGACATTGAACGTCAGGATGAGGCCAAGAGAGACCTAGAAGGGGCGAGAGGGCTCTTGGAGGAGCTTCGAAGACGTGGAGAGATGATCACTGTAGATACCTTGGCAACCAGAATACAAGCCCTTCAGGTACAGATTCATGATGACTCGGACGGAATTAACGGGAGCCGAGTTGATACTTCGTGAAACAGGTCTTCATTAGAACTGGTTTTCGAGGAACACTATGGGTACAAGTGATTTCATCAGAAATCATAGAGCAGACACGATTGCATTCACGTTGACGGGCGGCGGGGCCAGACGAGAGTCCTCCACTTATCGTAGGAAACCGCTCGGAACTCTCCACTCTGACAGCGGATTCACAATCTTGGACTGCAGTTTTGCAGCTGAACGATTTGACCTAGAAGTCAAAATCAGAATCAGCCTATTGAGGTTCTATAGAACCAAGAAGGCTGTTGGGCGTTTCGTGCGACATTTGAATGAACCAATCAGGGAATTCCCCTTCCTACCACAGTTTGTCGATTCCGACAACTCCCTTAAGAATAGAGAGAATGAAAAGAAACTAACGTTCCCAGCGAAGAGGGGGAGTAGGACCACATGAAGACGCAGAGGGGTGTGTGACCTATTCAGTTGAGCTGAACTCTTTGATGGTCTGTACTTCAGGCTTCTGGGTATTTCTCTATCTTTTCTCTTGCTAGTGAAGGGTCATCGACTGCTGAGAATAGAAATCTAGTTGACCAATCGACTTGTAATCCATTCCTAAATACAACGTTTTCATGTGGACAGTAGACTTTGGAGCTTCAACCAAGTGCTTCAGGTACCACTTCAGCAATATGTGCAAGCGATTCCATGACTTCTGAGCCTGTCAATTCAAATATGAGGGGGCCATCAAACTCGTCCTTTACTAGCTCAAGAAGAAACTCCCGAACAGGCATTTCGCCTTGGCCCAAGGGAATATGATCCCTATGGATTGCAGTATCCCCAATCTCATGATATGACCCGTCATGAAGATGTAACTCGACAATTCTGTCTTTGTGCTTGCCATAGAACTCACTGACTGACTCACTTCCTGAATACTTCGTTAGGAGATGCCCTGTGTCAAAGCAGATACTTGTGTCATATTCGTCAACAAGATTTCTCGTGATTTCAAATGGAAACTCGATGTTCTCAATAGCCAATCGTCGAGGATTCATCTCGGTTTCAGTGATGATCTCTTCTATGCTTCGTGCAGAGAATCCAGCCATGAGAGTGCAGATCAGCATGACCATCTCTCTTGGGAAATCGAGGTTTGAGAATTCCGCCGCAAGAGGACCGGTTGAATGGAGAACATAATACTCTGGTTCCAATGGCTCAGTCAGTTTGATTGAATGGACAACACTTTCCACACTGCCAGAACGTATGTACTCGTTGAAGCTCGCAGGCTCAAGGGACCAGAGTGGAAGATGAGCAGTGTATGAGTGCCCCAGTTCATCCTTCAATTTTCTCAGTTCATCGATTATCTCGGGAGTCAATGCACCTGGTATGATGTGCTCAATGTCAAGAGTCAGCTCGATCACACTGATATGATTGGTATCCAATGCTTCTCTCACGATTTCAAGGATATCGAATCTTGAAAAGTCCGGTACGCCATCTACTAGCACTCTCTTCGCTGCAGGTTTGAACTCCAATGGTACAACACCATATCGCATCTGGGGGCACTCCAGTCCTGTTATCCGGTTTCAGATACTTGTGCAATCTTGGCTTCGGACAGTATAACTATGGCATGAGTCATGTCGATTGATCACGATCTCCGAGAAGGTAACTTCTTCAGATCATGTTCCTCAACGACCGAGTCAACTTCTAAGGCCTCAACCTTTAGGATCTTATCGCCTTCCCTTATCCTCTTTGCGACATCAAAACCATCCTCCACCACTCCAAAGACGGTGTGTTTCCTATCAAGATGCTTGCAGTTAATCGGATTGAGAACTATGAAGAACTGACTACCGCCTGTATCCTTTCCTGCATGGGCCATAGAGATAGCCCCCTTCACATGGTGTTGACGATCCCCCTCTGTTTCACACGGGATTGCATAACCCGGGCCCCCCGCACCGGTGCCTGTTGGATCGCCGCCCTGTATCACAAAATTGTCTACCACCCTGTGAAAGGTAAGCCCATCATAGTAGCCGCTTCTTACTAGTTCGACGAAATTCTTAACACTGTTAATTGCTGCATCTGGCCACAGCTCAAGCATAATTGTTCCTTTCTTAGTTTCCATTTTTACTCTTGTCGTCAATGTTCTCATCCATCCTCTATCTAGTGACTCTATGTATTTCTCGCATGAACCATAGGCACTTAGAAGTTGTGATATTCACTTCCTCTACCAATCCTGACATCTTATTAATCTCATAGAGTGTAGGTTGGTTGCTTATGACACAACTCAAGGAATACCGAGAAGGTTTCACCTCTTTCGTTAGTGCAGATGTACAACACTACAGCGAGAAGCAGGGCCAACCCACTGCTGACATGCCGGTATTCTACAATCCAAGGATGCGCATCAATCGAGACATCTCCGTGGTCTTTCTCTCCGAATATCTGAAGAGATGGGATGTCCACCTTTTCTGTGAACCTCTTGCCGGCTCGGGGGTCAGAACACTTCGTTATCTCAATGAATGCCGGGGCGAACACCGTGGATTGATGTTCGATGTCAATCCTGAGGCAGTAAGAATTATGCAGAAGAATATCGAGGCGAATAGGCTTTCTGACAGGGCCTCTGTTGTACAAGGCGATGCGAAGGTTCTGTTACTTTCGGAATCTCGCACCAAGAGGTTCGATTTTGTGGATGTAGATCCCTTTGGTACCCCGGTCCCATACCTGAATGCTGCTATACAATCTCTAAATCCGAAAGGAGCACTCCTCGCTCTAACAGCTACAGATATGCCTGCTCTCTGCGGTGTCTATCCTCGGGTAGCTTTTCGGAAGTATATGGGCTTCTCTATCAGGTCTCCTGTTTCACACGAGATAGCGGTGCGCTTACTACTTGGAAAAGCGTATTCTGCGACAGGTGCCAATGATAGATCCATTAGTCCACTGGCTGTATTGAGCACGGATCACTATATCCGTGTATGGCTTCGAGTCGAGTCAAGCTGCAAGACTAGCAACAGGCAGGCCAAGAAGATAGGAATGCTGAGGTATTGTCCGTGTTGTATGAATATGGACATGATATCACTCAGGGAAGGTCTAGCTACCGATTTCAATCACTGCCGAGATGCTTGCGGAGGAACTCCTGAAGCAGCTGGACCTCTTTGGATAGGTAAGCTCTACGATCTCGAGTTTATCAGAAACGCTCAGGAAACCATGTCACAATACAGAATCAACAAGAAGGCACAAAAACTGATACAACTCATGAGTGACGAGGCCCCACTGACAGATGCACCGTATATAGATATTCATTCAATATGTGATTCATACAATCTCACTCCTCCAAGTAACAAGAATCTAATCGCTCTGCTAACCGAATGGGGTCATGAAACAACCAGAACCCACTTTCGTCCAACAGCATTAAGAACAGAGGCTCCCCCCTGCCAAGTGATCAGAGCAATATACAACATGAAAGGAGTCACTGCTTAAGATGGGCAGACCACGAGGAAACCGGAGAAAGGAACACTATTACAGGAATGCAAAGAAACAGGGCTATCGCAGCCGTTCCGCATTTAAACTCAAACAGATAATTCGCAAGTACAAACTTCTGGCGGGCGTTGATAGGGTTGTGGAGCTATGCTCTAGCCCTGGTGGTTGGACTCAGGTACTGCGAGAGAAGGGAGATCATCTCGAAATCGTGGCAGTGGATATCGCCCCCATGCCACCTCTACCCCGAGTTTCATTCATCAAGGGTGACATAACAGACTCCCAGATCATCGATGAGGTCAGACAACGTATTGGGGGTACTGCCGATTTGATACTCTCAGATTGTTCTCCTAATGTCACCGGGGTTTGGGAGGTTGATGTAGCAAGACAGCTCGAACTTGCCAAAGCAACGGTGAACTTGGGGACAGAGATTCTTACTAAGAATGGGAAAGTACTTGCAAAGGTATTCCAAGGTACCGGTTTCAAGGAGTTCCTTCAGTCTGTCAGAACCAAGTTCGAGTCGGTCCGCTTGGTCAAGCCCGATGCATCTCGAAGAACAAGTGCCGAAATCTACATGTTAGCAACGTGTCCAAAAGGAGCGAGAGAATAGAGGACTACTAGGTTGTTTCCGAACCTATCATCCATTGATCTAAATCTCTACAGTTAACTGGGGAGTCCGGTTGTCTTATTCCACATCTTGTTATCTTGAGACAGTGAAAACAGGGACATCCATTCAAATCTGATAGATTGCCACGTTGTGCCTCATCGGTCATGCTTTTGCGTATGAAGAGTCTTGTCGTTTCCATTTCTTGTTTCTGCATTATTAGTCCCTCTAACAATAGTCGTTGAGCTACGTCCGATACCATATTGGAGTCGATGTTCAATCTAGTTTCTAGTTCCTCAATGAGCAGACCTGTCTGACCTGCAGCTCGGAGAGCATTCAGTATGCGGTCGGCTTCACTCATTTCAATGACCTTTAGCTAGACACATGACAAGAAAGGACAAGGTACAGCATCCTTAATTTAATGTTCGGAAGCTACCAGTCCACTCCTGTGTTTCGACGTACACTTCTGTACGCCCATGTATATAGTCAACATAATGGTGTCCTTACAGAAAAACGCATCGAAACCCGAATTTCTGGATCACTTCTTGTACAGATAAAGCATCTGATCTACCAGACTATGACCATCCACTTCGCTCTTTGGTCGAACTGACACGTACGGCCGGTGCACAGGTCCAAACACATCTTGTACTCTACCCACCAACTGCACTTTCTTGTCAACAACCTGTGCACCGATAGGTGGTATCTTCTCAGATCGCAAGATTATCGAACCTCTGTGACTGACATGTGTGACCTTGCCCAATCTTCTCAATAGAATCATCCCTCAGTTATCTTCGTCGTTTCCCTTTAGTACCCTTCTTCCGAGATCTCTTCACTGCCGCCTCTCTCTGAGCAATTATTCTTCTGACACCCTTCGCAAGCATCAGCAGGACTCTCTTCTTGTTATGTCCCTGTTCATTGTCCAGTAGAATATAGCCACTCTTTCGCGTTGGAGTCCGCGGATATTTCTTGTCTGGTTCAATCTCACATTCAAGACCTATGTTCTCAGCTGCTTTTTCGAGTACACGTACATCCACATCCGGCGCAGCTAGGTTCTTTGGTATTCGCCGTCCCTCTCTTCTTGTCAGTTCGGAATCAAGATACTGGGGCCAGACAATCACCTTATCATTCCGTTGCTTCATCTTCAGATCTGACCTGACTCTGGGATTTCTTTTTATCTTTCCCATTGCTTCATGAACTTGTCAGGGGGCAAACAGGCCAAGAACTACTTAAAGGTACACTATGACCGAAGGTTAACAGGGAGAATTTCCTTTGCCTCGAAAAAGTAAAGATGTGTACTTTGCTGAGATTGCAGACCTTGTGTCTTCACGCAGTACATGTCTTCGCAACAAAGTTGGTGCAGTACTTGTAAAAGATTCTCAGATACTCTCTACAGGTTACAATGGTGCCCCAAAGCGATTGCCGCACTGTGAGGAAGTGGGTTGCATTAGGGAAAAGATGGGCGTAAAACCGGGCGAGCGCCACGAGTTGTGCCGTGGTCTGCATGCTGAACAAAATGCCATTATCCAGGCTGCCTACCATGGTGTTAGTGCCAAAGGCGCGATACTCTATTGCACGACAAGACCCTGCAGCATCTGTACAAAGATGCTCATCAATGCGGGGATCAAGGAGATTGTCTATGTCGAAGACTATCAAGACAAATTGGCTGCACAATTGCTTAATGAAGCCGAGATGAAAATCCGTAGAATCCGCGTTCCACGAAAGTACGGTCGCAATGCAATCTCTGAATATGCTGATACCTGACTCTCAAAAGCTTAAAGAGCGAATCGACCACTCATCATCTTGATCTTCAACTGAGGTTTATCACTGTGGCGCGTCTGTTCAATCTAATTGGTATACAAGACTTGAATCGAGAAGACATAGACAAGATTCTTGATAAAGCGCAAGATATGGAAGAGATATCGAAGAAAAGAAGCAATCAACTCAGCTCCAGAATCATGGCGTGCCTTTTCTTTGAACCATCAACCCGCACACGTCTGTCATTCGAGAGCGCTATGCTCCGATTGGGGGGCAGGGTTCTTGGATTTGCCGATGTTGGAGTTTCCAGTGCTGGAGGAAAAGGTGAGACCCTTGCAGACACCATTCGAACTGTTGAGCGATATGCCGACATAATCGTAATCAGGCACCCCCTAGATGGTTCGGCCCGGTTGGCAGCTGAGTTCTCAAGCAAACCAATAATCAATGCAGGAAGTGGGTCTGAGGAACATCCAACTCAGGCATTGCTTGATTTGTATTCCATCAAAAAGATGAAAGGCTCTATTGATGGTTTGCACATATCGCTCTGCGGGGACCTGAAATATGGTAGAACTGTTCACTCGTTAGCAATGGCCCTTTCAAAATACGACGTTACAGTCCGTTTTGCTGCTCCAACGCAGCTCAAGATGAAACCTGCAATTGTGAGTGAGATGCAAGGGGCAGGTATCGACGTGGAGGAGGTTGACAATATGATTGCAGCTATGAGGGGAACAGACGTTGTCTATATGACCAGAATCCAAAAAGAGAGATTCCCCGACATCAACGAATACAACGCGGTGAAGGGGCAGTTCAGGATAAGGCTAGAAGAGGTCAGTCTGATGAAAGAAGATGGGATAATTCTTCATCCTCTTCCCCGGGTGGACGAACTTGACCCCTCTGTAGATGCAACTCCACAAGCAAGATACTTTGATCAAGTAGAAGCTGGTGTTGTCACAAGAATGGCAATCCTTGACCTCATTCTTGGCTCGGAGGGTTGATATCACGCAACTGCTTGGTCAACAACTCGACCGAACTAATCTGACTTACTGCAAGAGGTATCTTCATCTGTTCCGACAGGTCTACTGCAAGCCGATCTATCTTTGTCACGCCATGAAGAATCACGAAAGTAGGCTTGAACTCTTGTGATTTGATTGCTATCATAGGTGCACGGCCTGTATTAACTCTAGTAAAGACAAGGCAGCGTTCAGTGGTGGCACCAAAGAGCTTCAGGAATGCATCACTATCAAGTTCCTTCACTGCTCTTTCAACATCAACTAGGGTGTAGCCGTATATTTCCCTGTCGAGGTACGCTTTCCCACTCAGAATATCGCATTTTAAAAGCTCAGAAAATGTCTGGCAGGTCAATGGAAAAGAAAAATCGCTCATGGCCAGAACTATGTTCATGTCAACCAGACTGGTATCCATCAGGCGAACAAAGGCTGAGATGACTTGGCCACCGTTTCTCTCGTCCAGATTGAGTAGTGACATCACAAATCGTCTGACTGTACTTGTTCCAGGAGACTTTCTTCGTCCTGATTCGTAGTCACTTATTACGCTCGGGCTAATATCGAGGTATTCGGCAAGAACAATCTGCGGCAGATGAAATCTCTCTCTCCAGACTCTCATGGTCTGACCCGGATAGTCAGATAGAGCGATTTCTCCGGCTATCCGACGTGCCAATCTTTCTCTCACCGAGGCCTGAGTAGACATGATGTCTTCTTCCCATGCCGATTCAAAGATAAGGATTTCGACTATTGCCGATTTCTAGTCGGTAACCCGACGATTTGTAATTCTCATAGAAAAACAACACAATGGAAACGGATATGAATGGTGGGCCGGACGAGATTTGAACTCGCGACCTCTTGGACCCAAACCAAGAATCAATCTGGCAGGCGTCATGAATGACGATCTGATGCCAAGCTAGACCACCGACCCATGTTCGCGCTTTTCCGATGGGGCGGTTATAAGAGTAGCGGAGCTATTGAGGCGTAATCTCAATACGATGTTCCTGACCATCATCATCGATGTATATCTTTAGGCTGTCTTCATCCCGGTCATAACTGTCAAGAGGGCTTTCATCCATCGTGACCTCGCAGGACTCAAACCATAAGCCTCTGAAAACAAGCACCAGTCTTCGTTTCTTTGGATGCCACTCGCCCACTCTTCTTTGGATATTGAAACTGATTCTCTTCTTATCTGACATCAAAGTCATCCGTGTGAGTGCTGAAGGCCCGTCCTTGGACATACCATCGTCCTCGTATATTTCAAACCGAGAGTTTCTCCCGGGATAAACCCAGACAACCAGATTTCCTTGATCTTGATTGGTGGACTCGACTTTATCCCCAACAGGGATAATCGCTCCCTCTCGCACGTAGATAGGTTCTTTATCCAATTGGGCTTCTATGGAGAAAGATCCGGGGCCAGAAATTGTCTTCCCAGTCCAATAGTCAAACCAGATTCCATCAGGAAAGTATACATTCCTTGATTTCGCATCCTTCTCTAGAATCGGTGCAATCATCAGAAAGGGGCCAACCATGAACTGCGTGTCTTCAGCATATGTGACCTCATCATCCTGAAACTCATATACAAGTGGTCGCATGATTGGTTCGCCTGTACAGCTTGCTTCCCATGCAAGGGAATATAGATACCTTAGGAGCAGATATCGCAAGTTGATGTAGTTTCGTGCAATACTCTCCGTTTCTTCACCAAAACGCCAAGGTTCCTGTCTTGCGGTATGAATCCGTGAATGATTCCGGAAGAAGGGATAGAAACATCCTAATTGATACCATCTTGCAAGTAATTCAGAAGTTGTATTTCCAGAGAAACCGCCGACATCAGCCCCACAGAACGGAATGCCTGAAAGTCCCAGATTGAGAAGCATGGGAATTGAGAGCCAGAGATACTCCCATTCTGATTGATTGTCTCCTGTCCAAGTTGCTGCAAATCTCTGATATCCTGAAAATCCGGAACGTGTGAGTACAAAGGGCCGCTGGTTTGGATATATCGACTCCAGCCCATGATAGACTGCTGCTGCCATGCAGAGTCCATAGACATTCCTGAATACTGGTTCCCAAGGTTCTCCATTGTTAGTAACAACAGAATCCATAGAATACTCATCCGCTAGCCCCTCATACATGCAATTGCTTGGCTCATTCATATCAATCCAGCTGCTGCTGCCTACTCCACTCTTCGCAACCCTCTGGTACAGAGACCCAAACCACTGCCTCACCTCTGGTCTTGAGAAATCAGGAAACACCGTTTCTCCTGGCCATACTAGCCCAACATACACCTCACCATCACGGTTCTTAAGAAAATAGTCACTCGCAAGTCCTTGGTCGTACACATCATATCCCTTCTCGAGCTTAACCCCAGGGTCAATTATGGTCATCAGTTGAAAGTCCATTCTGTGTAGTCTATCTACCAAATCTCTCGGATCTGGGAAGATCTCCGCATCCCAAGTGAACACCTTGTACTCGTCCATGTAGTCGATATCCAAGACAATAGTATCACACGGGATGTTTCTCGATCGGAGTTCTTGAGCAATCTCCAAGACATCCTCAGTGCTCCGATATTCCGTCCATCTTGACTGTTGATAGCCTAGTGCCCAGCGTGGAAGAAAATGAGGCTTACCTGTCAATTGGCAATAGCCCTTCACCACCTCTGAGATTTGAGGCCCTAAGATGATGTAAAAATCCACAGGCCCTCCCTCAGAAGCGAAGAAGTATTCGTTCTCGTTCTCATTTCCAAAATCGAAAGTGGTACGGTACGAGTTGTCAAGAAATATTCCGTGTGCAACTCCATCTCTTAGGGCAATGAAGAATGGAATTGTCTGATAGAGGGGATCGGAGTCTACTCCGTGATGCGGATTATCAGTATTCCACATCACATAGTGTGCTCCCCGCTTGTCGAGCCCTCCGGTCTTCTCTCCTAAACCGTAGAAATGATTTTCTTCGCTCATGCACATAGAACATCGAAATCTATCCCCCTCCCAACATACGGCAACATCTTGGTTTTCATGAATGACCTTCCCTTCACCGTTTTCCACTTTGATCTGGAATTCATCTGATTGGACGAATATCTTGAAAATATCTGTTACAATGCTCCATCCTTTCTCAATCTCTTCAGTAGAAACCAGTACAGGTTCTTCGTATGACACCCGTGCAAAGGAGTTGAGATTGCGATATTTCTTCCCTCGAGTCATCTGAACTCGGATGATTCTTGGCCCCAGAATCGTTATACGAACATTACCGTTCTTACACTGAAATTCAAAGGCTCTCTCAGTGGCTATCATCCCATACACTTGACCCAGACTGATCATAGACAGCAGTACTCCGGTTGTTAACTCCCTCTCACCTCCTTTTCTTCGTTACTGACAGATGCAAAAGCTCATAATGTTCTGCTGGAACACTCGACTCGGAGATTGTGCGTTGAGTATCCTTGGCCCAGATGACTTCGACAAGAGCAAGAAAGAGCGAACAAAGAAACTCGCAAAGGATCTTGCCCCTGAGGTAGCAAGACAGGTTGAGAAGATACTTGAGGCAAATGACGGGGAGGAGGCCATGAAGAAGATTGAAAGGCGGTTTGGTTCCAAGATTACTAATAAGCTAAGATCTGATGCCGATAGCAGCGAACAGTCTAGGTCTGATGAGTCAGAATAACGACATCGATTGGAGAATTCGTCATGACGAAAGAGGACGAAAAAAACCACGCCGTTTGGGCAACGGATGATATGATGACCAAACTGGCAGTTATCCGTACCATCGAAGCAGAGAAGCGGACATATCTGGCAGAGCTGAGAACTGGCATAGGAGTCCTAGCTATTCCTCTCTCTCTTCTCACTATTCTCATAGCTACACAGAGATACTATGATCCTGCAGAAGTTATCGTATTCATCATCGCACTCCTTGCAGGGGCCATCTTGATGTCTATTCTCGGAACAACTCTTGTATACCGTTCTTTCACCCGACTGCGGACTGCAGAAAATGACAAGAAAACGGCGTCCATGAACATCATATGGCCGATGAGAGAATATCCCCTTACTGCTGATGCACACAAGTAAGATGATGGAGCCCCAGGCGAGATTTGAATTCGCGCTCCTATTCGTATTGAATCAGAGTCTCGCGGCCTCCTCCTTACCAAGGAGGCGATCTGACCGGGCTAAGCTACTGGGGCAATCCTGTTTGGCACCGTAGGAATATGCCACATGGCGCAGTCGCCTTCCTAAACGAGATAAAGGTTTCGAATGGAGACCCTTTCAACTTGTTCATTCTATAAGAGGGAGTCACTGTAGATCCAAATCATGCAAATGGATTTCGTACTTTCCAAGAGCCCCTCCGAAATTTCCAGCTGTTATTCTAATTGCTGCATTCGTCTTACATACTTCTTGAACTGCTGCAGTCATCGCTCTTACAACGGCCTGTTCGGATAATCCATTAATGACAATCTCGAGCACAAAACTGCACGCCCTTGGCACTTCTGTTGTTTCCACTTGTGCTGATAGTGTGGGGCAGTACCGTTCATTTGTTGATGCAGATTGACCGTCATAAACTGATGACGGCTTTGAACCCGAGCCAACAAGACCTCCAGGGAATGGAGTATATGCCCCCTCGATTCTCTCTATTGCCCGTACAGCCGCCCGTCCTCTTTCCATACCGCCCCTCGTATCTCTGAAGAAACATATGATATTCCCGCCTGCAACTCCCTTCGTTCGTCCGAACGACTCTTGAACGATAAAGGTACCGCTCATTCTTGGTATCAACCACAGTACCCTGCCTCCAATTGGCCCTTTTTTGGTCTGGTGCCCGTCCCCAAATCTAGAGAGCTTCGTCCCAATCTTATAGAATTCACGAGGGGCTGGTGTTTCATCAAAGGCATTTGAAGTCGGGCTCGTAAGCACACACAGTCCAATCCTGCTCATAATCTGCTCTTCCAGACTACTCTTCTTCATGGTGGCAAATATGACTCGTATACCCGGCCTATTATCAGGTGTATCACTCTTATCCAAGACATATTCAATCCCTGCTTCTGCAGGTGCACCAATCACAGAGGTGGCAAACCCTGTGGCCTCAAGTGCGGTTACTCTGGCCCAGTCCATATCATAAGCCGTAATTAATGTCCGATTCATATGCATTGAAAATGCCTCGGCGAATGTGTCATCGATTTCTACTCCATTAAGTTTCATAGGGTTCACCGACCTTTGTTCATTGCGCCGCAGGCTTTATCTATTGATGGCTTCAGACTCCGATTATCAGAAGGGGTTGAAGTGACCATCACACTGGAGCTGACTCATCAACCAGACATACCTATAGAGGCCGAGACAATCACCCCCTCAAACTTCCGAAACAAGACCATTTCGTTGATTGCTAGACTCCACGTCCAACAGGGAAACAGATCTTATCCTCTCAGTGATTTCTTTCGCATTGATGGAACACCATCCCCGTCTGTCAAGGAAACCGAGATAGTATTACATGGTGACTTACGTCGCGTGAAGATGATTGGGCGGCGAATGAATGGGGGTCGCATCACAATCAAAGGGAATGCAGGCATGTATCTTGGAGCCGAGATGGTTGCTGGAAGAATTCATGTCAATGGCTCAGTAGGATCTTGGGCTGCAGCTGAGATGCAAGGGGGCAACATTCAGATTGAAGGAGATGCTGCAGATAATTTATGCAGTGGCTATCGTGGCAGTCCAGATGGCATGAGGGGCGGTCGTGTATACGTGACTGGGAATGTTGGATGTGACATGGCTGCACACATGCGTAGAGGCTTCATAGTCGTGAAGGGCGATGTTGGTGAGAATGCTGCTGCCAAGATGAGAGGAGGCTCAATTGTGATCCTCGGAGATGTCAACAGGCGGGTGGGAGTTCAGGCTACACGTGGTATGTTGTTTATTCTTGGTCACATGAGATCTCTGTTTCCCACTTACAAGTCAAGCGGGATAGCTCGTCGTCCATTGGTCGATTACTATCTTCGTTATGTGTTAAATCGTCGCCCCGATTTCATCGGAGAGCGTGATGTCTTGGATACCAGATGGCTGAAACTCGTGGGAGACTTCGCAGAAACAGATGCACGTGAAGAGATATACTTGTATGAAAGAGCCAATCAGAAGTACGTAGGAGAACTGGAGTAGGTGGAGCAGAGCATCAACAAGAGAGCTTTCGGTCTAGTGGAGAAGTTATGTAGGCACCATAAACACTTGAAGTGTGCAGTTTCAGAATTGGACAATGGTTCCACGGTTGTGGATTGCGGCGTGGATACTCTAGGCAGCCATGAAGCTGGCCGTATTATCAGCGAGATATGCTTGGGCGGATTGGGAGCAGTGAGGCTCTCCCAGACCCATATTGATGACATGACTCTTCCTTCAGTGGTGGTGAGTGTGGAGGATCCTCAAGTGGCCTGCCTTGCATCTCAACTGGCAGGTTGGGCTATCAAACGAAATGGTTACTCTGCAATGGCTTCGGGGCCGGCTCGAGCTCTAGCGCGGAAAGAGAAGATATTCGAGGGCATCTCCTACACTGACCAATCTAACATTGGAGTTATTGTTCTTGAAGCATCTCGACTTCCCTCAGAAGATATCACACACTACATATCGGGGATGTGTAACATTGCCCCATCAGACCTTTATTGCATCGTTGTACCTACCGCAAGCGAGGCCGGTTCCGTTCAGATATCAGCAAGAGTTGTCGAGGTGGGCGTACACAAGATGCATCATCTCGGCTTCGATTCTGCCAAGATAAAGACGGGATATGGGGTGGCTCCTATTGCCCCAGTCTTTCCGAATGATGCTCAAGCAATGGGACCGACTAATGACTGCATACTCTACGGCGGTCGTACCTATTATTTCATCCGGCCCGAAGAAGAAGAAGATCTTGACTCATTGGTAAGGCAACTCCCGTCGAGTTCGTCTGAGCAGTATGGATTACCATTCTATGACCTCTTCAAATCTGTCAACTTCGATTTCTATCAGATAGATCCGCTACTATTCAGTCCTGCAGAGATAACATTGAACGACATAGAGTCTGGCGACAGTTTCAGATGTGGAGCACTAAACCACGAAATACTGAGAGAGTCTCTGAAATACTGAGCCTTTGTCTAAGTCACTTCTAGCTCATCCATCTCTTGCTTCTCATCTAGCTGAGCATCCACTATTTGTTCTATCTTAGGTATTGGGTGTTTGAAGCCCTCTCTTATGAGGAGCGCACCTAGCAGCGCAAAAGCAGAAACAAGCAGGAACGTCGGGGGAAACCCGAAGAGTGGAAGGATCCAGCCAAATATCCCAATCAGAGGGATTGAGATTATAGTTGATAATGTGGGTTTCAGCGAATACATGCTGTTCCGAATCCTGTTTGGTATAACATCTATCATGATTCTCTGAGTCAGTATTTCAGCGAAACCACTGAACATTTCCGTGACCACAAATACCACAAAAATCAGAATCATTGGCAGAACTCCTTGCAGGGGAAACTCCACAATAAGAATGTCTGTACTTGGCATATAGAAACGAAGCATCTCAGTACTGTCCAGTGGTACCGGAAAGAGAATAGTGATGATTGCAAGAAGTATGTAGAACACAAATCCGAGGAACTGGATCAGGCGGAATCTCGGAATCCATACCACAGGGTCAAAGGGCTTGGACCACGTACCCGACCGTTCTCTTACAATGGCTTCTGGAATGAATACTGCTGTCCTGAATGCTGAAACCGCAACATCAGAGATGAGATAGCTGAAGTACAATGGAAAGAGAAGGATGGTCCACCATAGTGTACCTGTGGCCCATATGACGACCTCTCCCAGCACTGTCAAAGTCACAAATCTATTAGTGCCCAAGAATCGTACTCCATCACGGAGTATGTCGCGGTATCCACTCTTCTGGCCGTCATCTTGTTCTCTCTCCCTCTCTACCTGAGGAAAATCTCTAATCAATCTGAGAACAACAAAAGCGAGAATGATGCAGAGCACTGCTTGTAGCTGAAAGACCCATCTTCTGCCCAACAGAAGCGCCAGAAAACTCCCAGGTATCAAGACCCGTGTTGACGCGACCTGCCATAGCATGCCCAGCCGCCCTCTGAATACGCCGTATTGCTTCCTGTCCGTGTCGTGAGGCATAGCAATACGCTAGTTGTTGTCAAACCATGCATCAAACGCACCACTCTCCTGTGATGATCCAATTCCCATAAGGATATAGATAGTCAGAAAAACGTAGAAAGACGATTCCACCGTGATGGACGCTGTGAGCATAAATGCTGCAGAATAACAGAAGAGCGCGGCTGCAATTACATACCTTTGTCCTATATGGTCGCCCAAAGCTCCGGTGGGATAGTCCAAGAGTGTATTGATGAGAAGCTGCACGATCACAAGTACTCCAACAAGTCCTATTCCTGCCAAGTAGCTACCTCCTCCTAGCTCTTCGGCTATGAAAATCATCCAGAAGGTAGTTGAAATCTGGAAAGCTGCAGCAAAACTCGGCATGATGATTGATATTATCCCTGCCAGATGAATCGCATCGTCAGTTGCATCCTCTAGGCCTGACATTCTCTCGAGCAGACTCAATCCTCAAGGTCTCCAATCTGATTCGCGTGGTTGATTGATAGCATTATAAAACGCAATCAAGACGGTAAGTCTATCCGTTACCCGAGAGCTAAAATAGCAAACAGATCGACACATCAAGAGGCTTTGAAGTCATGACGGTTGAGGTCCGTTTCCGGGGACCCATTGCTAACAGGATGACATCCCCAGTCTTCAATTTGCACGCATCTTCCTCACATGACTTGAGGTCCCTCTTCAAGACTCTCATCGTCATGCATAGAGAGATTACTGATTTATGGGAAACGGCAGAAGAAATCGACCGTGAAGCCCTAATACTCTGCAACGATATCGACATCGCTCTCCTTGATGGACTCAATACGCAAGTTCAATCCGGCGACCAGATTATCGTACTACCTATTGTGCATGGCGGCTAAACTTGGTCAGCACCGGCTCTGATTGCTTTTCTGTTGATATCAAAAGTCTTCTCCGGAACCATATCCTTGACCCCTCTCTCAAGTGCTTCGAGAGAGAACAACCCTGCCTTCTGAACGAGCGCACCTAGCATGACCATGTTGGATACCATTCGGGCACCGAACTCATCTGCTATCCTCATCGCTGGCACTTCGACTACTTCATACAGCGATTCGTCTTCACTGAAAATCACTAGGTCGGAATCGATGATGATGATACTATTCATCTTAGCTCCCTGCAGGTACATATCAAAAGCTTTCTGAGACATCAGTATGCTGTAGTCGGCATGGACTACCTTTGGATAACGAATCTTGTCGTCACTCACTATGACTTCACTCTTTGCGGCAGTTCCCCGTGCCTCAGACCCATAGCTCTGGGTCTGAACTGCATCCAATCCAGCATGGACCACTGCTGCGTGTCCTAGTACCACCCCTGCAAGTATTACTCCCATACCCCCCGTTCCTGCAATCCTTATCTCCCGCCGCATTGCCCTCACTCCACTCTATCTATCATGGTTTCAAGTGCTTCTATGAACTCCATATCTTCCCTATCAACAAACTCGCCAAGATCATGGCCTTGTTTGGTGGGGACACAATAATCGAGCTCATCATCCCGGCTACGAACGCGAAGTGACTTGAACCACTTCATCATCTCAACTGCATCTCCTGCCTTGGTCCGTCTTCCGTATGCAGTCGGACATTGACTCAGCATCTCAATAAACGAGAATCCTTTCTTCTGCAATGCTTTCTTCATTGCCCTCGATGCCTGATTGGGATGGGCTGTCGTCCATCTTGCAACGTAGCTTGCGCCAGCTGCGGCAACCAGTCTCGCGAGATCGAAGGGCCTTTCAGGATTACCATGTGGAGAAGTGGTCGTTCTGTCCCCCACGAAGGTTGTAGGAGCTACCTGTCCTCCCGTCATGCCATAGATATAGTTGTTACTGCATATGACAGTTATGTCGATATTCCGCCTCGCTGCATGAATCAGATGGTTACCTCCTATGGCTGCAAGGTCTCCATCGCCACTGATTACTACGACTTTGAGATCCGGCCGAGCAGCTTTCAATCCAGTAGCAAACGCTATCGCCCTGCCATGAGTTGTATGCATAGTATCAGCTCTGAAATGGGGAGAAGGAATCCACGCTCCACAACCGATGCCTGATACAAATGCAAACCCGCTCAGGTCATCATGTCCCAAGTCCTTTGCAGCCTTAAGAAAGGCATTCACCGTGATTCCATTTCCGCAACCAGGGCAAAACGGAGATGGCAGAGCCTCTTCTCGTAGATACTTTAATGCAAAATGCTTTTCCGACGAAGTCAAGGTATCCACAGCATGTTTCCCATTTAAGGGTCTAATAACCTATTCCTTGCAACACTTTGTTTTTCTCGTGTCTTGTTTCCGTTTCGTAAAGGAGCCCCCAGTGATGCTACTCCATACCTGATAGACCGTATCTTCTCAGAGGTGTACCGAAGACATTCCTCTAAAGACAAAGAGTAACTCCCCAGCCTGTGCCGCAATGGGCATCACTTTTAAGACGACAAAATGCGGATTCTTATCGTTATTGCAGTATTAGTTCACAAGGTGATTTCAGATGTCAGACGTTGCAGCAATGAGAGCTTTCAATCGAGAGATTGCCTCCGTAGTGGGGGCGACAGTCAATGTGAAACTCAAGTCAGGAGAGAAATACACTGGAACTCTCAAGGGTATAGATCAGGAGAGCCTGAGCATTGTACTCACTGAGGTTGTTTCTGAGGATGAGGAGAACATCCCTCGCATATTCATCTATGGGGGTAGCATCATTTCATTCTCAGTGGCCGAAAAGGAAATCAGTCTTGAGGGTCTTGCCAAGAGGCTTGAGAAAAGCTTTCCGCCGGGTGGTGTACGTTACTTTCCCGATTCTCAGGTATGTGTAGTTATGAACAAGATACGCATTACTCCTGATGGTGTAGATGGTTCAGGTCCGCTCTATGAACGAGTACTCTCAATCTACGAAGAGTGGAAGGAACAGCACGGGCTCGAGTAGTATCAGATGCATAAGTGCAGAAAGCTAAGAACCGGCCGAATAGTCAGAACTAGGTTTCATGCTGCCATACGACCTCTGATTCATCACCTACACTTGCTCAACCCAAGCCAGATCCTTGTGAAACCAGTCAATTCACTCAAAATCAATTCGTTTGAGTCCTAACTCATCGAGACGTTTCTTCGGTTCATCATTCTGGACCGATTCTCTTCTAGAGGAGAGTCTTCGCTCAATCGGTTTAAGTCGGTCCTCCCAAGATTCCCTGCTTCTGGTTGGTATCTTGCCCAGCGAACGAACTTCCTCCCGAATCTTTCGTGGATCCAAGGAGCCAGCCCCCGTACCAGCCATAAGACCAAGTTCTGAGAGGCGAGTCCTACCTGAACCTGTCTTGCCCGTATTCTCGTCCGTTGAACGAGGCAGGAGCTGGGGACTCTTGACACCTGTGAGTATTAGCATCACACGCAACAGACCGCTGAGTTTCGGATCTACTCGAGCACCCCAGATCACCACTGCATCAGAGCTCATCTTCTCCGAAACGAGTTCACCTACCCTGTTTGCCTCCGCGAGAGACATATCCGGGCCGCCAGTTATGTGGATGAGTGCCCCGGTTGCGCCAGTCCACTCGACCTCCAACAAGGGACTGTTCAAGGCATTTTCTATCGCTCCCTCTGATCTCTTCTCCCCCGAATCTTCCCCTAGACCTACCAGTGCCACCCCACCATTACAGATTATCGATCGAACATCTGCGTAGTCGAGATTGATTAGACTCGGAAGAGTGATTGTTTCAGTTATTCCTTTCACCATTCCAGCCAATACTTCATCAGCGACCCCAAATGCCTCTTCCAGCGGCAAGTCAGGTACAAGCTCCATTAGTTTCTGATTATCAATGACCACGACAGTATCTGCATTTTCCTGCAATTTTGCGAGCCCAGTTTTTGCCTTGTCAATCCGTGTCCTCTCAAGACTGAATGGCATCGTGACTACTCCGACAACTATTGCATCATTTCTTTTGGCAATCTCTGCCACTACGGGAGCGCTTCCCGTACCAGTACCACCTCCCATTCCTGAGGCAATGAACACGAGATCTGCATCTCGTAGAAGTTCTGATAGCTCCTTCTCCGATTCTTCTGCAGCAGCTTTGCCGACATGGGGGTAACCTCCCGCTCCTAAGCCTCGAGTTATCCTTTCGCCAATGAGCAGCTTACGGTGAGCAGTTGTAACGGAGAGATGCTGACGATCAGTGTTGATTGCGATGCATTCGGCCCCCTGAACGCCGATGGTCATAAGACGTTTCACTGTGTTGTTTCCCGCTCCTCCACATCCAATTACGACAATGCGTGCCTGTCCCATGTCGCGTGAAGAGGGAGGCTGTATCTCCATCCGTTCGTGTTCTCTGGCTGACTCTATGAATGACCTCATTGTCTACTGACCTCTGCAGCAATACTTTCGCTCGTTGCAGCCTGTTCCCAGAGTTCGTGTTTCAAAAGATCTCTGATTGCTATTCTTATCGTTTCGGAGCGATTGGGATAGAGCCCTTTGTCTACTAACTCCTTAATATCATCAACAATCTTTTCCGGCAGATGTACTGCAATGAGACGCATGAGTAGTCCTCTAGAGACCAGAGGCACATGGGTGATTATGGATATGTGTAATACGTGCATGTAGGTATTACCGGACGAATGAGATGATTACTGAAATGTGAGAAAAAGAAACGAATGTGGAGAGAGCAAAACTCCCTCCAATTCTATCTGTTCTTACGGCCGGTTCTTCTGGCTGCAATATTGCCTACCTTACGACCTGGCGGGGCATTTCTGCTCACTGTAGTTGGTCTGCCAGGAGACTGATGAGACCCTCCACCGTGAGGGTGTGACGCCGCATTCATTGCCGCCCCTCTAACAACAGGCCATTTACGTGCCTTAGCACGGGTATGATGCCAGACAGCTCCAGCCTTGAGGAATGGTTTCTCAGATCGGCCACCGCCAGACACAATGCCAATAGTTGCTCGGCAACGTGGACTGAACGCTTTTTGTGATCCGCTTGGTAATCGCACCATTGCCTTTGACTCATCAATTGACACGATGGTTGCGGCCAGACCAGATGCACGCACGTACTTCCCGCCGTCACCAGGGCTCCCCTCAACATTGAAGATCGGAGTCCCCTCCGGGATATACTCAAGCATTAGGGTATTCCCGTTGGCGAGAGCTGCGTCTGTTCCACATTCCACCGTCTGTCCCAATTGAATACCTTCAGGGGCCATCATGTAGTGGAGTTTTGGCTCTCCTTCATACTTGATGACCATCAGTGGTGCTCCTCTGCCAGGCTCGTGAAACAGATCTATTACCTGTCCAACGTAGGTCTTGTCGGGCGCCCACTTCGGGTGTCTTGCCGGTGCAAGTTTCTTATGACTCGGACTCTTGAATTGTGCGGTTCCTCTTCCCTTTCTTTGAAC
>CAYYQL010000040.1:0-22273 GCA_964473825.1 uncultured archaeon
GGTGATACCTAGGGTGTTTGTCTGGGTCTCCCAAGGCCACAATGACCACGGGTGATTGGGCCATGAAGCCGCCATAAGGATGCACATCAGCAAGTTTCTTTCGAATCTTATCGTCCTGAACAACAATAAAGTGCCACGGTTGCTTGTTCGAGGCAGACGGTGACCATCTCCCCGCTGTGAGGACCTTATCTAATTTGTCTTTCTCCACTGGCTTGTCTTCATACGCTCTTATACTTCTGCGATGTCTGATTGCTTCGTGAACGTCCATATTCATCACTTCAGCATACCACCGCGGCAAATAAAGGTCTACGATATGGTATGTCTAGCGAAGTGTTTCTCGCACCCCCGAAAAATCCCAGAATTACCTTCGAAGACTAAATCATTGCCCTCGGTAGGTTGTCCAGCGATTTGATCTGATGAATCTCCGGTGTCACCGTAATTGCTTCCAGTAGCATAAGGGTGAAAAGGACGGCTACTATTATATAAGCCATGAAATACCTGTTCATTCTGGATGGGGCGCCATATGGTTCAGAGAAGACGTATAATGCACTACGATTAATCATGAGCCTCATGAAAAACGGGCAAGACCCAGATATACGCATTTTTCTTCTGGGGGATGCGACAGTTTCAGCCGTACACGGTCAGAAAACTCCGGACGGTTTCTATAATCTGGAACGCATGCTTAGGGGAATTTTGACCAAGAAAGCTGTTGTGAAAGCTTGTGGTACCTGCCTTGATGCCCGAGGTATCGGTGAGGAGCTGCTTATCAGAGGTGTTAGACGAGGCACCATGAATGAACTCGCATCTTGGACTGCCGATTCTGATAGGGTACTCACGTTTTGACCATAAGTGCCGATGGACGACTATCAGGTAGCTTGATAGATCCCTGCAGATCTGAGTTCATTCGAAACGATATGGAAGAGAGCGGACCCAGAAACTGATCCTATGTCATGATGACAAACCTAAAAGGAACACATGAAACCGCCCATTGTAATTCGAAGGTGACCTCTCGTTGCTGGTCAAGACAGACAGAAAGGAGCTCATCAGCGTTGGCGTTGATATCGGCTCATCCACATCACATGTGATCTTCAGTCGAATCACGCTGGAGAAGGACAGGATGAGCCGCAGTGAGAAGTTTGAGATTGCCGACAGAGAAGTGCTCCATTCGGGCAAGATCCATCTGACGCCGTTCTCAGATCCCGATACCATCGATTTCGAGCGACTTGAGCACCTCCTCCTAGTGGACTACAAACTAGCTGGCTTCAAGGTTTCCGAGATAGACACGGGGGCAGTCATCGTGACAGGAGAAACAGCGAAGAAGCAGAATGCAGCCGAGATAGTCAATGCACTCGCTGGAGAAGCCGGCAGGTTCGTTTCTGCAACAGCTGGCCCGAACTTCGAGGCCGTACTGGCGGCTCATGGATCAGGATCTGTTTCGAGGTCGGAACGAACGGGGGAGACCGTGATGAACATCGATATTGGTGGCGGGTCATCCAATATTGCAATATGCTCACACGGGCGGGTCATCGATACCTCAGCCATAAACGTCGGAGGTCGGCTCGTGGCCTTTGATGAGGATAATGTCATTACAAGACTCGAAAATACAGGCCGAGCTGTTGCACAGCTCATGGGTCTCAATCTGAAACTAGGAGGAGTCCTCACGGAGAGTGAAAAGCAGCTCCTAGCTGATATTCTAGCATCAGCACTTATTGAAGCGATGATAGGAAATACCACGGATCTCGCCGTTAGTCTTCTTATGATGACAGAGCCCCTGAAGGAACTCGAAAGCATTAATGTGGTGACTCTCTCGGGCGGTGTTGCAGAGTTCATCTATGGTGAAGAGACCCGCAATTTCGGAGACCTTGGTCCACACCTTGCTGCAGCGATTAAGTCTAAGATCTTATCCAACGGATTCAGACTGGAGAGGCCGGAGCACCGGATACGCGCCACAGTCATCGGCGCAGGTCAGTGTAGTCTGCAGGTGAGCGGCTCAACAACTTTTCTCTCATCGGGTATCAGCTATCCCCTACGCAACCTGCCCGTTGTCGTTCCGCAGATCCCAAGAGGCAATGGTGGCGCAGATTCAGTCAGAGATGCAATTCGTGATGCGTTGATACGGTTTGACCTGCAGGAGGGAGAAGACGATCTCATTCTTGCATTTCAGGACGCTGTTCGCCCGTCATACGAACGACTCACAGAGTTCTCCAAGGGTGTTGTGCAAGCCCTCCCCAAAACCGTGGACAGTGGGCGACCAATCATGATGTGTTTCGACACCGATGTTGGTAATAGCGTCGGCAATGTTATGAAGCGCGAGACTGGTATACGGAACGAGATCTTGTCAATCGACGAGGTCCCCCTAAGAGAGGGAGACTTCATTGATATCGGTGAGCCTATCATCGAGGGTGTAGTAGTTCCAATCGTCGTCAAGACGTTGGTCTTTCAATCGAATTAGACTATCAATCGCATCAGGGGTGTAGATGAGTGAATGAAGTGATTAGACCTCTCACAGAGAAGGATGAGGAAGATGTCATAGAGATTGGCCGACAAGTGTGGGGTGGCCACGACTATGTTCCATCAACCTTCCATACTTGGCTTGAGGATGAGCTTTCACACCCACAGGCAATCGAGATAGAGGGTACGGTTGTGTGCTTTGCAAACCTGCGAGTGATAGACGATGGACGAACTGCTTGGTTTGAGGGGCTGAGAACACACCCAGAATGGCGCGGGCAGGGGCTCGCTAGGAGAATAACCGAGCATCTCGCAGTGATTGCAGAGCAATTAGAAGTGGACAGGATACGCTATACAACCGCGTCAACCAATGAAGCTTCTCTCAAGATAGCTCACCACATCGGAATGAAAGAACGTTATCGAATGCGGGTCACATGGTTTCATCTTGGGAAACTAGAATCCCATCCTTCGTCGGGACTCAAGGGGGTTGGAACAGACAAAGTGATTCAGCTACTCTCAGATTGCCCATCACTCATACCAATGAACACCATCGTCTATGACTGGAAAGTCCTAGAAGCCAGTCCACAGGGAGTATTGCGCGCGGCCGAGTCCAATCGTTTCTGGTTATATGAAGGGGTAAAGCCATCGCTTTCACTCGGGAAACAGCGAAACGAAGACGATGGGGTTCTCTGGTGTTTCACAATCTACGCACTACAAGAGGGTGATTTTCTCCAGCATCTGAACATCCATATCAAACATGCAAAAGACAAGGGCTATGCTGAGGGTATGGCCACCTACCAGCTGGAATTCTCCCGTGTCTTTTCCGAGCTAATTCCAGATGAGAACAATGACCGCGGCAGAACCCTCGTTTGTCTGGACAGAGAGATATAGAATCTGCCTTCACTCTTTCCTTTGTAGTAGAAGCCATTTCTTCCCACTATCGCTAAACAGCGCGTTGGTTCACGTCACTGATGTAGCTGCACTCGCAAAACAAAGGCTGGCCTTTCAGGTCTGGCTTCTCAACACGCTATGATTTCTGAGAAACTACGGAGATTCCTATTGCTACCCATAGCATATACTGCATCACGGAAATAGGAGAGGTTTCATTGTCTTAGAACGTCACCATTACAGATAGATCCCAAGATGCTACATCCCTCATGGATCTATTGCAAGTGCTCGCTGGTTTCACTCAGATTAGCTGGTCTTCATTCGTTGAAGTCCCTCTGCAATGGCTGTCTGAAAATCACCACCTAGTGTAATCAAGAGACGTGGTTCTTCCACTATGATGGCGAAACGATATACAACTCCGAAATTCTGATTGCTGAAATAGAAGTACTCCGGGGGATGAAGAAACCTATCTTCCCATTCGGTGCAGAGCCTGTCGAAAGTCCTCTTTACTTCATCTATGTTGTAGGACATATGCACGTAGACGTCGAAGCTATACCGGTATATCTCCTCACCCTTGGTCAAGTACTTGAAGCGGTCAATAGCTGCATCCATTCTACTCTCTGACGAGATGTCTCGGTGATATTCTTCACCGCGTTCCTTCAGATAGTCATCAATACGAACCCGGTAATTGGTGACTCCTGACTCCACAACCTTGTTATTGGGTACGAGTGCTCGATTGAAATCGGGCTGCATGATTTTTGTGTAATTGAGTGTTATCTCAAGTACGATTCCTTCTGTGTCGCCGATTTTGACATAATCCCCCACTCGGAACGGGCGTGCTGCAAATACATACAGACCACTCACAACATTTCCGAGTGCTCTTGAAGATGCGAGACCGATAGCAGAACCGAGTAGCGTCGATATGGCTATGGCTGCATCTCCCAATACCACATTTGTTGTAGATAACACAGCAAGAAAGGCAATTACAAAGAATATCAATCGAACAATGAAGACCGTACCACCCATCGCTTCTTGCTGCATGCCAATCTTCTGTGCTGATATCTTGACACTTCTGACCACGATCAGATATACCACATATATCAGAATCAGGAATGGCACGATTGCAACCCATTCGGCATAGCCTCCCAGCCCGTAAGGAGAAAGGAAGCCTCGGATGTACTCCACGAACGTTCGGAAGAAGTCTATCGTCTGCATCTCATGCACGTGCCAATCAACAAGATTCATGGCTCAAAAGAGTTTTGCAAAAGGACGTCATCATTCAATGATAGTACCGGGGTTCCAAGTCCTCGAACCATGACGGAACTCTAGCATCGTCAACTCGGTCTGAAGTCGGCGTGTAGGGTTTTAGATCAAGGACTGGGGTCCCATCGCGGGCATCTATCCTGTCAATCATTATGCGTTTCTCTACGGGCTGTAGTTCCCTGAGAGCTACAACAGAATGACCTATGGGATTAGGACGGCGTGGAGATCTACATGCAAAAACACCTGAACGTGCTGATGCCTGACCGCGGGCTGGTTTCGGAGTCACAATCAGAGTGCCTCGGCTCTCGGGATTATCGTGACCATCAATCCACCAGATCACAATCAGATGTGAGAACTTGTCCAAGTTCAGCGTTCCCTCCCAATACTCACTCTCTAGCAGGATGAATGTCTCTTCACTTTCCTTCCTGACACGGCCAATCTCCGATAGCTCAATCATGATTCTATATCTCTACTTGCCAGTGAAGAGGTCTCCTATAATATCCAGTAGGAATTGAGGAACAAGAGTTGCTCATTAGGAAGGGCTGAGAGGCATCCTATTGGATTCCCCTTCGAAAGAGTCGACTTGGATAGCTATGTATCTTCTGTTGATGTTCGCTAGCCGGGATAACGACCATAGAAGAGGATCTTATCAATCACGTGTCTTTCGCTTGATCTAGTGATTACCTCTTTGCCTTTTGCAAGAATCCTGTCGGATAGCTTCTCAACATCTCCCTCATAGCCAATCGCAATTAGAGAAACCACTCGAAAACTGTCGGGAATTTGGAGGACGGCCTTGACCTCATTCTCCCGATACCCCGCCATCTGGTGGCTTTTCAGGCCTTGATGCTCAGCCTCAATCACCAGGCTCATGACGCTCATGCCTGCATCGTAAGCATAGTATGGAATATCGTTTTTGTCACAGTCCGAGCTGGGTTTTGCCGTGACAGCCACCAAAAGAGCAGCTTTCTTTGCCCATCCATTACCTAAAGAGAGTGCTTTCTCAAGCGCCTCTCTGGTGTCATCATCTTTCTTGACAACAACAAATCGCCATGGCTGATTATTATAGCATGATGGTGCTTTTCGTGCGGCTTCAAAGATAGCTTCAATCTTCTCTTGTTCTACAGGGCGCCCGTCTATTATTGGCGGACTGTACCTACCTGTGATCTCCTGAAGAATCTCCATACGGGGACCATTCTGTTATACCATTATAGGTATTTTCTAGCTAAGAACATATTATGAGATCCTATGTTTTACGAGACAGGGAATCTGATAGGACATTCTAGGCTGAGAACGCTTGCGCCAATCCATCCATAAACATCTGATGACGACACTGCAAGGAACATATATCATATTCTCCCCTTGATTTCAATGGTTGGATACTAGTTGAGCGTGGCTGAATGAAAAGAAAGAAGGTCTCCGAATCGCGGACTACAACAACACAAGTTGTCTATCCAAACGATGTCAACAACAATGGTACACTGTATGGTGGAAGGTTACTGGACTGGATAGATACAATAGGTGGTGTCGTTGCCAAGAGGCACTGCCGCTCTTCCGTGGTCACTGCTTCCATCGACTCACTCAGCTTTATCAATCCCATTCATCAGCAGGATATTGTCAATCTTGAAGCTTGGATGAACTATGTTGGTCACTCATCTATGGAGGTGGAAGTTAGAGTCACTTCTGAGAATCCGTTCACCGCAGAAACCAGCAAGACTTGTAGGGCATTCATCACTTATGTTGCGATGGACGATGAAGGTGAACCAAGAGAAGTACCACGATTGATCCTAGAAACGGAAGAAGACAAGAGAAATTACGCAATGGCAAAAGAAAGACGTGAGAATCGACTGAGCAGAAGACATCTCGAGCCCATTGAGTGGTAGACCGATGGGTATATGCGAACCTATAAACGACAATGAGTGCGCGGAGGCAGAAATGTTGAAATCCACTTCGGTGAAGGCGATGACTGACGAATTTCATCTAAATGCAGTACCCACCCGAGTGCTTTTTGCAGCAATAGATATTTGATAACTACACCTGGAAGGGGTCCGTCAAGCTTGATACAGCACTGGCTAGGAACTAACCCGATAGACATAGCCCTCATAGAGGCAACGGTGGCATTCATCGTTCTTGTCACGATACTACTCCTCAGGTATTCCAAAGATACTAGTCTGAGACTCTGGACTCTTGGTTGGACTATCTATACCACTTCGTCTTTCGCGGGGGCGGTCCTCATCTCTGAGATCGTCAGTCCCGGCTTAGCGATTGCATTAGTGGGTTGTGTCGTGGGAACCACCCTGATTGTAGATGGATCACGAGGTGTGGTATGGGATGCATCGAAATCACTTCGTTACACGGCCGTCACAGCAATTGCTGCACTCTGGGGCCTATTTTCACTGTTTATGGGACTAACACTCAGTCAGGCTTTCACGCCTGTCCAGATCTATCTTGGATGCGTCTGCATAGTATCTGCTAAGCAGCCCATTGAAGTTGATTTCAAGGCAGGCCTTGCCGCATACGGTACGGCTGCGGGCTTTGTTCTCCTCGCATTCTCATCGTTTGTATTCCCAATCTCGAACTTCTACCCGATCTTGAATCTCTATGCCCTTATTCAGGCTACAGCACTGATCACTATTGGAACGGGGCTCCTGAGTCTGCTTATACGAATCACCACTCACCGATTTGAGTCGCTGTATGCAATCGGACAACTAACCGCGGGGGTTTTACAGCATGACATACGTAATTATATCCACATAGTCTCTAATGCAGTCAGTCTTGCCGGACAGGATTCTGAAGACGCCGAGCAGTGGCGTAAGATTGCCTCGGAAAGCCTCGAAGACGCAACCGAGTTTCTCGAGGAGATGAGAAAAGCCTCGATAGAACTGACTTCTTTCAAGGCGAAACTTGTTCCGGTTGACATTGAAGAAGTAATCCAACGTGTGAGAAAGAATGTGATTCGAGAATACGCTCTGAATACTGAGCAGATAGTTGTATCCGTTCCCTCAAAGACCCTGGTTTTGAGCAACACAATTGTGAGAGAGCTGTTGTGGAACATACTTGATAATGCCTTCAAACATGGAGGGTCTCACATGAGAATTGCTTTTGTACAGTCGGATGATAGGCGAAAACTTGTCCTCTCTGACGACGCTGGTGGGATGTCTGAACAAGCGAAGCAGTTTATTAAGACCCAGCCCTTCGTAAGAGACTCTCTTTCGCATGATGCCGGACTTGGGCTCACTCTGATCAGAGGTCTTGCGCCCTTATGTGGCATTGACATAGATATCGAGGACTATGTTGAGCAAGGAGTCCTGCTCGGTACGCGATATATCCTTTCGTTCAAGGAGTCAGGACTAGCTTCGTACACTTGATTCAGAAACGCGGATTGACGCTGTGGTTTGAGAACTTGCACCCTTCAAGTCTGCGTTGCATTCACGGACTTATCCGCTTCCGAGGATACCTCGATATCCTTCTCTGGAGCGTCTTTGTCCTCATCTCCAAAACAGAAGCAGCAGCTTCGAGAAAACGGAGTGGCGTTTCTTGGAGTATCTGCGCAAAGCCCTCAATATCGGTCTCGTCCAGCCTTGAGGATATTGGACAGAGAGATAGGTACAACCTGCCGTCTGAATCTTGGTGAACCGGAAAGGCGCGACAACGAAACGGACGCACCTCATAGATTGAACAAGCGTTATCGTGAAGATACGGGCATTCTCCTTTAGTCCCCCAATGTGTGATGAGGACATCGTTAGAGATTTTTTGAAAATGGTTCTCATAGCCCGCCTCAACAATCGCCTGAACCTCGTGACTGGTGGCTACAGCTCCGCCTAGTTTGCAACAGAGAGCTCCACAGACTGCACAGGTCCTACGGGGATTCTCATGGTTATCCGGCGTTGAATCACTCATGATAAACAGATCTCATTTCACCCATATCTTGCATCCCCGATGCATTCTCACGAATGGGCATGCCTGATATTGAATCTTTGCAGATGACTAAGAGAAAAAGAAAAGAGAGGGGCCATCGTTGAAGGAGGCCCTAAGTAACTGCTGTTTGGTTTCCTGAAAGCAAAGGTAGCAATACTAGTTTCTAGTAGCTGCGGTCTCGCCGACCGTAACTGCCACCGCCCCTGCGATCTCTGCCACCGCTTCTGCCACCATAACCGCCACCGCCACCGCGGCTTCCGCCGCCATAATTGCGCCGGCGTGGGTCATCGTGCTCTTCGGCAGACATGTCAACTTCTTCATTGACCTCGTCTATGGCTTCTTCAGCTTCCTCCAGTTCACCGTATCGACCGATGTTCAGCTGGAGATTGCCCTTGAAAAGACCAGTGTAGCCGTTCTTTAGCGTAAAGGTCTTTCCAACTTCAAGTTCGTCAATTGTGGCGTCCCAAAGGGGAACTCGAACTATTCCGGATTCGTCGCCAACAATTGCATCAGCAACACGGTGAGTTGATCCATCTTTACGGGATGAAACCTCTCGCGCATCACCGACATCCATGACTTTGAACTTGATTGTGACGTTCTTCATTCTAGGTTCTAGTTGGGCTATTGTAGCCTCAACAGGCTCTCTATCGTAGCTCATTGTTTATTCACTCATTTACTAATTGCAGGTCTATGAAGACTAGGGTGTTCTGTAACGGATTAGCATGAGAAAAGAAGAACTCAATGAACCCTCAACTAGAAGCGCCTGATTGTCTGTGTACCTGCAGGTTTGGCTGTGACAAGTTTGCTTATTACCTTGTCGCTTTGTCCAGATTCTGTATACTTAACTGCTAGGTACAATTTGATTTACCTGTCTGGCGAAACCAAAGTGGTCGGTGCTGCAACATTCCCTAAGGCACTGCTCTCGAAGTCTGTGGTCATCATCTACTTCTTTCGAAGAACCTCATACGAACCATACCCATTCTTAACCCCATCAAACTCAAACTCTCCGAAGGACTGTATCAGAACCGATTGCTTGCCTGCAGCATCCTCGAATGGAATGGGAATTATTCGACCGGGTCGTGCCCTGAGTTCATGCTCTTTGTTTCGCGCGTCAACTATGAGGAGCTCGGTCAATGTGGGAAATACACCATCAGGGCGATAGTCTTGCTTCAGGACCTCTATCTTCTTGATAGGAACATTATCTCCCTCCTCAAAGATGAAACCTCCTGTGCTTATGCGTCCATCATCCAGAATGATGGCAGCCGGATTGAGGGCCAGGCGATCATTAAACCAGATGACGAAATAGAGCCAATTACCAACTCCAGTCCAGTCACGTATCCCATGGGTATGGTCTCTCTGGGCCATGGCGTTGGATATGCTGAACAGAGATTCCCCAAACTCGAATTGTCCGGACACCTTACCAATCTGTTCCCAGTGCATGTCCCCGCTCTTCTTGCCAATCTCCAAGGATTCGGGGGTCATGTGCTCGCTGTACTCGTATGTGGCGTTGATAGCACGATAGTGAAGCTCCATCTTGCAATCAACAAGGTCTGCAATGAGCGATGGGTCCTGCCTGACTCGTGGAAGTATCTCTGAGTCTTCTACAATGACTAGAGTGCCGTCAAAGGTATACCTCCATTCACCATCACCAATGCAACGGTGCTCCACACCTCCGACCTTAATAGAATCAGGATAGTGTTCGCCCTCATCATTGATATGGAAAGCACCTACCCGGCCATCGGGTTGGAAGACAAAGAGAAATGTCATGCCATCAGGGATATTGGGTTTAAAGCCGACTCTGCTCATTGCACCAATATCAGCTGACTGGTCATAGAAGATGAAGTAGTAGCTCTCGTTCCAATTGGGATCTGTTGAAGTCGGTTTGTGAGTCAGTTGTTCCATGGTTAGGTGACCTCTTGCTCGATTGCCAGATATCCCTCACTGCCGTTCAACGTGACGGTCTGGCCAGTCTCCAGTAGTTGACAGGCCTTTCTAACGTTCGTGATTGCTGGAATGCCATACTCCCTTGAAACCACCGCGCCATGAGAGAGGATACCGCCTGTTTCTGTTATGAGTCCTCCAATCCTCGAGAAGACGGGTGTCCAACCGGGATCTGTTCTGGGGACCACAAGGATCTCACCTGCGCGGACCTGAGATATGTCTGCAACAGAGTTCAAGACACGTATGGTACCAGATACTATTCCTTGACTCGCCGGAATCCCGATGAGCCTGCCGGTGGACTCTGGCAGTGGGTCATTGAACTCCCTTGAGCCTTCGAGGAACTTCGGAGGAGTGATGTTTTCGTAGCGTTTGAACTCGTCATGTCGTTCGCGTGCTAGTTCGCGAATCTCAGGTTTCGATAGAGAGGTAGAACCATCGACTATGCGACGGATCTCGTTCCTATGGAGAAAGAAGATGTCTATAGATTTGTCAAGATAGTCTTGATTCACCAATCGCTCTCCCAGAATTAGGAAGAGCCTTCGGTTTCGGGTTATCCACCGATCCAGATTGAACCTCTGATTCTCTCTGAAGACAGTGTAAGTCCGAGCGAAGCTCAGGATGGCCGAGAATAAGAGCCATTTGAAGCTTCCAAAAGCTTGTTTCTGAAGCTCTCTCTTTACCAGCCTTTCAGCCTGGCCACGTTCAATCTTTATTCTCTTGTCTGTTCGGTTGACAGCAGAGTGTTGACCACTCACCAAGGCCTTGATGATGTCAAACACATGCTGAGAAGATTCACGCCAGCGAGGGTAGTAGGGTTCTCTAGTGAATCCCCGGTCTCCGAAGTCGTCAATGAATCCATCGTACGCTTCAGTGAAGATGCGTGATGATTCGCTATCAACCGTCCTGATACGGTCATAAAGAACATCCGAGGGGGTTTCAGATATCAGTTCTGCTAATTCCGAGTCGTCCCTAGCCAAGCTTGCTAATTCATTCAGACGCTTGTTGGTCTCATTGGTCTTGTGATCTAACTCCGAAACCAAAACTGGAAACAAAATCGCGGCTGCCCTTTCCCCGAGAAACCTCTTCAGCAGATAATGTGTGATTAGATTCATGCCGATGTTGTGAACGGGAATTCCGTATCTCACCAGTCTGAAGTGGCTCATCATGACGCGGTCGAGGTCGTCAGCATGTGCAAGAATCTCCTTCGCGGATGCCGCCTTCTGCAAGCGCTCGAAATCGCGGTCCAGTTTTTGGCAATATGGAACAAAGACGTTGTCAGTCCAGTCATTGTAGACCGAAGAAGTCTTGGTCATGCCTCCATTGTCGTCGTATAGCATCACTCGAATCTCTGCAAGGAGCCTACTCTTGAGGTTGAAGGGCATTCTCTTCATGGTCTCTTTCCCATAGGGGCCGGACCCCTCTGGGAAGTAGTTGAGAAGGTCGTCTGATCTGAGAAACGGGGGAATTTCATTCTGGACCTTTTTCTTCAGCACTTCTACGTTGAAGTATGCGTGTGCCTTGTACAGCTTGAGCAGCTCTGATGGCATGTCTTGGTAGCCCATTATATCATTCAGCTCATCATTAACGATAAACGTGAGCTGGTCGCCAAGAAGATCGAAGAACAAAGGAGTAACATCATCGTTCCAGTAATCGTCGCTATAACCACGGGTCCAGAGAATCACATCATCACTGCATTGCCTTACTCTCGATGTGGTCACGGGCCTTGATTGTAGAATATGGAGCCTCTCCGTTTCGTCGATAGCCCACTCAACGTCCTGTGGGTAACCAAACAAGGCCTCTATTGAAGCGCCAACCTCAGCAAGGTGAAGAGCCTGTCCGTCGCTTAGCGAGGAGTCTTCGCCCCGTTCTCGTGGAAGCTCGATTGTTTTTACACCCTCGAATCCGTCCTCGTTCAGATCTATTATCGTATCCTTCGTTCCAATCTCTTTGCTCACAAGCGAATAGCCATCCAACTCCTTCGCAACGATGTATCTGTCAGGCACTGCCCTCCCAGAAACTACCGACTCGCCGAGTCCGAAATTTGACTCGATCATCATCTCATCGCCATTGTCAGATAGGGGGTTCTTTGTGAACAACACTCCTGCAGAACGAGGTTTGACCATCTTCTGAACTACGACTGCTAGAGCTGTCCCGTCTTGAGGTATTTCATTGTTGCTGCGGTAGGCCACAGCTCGGCGTGTCCACATTGACGCGAAACACTTCTTCACGGTCTCACAAATTCGTTCGACGCCTTCTATATTGAGAAATGTGTCGTATTGCCCTGCAAAAGATGCGTCGGGAAGGTCTTCGGCAGTAGCTGAAGACCTAATGGCAACAGGACCACCTCCTAGACGTTCGTACGCATCACGGATTGCCTCCACCAAACCCTTCGGAAGGTCAACATCATCTATGGCTTGTCTGACCTTGACAGAAGCTTCCTGAAGCAGACTTTCCTCCCTGCTTGTGGCGTTTTGAAGGCAGCTCCGGACTGCAGCTGAAATGAGTTCTGATGATGTGTGCTCGATATAGCCATCGGTCGTGACTACAAACCCATCTGGGACGTCAAAGCCATTTTGGCGGAGGACAGCCAGATTACATGCCTTGCCACCAACTAGGCTGTGATCACGACACTCACTAGCAGCGATGTCAATGGTTAGCGGAATCTTGGTTAACTTGTTAACCTCCCTATTAGTCTTCAAGCTATTCCGTGGTACGGCACAATCCCTCCTAAGAGGGTTTCGGCAATAGTGAGGAGCTATTTCGACAGAAAGCCAATTGTGTAACAAGATCATAGAGTGAGGGAGTGGGCTCTCTTGAGAGTTGACACAGCCTCTTCAATGATAACGTCAACCAATTCAGAAACATGCGGGATGTCCGATATTCTGCCAGTACACTCTCCCGCGAACATGAGTGCTGTATCCTCCTTCTGATCTAGCAGGTCATCAAATCCTGATCGTTCCAGTTCAAGAATCTTCTCGTTGGACTCCACCGGTTCTCCGAGATAGAACCTCGGGGCATCCTCCAAGGTCTGTTCGACAATCCTCTCCGAGCGTGCGTTTCGAAGGAATCTCATGGGCCCAAACAAACCTCGTCCAGCCAATGTCTTCCGTTCCTCACTCTTGACAATCATCTCTTTCCACATAGGCTCAAAATCGCTCTCCTCTGTGGCGATGAATCTTGTTCCCATCTGAACGCCACATGCTCCATAGCAGAGAGCTGCAGCGAGACTCGCCCCATCACAGAATCCTCCAGCTGCAACAACAGGTTTGTCGACTGCTCTGACAACTGCTGGCACCAGAACTGAGGAATGAACAGGATCCCAAGAAATGTGGGCGCCTCCCTCGTGACCTGAAGCAACGATGATATCTGCTCCTGATTTCTCGGCCTTCTTTGCATGATACACTGAAGGTACTACATGGATCCAGATGAGACCGTGCCGTTTCACCTCAGCCCACGGTGCAGGATTCCCTGCAGACGTGATGAGAACGCGCAGCCGCCTCTCGATATCTGAATCGCTTGCTCGTGACTCAATGACCTGCTCGAAGAACATCTTCGATGCTAGCATGAACTCGGACGCAACAGGCACGTTCACTCCGAACACGGCGCCACTCTTTCTCGTTTCTTGTGCTACTGCTTCGATCGACTTCCGCAAGAGCTCACGGGGAGGATCCGTTCCAAAGAGTCGCTCGGCATCAACTGGAGCAGCATCAGGAAGAAGACTAGCAGCCATACCAATACTGCTTATGACGCCAAGACATCCACTGTTACTGACTGCAATGGCAAGGGACTCCGTCTTATACGGCCCCATGCCTCCCTGTATGATGGGATGGTCGATGTCGAGTAGCTCGCACAGCTCGGTGCTGATTTTGGCCATGGGATAGAGACGGGGTACTAGCATTTAAGGAATTCACCCAGAACGACCATCTTCTGTTTCTGAGGAAAGGATAGTCGATTCTAGAGGGCCAACGCATCAGATATGGATTCAGCGGCTGAGACAAAGCCCTGTGACTCATGAAGGAATTTCCATGTAAGGTCTATTCCGGCCTGTTCGAATGTTCGAAAAGTAGTAAAGGCTGCAGCTCGAACCTTGTCTACTATGACTGCTCAGCTCCCCTATTTTGATGAGAAGCTGGATATTGAGGCTCGGGCAGGAGATCTGCTCTCAAGACTCTCCTTAGAGGAGAAGTTCAGACTGCTCGCCAGCCATGGGTGGCTACGAATATACACCACCAACCCAATCAAGCGCCTGAAGATCCCCTCGTTGAAGATGACTGATGGACCGTTAGGAGTAGCTATGCACTCCAGTGGATTCAAGAAGAACACAAGGTTTCCAGCACCCATCGCGCTTGCTGCCTCTTGGAACAGGGGGCTTATGGAAAGAATAGGTGAGGCAATGGGGAGGGAGGTTCGGGCAGTGGGACGGCAGGTGTTGCTTGCCCCGGGCATCAACATCCACCGAACGCCGCTAAATGGCCGCACATTTGAGTACTTCAGTGAAGACCCGTACCTCACGAAGGAGTTGGCAATCCCATTTGTCAGAGGTGTTCAGAGTCAGCGTGTGGCGGCCTGTCTGAAACACTATGTGGCAAATAACCAGGAGATTGACCGAAGATCCTCGAGCTCGGAGATTGACGAGCGCACTCTGCATGAGATTTATCTTCGGGCTTTCCGGGCCACAGTAAAGGAGGCAGACCCATGGACACTCATGACCTGCTACAACATGGTAAACGGTGTCTATGGTTGCGAGAATGAGTATCTCCTGCAAGAAACTCTGTTTGACGCGTGGAGCTTTGACGGACTCGTCATGACTGACTGGTTCTCGTCACGGAATGCAGAGTCCACTGCAAGATGCCTCAATGCCGGTCTGACCCTTGAGATGCCATGGCCGGCTAGATACAAGACAAAGACTCTTCGAGAGGTCCTTAGTGAAGGAAACATCAACGAGGACACGCTAGATGATCGGGTTCGAAGGAACCTCCGAGTCATGTTGCAGACAGGTCTGTTTGATAGACCAGATTCATTGCTTCAGGGGTCACGCAATACACCTGAACACCAAGAACTCGTCCGTCGTGCTGCCGAGGAAGGAATGGTACTTCTGAAGAATAAAGGCAATCTCTTACCTCTCGATATTGATTCACTGAACGTAATCAGTCTATCTGGGGACAATCTGAAGAAGAAATTTGGCAGGTTGCTCTACGGTGGATCTTCTGCTGTGAGCCCTCCATATGAAGCGACTCCATTGCAGGGGATGAAAGAGAGGTGCCGTGGTAAGGTTGACTTGGTACGCGGGAACAAGCCCGCGGATGTAGCCATTATCTTTGCGGGACTGAATCACGGCCGAGGAGGCGATTCCGAGTCTATGGATAGAGAATCTCTACATCTGGATGATGGGCAAGTCAGAGAGATCAAGGAGGTAGCAAGCACTCATTTCCAGACTGTGGTCTGCCTCATTGCAGGAAGCCCAATAGCCATGGATGAGTGGCTTGATGATGTCGAAGCGGTCGTCATGTGCTGGTATGGAGGAATGGAGGCAGGTCATGCGATTGCTAACGTACTGCTCGGCGATGTTAATCCATCAGGAAAACTACCACTGACGTTCCCCAAGAGATTGAGAGACTCTCCTGCTCACAGCACCGACAGTTCAAGGACCTATCCAGGCAATGGCCAGAAGAGAGTCCATTACGATGAGGGGATATACGTCGGTTATCGCTGGTTTGACCAGAAGAAGATTGAACCATTGTTCCCGTTCGGATATGGACTATCGTACACCGAATTCGAATACCAGAACGTATCGCTAGACGGACAGTCGATGAGCAGACCAGCCGACACAGTGGTTGTTAGCATTGACGTGACCAATACTGGAGAACGCGCCGGAGCTGAGGTCGTTCAAGTCTATGCACGCGACGTTGAGGCGTCAGTGAATCGCCCTCCACAAGAGCTTGTTGGCTTCCAGAAGATACTACTGGAACCAGGTGCGACTGCTGAGATGAGGATAGCAGTGAGAGGAGAAGACCTTGCATTCTATAGTGTAAAGGACAAGATGTGGAAAGTGGAACCAGGACACTTCAGATTGCTTATTGGAAAATCCTCAAGGGAAACCATTGCCGAGACCGATTTTGTCTATGAGTAGATTATGATTCCCCGCTATCCCTCTAGATAGCGAGCACTCGGCAAAGAATCCAAATATGGGGCTTCCAGACTTGTTGTGCAGTGAGGCGAAAACCCAATGACCGAAGAGCTGGATGACAAAACAAAGAGAGCGTTACTGAGGTTCGCGGTTAAAGCTGCAGAAGAGGCTGGGCGGCTTACACTGGAGTATTTCCAGCAATCTATCCGTGTCGAGAGAAAGGCAGATGACACGCCTGTTACTCTCGCAGACCGGCAATCAGAGCAACTCATCCGCAATTCCATAGAGTCTGAGTATCCGTCCCACTCCATTCTGGGTGAGGAATTCAAAGACAAGAAGACCAAGTCTCCCTTCAGATGGATTCTTGATCCGATAGATGGGACGCAGTCCTTCGTTCGTGGTGTCCCCCTGTACGCAGTTCTCATCGCCCTACAGTACCAGCGTCAGCCCTTGCTGGGAGTCATCCATGTCCCGCCGCTAGAGGAAACGGTCTCTGCTGCAGTTGGAATAGGATGCTATCATAGAGGCGAAAGGTGCCGTGTGAGAGATACTGAATCACTCGCTGATGCTTGGGTTCATGTCACAGATGTGGTTTCGTTGGCTAGGCACAGGCCTGCCTTTCTAAGCCGCTTGCTCCAACAGGTCGGCTATCTGAGAACTTGGGGCGATGCTTATGGCTATCTGCTTGTTGCCACAGGCCGTGCACATGTGATGATTGACCCAGTCATGAAAATCTGGGATATTGCGCCTCTTATGCCAATAGTGACAGAAGCGGGCGGATGGTTTGGAGACCTTGATGGCAATGCCAACGCTTTCGGAGATTCTGCCTTGGCATGTGTGCCTGCACTGCGCGAAAGAATCCTCAAGCTCCTGTGAGATGTGACTGGATCGAGAATGTCTTCGCTCCATACTGCTGAGAGAGGCAGAAAATGCAGTCAAGGGAGCCAAGAAACTGCCTGTAGTCCTGGAGCTCTGAGAGCGCGGAATATTCAGGTGTGGTCGTGAGATTCTTCAGTCAGGCTGTGATTGGAGATGCTAGAATCTTATCATCACCTTGGAACCCTTGCGGGGCGTGTTTAACCCGACTAACTTTGGGTGTATACGACCTTGCGATAAAGCGCAACTCGCGCGTCAGTAAAGCATTCCTTCTTCCTTCAGGTTGTACAAAGAGAAGCGGTAGAAGCCAAGGATGTTATCGCTAAAGAGGCCAGAACCACAACACCAATGGGGCTGCTAACAGAATGACAACAATCTGCAGAGGAAGACCTACCCGTGAGAAGTCAGTGAATCTGTAACCCCCTGGCCCCATGACCAAGGTGTTAGATTGATGTGCAATGGGTGTGAGGAACGCGCTTGAACCTCCAATAGACACCGCCATCAGGAAAGGATCTATCGACACACCTAATGCCAATGCAATGCTTACACCTATGGGAGCCATCAGGACTGTTGCGGACACGTTATCCACGGCACATGATAGAAGCATAGTCACGACCATCAGGATGACGATGAAGGCAGCTGGAGGTAATACACTACCGGTTTCAAGAAACAGGTCTGCAATTAGCTGGGCCCCTCCCGTGACCTCTAGTGCATGTCCGATTGGAATCATAGCACCGAGTAATACTATGACTGACCAATTGATGCTCTTGTAAGCTTCGTCGGGAGATACAAGTCCCAAAACAACCATTCCAACAGCAGCAAGGACAAAGGAGACTTGGATGGGTAGTAGACCTATTGCAGCAGCTACTAGTGAGGCTCCAAAAAGGGTAATAGCAGGGAGCACACGTCGCGGCTTACCCAGTGTTATGTGTCTCTCAGCTAGTGGGAGACACGCAAGCTCAGACAGGATTTCAGACATTTCTTCCGCCTGCCCATGTAACAACAAGGTATCTCCCGACCGCAATCGGATATCACGAATCCGAGCTCTCAACCGCTTTCCTTGGCGCGATACGGCCAGAAGATCCACACCAAAACGAGTGCGCATCTTCATTTGTCGTGCAGTCTTGCCGGTTAAAGGGGAGTCTGTGGTGACCACAACTTCAATGACATGTACGTCATCCGGTAATAGCATCCCTCCGTCAGACTCTTTGCTTTCTATGAGCTTGAGTTCGCCAGCATCGATTAGCATCTTCAGGTCTAAGGCTTCTCCTCTGACAACAAGACTGTCACCTGCTTTCAGACCTCTCATTTTCGAGGGCGAACGAAAATGCTCGTCTTCGCGTACGAGGGATATCACTGCCACATCAGCTTCTGCTGCTGATTCAAGGTCACGGATACGCTTCCCAACCATCTTGGAATCCTCAGGCACATAGACTTCGGTTATGTAGTCTTCAACAAGAGAAAAAGGTTCATTCATCTCTCCCTCACGTTGAGGTATGAGACGCCATCCAACTAATGACATAAACAAGAATCCAGCAAGAGCTACACTGAGACCAACAGGCGTGAAGTCAAACATGAGGAAGGGTTCAACACCGTACCGACCCCTGAATGTTGCGATAATTATGTTTGGAGGGGTGCCAATCATCGTTATCATTCCCCCAAGCATTGAGCAGAACGCTAGCGGCATGAGGAGAAGCGAGGGCGACTTACCGCTTTTCCTAGCCATTCGAATTGCCACAGGAATGAGAAGCGCCAAGGCGCCTACGTTGTTCATGAAGGCTGAAAGCACCGTCACTAACCCAGTGAGTGTAAGAAGCTGAACAACTGTGCTGTTTCCAACCCGAAGGGTCCAGTTGATGATGGTGTCCACGAAACCTGAGTTGACCAGTCCTCGGCTGATAACCAATACGGCTGCGACTGTGATCACTGCGGGATGACCAAAGCCCAAGAACACTTGGTCCAAAGAAATCACACCTGCGACTGCGATTGCCAGCAGAGCAAACAACGCCACAATATCGTAACGCCAAATGTCAACAACAAACAAGATAAGTGTCACAGCTAGAACTGCGAAGACCACTGCAAGTTCAGTTGATATGGGCAACAATGCGATACAGGTCCTCCTTTCGCGATAGGCCCTACTTTTCATAATAACTCTATCGTCTTCGGAATCCAGAGAGCATGAAATTACCCGGATTCCCCACTTGGTTCATGAAACAGCAGTACAGATATGTATGAGATTGCCTTTGCCGAAATGCTATATCTGAAACCGGCTGAGAAGGGGTCAAACACAGAAGTTTCTTCTAAGTGACATCCAGTAACCAAATTGTAGTAGATATGTTGTCGGGTTCGCGAGGGTGTAAAAAGAGCCAGGTGACTGAAAAGCCGACCTTCTGTACGCGATTCCACAAGCAAAGATTATATTAATCTGCAATTTCCTCGAAAATTATGTCAGTTATCCAAGAAAAGCTATTTCACAGGAACATTGGCGTTTTCGGGCTCACGATGCTTGGTGTCGGGGCAACCATAGGCGCTGGCGTCTTCGTGTTGCTTGGTGACGCAACCGCAATAACTGGACCTTCGGTCATTATCGCTTTCATTTTCAATTTCGTCCTAGCTCTGGCTATCGCTATGCATTATGGTGAGATGGCTGCAATGTATCCTGTTGAGGGCGGCGGGTTTTCTTTTGTTGAAGAGGCATTCGGAGGGTCTGCATATTATGTGGGTTGGCTCATCTGGATGGGAAACATGGCCTATGCATCCTTCAGCGCTTCAGCCTTTGCATTGTACATGACTAGTGGTACAGTCATTCCAGCACTCCCCGTGGCTGTGATAACGTTCCTGATCTTCACAGCTGTGAACTTCTCAGGAATTACCAGAGTTGTTGAGGTCGAGAAGCTGGTCACCGCCCTACTAATCGGCATGTTCGTCATATTCATCTCCAGAGGAGCAATCATAACTGATATCTCAACTTATCAGAATCTGTTTCCAAATGGTGTTCTAGCGCTTCTGCCTGCCACGAGCCTTGTCTTTCTGTGCTATATTGGATTTGAAACGATCACAACAATTTCTGCTGAGGTGAAAGAACCGAAGACTACTATCCCAAAGGCACTGATAGGGGCGGTCATCATATCTGGCATCCTTTACACATCTTTCGCCTTCGTGTTTGCAGGGGCTGTGAGTGTTGAAACGATAACCACTCCGGAGGTCGCTCTTCTTCAGTTCTTCGAGACTGACATCATGAGAGAACTGCTGCTCTTTGCGGCTGCACTTGCAACACTCTCCACCTTGAACATAGCACTCATGGCAGCCTCTAGAAACGCCTATGCCCTCGCACGAGATCACTTCTTGCCAGAGCTGTTTTCCAAGGTGTCGAAGAGGGACGTGCCGACTAATGCCATCAAGCTCACTGCAATCATCTGCGTGGTTCTCATTTTGTCGGAAGGTGCCACAGCAATCGCGGAACTATCGAACTTCGCGTATATGCTGGTGGTTTCCATGGTGTGTCTCTCAGTCTTGGCACTTAGGAAGAGATGTGCCGACAAAGAGAGAGCATACAAGGTCCCAGTGTTCCCCTATGTGACATACTTCGGGATACTCACTCCTTTAATCCTCATACCATTCCTAGGGACACAAGCACTCCTCATCGGTGCAGGCTGGCTCATAATTGGCTTCCTTTTCTATAACATCTGGAGATCCAAAGCCTTTCGCGAGTCATGGAACAATCATATTGGAAATGTGGATCCTCAACTGAGATGTGAGGAGTAAAAGATTTCCTGCCAACTCAACACATACTGCAGCAAACGAAACGAGGGTACACCAACAGCTAGAGAAAACTTGGACAAAGGTGGACGTTTCAGCATATGAGTTTATATCCTCCAGCCCATGATTGAGAGCTGGTCCCTCACACAACATCGCTAACCACGACAGAGACTACCCAGTGCCGTTATCTGGGGGGACAACTCTCTGGTGTCCAGGTCTGTCCAACATACAATGAACGGCTACCCAGTTTAACACTTGTTCCGAACAGCTCTACATCGATCGCTCGTTCAAGTGTCAGCTTGTCAAACCTAGAGTTCAGGCCGTATATGTCCAGTCTAAGAAGGCTGTTTCCAAAGAATACTGTGCAACGCGATTGTTCCCAAAGGGCTGCCTTCATATCCTGGGCAGACGCAGCAAAACCCTGAGAGTTCAAGTAGTCAACGAATGAGTGGATGTCATCCTCTTTGATACTCGCGATGATGTCGATATCGACTGTCGTGCGGGGAACGCCGTGGAACATCACTGCAACGCCCCCCACGACAACTTAATCAATTCCCCTCCTTTCGAAGTATCGAGAAACAGATTGCAGAACCTCACGAAACTCGTCCATGATATCTGTCACCTGCGATTCGAAGAGCCAACGCAGATAGTTCAAGCCCCATGATTAGAGTTTCGAGACCAGTATAACGCCTTGCACGTATTGCGGTACGTATCTGATCAAGATCTCTGCGGAGCTTCACTTGAGCGGAAACTGAGCAGGTCATTCTCCATTCGCATCCACTCTATTCAGATTCTTCTCATATATCCTACTGTGCATCTTGGGCAAAACAAAGAATCCAAGGAGTATGACCGGCGCGCCCTTGCGGGGCGTGTCCAACCCGGCTCACATCTTTACGCCGGGCCTTCATCCGCCGCCAGTCACTAACTCCTTCCGGACTATCTCGCGACCCTCATCGTCCACAACGACGAAATGAGCGCCGCAGGATAGTCAGCAGTCATAGCACCTGACAACCATCTCGAGGAGGTTGAGCAGGCCTTCATCTATTTCATCTGTCA
>CAYYQL010000041.1:0-21458 GCA_964473825.1 uncultured archaeon
GCCTCCGGGTGAGGAGCTGGTACATCCGGTGGAGGAGCTGGGTGTCAAGGCGTCTGAGTGCCTGTTGGAGGATGGAGTAGGAGGGGGCTCGTGCCAATCCGAGGCGTTGCAGGAGCTGCGGGTTGGAGGAGAGCTGGGCCACGAAACTCCTGTAGCTGAGGCCAGCGTCGAACTTGAGGCCCAGGAGGACGAAGAGCGCAGGGAGGGGAAAGTCAGGAGGTCGTCCCAGGGTGTTGGGTCGGGTGGGGATCATAGTACTAAGCTTCATAAGTTCATGGAGCAAGAACTGAGGATGACGAGACCTGGCTGTGTCGTACGATGAAGAGTAAGACATGAATCATGCGAACCAGCCAGTCTGGTCACATATCCTTGTATTACTCTCCTCGACTTTTCACACAGAGCCGATATTTGGCAAGGACTTATTTGGAAGTCTAACAGAAGAATGGCATGCAGGGGAGTGAAAACGTTTAGTGATGAGCCATCCTCAGATTTTGAGAATAGTATATACAAAGCGCTTAGAAGCCTAAAGAACAGCGTCCCAAGTGGGGTGCGAAGCTTCGGAGAGTCATTGGGCACACTCATCTGTGCTGCAGACCCCTACTCATTGGGGATTTCTGCGGTTGGTGCAGGGGTCAGACTTTTTGCGAAGAAGACACTTGAAATCTATCGAAAGCGTAGAAACTGGAATGAATTCAAAGATCGAGTACTTGACGAGAGAAAAACCGATAAAACTGCAGAAAGACTTGTGAAAGATGTCTTTGAGTGGAAAGAGGAGGTCCAAAGGCATGTCCTAGAAAACAACACCGTTGCTGAGGGCATAGCCTCCTATCTTCAGGATAGCGGATTGGACGAAAGGAACGTTAGTGAGATTGCAGAGAGTATCGTAGAGAATCTCGGAAAGCTCTGCTTAGAAACAAAGGAGCTACTTCTCCACCTCATGCGCCAAGAGTTGGGAATATCTCATAGTTTCTTAGTGACTCAAATCGAGTCGAAACTCGAATTCCCCTCAGGCTTCATTTCGCTATATGAGGAATTGGACTACCAATCCTATCTGATTGATTTAGTGAATTCCTGTCACAGACCAGTTTGGTTCAGACGACCACACGCTAACTGGACGGATATTGCCCATGGGAGAATCATTGATAGAGAAGAGGAAATCAAACATATTCTAGATACTCTTAGAAACAAGAATATCCAACTAGTGGTAGGTGACTCGGGAGCCGGAAAGACCACACTGGCGTATCTCTTGGGGCACCGCCTTCTTGAGAGTTCTGATATTCCATTCCGGCCCTACAATGTATACTACATCGACATAACAGAATCAGGAGATGGAACGGCAGGGCATATTGACAAGCTAGTGAGGGCATTCTTCCAGCTGAAGCAGGAATCTGGTATTGAGGCCTGCCGAATGCTGCTTCTCATCGACAACGTGCATTTGATGCCCGCAATCGCAAAACAAGTATTTGCCAGATATAAATGCAGAGTTGAAACGGCATCAAAGAGCGGAGATGTTGATTTTGTTCTTTTCGGTAGAACTACAACGAATACGGCTGTTGATTCATCCATCGATATGATGGCAGAAATGGGAATGGACCCTTCTAGCACCGTGTCAGAGATTAGGTCTAGACTTCAAGAAGATGGATTCTTTGAGGGCGAATTCGCCAGTGCACTCGTTCTGGAAAGACAGGGATCTGAAAGGGTAGTAAGTCAGATCACTGACACCTATTTGTCGGTAGTGGACGGAGATTCTGACCAGGATCTTCGAGAGGAAGTGAGCAACTATGTGCTGCAAAGGTCGAGGGGTAGCCTTTGGCTCGTTTCGTTTGTTCTGCGGGCTATTGAACGAATCCGGAGTAAGATTGGCAAGGTGGCAATCAATAGCATAGATTACGATTTCTGTACTGAGATGAAGCTATACTACGGATTGATAGATGAACCCTTTGAGAACACACAAATCATGAAACTGGAGTCTGTCTATGAAAGAATTTCCTCTGACGTGCGCTTTCGCAGGATTGCGCATTATCTTAGAAGTGAACAAGAAAGAAGGGGTGCATTAGTACTGATTCTCTATAGCCTTTCGATCTACTCGCAGCTTGAACTGCCGATTCCAGAAGCATTTCTCAATGAGATAGTGGATCCAGCTGAGCTGCAGCCTCAGAGACAACCCAATAGAAGAATATCTCGTCATGACGCCGATAAGCTGGTGAATACTCTCAAGATTCTGTTGAAGGATTCAGGAGAAGTAGTCGGACTCAAACGAGGAGGAGCTGAGTATCTATCGCTGCCGCACATGACTCTGGCGAAACACATTGTAATTTGCTTTCAGGATTTATTGCCTGGGCTTCAGGAGCCTGATTCGATTGTTGAAAGGGTGACTCAGCTCTTTCAGTATCACCTTGATGAACATTTATCTATCAACTCACTTCTAGAATCCCTAATCTTGGAACCTGAGCTAGCTGAAACAGCGCAGATTCCAATTCTTGAAGCGATATCCAACCTAGATGAAGACAGCCGAAGAGAAGTCCCAACGACTTTGCTGAAGCGTCTACTATTCCTTAATCTGTCAGAAGAGGCTGTCAATCTCTTCCGCAAATGCACCGGAGTGCAGTTCATAGGATTTGGGATACCGGTAGGCGGTTTTGATACTCTTGATGTGCATAACGATGGCAAGCTACTTGCAGCCGGTTCTCTGAAAAGCGGAGAAGTATATATCTTTGGCACGGAGTCAGGTTCATATATAGACATCCTATTGGGTCTTGACAATCCATCATCAGCGATAGCCTGGCATCCGAGGAAGCCAATAGTAGCAGCTGTTTCATGCTCTGGTCGACGTGTGTGCATATGGAATCTGCTTGGGAGTGATACCCACTCATTGCCAGAGATACCGGACGACAAGATGGACGAGAAGTACTTGAACATCAGTTGGTCGCCGAATGGCGACTTGCTCTGTGTCGTCTGCCAACATGAAATGCGATTATACGATTCTATATCTGGAAATCTTATTGGTACCACAAGAATCGTAGATACGAAACTCTCGGAGGCATTCTTTAAAGATGCTCTCTTCATATGGAAGAGAGGCTATCCAATTCTTCTGCTTAAGGATCGAACGAGCGTTCGGGTCTATCGAAATGGAAAACTAAGTCTTCTTCAGAAGAATCGCGATGTCCGTAGTGTCTATCCCAGAACCAGTCCTTGTCAAGGAGTATACTACTCATGGTCGTCCAAATACCAAAAGCTGGCGGTTTTCTCATGGGAAATTCAAAGCATAGAGAAGTACTCATGGAGCGATGAAGTCACATACAAGAACACGCTTAGTATCTGGCGGTTGGTTGACGGTGAACTGAAGAAATCTGGGACATGGGAGGTTTCTGCCGATTGGAGGGTTTATGACATTGCGTGGCACCCAGAAGGGAATAGAATCGTCTTCGTGTTCAGGACTTGCGAGAAACAATACGGAGTCAATGTTTGGGCTTACGAGGAGGAGTTGACACCTCTGTGCTATTGGATTGTGGAGAGTGGTTCATTTCGTATCACTTGGAAAGATATCCAAGAACCTCTGTTTCTCATCACTAGAAACTCAATCAAATCATCTCTACCTGATGGTAGCGTCGAGTTTTTCGGCCCAACAATGACTCGTCCTGTTCTTATCGATCCAGAGGGAAACTATGTCTTTTACGAGAGAATACACAGAAACTCCTATGAATCTACACTTCATTACCTCAACTTTGACCACAATTCAGAGTCGAAGCGAGTGTCGCTTGAGCCAATTGATACGACCAGAGCATACCCAGTCTATCGCAAATTCAGAGGCTTTTCGCTGGAGAAGAATGCTGTTTTGCTATTAGGAGAATCAAGGGCGCTTCTGTGGGATGTGTCCAAAGAACAAAGCATCGATTCTTTTGAATACAGAAAGGTTGCGGACAGGGCAGACTGTTATGCCCTCACCTACCGTCATGACAGACTCACAATTCTCCTTTTCCCGATAGACATGGATAGACTGATGTTCTTGGAGTGGAAGAATAGCAGTCTAGGAAGGGGGAGACCTAAGCACACCAGTCAGTACTTCACGGTCATGGCAGATACAACGCATACTCGAGCAATAGTTGGAGAAGTAGGGCCGAGGTACTATATACTGGACCTTGAAGATTCTGAATATGAAGTGCCCTTGCCTATAGGAACCGAGCTTTGTGAATGGGGCCCCAATAAGAGTCTCATTGCCCTATTACGCAAAAGCACTGAACAGGACTCGTGGGTCTTTGAAGTCATATCCCTTGATGGTGCTCAGATTGTATCGTCTTACGACACAATCTTCAATGCAATAATGCCCAATTCCAGATTGAAAGATCACACTCAGTTCGACAGAATCAAGTTCGCATTCAGTCCAAGCGGCAGATATGCAGGAATCTCATGTGAGAAATACCAACTTGGATGTCGTCAGGGATATCATATGCATATTTGGGATACTTCGAAGAAGAAGGAGATTATGGGTATGGAGGAATCCTATAGGCTTGGGCCGATATCTTGGATGGACAACACTCATTTCGCCTGCGCCATTGGACGAAGACTCAGCGTATCTAGAGTATTAGAAGGAGACGTAGAAGAGATTGATAGCTGGGAGGACTTAGGACCCATCGAACTGCTCGAGTTCACGGCAAGAGGACTTGTAGTATATGGCCACGTTGGTTTCTACTTCATCCCGCTACAGTACGGCGGGTGACAATAGATGACAAAAGAGCCAAAATGTGGACGAGGTTGAAACTGAGTTTATGGTAGTTTCACAGATCCAAGCCTCCTACCACAGCATGGGGAAAGGTCTATCCAGAAGGAAACATATGCCACCCCTCTTGTCTGTAAACGCATTCAAGGTCTGATTAGGCACATGCTTTCAGACGCTTTGGAGTGCCCCTCTCCCCAGATATCACATTGGCCGACCATAGTTTCGAGAAACTACGGTGCGCCATCCCTTATGTGAATGGTACCAGCCATAGGTCCGTCTCTTTCAGTGCCTTTCCGTCGAAACCCGAATGACTCTCCGCATCTATCCGTATTCGAGCTCCATCCCTGTAGTGAGTCCTATTGTTTCTTCGTCTTTGTGAGCTAGCTCGCAAATAGTTCATCTCAACTCCTCTACTTCTTCCCAAGACATCTTCCTGAGATGCGATTCTTCAGCCGTTGAGCAATGATTCCAGAGTCGGTTAGGCTCTGGCATAGCGAGAAGAAATATCCTGCTTTGCTTATCGATAACCTGAATCTTTTCGAGAGAGGGGAGATGACTCTGGAATGCAAAGGGGCTCCGTGTAGGAACCTTAGCACGCATACACCGATAGAGAGGTCTCTCTCCAGCTGGGTTTCTTTTGCGGTTTTTGAGAACAGGGGTACTAAGAAATCGGGCAACTACGCTATCGATGTTGTTGCCAGAGCAGAATTGGTTCCGCCATATCTTGGCATAACACGAAAGTGAAGCCAAGGCACTTTGCTATTGGCGCCGATACTCTTTGGAACTCAGCAAGTCCCGCAAGCGTATCGTGATCCGTCAAAGCTATCCCTGCCAGATTGTGCTCTACTGCTTTGGCTACCAACTTCTTAGGACTTAACTCTCCATCGGATGCATTCGAATGGACATGAAGATCAAAACCCTTGGGGCTTATCCTTAATCCCTCCGACGTATGACAGAGTTGGCACTGAGTCGGCAATTCATTCCCATCTGAAGATGATATGCCAGTTGTAGGGTTGTTGCATCTTTGATAGGGAGGGCACTAACCAAGAGCCTATCCTCCCAAGCCAGGAAGGGTCGATATCCCCCTCTCGTATGAAACAAGAACGAACCAGTGCAATATCATTCAATGATTAACTCCTCAAATCACACTGAGAGTATCTCTGCTTCTTCACTATTCTTCCTATGACCCGCTCTCGAAAATCACGGATTTTCTCTGCCATTGGTTCCCCGGGTTCGTATAGATACAGTGGTCTTGTGACATGAAGGGGGCTTCTTGCCATTTCAACGATTGGTAACATGAACGCCCAATCCTCCGCTATCGGAATCCATTCGCCGTCGACTTTCAGGTCCTCTTCCCTTATGCTATCAAAGAGGTGTTTTCGAAAAGAGCGCAGATGCTGCCAGACATTCCCTCCACAGTTACCACGCGGGTCTGTGAAGTTGACAGGATACTCCTTCTTCTTGTCCAATCTGAGCATGCCTCCAACCGTCACATCACATCCATCAGAATATGCGCCACGAAGAAATGCGAGTACATCCGATCCGATGAGGGAATCATCCGCGTCCAGATGGATGATTATGCTGTCCAAATTATCACAGATCTCCGTGGTAGCAACAAGGATATTCTCGATTGCTGGGAGGGGGGTGTGATTCCGCAAGATGCTGACTCTTTCCCCCAGTTGTCGATAGACTATTTCCTCCATGTATTCGTGTGCACCGCTTCGAGAGCCTGCATCAATGAGTATCACTCCGGCATTGGAGTCGCTCTGGGACAAGATTGAGTCAATGCATCTTCTCAAGCGAGGAAGATAGGTATTCCTTCCCCGAACAATGAGAACCATCGCTTCGTTTCTCCTACCTATCCAGTCGGCCATAGACCCCTTAAGGTTGACAGACCCCTTCTGACATTCAGGCAGATTCCCCCTTTCTACTGATTCTATGATATTGAACCACTCGTTGGCGTTGCGCTTTCTGGCATTTGGCATGTGGACATAGCTGGTTTCCACAGAACCACCCCGATATGATTCCAACTCACTTGATTCAATAAGCTTGTCAAGAGATCGATGCCAAGCATCAGCCAGCTTGCCCTCCGGTGTCAATGCATTGGGAAGTGGAAGACTCCGCACTAACCTATCCTTGTGTAACAGACAGAAACGGACCTCCACACGCCAAGGCCCGCTTTCTGACCTGCAGGTATAGGGTCTGTTTCTTGACGACGCAATGTTGAACGATACAGTGAGGGCTCTGGGATTGCCCTGCAGAACATCCAACATTTCACCAAGATAGTCATGACCCCTATCTGAGCGGTAGATAATGCAGTCGCTGTCTGCCTGCAGAATGAAATCGCCGCTACACTCTCCAAATCCATAGAGAGTTGTGTAGAGGTGTTGCCCCGCTTTTGAATGACTTTCCTCCGATTCAATTCCAAACCATTTGAGATAGGTACTCCGAATGCTTTCGGAATCATACGGAGCATAGACAACTCTGTCTACAATTCCATCTGCTACTATCTCATCCAAAGCATCACGAAGTGCTTCGTGATTAGGTTCGTCGTATGCCCTCAGGAACGGACCTTCATGCGAGTCTGTGATTACTATCTTCTCACAGAACTCCTGAGGTCCCTCAAGCTGATTGACAATATGTCTGATCTGAAAACCAATAGTCTTCCACTCCATCGGACTGGCCTTGATGAGCAGTGACACTCTCTCTGTCTTTGGTTGTGGTAAGGGGTTCAGTTCTATGGTCAGAAAATCACTTGATGGGAGAAGCTGACTTGTATCCACAGTTCGTGATTCAGTCGTATCAACGATCTCAAAGCCGCATTGATGAAACAGATGCTTGTACCAGCTAAAAGGTCGATGGATATCAGTGCGCGTTCTTCCGGTTTCATTGATTCGCTTCTTGTAGAGAAACTTGTCATCATACTCCAACCGCCCAGGTGAATACTCCTTTTCGTGAAGATTGGTCGCGGGAACAGCACAGAAGAATGGATTGCAGATTGAGACTAACGCACATCCCTCTTCAGCAACTAAATCTCGTATCTTGGACACAACCCTCTTGACTTCTGTATTAGATTCTAATGTGCATAAAACCAGACTGCATAACACCAGATCGTATTTCGCCCCATTCTCAAGGAGGGTTTCCAAACCCTCTTCTGTGATGTACCAAACAGGAGTGTGCCTGAGTCGGTCTTGCTGAATCAGAGAGGAATCGATGTCAAAGGCGACAACCTCAATCCCATCCGCCGCCAGCCGTTCACTGATGGGGCCTTTTCCGCAGCCATAGTCCATAACAGTAGCAGGACTCTTTAGTCGAATCAAACGAAGCAGGAGTTCATCTAACACTTGGCTCTTTGTAGTGTTATTCAAGGAGTCCAAGAAGAGGTCGAATCCTACCATCTCGGGCATCGATTTATCGTATAGTGACCTTGCTATGAGGTCATCAAGGTCATCCCTGAAATGAAACCGATAGGTCAGAAAGGCGCGTCTAGCCATATGCTCAAATTCTCTCTCGGTCAGGGGAACAAGGGAACGTCCGAGATCGCAAAACTTCAAGCCGTCTGCGGTTACGATTAGATTGTCGGGATGGAAATTGGTGATGGCAATGCCACTCTTTCTGCAATCTCCGACAATCTTGATGATGTCCTTGAGATATCCACCAGAATAGGCTTCACCACGACAGAGTTCGGTTCGGAAGACCAGTTGCTCATTTCGCTCAATAATCTCATCTAGTCGGGCAATCTTGTCCGAGATGTGTCTCTGTAGAATCCTCTCTCTGAGGAAAGCAGCCTGCCCTGATTGGAACTGAGACCACCCGTATCTCATATGTTTGTAGGCGTGTGACTCATCGGTCCAGACATGGGCCTCCCTACCGCTTCCCAAGTATTCCAGGCGATCTTGTGACGTCAGTGCAGAAACCGTATCCCTCGAATAGGTGAAGGATCGAGCACTATCTCCTATTGGTTCAAAACACCCACGAAAGGATTTCACACGGCCCTTGAGACCGACTAGGAATGAGTCAACTAGCTCTTGGTCGATATCATCTAGATTCTTGCTGAACTCCCGAATCGATGCATCGGAGAATGTGTCCTCAAGAGAGAGCACCAGCTCTTGAATATCGTGTAGTCCACTGTCAAACGCTTTGGAATGTCTTATTGCATGCAAGAGGCCTTGAATACGGTAGGCATTCAGAAGAAACTGAACCCTACGATTGCTCAGATGATTCTCGAACTCAGCGATTATCTGACTGCGCATCTGTTTGGTCAGCGTGAGGGGGACTCGCGCCGGTAACTCACCAAGCTGCACTTCTAGTGCCAGATAACATCTACTGAGGGCCCTCACGAAGGCACTGCCAACAATATCCGAGAAGAAGCGATCTGGTGAGAGAATGTTCTGTCCTTGTACCAGCCGAGCTTGCTGAACAGCCAGACTACTCTGCACGACGGAACGACCTCTCACATATCTGTTCAGGATGCCCCATAGGGTATCTCCCCTTCTTCCTCTCAAACCATTGACCTCAGGCGAGATGACAGGAAAATCCCGCAGACATTCGGGATTGAGAACGAAGTAGCTTCCGCCTAGTGGAACGAATTCCAAATCCTCAGAAACCTCTGCAGGATAGAGTCGCGGACGCGTGACTGCCTTGCCGTACGTCAATTGAAGGAGAGAATCGCGAGGCTGTATCTCTCTAAATGAAGGAAACTCCAAGTGAGAGTAGTGATTTGTCGAATAGTCGTAGAAGTACTCGCCCAAACTTGACAAGAAACACCGTCTATGATAGATGATTCTCCGTGATAGTGCCGTACCCGAATCAATCATCCCTAGGTTATAGTATAGGTCAAGCAACTGGGTCCTCAGGAGACTCATGCCCGGAACTGGAGGGTCACCGGTGATTCTAAGCGCTGCAATTGCGGCCCCCATCTCTCGGAGTCTGACTACTTCGGTTGTTATCTCTGAAGCTGTGAGCAATCTCTGTTCTTCATCTTCGCTCAGATATGATAGGCGAATGTCATCATCAATTACCCATCCAACGCCATTTGGCACCTTGCCCATCTCATTGTAGAGATAGTAGTGTAGAACTGTTCGTCCTCCTGAGATACTCTCAGAATACTCCGGAAATGTGACACTTTGACTAAAGCCGCCTTCTTCTATTGCACGTTGCACGTTATCTCGCGAAACGACCTTTAGAGCCAGACTAGTGTACTTCTCCTGCCCCACAATATCCAGAAGATGTTCTGTTTCGGTGGTATTGTCGAGCAGAACAACCCTCGCAATCAGGCCCCCTTCAGACTGGATACAATTCAAGTTCTCTAACAGCCTTTTGAGGGACTCAATCCTTGTGACTATTAATCCCACAACGAGAGATACCCCAACCACACGATTCTCCTGAGTGTCGGACTGCTTCTTCGCGACCTCTCTACGGTTGAGCAGTTCATCGATATCGGTTTGGAAGACTGAGAATGCTCTCGTCTTGAAGTTAGAAAGCTGGTCGGAGTTCATCCGCGGCGCATACTTCAAGTAAAAATGGAACAGACCCTGCTCCTTCTGAGATGAACCAGGCGTTGAGAGTCGTCTGGCGTCCATTGGCGCATTGTGATGTACAAGATGTTCATCTAACCGATGAATCCTGAGGTTTCCACTCTCCAAGAGCCTGATGCATAGGTCGCGGTCAGTCGTACTGTCAAGTGCTTCATCAAAGCAGCCTGCCCGTAGGATCGCGCTAAATCGCACAAACAAGTTGGATCCTTGAATATGTGGATTCCCAACAAGAAAGTCTTCGACCTTCAAATCAGACGGTATGGTCAGATAGATTCCCGATTCTTCGTCAGATTCATGTCTGACTATGCCAGCATACACCCAATCATGGTTGCCCTTGATTGCGGCATTGTAACATTCATCAAGATAGTCTTCGTCCCAGGCATCATCGTCGTCTAGGAATGCAATATATGTTTCAACGGGATCATAGTCGAGCTCTAAGAGATAAGACAGTCCCGAGTTCACAGCCCCGGAGAGATTGTGCGTTCTAGTGTTATCAATGAGAGATACCTCAAGAGTATCGGAGAGATTTTTGCAGATTCGGCGAACGGATGGTTTCGTAGGATCGTCTGCTTCTGTGACGACCACCACCTTGTCAGAGTGAACTGATTGATTTATGACCGAGTTCAGAGCCTGTTCAAGCAACTCGGGACGTTCTTTAGTTGGGATGACAACGCATAGTTTTGACAAAACTACCGATCCCCTTGTTCAGACTCCTGCTGTACCCGCCTGTTGACCCTTTCAGCTGCTTCTAGCAAGTCTGTGCACAACGCCGCACTAATCAGTTCGCGCGTGTCCTTTGGGACGCATTTTCCGCCATAGGGCCCAAGAGAGGGTTTTAGATGTTCTCGAGATTTGACGCGTCTATCTGCCCAGATGACGCTCATGACCCCCTTTGCGTTCCCACCTAGCTCTTCACAGATGTACTCTATCTCGTTTGTGAAGCTGACCTTCGTGGCAATGAAAGCATTGTGGGCCAGTTTTCCAATCTCGGCACTCCGATGATCCAGTTTCAGTATCTCTGCGTCTTCAACCCAGTGGAAATAGGATAGTGCTTCTTCGACGTCATCACTGGCGCCGCTGACAACCAGCCTGTCAGGACTCACAAACCAGACGAAACTACTCCTCTCACGAAGAAACTCGGGCATGTACACTATCCTGAGCTGACCGAACTTCTCTGTTGCTTCCTCCATATAACCGACACGAACCGTGCTCTTGATGATGACTAGACCCCTGTAATCCGCTTCCATTAGTCGTGTCAAAACACTGTCTATATGACTACAATCAAGGCGATTGCTCGAGTCCTCAGGAGTTGGAACACAGACGAAGACAGCATCGGTTTCTAGTATGTCTTGCCACGAGTAATTTCCGACAATATCGAACCCTACACATTCGAAGAAATATCCCAAGGCGGTCCGAATAGCATGTCCAACCGAGCCTAATCCTATTACACCAATCATCCTACTATCTGCAGCTACGACCATTGGCTCCATCACTCTGTGTCAAAGCTGCTTCTCCGTCCCACCACGTCAATCTCATCGTTCGATGCCTATGACATCCCGGATGACACAGAGGCAGCTCTGTGGATGACATCCATCGATGTCACCATATAGTTAAAATGTCAATCAAGGCATATAGGTCTTCGCACCAGAAACGACTGCTTCAAGGAGAGCCGGTGCTCTCTCTAATCAACAGGTGGAGATTCAAAGGAAACAGGGATTTTTGCGGCAAAGAAGAGATCTCTGGAGAATAGGACTTGAGTCTTATCTTTGGCCTGAGTGCATGCGGTTGCTTCGTCTCATTGAGAGTATTTCTCCCTCCTAATATCCCAGTCTGAAGTAATTCAAGATGCCGTGCACTAGCAGACCTGAGATACAACTTGCTGGACTATGTCAAGCATGAACTGCCGAAGATATATGCCGATAGTGGGCTTGATTGTTATCTGATTTGTGGACTTGTTCAACTCGATTATGTTCTTAGGCGAAAAGAGCTCGTTTTTAATTGAATCATCAAAAGCCTGATACTCAATCTTGTTGGTTTTCGTCTTGGGTGGTATTCTCTTCCCATGCGATGCATGAGCAATGCAATGACGGATATATCGATATGCCCTAAGAATCTTCAGCTTGTCGGGAGATACATATTTGCCCCACTCTTGCTGAGGGAAGTACGATTCGAATACTGCGATCAGATAGAGGACTGAAACCCCTCCTATGACATGGTCAACCTTCGCTCTCACCATGTCAACATTTTCCTTCTTCGAGTAGTCCACTGTGCTTCCTAGGTGATGAAACCAGTCCATTTCATGTAGGGTGTTGAGCTTCTTCCCAAGTTCTACCAATGAGGTACAAAGCTCGTCTTTTGTCATCGAAACCATTTCAACAACACCTGCGAAATCACTCTCCCTATGCCTATAAGCGTTCAGTCCGCATCTACTCGACACCTGCGAGTTCCTTCTCGGGCATTCAGAAAAACACACTGTTTCGAGGTCTTTGCATTCTCAGTTGAGGCTACGGAAGAGGCAACTGCTCACAGGTTTTCGACACACTGATTAGGAACCTGGGCGCAGGAGAAGCTGCATCTCCACGTGGAAGGAGATGTTTCGTTGAGGTGAACCCCTTCGTTGACAAGTGCGCGCTGAGTGACATGCTGAGAGAGGCAGCCCAGGGAGGAAAGAAGATACGCCTCGTGACCAGACCGCCAAGCGAAGAGAAGCAGGCCTTCCACGACACGCTGCAGAAGAACGGTGTGAGGATATTCCACAACGACGACGTCCATGCGAAGATCATCGTGGTTGACAGGCGGGTGGCCATCACGTCTTCCATGAACTTCTATGCCGCCTCATCAGCGGGCAAGTCCTGGGAGACCGGGATTGTCTCGGTTGAGGAGAGCGTGGTGGAAACAATCGTCCGATCCATTCTCGACTTCATTGACAGGACAGACACCGTGGAAGTGGAGTAGATTTAGGGGCGCTTAAATCACCTAAGCTAGAAGCCTATCGATTGTCCATTGAGAGAATAGGTACAGAATACCATTAAGTAGCGGTCGGCCTTAACGAAATGAGGACTTACGAGTGGCATGAGGTTCTACAATGCAGTTCGCATCAAAGAAACTCCCAACTGTGAAGAAGGGGCTCTTCATCGTCCTGATGATGCTCTTCCTGCTAGCCGGTCCTATCGGGGAGAGAGAGATTCCACCCATAATGGACAAGCAGAGAAGTACGAGAGTTGACGTTAAGACTCAAGAACCTGAGGCAATCACAGCAGATGAAACGCCGTGGCTGGAGGTATTTCCCTATCGGAAGTACCACGAGATAAGTGGGCTAAGTGGAGCGGGCACGGGATATCAGGTCGAGATACACGTTCGAAGCGGCTTGGGTACGGACTCAGGAAACACAGTCTATCTCAATCCGGGTCATTGGAACCCAGAAAACACCCTTAGATTCACAGATGACGATGGAATCACTCTTCTTAACTACTGGAAGGAAACCAGCGATGAAACTGAGGCCACATACTGGGTAAAAATCAATGACAGCCTTGAAAACGATGTTGGCATCTACATCTACTACGGCAACTTATCCGCACCTAGTCTCAGCAATGGAGATGATACATTCGTTTTCTTTGATGATTTCGAGAATAACAACTTAGACAGGTGGGACACTGCAGGTTCTTATTGGACAACGAACTCATCTCTGAGTAAGCATGGTTCGTATTCAGCATGGTACGACGGTACATCTACAGGTTCAGAAAGACTCCTTGAAACAAATCTATCAGATGTGTCGAGTTACATGGCCCACTTCTGGCAGTATATCCCAGACAGAGGAGTCAACCAAGAGGGGGCTGTTTCTATTGAAGTATACGCTAATGGGCAACAGGCCGAGAGTATCCGTACAATTGCAACGACCTCCAACAAGCTGCAATACTATGATCTCCCAAGCGGGATGGTTGATTGGCCGAACGGCGGAATCACACTGGACACCTGGTTCAGGGTCGAGCTAGGCGTGGACATGGCTGGTGGAACTCGGACGGGATACAATGATAGAACCCTCATGGATACGGTATCCAATGTTGACTTAGACGACAATCAGATAGAATCTACTCAGCTTGATGTATGGAGGTTGTACGGACAGAAGGTCTTTGGCGATCTCGTCGTGGCACCGCTACATATGGATGATGTCTACATTCGAAAATGGGCAGGTGGAGATCCGAGTCATGGGCTCTGGAGTGCCGAACAGAACAATCTGAACCTGACCACCGGTCAGGAGTGGCTTCCTGAATTTCCTTACAGGAAAAATCACACAATCTACGGACATCCTGGAGCTGGAACAGACTACCAAGTTCGTATTCAGGTCCACAGCGGGGACGGGATAGATTCAGGTAATACCGTGAATCTGAATAATGAGTACTGGGAGGTTGACGACCCAATTAGATTCACGGCAAGCGATGGAATCACACTACTAGACTACTGGAAAGAGTACACGGACGCATCCAATGCGTACTACTGGGTCAAAATCTCGGAGAATCTTGATAATGATATCGTCATCTATGTCTACTACGGGAACACAACTACAACGAGCCTGAGTAACGGAACAGCAACGTTTCTCATGTTTGATGATTATGAGAATGCCAATCTCAACCGATGGGACCATGTGGGCAGTGCTTGGTCTGTAAGCTCAGGATACTATGCTCGAGGAGATTACGGAGCCGCTCTGAGCGGGACAACGGGAGGAAGGGATCTATACAAGACCATTAATGTCACCACAGGGTGCATGATACACTCGTGGGGGTATCTATCTGGCAATCCCGCGTTGACAATCAAGGCATGGGACGAGGTTTTCACGGAAGTTGTGATGATGGATATGCGCTCAGACGGCGGTCTGAGATACTATCAAGACGGCTGGACATACTGGGGAGGACAGAATGGGGTTTCTTCAGGCACCTGGTATGAACTGAGCGTAGGCATCGATTTCGAAGACTCAAGACTCTACGGCTGGAAGGATGAATACTCTCTGGGCGACGTATATCTCGGAGATTACAACAACGGAACCGTAGACAGTTTCACCAGGATCGGTTTGGCAGGTGAGAACTCAGCCTTCGCCGACGATTACTACATCAGGAAGTGGCTGACCATAGAGCCAATACATGGCGGCTGGGGACTTCAGGAGTCCAAAGGAGGGGTCGTCACTGTTTACGATGATTGCTCTGATGCCGGAGAGTTCTCCGGAATTGGAGATGAATCTTGGGCGGTCTATACGACGACACAGGTAACAACTGGCTCTGTTTCTTCAACCGAGGGATACATCTATGCCTCGGACTACGGAACGGGTTCAGACAAGTATGGTCCCCTCAGATACAAAGAACTGGCTTACCCGTTCTACGTGGACCAGTTTGTCAACCTGAGCGCTGAGATTGAGGTAGATGCAACTACGACGACACACAGAGGAGAAATTGCTATCTCGCTCCACGACGAAACAAACAAGACGGTAGTTTCTACCATAGTGAATGATAGATGGGTGTCCCAAGATGATATCTGTGCTTTTGGTGCGTGGAAATACTCGAACTACACGCTGAGAAATACCCCAAATAATCATCCAGAATATGCATCAGCGGAACCGTACAAGCAGGTCATCTCAGTCTATCGAAATGAAACAGGCATCTTCTTCAACGGACCCCTCATAGGGACCTTCGAGCTTGCCGAACTAGATCAGATTAAACCGCATCGGAAGATCAAGTATCTCTCAGTCCATTTCCAGGGATGGAGTGATGGTTATGGCACGGACATCTGCGAGGTCTTGCGGGTACACAGCATAAGAGTGAGCTGGAACTCAACAAGGAAACCAAGACGCCCCGAAACGACCTACTGGCAGGATGCATGCACAACGTCAGGGGGATGGGTGTATGATTTGGACTGGGGCGGATGGACTCCGTGGGCCACCTCAAGTGGAACACTACATTCCGAGAGTGGATATCTCTATGCATCCGTTGACGCAGACGTTGGAACCGGTCCCTTCTGGTACAAGGCCTTGGATACACCTGTCAATCTAACTCAACTCCACAACTGGAGCGTGGATATTCAATCGTATCAGCCAGAGGCCACGTACAAAGGCATCTTCTCAATTGTGTTGTATGACCAAAACAAGCAGGCAATGCTCTGGACCAAGGTGAGCGAGTGGGACGGGGCCGAATATGACTTGGACCTGTTCATGCACTATAGACATAGCAACGGAACACTCCTGACGCATTCAAAGGAGAACTTGACCGATGCAGATTGGAGGGGTAGTCTTCAGTTCACGATGATTGAGGGCGGTGGAATCATCGCTTCGATACCCGGAGCAGAGGAACATGTCTTACTAGACCAAGATGAGGTTCGAAATGAATCACAAAGGCTCATATCGTATATGGGCATTCAATGGAGAAGAGGATCTGGTAACTACCTTCAGATGCGCCTTCATGATATAGCCCTGAAGACAATTCTAGAGACCCAAGGGCCTGAGATAGAGTTGGTTGGCCCAAACAACGAGACTGTTCAGAAATCAGGAACGCTCGTCAATCTAACAATATCAGACGAAACATCTGTAGACTGCATATTGGCCAGTTGGGACGGAAATGCCAACACCTCGCTCGTCTATCCCGACGCGAGTACTCCAATACCTGCAGGAGATGGAGTCCATACGCTCACAATCCATGCTAATGATACACTTGGAGTAGGAACCATGAGTGTCTACTACTATACAGTAGATGACACAGTTCCGTCGGTAGACACACCTAGCGACATAATCTATGATGAGGGAGATTCTGGCAATGCTATAACATGGACACTTGGGGATGAGCATCCGTCCACGTATGAGGTCCGTAGGAATGGCACCATCATAGAGTCAGGCGAATGGAACTCGACCGCCAACGAGATTCTAATTGGTGTTGATGGTCTCGGACTTGGCATGCACAACTACACGATATCTGTGTATGACTCAGTTTCGAATATGGGCTCTGATACGGTTCTTGTTACAGTAGTAGATGGAACTTCCCCTCAACTGGATGAACAGAGCGATCGCGAAATTGAGGTCAAGTCGAGCGGCAATCTGATAGTATGGAATCCTTCAGATGAGCATCCCCTTGCCTATGAATGCTACAGGAATGGAACTATTGTAGAATCCGGGAACTGGAATTCCACTGGAGAAACAATTGAAATAGAAATCGATGCAGAACAACTGGCTTCCTACAACTACACGCTTGTCGTCTTTGATGTTGGAGGCAATAATGCGACAGATACAGTATGGGTAGCAGTCGTCGATACGACACCTCCCGCCGTGAATGAGCCGAACGACATACAATATGCTGAGGGGTTGACCGGTAATGATATCGTTTGGGTTGTGTCTGACTATTACCCAGACTCACAGCAGATTCTTCGTAACGGTACCGCAATTCGCACGACTGATTGGGACGAATCGGATATCAGTATCTCAGTAGACGGTCTGGCAGCCGGCACCTACAACTACACACTCACTGTTCTTGATACAAGTGGTAACTACGCAACGGACACAGTCTGGGTCACGGTTACCGATATCACTTCGCCAACAATCAACGAGCCCACAGATACAACTTACGAGTCAGGCAGTTCAGGTAATGCTATCTCTTGGATTTGCTCGGACCTACATCCGTCACATTACGAAGTCTTCCACAATGGGACATCCTCCGGCATACTACAATGGGATGGATCTGATATTGATTACAACATCGATGGACTTGCCCTCGGTCTGCACAATTTCACCATTATCCTGTATGACGAGAGTGAGAATACGGCAACAGATACGGTCTGGGTCACAGTGGAGGACACATCTGACCCAGTGCTCGATAGTCCCTCAGATCTGAGCTACGGAGAAGGCAACGAGAGTGTCTTCATCGAATGGAGCCCTACCGACCTGAACCCCGCCACCTACCAGGTCTTCAGCAATGGTAGTCCAATAGACTCAGGCACTTGGAATGCTTCCTCTAATCCGATCGAAGTCCAAGTCGGCAACTGGACCTTGGGACACTACAACGTGACTATAGTTGTGTTCGACAGCTCTGGAAATCAGGGCGTAGATGCGGTCTGGGTGTCTGTGGTGGATAACACCGTGCCGACTGTAGACTCGCCCGCTGATATCGAGTATGCAGAGGGACAGGCGGGCAATTCCATAACATGGTCTCCAAGTGATCTGCATCCACTCAGCTATGAGATTCTCTTGGACTCGGTGCGAGTGAGAGCGGGCCCATGGAACTCAAGCTTCGAAACAATATCAATCGTGGTTGATGACTATGCGATAGGCGTCTATAACCTTACAATTGTCCTGACTGATGTTGGAGGAAATACGGCGACAGACGAGGTCGAGCTGAGAGTATATGATGCCACATACCCGACCATTGATCCCGTTGACAATATCGATCTGGAAGAGGGGGCCATAGGAGTAGACCTCGTATGGGCACCCTTCGATCTAAATCCAAAGAATTTCACTGTTTTCCAGAACGGTTCAATCATTCGGAGTGGTCAATGGAACTCTAGCTCAGAGAATATCACAGTGTCGCTTGCAGACTTGGAGCTTGGTGTGTACAATTACACGCTCTTAGTATTTGATTTTGATGGCAACTCTGCAGTCGAGCAGACATTCGTGACTGTTGAGGATCTGACACCACCCGAGCTGACCTCTCCGGAGGACCAAGTTGCCGACGAGGGTACTACGACGGAATCAGTCAGCTGGATTGCATCTGACCTTCATCCAAATTCTTACGAGATTCTGATTAATGGTTCGACCGAAGAATCGGGACAATGGAGTTTCAATGGCCAGAATATCACATTCGGGTTGGATGAACTCGAACTGGGAACCCACAATATCACATTGGTTGTCTTGGATGAATCGGGAAACATGGCGGCAGACACAGTCATGGTGACCATTGTGGATCGTGCTGCACCCTTGGTCAGTCATCCAGAAGATGTTGAGTTCGAGGCTGGCGAAACCGTTGGAAATCTCACATGGACTGTATCTGAGGTGCATCTCTCTCACTACGTGATTCTGGTGAATGGGACAGAGGTGTCAGGCGAATACTGGAATGGCACAACCGTTTCCATCAGTCTCTCCGGGCTGGCACCTGGCGTCTACAACTACACCCTGATTGTAGAAGACACATCAGGAAATGTCATGGTGGATACTGTATTCATTGTCGTTGCGGCTGCTACTACCACGAGCACCACAACAACGACAGGGGCAGCGACCACTACCACAACAAACACCATAGAGAGCGACTATGGCCAGATGATGGCGATTATGGGCTCAGTTGGTGCTGTCGCAGGCGTGGTTGGCATTGGATTAGTTGCACTATTTCTCATTAGAAGAAAGAAAAAGGCAGGGGCCGGATGGACAGCAGGGTATTCAGATGATGGAGCAACCATAGAAGAAAGACCTGTTGGTTCAGACCATAGAATCCAAGTCATGAGAGGCGGAACATTAGTCGGTAACAGATTCAGATACAAGCTTAAGGTCCTGAACAACTCTGATTCTGTCATCACTGATATCACAATAACACTGGTTTCGTACCCGCGAGGAAGTCTGGAAGCTGAGGGGAGCATCATCAGAACCATTCCAAAGATTGAGATTGGTGGATTCAGAAGCCCGACGTTTGACTTCCTGCCGACACAGGACTGTGTGAAAGGCGAAATCACTGCAAGTGTTTCGTATGTAGATTCTCGTGGAAAGGCCCACTCGGTCCTTAGCAAGCCATTCATTGTCAAGGCAGTCTGTGACCTTCTTGAGCCTGAGAAAATCACCCCAGAGGAGTTCATGCTTAAACTAGGGACACTCGGTCATGGTGAAATGGCCTGCAATGTTGATGATTGGACGCCTGAAGAGATGCATGCCAAAACTAAGGACATCCTTGAAGAGTCCAACTTCTTCAAAGTGGAGTCTAGGATAGAGAAGATGGGAACCCACGTTCAGGCGGTCATAAAGGGCTGGGCGAAGGGGATGTATACTGGCAAGAACATCGGCGTGACCATCACCATCACTGGGCTGCCTAAGACCAAGGGCACCTCCTGCAAGATTGAGATGTCAGGAGAAGAAGAGGCCATGATCATGCCTGCTATGGACGAGATTGCGCAGAAGCTCGGAGCGTGGATATGTCCAAGGTGTGGTGCTGCGTTGCCTGTGGAAACAGTCAATGAACTAAAGGCAGGAAGAAGTGTGGGTTGTCCGTTCTGTGGCGTCACTATGGACAGGTAATTTCTGTCTGGCCCAAAAACTCTCTGAATCTGATATCACACAATTCCAGCGTCCCCAACAGAGTCTACGAGCTGGTTGATGCGTTGAACTTCAGGCATCGCTGATAGAACTCCCGAATGGAACTGTCATCCAGCTGCTCAATCGCGCTCTCCCAAGACACACAGCGGATGTCAGTCTGTTCAAGCGTGGGCAGAAAGGCGGCCTCAAACCATGTCTCCAACTCCCCGTAGTGGTCATCTTCCTCGTAGGCACTGACCCGACGTTCTACCTTCTTCCTTATACTCGACTTGTCAACCTGAGCCGAAAAGACCCCTCGGGAGATCTGTTCCTCAGGGGCTACAACATAGAATCCCAAGGACTCGAAATCACTGCCAGAACGGTCGGACTGAAAGATTGTCCACGCCATACACCCCATGGTTCGAGCGGCCTGATCGTAGTACTTGGCCTTCGTGATTCCCCTCGACAGGCGGCTGAACATCTTCGCCTCAAGGAGGACCAGTTGCGTCGCGTCAGCAGATAGCGTGAGCCCTGCCTTGGTATCGGGGCGGAACTCGAAGTGTCCAACTGCCCCATCCAGATGGGTGTACCCCTCAGCCAGCGGGTCACCCCGAGAACGGGCGAGAAAGGGGGAAGCGATGAGCGCCTCGGAGAACCATTGTGCGCCCGATCTGAACGCAAACGGGAAGCAGTCGGTGCCCTCTGACTGCAGTGAGAGCAGAATCCTGAGCATCCATCCCTCGTTGTAGATGACCGTGGGCGGGAAGACGGTCTTATTGGTATGCGCCATCTTGAGCATCTTGATGATTCTTCGAAGTGCGTTGTTTTCCATTGATATCTCGCCCCACTTGACTACTGGATAAGAACCGAATCCAGAGCTGCTATTCCTGCGGAGGAACTTATGTCCTTCCCTTTTGTCTTATTCACGAGCCAAATATGCGACCCGGACCCTCCCTTCGCCTCA
>CAYYQL010000042.1:0-20580 GCA_964473825.1 uncultured archaeon
TGCCCTCTCAAAGGTCTCGTCGAAGTCATCACCGCGAGGTCTCACACCACAGAGGCGGAGGATAGTCTCATCGAGGCGCTCGCCTGGAAGCCGCATCTTCTCCAGCAACTGATAGACCTCTTCCGAGATCGAGATTGTCCGTGTGGTCACTGAGGCCAGTCCTCAGTTTCTTATGGGCGCTGAGCGATATAAAGATGCATATGAAACTTGGCGGTCATCGTCGCGCGCATTCGAAGGGGCTCGTTGGAATATCGCTCAGACCCGGTTCGCACTCGGTCCTGTTTGACTATGCTAGAAGAAGAAGGCGGCTATACAAGACACAGAGGGGTGCTAGTAGTTGCCCGAAAAGATGGACAAAGCTGGCCATCTCTTGGACAATCCCGTGAGCCACTGTTGTGGCCCTTCAGACACTACCACCGGAAGCAGGGCTCTGAGGTTGTCCTGACACATAACTGACCTCACCGCGTCCACCCACTGCCGTTCCCTTGGAGTACTTGACTCTGGTGCCCAAGATTGTACAGCTCGCTATGAACGGCTTACTTTCCGGAGACCACGTAATGGTCCACGACGCGGAATCTTGATGGTTCATCTCGGGGAACTGGTTCGATCCTCCAGAAACGGGACTCGTACAGGAAGTAGAGGAAACGTGAGATGAAGAGGCCTAGGCCGGGGCCGTAGAGCAGCAGTATCCAATCCAATGCCTGCACGGCCCCCTGCGCAAACCATAGAATGAAACCGATAAGTCCGGGAATCACGAAGTAAGGAGGACTGAGCACAAGGAGCATTCTGCTGGGACGAATGGGCATCGCCCCTCTCCTGCGAAGGTCCCTGTGGAACTGGTGGAGAAGGAGGATGCCAACTGGAAAGAGACAGAGAGCAGAACCTACGTAAAGAATAGCAGCCTCTGTGGCGCTCAGCTGAAGGGCCACATCGTAGGAACCCGCAGGACTCAGCAGTGGAGCTGGGTCCAGGATGAAACGCTTGGTCCCCAGAACACTCAACATGATATCTGTTGCAGTCAGAGGAATGAAGGGCAGAGAGAACATGTAGTTGCCCGTTATCGGTTCGATCACATCTGCAGGGGTCTTGTTCTGCGTCTGCATCATTCTCACTCCTCAAACAACAAAGGTCCAGAACCTGATTGGTCGGCAATCTGAGAGGCTGGCATCGAAGCCACAAGCTCCCTCAAGACACATGAGAGAACGAACAGCACAACAGACCTTCTTGATTCTCGAATAGCCTTCACCAACTACCGCCACCCACTGATATGGTCATTCCTTCTATATCAATACTCCGAATCAATGGCCTCCGTTCACTGCCTACGAGGGATTTATGCTATGGGACAGAGAACGTTGGGCTTTGGACAAGCGGGATTCGGGACGGCAGAATACGCAGAAGGTGGTTGATGGATCAAGAGAGTGACCCTCATGCCCTCAGATGATGAACTCACCACGCTATGGCCGTGGAAACCACCGCCCTGCATATCTTCGTGAGAAAATCAAAATCGAGCTTATCGATTGTGTCGGCTCTGGTGTGATAGAACGGATACCTGAACATGGCTGAGTCGGTCAAGAGTAACGCAGGAATGTTCTCTCTCCAGAATGGAGCATGATCAGACAATAAGAGTGGCCTCATCATATAGGCGGCCTGCTTATAGCTGAACTCCTCCTGAAGGCACGCATAAGGGAGCTCTATGGACTCCAACTCGCACTGCGTGCAGAATGCATCGGCCAAGCTCTCAGAGTTCTGGTCGCCAATGACAAAGAGAGAGTCGCCCACAGTCAATGTCTCGTCGGTCTTGAAGATCTTGAACATATCAGGTTCAAGGCCCTCGGGAAACTGCTGCGAGTGTTTCTTGCTGGAGGTATAGCCCATGGTTTCCAGACAGAGAACACCCCGCACCGTGATTCCTCTCTGTCCTGCATCTCTGACCCATGAGTCACTCCCGACTAGCCCTGTTCTTCCCGGCCAGTTGGAAGTAGAGATATTGCCGCTCATCTCCTTGATGCCCTCGATGTATCGCAATTCACCCGAAGATAGCTCATCCTTCATGTCCCGAAGTGAAGCCTCAACGGCTTCGGCAAGGAGCGTGCCTCCTGACCATTTCTCGTTGAGCATCTGGCTGAAACGCTGCATCCTCTCAGCGATGCCCCAAGATGTATAGCGGCCTGAGTCATCTCGGATTCCAGTCTCCCGGGCCAGCTCCTCTGCCTTATGACTGCGCGTGGGATTCATCTCCTCGAGATTGAAGCTAACGAAACGTATCGGTTGTGTCAGTTCTGCCTGTGCGATCACGCGGGCGGCCTCTAGCATGACGGCAATTGCACTGCCATTGTCATTGGCCCCAGGTGCGTGTCTGACCGTGTCGTAGTGCGAGGCAATGAGCAGCTCTGGCCCCTCAGGTGCCTCATTCCTGCCCTCAATGTTGCGAAAAGTGTAGTCGAATCCTTCCACGCTGAACTCATGGACGTCCAAAACCAAGCCATATCGCTCGAACTCCTCGCATATGTAATCGGCACATGCTTCCATCGCTTCAGGGCTGTGGAGAACGTTCTTCTCTCCCTCGGTTCGGAAAATATGGTCGTATATTCTCTCAACGTCAACCTGATTCACTAGCCCATTCACAATCTCCGCCTCAACAAGGGAGAGGGGCCGGGGCGATATAAGTCTCGTTAGACAGGTTCCTGTGGCGTCGGCGCCATGTCTCCTAACACATTATCTCAACCACCGAAGGCTGAGAAAATCGTCCGAGGACGACCACAGATACGGAACAGCAGAATTCTCTGTGCTGGACTCTGTCGATGAAGTAATTGAGATCCTCGAATCCTATGTGGACATATGGCATGAGAGCTCTGCAGAGAAATTGCTGAGAAAGGCTCGACGATTGAGAAAGAAGACTGAGAAGACCTAGTTTCCACTCGGCCTGTTTGATAATGCAATAAGAATAGGGTGGCTCGACAAGACGCAAAGGGCAGAGTCCCCTTTGTTTTGATCATCCTTTATTGCTCAAGCTAGGGTTTTATGTTGGTTCGTCTTGTGGGGACTTTTCACACATTGGTTCAGATATGTGTGTATTCACGACAGGATGTTGAATCAAGTATGTTTATATTGTACTGCAACACAGTACTGCATGTGGGGTATTCTTCACAAGGAGTATCACATAACTGTCCACCATTAGTTTCATAATTAATAGTCATACACCCACTTTTTTTCTCAGTTCTTTAACTTTGTAGACTTCCACATCAAACCCATTTTCGAAGACTTCACAGATTCTCTTTGCATTGTGGCCCATATATACAAGAACGTCCCCATCTCCCACTAGCATACGGTCTTCTGGGCTATAGAACTTGACACAGCCTCCCTTAGAATTCGCGTACTTGACACAGGCATGATAGGGTTCCACACCCTGTCTGAATTCAGGTTTCTTCTTCATCAGTGCCTCTACTATGGCATCATCATTGGGCTCACCGAATACCTGTACCTCTTTGGCGAGAGTATCAATCAACAGGAAGACAATGGGTCGTGCGATATAGGGAGATGTATCGACAAGCTGCGTATGGTTCCAACGATATTTTGAAAGGAGATTATCATCGAGAAACCTAACCTCGGTTTCGAAGTCATAATCCGCCCAGATTGCCTCCAAGTTTGAGGGTTCGAGTTTTCTTAGCTCGTGCTCATCTTGCGAGTATAGCTTGGCATTAGTCAAGAAGGCAAGATTATCAGCCAATGAAACGACCTCATTGCACTCATCCCCTCGGATATAGATTTTTGGAGTGCACCGGGAGAGGAGCTCGCTCCATGCTCTGGTTTCTTTGCTCGCGAAATTGTCCAGCATTACAGTTGATTCCATCGGTTCGTCGTTGCGCATTCTCTCCCTTGAGTAACTCCATGCAGCCAAATATGAGAACATAGGTTCCAGAGTTCGTAGAAACTCTTGAGTAGCGATTCTTTCAGTGGAGCACCGATAACCCCCGACTTCTACGTGGGGGATTCTGGACGGGGGGAGGATAACATAGGAGATGAATATCTTGGAGATGTGGGACTCGAGATCTTGCACTAATTGATCAACAAACGGAATCGCCCTCCTCATTCCAAGAAGCCTCTTGAGATTTGTTGAGTCGCAACACGTAAGACAATCCTCTATGCCAAATGAATCAAACAGTCTTCCAACTGCGTCATGATACTGGCTAGTAAAAGATGACACGTTCTCAACTCGTACGCCCACTCCGAGTGGGGTATAGAATTCTGAATAGGACGGAGTCTGATCATCCCTCCTTTTTCCTCTTGTGAAGCTCTTGGCATCAAAAGCAAGCACGGTTTCGTCCATAGCCACTCGTCAAGATATCCACATTTTGCCATATAAGCCCCTGCGTTTCAGATCCAGCTTCATTGGTCTAGATAAGTCGGATTCCTGTGAGATTGCAGGATGTGTCCGTTTCTTGTAGCATTGAAGTCAATCACAGCAAATTAACACCAATGTCGGATAACATTGTAATAAGAATAGGGTGGCTCAACAAGACGCTAAGGGAAATTCTCATCCAGCCTGTTCGCAGCCTCTCTTTTCGAGATACTCCAGAGCCCCCTATCATCCGGGACTCTAGGAGGTCTTCCTCATGTTTGATTCGGCCTCTGCTACAAGAGCATCCCACTCAGGTAGCGATCTTAGGCTATCGAAGTCCACGTTCTCCTTCATGCTTCCTACATTGGACCATCCATGATCCAGTGCCATCCGAAGAAGCCCCAATGCCCGACTTATGTTGCCCAGGAGTGCATACGATCTTGCAGCCAAGGAGTAGACCCATGCCTCGACCCCTCCTGTCTGGAGTGCCTCGTCAAAGATCTGTACGGCCGCCTCATGTTCCCCTCTTAGGAAGAATCTCAATCCAGCCTCAGCAATATGCATGGCCTCGACCCTATGACACTCGTATTGGAGATACCGCCGCTCAAGTTCGAAACCAACCTTCTCGGCCGTCTTCTGAGATGCCTCATTGTAGTCGTGCGTATGCCATCCAACTACTTCGAAACCCCTATCGAAGGCGAGGTCGATATTTGCAGCCGCTGTGACCGTGGCCAGTCCTCTTCTGCGGAACCGTTCAAGAGTCTGAATCCCAATCTCGCACTCATCTCCATGGACACAGTCTGCAAGACTATAGGATACAATACTGCTCTCATGAACGATACAGGTACCGAATCCGTGCTTCAGGTAGCTCTCTTTTGTTCCCCAGTTCATCTTGACCCAGAGTCTAAGATGGTCTGGAATCTCAAGAGCATCGTCTTCCAAGATATGCTCATCAAGTTGGTGAACACTAAAGCCCTCTGGTAGAAGGGGCCTCCAGTCCACTCTTACCTCTCTGCAGAGATAGTGCAATCTATTCACTTCGAGAGGGGGCCTGAGGGAGAATATATCAGGAAAGCTTGAGATCCAGTCATCGCTGCTGATATCAAAGAGAAGGACTGCTTCGCTCTCCCAGTCCGCGTTTCCATGGCGAAGGTAGTCCTCAAACCACTTCTTAAGCCATGTATTGAACTGCTTGTTGGTCGGTTCCCCGGCAAGGAAGAATCCCTCAGAATTCACCATCCATCCGCAGGTGGGGGCCATCTCATCGTCAACATAGAGCCATCCCGGGTTTGTCCCGTCCAACATCGATTCAACTACCAACTGGTAGTGCAGGGGCTCAAACAGGGGTCTAGCCCGTTCATACTGGTCTTTCGGCAGTCTAATTTTCGGCGTCATCTTCGCTCCTCAGGTTCGGTCCGGAAACTCCCCTCCTCAATCTAACTCTTGTGTAGACAGCAAGAACTGGAACCATGGGGGATAGCATATCCATGAGTGATATGAGGATACATGACATGAGAGCTCTGCCGGAGAACTGCTGGACGAGGCTCGACAGCTGCGTGAGAGAATCAGAGAGACCTAGTTCACACTAGGCTGTGTTGAATATGCAATAGAATAGGGTGGCTCGACAAGACGCTAGGGGGCCAGGAGCCCACACTGCAGCCGGTTTCAGTGGAGTTGACACAGACACATAGAGGGTCCCTTATGTGTAAGCAACTCGAATAGATGATGGTGCTTCTGATGAGTACGAGAGAGAGACTGACCATGATCTCGTCGGTCTTGAGGAGGGTAAACAGGTCCAGAATCCAATTGAGCTTGCGCTTCATGGAAAGAAGTTCACAAAGGTCAGTCTGGATGAGATAGAGAGGGTGAGCGCTCAACAGCGCACGAGGATGAGGTTTTTTTTTTCTTTCATAACGCGGGGTAACCTCTCTCCTCAGCTGAAGATGGATGAAAACTTAGTCTGTAGATACTTCAGATATGGTTTGCACGACATCTCTTTGCCTGTGACTCTCTTCATGAGATCTGGCGCATCATAGAGTCGCCCCTTCTTGTGGATGTTTTCAGACATCCAACTGACAATATCGGAGATGTCACCATTGGCAATCTGGTCCCTCCAATCGGACATCTGCTTTGACATGGCCTCTGCTAACTGTGCCGAAAATATTTTTCCTAGTACAAACATCGGAAAATAACCATAGTAACCACGTCCCCACTGCACGTCTTGCAGTGCACCTTCGCCGTCGTCATTCACTGTCACTCCAAGGTACTCCTCATAGAGCTCATTCCAGACGGATGGTATATCGGAGATCTCGATCTTGTTATCGAAGAGATCTTTCTCAATCTCAAATCGAATGATGATATGAGAAGTATATGTTAACTCATCGGCGGTAACACGGATGGGGCTGGGTCGTACTCGGTTTACGGCTCTTGCAAACTCATCCGCACTTATGTCCTTGAACTGCCCGTCTGTGGTCTCGTTCAGAATAGGCAAGAAGTATCGGATGAACTCGGGCGACTTTCCAACCATGTTTTCAAGAAACCTTGACTGTGACTCATGGATTGAGAACCCTGGTGGGTTCCCCACGAGCTGATATTGCCATTCTCTATTTAGATTCAGATTATATTGTGCATGGCCAGATTCGTGAATGAAAGCAGAACAGGCTTGAAAGAAATTCTTCTCCTCGAATTGCAGCCCGATTCGTACGTCATCATATCTACCAAATACCATGCCAGGATGCACACACTCGGCTATATGCCCGATAGCCTTCTCTGACTTGAGGTCATAACCTACAAATTCTGCAAGTCGCTCAATCAACTGAATTTGGGTGGCCTTCTCTACGGACCTATTTAGAAAGTCAGTGTTTTCCTCCTGCGAGATGTTGGCATATTTCTCAACCATAGAATTCAGAGGTGCTTTCAACTCATCAAAGACTTTAGTGATGTGTTCTGTCCTCATTCCCATTTCGAAGTGGTCTATACAGACATCATATAGGTCAGATACACCCACAATGTCCTGAATACACTGGTTGTATTCGAGCATCAGGTCATACATCTTCTCGAACTCAGGTTCAAAAATAGACCAGTCATTCTTGGCCAGGGCCTTCTCCCGTGCATTATTCGTTATAGTCCGCTGCCTACCCCATTGCCGAACCAAGTCTTCTGGAACCTGAGTGTCCATGTCATATTCTCTTCTCATGAGAAAGACGTTGCGTTTCTGAACCTTCGTCAGCGTTTTGCAAACTGATTTCTTCTCAACGGCATCGAGAAGCCGACCGACCCCCTTGTCTGTTCCCATGCGGTGCCATAGGGATCCAAGGAGGACATTCTGTTCAGCTCTTTGTGACACAGCCCCCGGTGGCAAGAAGGTGTAGGTATCCCAACCCAGGGTCCCCATAACCGACTCAAGGATGGCGATCTCTCTATGCTTCTCAAGTAGTCTCTCATATGCCTCCATCACCAAACACTCCAAAGAGCAAAACGCTCGGCTATCTAGATATAACCATGTCTAATTAATGTGGCGGACCTCAATAGAATAGTATGATGTCGCTGGGCGCCTTGACGAAACTATCGAAATCTTAGTGAACTATGGCAAGGAACACAACGATAAGTCAGCTCTTGTTCGAGCGGATGAGGTCCGTGAATTGAAGAAATCGTACGAAGATACCTAGTGTCCACTCCTCTTGGATTGAGATGTGAAAATTGTTAGGTGCTCAACAGCGTGAGCGTAAGGGAGATCGAGGATAACGGGGATGACAGGGAGAAACTTGAGGTCAGACTGAACTCTCTCAGAGAGTTGCCGAACGAAACTCGGTCAGAGAAGGGGATGGGGCCTAAGCTCTCATCGAACTGGCACGGCGTGACATCGAAGATGGAACCGTCCCTTCAGCACGGGAACCCCCATTGCACCGACCTCCGTCAAGAACCCCAACTCAAACCATCTCTGTGAGAGAAAGCAGCATAGATGACAGTCTGAATACCATTAAGACTGGTCGCTAGATTCAATTGCTCTGTGCTGTGCAAATAGGTGGACGCTGAATGATATGATAGTGGATATGGCGGAGATCAGTGGTCCGTTTCCTACAGAAATGGCGGCATTTTCAGCAAACAAGAACGCTCCATCTATTGGAAGACTATCAATCTGACCATGAATGACAAACACGAATGGAGTGTAATAGCAGATGGCAAGGACGCAAGCAACGAGAGAAGCTATAGAACCACCTAATACTATCAGATTTGTAATATGTTCTCCTTTGTGTTCTTTGGTGAGTGATGCTACTAGTAGTAAGGCCATTACTCCTGAAACTAGAGGGAAAAGACCAAACCAATAGTCGCTTGATGCTGAAGAAAACTGGTCACCGGCCCATACGGTAACTGACGCTGAGGACGAATTAAGTGAACCAAATCCAAAGCCACAAGTATACCCCGAAACAGCATGAGTTCCAATAAGAGGGTGCTCAAATTCACCCGTAAATATGATCCAAGGTTCGAAGACACCCCAGATTGTGAACAGCGAGGCGATGATAACAATGAGTCTTGGGGTGTCTAACCTCAAGTGGATTTCCTGATTGGTTGGGAGTAGATTGAGCATAATGAATCTTTCGCGATATGTTCTCTGTGAAAAGCCAATCAGGGAATACACGGATGTTTTGTCAGTCTGGCATCATAACGCATGATGTGATTGCTCAATTGATAAACTGGCACCATCTGGACATATTGGAAGGATTGCAATTATTTGAAACCCGGTCGAGCTGGGTAGTGAGCTTCAAGGCATTATCTGCAATAGTAGACAGCATGAAAGAAGGAGATGAGTGTGATGTCTTGAGTATGCATTCTCAACCGAACAATGGGCCAGTTCCTGATGACAATGAGAGAGATGTGTTGCAATCCGGTGGAGTTATTAGGGATAAAAGCCCTAATAATCGTGCCGAGATGTTGCAAATGACCCAGTTGGACAGAGCATATGACGAGATGCTCATACGAGAGGTTGTGACCCTTGCTGATGCGAAAGAAATCATTGAAAAAATTTCAAATCGTGCGATATCTAGAAGAGCTGTGGTCCAAGAATATCTAACACCTCTCATCGACCGTGGGAGAATGGAGCGTGTCAGACGCGGACTCTATGTGATTGGAGTGCCTGAAGCAAGTGGCGAGCTGATGTTCTCAACCTCTCAAGGCATGAAGAAGCAGAGTCCGGACAAATTCTTGATAGGTGCCAAGATCCGGGAGAGAGGTTTCCTAAGTCACCATACTGCACTGGAGGTGCATGGTGCAAGCCAGACCTTTGGTTGGGGGACTGTATATGTCAGCGTTTCAAGAAAGAAGAGGTTCCGATCCTTCGAATATCGTGGGATTCTGTACACACCTGTGTCAACAAAGGACCCATCCACAGGAATCTCGAAGGTCAAACATCGTGGGCAAGAGATCCTGGTAAGCACACCAGAGCGAACCTTCATAGATTGCTTGGAGAGAGTTGATCTAGGGGGAGGATGGGAGGAGGTCTTAAAGGGGGTCTCTCAACTCCGACTGAGGGACTCTGCAGTCCTTGTGAAGCTGTTGGAGGAGCGGAGGAACCAGACACTTATTCGAAGGGTTGGAATCATGCTTGATCGTTTCAACGAGGCGATCTCCAACTACATCTACATGTCTGACTTTGAAAAGGTCCGTGCACGACTCCAAGCACTTCTTAAGGGACGCTCTCTGTACATCGACAGAGGGCTAAAGGATATGACCAATGCAGAGATGACCCATGACAGGGAATGGCGTGTCTATTACCCTCGCAACTTCTGGGAGAATTATGAGAGAGGCGTGTAGGAATGACTGGGTGGAAGGATCCTGAATCGGTCCATAACGAAACCCGGCAGAGCGAGGATGTCTCAGAGCTACTCGATGCGCGAACCATCGAGCAGGTTCGCCGTCAAGTCAACGTACTGGAGGAGATATATGCTAATGCCTACTTGTGTGAGCGCTTGGTTCTGGGTGGCGCGAGTGCTCTCTTGTATGTGCACTTCGAATCTGCGCCTCGAATAGTGACTCATCTTTCATCAGGCATACAGATGATGGCCATTCCTAGGGTCACGGCAGATGTCGATGCGGACTATCACTTCCCCAACCTTGACCTTTCCTATGAGGAGGACAGGAAGAAGACCGAGAGTGTGTTGAGGAGCATCCTTGAACGACACGGCGTTCTGCAGATTCGAAAGAATGAGAGGTCGCTCAACCTTGATGTTCAATACAAGGGAGAAGAGGTTCAACAAGGTACGTTCAAGGTGGAAATCAACTTCATGCGCCGATATCCGGTCCTTGGATATATCGAGGGGGCCTTCAAGGACCCTGTATCCGACAGGACCTTCTTGGTGAAGACCTATCCTAAGGAACAGGCATTCGCGAACAAATGGAGGACGATGATCTCGAGGAACAAGCCCTCAGATATCTTCGATGTGTATCATATCTCCCAAGCTGACTGTGATAGGCAGAGGTTCATGCGCTGTGCCGTACTTGAGTGCATGCTTGAGCTTCAGCCTCGTGGAAGCCCGAATCCATGGGGCGGTGATGTGCTTCATAGAGTCCTTGGACTTGATGTCGCTGAGAATATCAAGACTACCTTCGGCCTATCCCATAGGCCCAAGGTCTACAAAGGAACGTTTTCGGTCGAGGACCTCAAGTCGATGAGGAAACCCGTGATAGAGTTCAGTCAAGGAATCCTTTCCGAGATGACAGAAGCCGATGAGGCGGCTATAGAGAGGTTCTTCACTGATAACGCCTCATCACCGCGGATGTTGGTCGCAGAGGTCCTTGGGATGATAGATCCCAACAATATCTTTGACCAGAAGGTATACGAGCATCCGCAGCTCTACGACCAGATAGAACGACGACGGTTGAATTCCGAGGGCACATAAACCACTCATCAGTCAGACTATGATGAACCTTGAGTGAACAAGTTACCACACCTAGCCACGAAGAGAACCAGGAGACCGATGGGGCCCCAGATTATATCGAGAGAATCTATGGCACAAGCCCTCTAACTCACGACACCGATGGCAAACTGCGCTCTGCGAGCATCCAGCGAGTCTTCGAGTTGCTTGAGGAAACCACTCTTTCCACCAATACTGGTTGAGGCAGCCTTGGCCTCAATCACGATCTTCAGAGGGTTCTGCAAGCTCTTCTCATTCACCTCGATGAGAAGGTCACCAACCTTCCTGCCGCCAACCTTCTTCTTCCCAATTATCTCGATGTTGTCGCCCGGCTTCGAGCAGATGGGTTGCAGGAAGTCATGGAACTCCTCCTCGAACTCCACACCCTTCCTCGTGCCCACCTCTGCCTCCTCGGCGCGTTCGGCCTCCTTCATCACAGTGTCACGCAGTTCCTGGATCTCGCTCTTCAGGTCATGGCGCAGGTCCCAGAAGGGACTCCCCTCGGAATAGGGGTCAAGAACTGACCGAAGCGGGCTGTCGATGTCAGAGAACGCCCGTTGCAGCACCCCTCTCTCCGAGACCGACATCGTGAGCCTGCTCTCTGCTGGCGAGATAATCTTCGAACGGTATGTTGCACGATGGCAGGAAGACTCGGCTCGAGAACTGCTGGACGAGGCTCGAGAACTGAGAACGAAGACGGAGAAGACCTAGTTGACACTAGGCTGTGTTGAATATGGAATAGAATAGGGTGGCTCGACAAGAAGCAAGGGGTAGAAAGCAGGCTAAACGATGCACTTGAGCTACGATGTCTTGCTCCACAACCACCGGGCAATCTTAGAAACCCAATCGGGAGTTAGTTCCTGTCCAAAATACTGGATATATCCGACCAGCCTGTTCGGTCGCATGATCTTGACATAGCGAGGCTTGGATTTCGGCCACGCGCCTGTCACCGAAATGATGCTTCTCACCTTGAACTTCCGCAGGCTCCAGCGGAACTTCCGTATCTTTACCTTCGGCCCACCGAACTTGCGTTGGATGGCAACAAAGAGCCCACGTCCAGCGCGGCGCGTCTGCTGAATGGGAGAGTACAGGCTATTATTGTCAAGCGACTCCTTGCTCCAGTACTTGGACTCGATATTGAAGACACCCGAGGGGCCAACCACCACATGGTCAATCTGGCAGGACACGATGGGACCGAACTCCGTTGACACGGGCGGTTTGAGTCGGACGTTTACATCATTGATCACATGGTAGCTGTCAGGGAGCTCCCTCAGAGCATCGAGGGTCTTGCGCTCACCCAGGGCGCCGACCCGCCACGATGCAAGGTCAGACAGGGCCCTGTCAATCCGGCGCTTTCTCTCGTGTTCATCAGCCAGTCGCTTCGCCACTTCCTCGTCGGAGTTGGACTCGAGATATTCGGTCCGGCTTGCAAGTCGCTCAATCTCAGTATAGAGGTCTTTGAATGGCTTGGCCACCTCATCAAAGAAGTGATCCTCAAGCCTTCTCTTTCGTCGCTGCTTCAGATAACGAGAGAGCCGCCTGTATATCCAGAGGAATGGGTTTCGAGTTGGTTCAGGAGATACAGAGAATTCCTTAACGAGCTGACTGTGCTCCTCCTTCAGCTCGAGGGTACGTTGCTGACGGAGCTGATCGCGCTGCTGGATGGCTCCCTCGCTCTGTCTATGGAGGTGTTCAATCTCCCTGCGAATGGCCTGCCGGGTCTCATCTTCCTTTCGAGCGATAATGCCGTCTGACTCTGTGATGTGCAACTCCACATCACTAAGGGAGTTGATCCCCTTGATACCTCGTTTTCGAAGATTCTGGACAAGAACCCTTTCGGAGCCGGGAACACCGTGTACTCGAGCCACCTGTGAAACTCCCTTCGATAGGGTACGCTGCAAATCTCCGCTTATTTGTTTCGTATAGAGAGAAAATCAATCCACTAACGGCATTGAGTGAGAATAGTCGTCTGTTGACGATGGATTAAAGAGGGCCTTCTGTGAAGGGTCTAGACGGAGATAGAGATAACAAGTATATCGTGGAGTCTATATTCTCTACTACGGAACTAATCTCAGATGACAAAGGAGGCATTGAGTTGGGTTTTGAGAAAAGATTCAGACTTCGGAAGTTTCTTGATTTCCTCGGCGAAGATATTAGTATGGATACTCTGAGCCAGAGAATCGAGTTCCAGAAAATGACGTACCTCTTACAAGCCTTCGATGTTGACATCTGGTATCCTTTCAACTGGTATCTACATGGCCCCTATTCGACTCAACTAGCAGATGATGGTTTTGCTCTTGCTAGCATGGATTCGTCCAAATTGGACAAACTCGCTGAGCCCTACAGTATAGAGGAGAACAGAGAGAATCTTGAGAGGATGAGAGAGTTTCTCCAACATCTGAGAGAGATAACCCCTGGACTCAAGGATTACGAGCGATTCGAGTTGGCTGCCTCACTACATTTCTTAGCTAGACGAACTCTACGAGACAGAGGGAACTGCAAAAAGATAGTAGAACGACTTCGACAGCGGAAGCCGGAATTTCGTCTGGAACAAGCCACTAGGGTCTGCAGGTTGATGAGTGAAGTAGGCCTCATCCGTCCATAGTCCCTTAGACAATAGTGCGAGGGTTGTAAATTCTTTGAAGAAAATCTACGACCCAATCCACGGCTACATCACTTTGGATGCAGAGGAACTGGCAGTCGTTGATTCACTTCCTTTTCAACGACTTCATCGGATTCATCAAAACGGACCAGCCTACTTGGTCTATCCTACCGCTCAGCATACCCGCTTTTCGCACTCACTGGGTGTGTATCAGGTCATGGATACCTTTGCCAACAAGCTCGCCGAACGAGGAGCAATCAATGGTGACGAGCAAAGAGTCCTCAAATTGGCGGCATTGCTACACGACATAGGACACTTCCCTTTCTCTCACATGATAAGGAAATGGGAATCGAAAAAAGGGAGGTTCCTCTCGCATGAAGAAATGGCTGAGAGAATAATCGAACAGCCTGAGCTTCGTTCTGTGATCAAGAAGCCCGAAGACAGAGAAAAGATAGCACAGGCTATCGCAGGAGAAATCGATAACCCCACCTTCGCTTATCTCATGTCATCAGACATCGATGTGGACAGAATTGATTATCTTCTCAGAGATGCATACCATACGGGTGTGACTTACGGTGGCATCGACCTCAACCGGATTGCGGAGACAATGGACTATGATGACGAAGGATTGTGTTTCCAAGAAAAGGGGATTACCGCAGTCGAGAACTTCCTCTTGGCCCGATATCACATGTATGAAGCAATCTACAATCACAAGACTGTGGTTGCATTTCGATTGCTGTTAGAGAGAATCCATCAGATGCTTGTCGAGAAGGAGGATGTCTATGATGGAGATGCGGTTCAGAGTCTCGACTCCAATGAATGGAACAGCTACACCGATGGGTACCTCTTCCATCAGATGAAGGATGCCTGCAAAGGAGCTACAATCCTCTCTGAGATGATTGAGGACTTCTTCCACAGAAGACCCTTGAAGCTGGCGGGCTCGGCCATGGTATATGACAGGGAAGAGCCAGATGACCGCTATACTGGCTTGCAGGACCTCAGTGCGCCTCAGGAACGACAAGACTTCAGTACCTCAGTCGGCGTTGACCCAGAATGGGTCTTCTATGAAGAGTTGAGTAATGAGTTTGTCAAGTTTGAGGAACAGACCAATCCTGTCCGGATCAAGATGAATTCCGGCGATATCGTCAACTTAGTCGAATTCCGACCTCACTTCTCGCGCATCGCAAAGAAGGAGATAAGGGTCTACACCAGGAGTAATCACAAGAAAATAGTCAGAGAAGAGCTTGAGAAGCTCTACGGGATCTAAGGATGTATTTGAAACTCTAGAGGAGCAGTTTACTTAATAGGGCGGGAAGATTCGCCTCCTATGAGGCATTGAGATGGTCTGTCAAATCTGTGGTAGCAAGAGTGGTTTGCGAGCATCTGCTTGATACTTGGGAGGAGTTAGACATCTCCGAGCCGGCTCCGTGAAAGACTATGTAGGAGTTCAAATAGCTTGATCTGGACACCTCATTCTGAGGTCAATATGACAGATATTTCGGCCTCACAGAGTTGGTCCAGTGCCGTTTCTGGACGGACATCACTCTGCTGTCCAAGTTTGTCTAACCAAAAATGAACGGTTTTATCCCCTGTGTATGCATCACTACCAGATGACCAAGACTGGAGAGGTCGTGAAGTGCTCGGAGTGCGGACGCTGGTACCTTGCATCAGAGGGCTGCCCCACATGCGCAAAGGAAGCGAGTGGCGAACCGGAGGGCATGACCTTCCAGCGGGAGCTGGTCGAGAACTGGAGCAAGCGGCTGTATGCAATCGCGAAAGAGGGCGAAAAGTGGGCTAGAACTGAACACGATGAACGGAGATACGAGGAGATCCTAGGCATCTCCGGCGAGATACATGCCCGCTGGTGTGATACTGATGCCAACCTCATCGACATCCCGATGGATTCGCTTGAGGACTGGAGCTCGGTGCTGTCCGACGTGGCAAAAGAGGGGTTGCACTACTCGGACGATAGCCACGACATCCGTCGCTATTCGGGGGTCCTTGAGGTGGCTGAAGACCTAGCGCAGCAAGTACGGTCGGTCTCCATTGAGCCACAAGTTGTTCCTGAGAAGGAGGGTTCGGCCTCGGATGTCCTGTTTGTGGCTGATCGGGAGATAGCTCCAGCGCTGATTGGCATGATAGAGAAGGCGGAGCAGAGGGTGTTGATCGCCACGCCGTGGATATGGGGCATAGACGAGATTGTTGAGAAACTGACCGAGCTCAAGCAGGAGCGAAATATCACGGTGAAGATCCTCGTGCGAAGACCCGAGCCGGGAAAGGAGGACCAGCACAAGGAGATGGTTAGAACACTCTGGAAGCGGGAGTTCCTCGTGGAGACCGAGGACTTCCTCCATGCGAAGCTGATTCTGGTGGATAATAAGGAGCTGTACATCGGCTCTGCGAACCTTGTCAGGACGTCCATGGACCGCAATCTGGAGGCGGGCATCTGCACCAGCGATCCCTCTGCGGTCTCGGATGCGTTGGTGTACTTCGAGGACAAGTTCGAAACGGCCTTCGGAAAGAGAATATGAATACGTTTCCTTTATGTGCCTAGTGCAGCTCGTTCCTACAGAGTGTCCTTGTTAAATCAAGAGAATCGCCAGTATCATACGCCATGAAAATCGGCAAGAATGTCGAATGTCTAGATTGTGGCCATGTTGGATACTCTGTATGTCCACCGCCTGCGATCAGTCTTGACGGCGACAAGTCACAACCAGTTCCAGCCTGTGCGAAGTGCAGGAGTGGAAATCTCAGATACCTAGAGTAGGTTTCTGCAGTAGCTCAACAGACAGTTGGAGTCCAATGTCGGTTGTTGTTGTTCGGACTCCATTTGGTCTGCGTCCGGACGATTGTGAACAGCCGAGTTTTCCTGCTACCGAAACTGGATACCCTCTGTAAGCCTACTATATGGACTTCAGCTGATGCGGGGTCAGGGTGTTCCCATCCTTCTAAACATGAATGATACCCTCTACAATCCTCTGAAAATCATCAGCATGAGAAGACTACGTGTTTATATCAAATGGCAAGTCAATATCGTATATTTCGCCGTTCTCATGCCCAATTACATCTCGTATCGCGGTGGTAGACGAGCGAGTCATGATCTATCTCATGATATACGCTCGCCCGAGGGTTCTGATTCTGCAAGAGAATCCTTCCGTGGAGGGGGTTCGCTTCATCAAAGTGGACAATGGCTTTCGTTATTGGTTCAACGTAGAACAGACCTCGCTCCATCTCAACGTGATGATTAGGACAGAGACAGAGGACGTTGCGGTCTTCATCGAAGCCCCCTTCTGACAGGGGCTTGATGTGATGTACCTCACAGTACCTTGACCCATCCAACAGTTCGATTGGAACTCCACACACTTCGCAGATACAGGACTCCGCCTCCTTCACCCGACTGACCACCTTGGAATCCCGCACGAGAGAGGTCGTTGTGGAAGTCTTCGATTCTGGCGGGGCCTCCTTTCGAGGAGGCGCGGTCTTGGATCCAAGAGGCTTGTGCTGTATCTTCTTTTCCTGAGCTAGGCTTGCTCGTATGTTATCTGTGAGCACATTCCCATTGTCAATCTGATGCAAGAGGTCATCCACAATCGATAGGTCATCAAACTCGTATTCCTTAGCGATGCCCTTCATAAGCTCATTGAGCCTCTGATACTTCTTTCCTGTTGTATTCTCGTATTGAACAAGTGAGAAGAGTCCGAGGGCTTTCAGACCGTTCTTTGCGCTGTTGTTCCATACTGCGTATTTCGTGGGATTGAATGAATGCAGCAGGGTCGAAACAAAGCCATGCCCCCCGCCATGAATCTTGTGTGAACCATCTGTATCGACCACCTCAGAGAACCGTTTGTGCAAGGAATCATCTCCATATAGCACGTAGTAGAGCGACTCACGTATCGATTGAATGTCGTTGCTGCGGAAATCAGACATCTTTCTCGTACGTGACCCCTTCGATCCTGTCCTCAATCCAACATAGAGTTGTTCTGCCTCTTTCATGGTCAGCTCTGGTAGATGATCCTTGGAATACAAGTCTGGGAGGCCCTGGAATCTGTTGCCGAACTTCTTCAGTCTGCGCGTTTGATAGCTCTCACCGTTCAGGTTAGACCGCGGCTTCTGGAACTCTTCCACTATAGCATCGAGTGTACTCTTCTTTACCATCTGCTACCACCAAGACTGGATTCCGCTGTCATGATGATAAGTTCTTCGCGGACAGTGGCAGCAAACACAAAGAAACGAGATTTCGCGTTCTCTGAGAAACTGCATGGTTTCGGTTACAACTAAACCTCTTCTGCCAGAATCTGTCGAACAATCCGCTTTGCTTGTTCTATTTTCTTCTCGTTCTTTGAAATCCAGTTAGCATTTGCAGCCGAAGGATGTGGAAAGAGAACACACCTGTACTCCTGTCCGTCCTGTTCAACAGTATGCGCTTTTCCGACAACATCCTCCAGCTTGCGGAATTGAAGAAACCACTGTGCATCTTCATGCCCTGATGTGACTATCACCTGAAGCCGCAGGAACAGACAAAGAGGGACTGACGGGGGCGGTGAATGCCCTCATGGAAGAATCTGTCACTCTTCTCTTTCGTTGGTTCGTGAAATTGCGTGAAAACCGTCTGCGAATCCGTAGTAAAGGATTCCCCATCGATACGTGAGTAGGCGAAATGAAGTGGTTCTCCACTACGACACTATCTTCTCTCGTCGAATGAAAGCAAGAACGCTGAAGCATTCCACATCTAGGGCCCTGCAGACCTGAGGGATTTTCACTCTCCCTTTCGGAGGCATCTGTTCATCAGTTACTACCGTTAGACCCTCTTGCTTTGCCAGAGCCACGACAAAGGGATCCGCCTGCTCTTTTGTCGCATCAGGATCAACTATCTCTGGGAATCGATTCATTATGCTTCCGACTATCGTCAGCTGCTCTCGATCGACTTCAATGAACATCGATCTTCTCTCTCTCGCCCAAGCCAGAAGATCGTCGTCTTTCTTTTCCAGTTCATGGTAGACGATGTCGCTCGCTACAAGCTCGTCCGCATCTATCATGTCTTGGACACGACCCCAGTACGTTGGGAAAGAATCTGGCGGATAGTGATGATTCCAAGGATTGATGAGAGCTGATGTATCGAAACTGTATCGCACCTCGGACTCACGCTCCGTGTTCCTCTAGCAGATTTCGGAGAGCGGGCAGATGCTTAAGCCTCATTCCTAGGAGCTCCGATACGTCGCCGGCGGTGATGGCATCCTTCTCAAATGCTGTGAGTACTAAGTTGGTGAAGGTTGCTCCTTGAACCTGAAGAACACGCTTGTGACCTGGTTGTCCAAATCTGGTAGACTTCTTCTGCAATCTACGCTGTGACATCCATTCTTGCCTTTTCTCACGGTAGAAGTCTGAAGTTGTCTTCTCCAGAATCAGAAGACGACGAAGAATGACCTCTCTGCTAACGCGGAATCGTCTAGCAAAGGTCGTCAGCTCATCATCGCTCCAGGCATAGTCCTTTGCGTGCTGCCTAACGGGAGGATATTGCAAGAGCTTGTCCCGGGGTACCAGTGTCGCACCGGCAACATGGTTACAGAATCTCTCGATCTCCCAAGCCGCGTGACCCGTCCCGAGTTGGGTATCGTATATCTCGCATAGACTGGACTCAGCAAGTAAGATATGACAAAACTCGTGAAGTAGCGAGAACGAGCGCGCCTCAGGAGGGTCTTTCCGATTGACCGCAATAATCGGGAAGGGTTTCTCTGCAATAGTGAGACCACGCATCTCTTCCACCTCGACGCCGGTTATGAGGAATACCAGCGTGCCAAGACGCTCGATTGACTCCCTCCAGTAGTTGAAAGCTTGGTATCGTCCGAGCCTCACAGGGAAGTCCTCTGGGATTCCCAAGATCCTCCTGATTTCTTGGCCGAGTGCCTCGGGATCTTGCTTGGTACTTATCGACCCGATGAAGCTCCAATCGAATTCTGGAGCATATTCCTCAAGTTCGTTTGCGGCTTTCCTCCTCTGGTGGATCTTCCGAACCTCTAGTCGAAGCTCAGGAGAAAGCTCATCATATTCATGGGAAGGGAGCCGTCTGAACTCGGGAATCTGTAAGGAGGGAGGAGTTTCTTCAAGAAAGAAGATGGCTGTGGGGCGCCTGTATACCCATGCGGCTCTTCTCAACTGCGGAAACGTTAGGGGTTCTTCACCGCTCTCTGCTCTCTGTAGTTTATCCTCCTTGATCCGTATCTTTTTTGCTGCTTCTTTGACTTCGAAGCCGCGTTCTTCACGAGCCCAAACTAGAACCTGCGGATTGGCATGTGCATTTACTCTCGGCAAGATGAATCACTTCCCCTCGTCAGTTTCTGGGCTATCAATCACATATGCGCACTCTCTCAAATGTCTTTCTTGAGTAACTAGGAGGTGATCCCCGACCTGTGACAGGATATGACAGGGGACCCCGATGAACCGGAATCCCTAATATGGGCCCTGTAAAATAAATCGAGTTCACATGGCTTAGATAAAGGAAAACTTGTATGGAGCAACTCAAAACTATCAGAAGAGACCCATTTCGTTGTTCACAGAATTCATTTCGTGAACAATATGAGAGTTATTTTACAGAGCCCCTAATATGAGAAACCCTAATAGTAGAAGAAAGCTATCTGCGTGGAATGATGCTAGGATAAGGTGGGCAAGATGCTTCCTTTGCAATACAAGCCGATGGAAGAAATCGAAGAAGCTGACTTGAAATTCATTGT
>CAYYQL010000043.1:0-2739 GCA_964473825.1 uncultured archaeon
ACCAACTAAGATTCTTGACCCGTTAGATCAGCCGAAGACCTATGGGACAGACTGGGACTACGATGGTGGGACAATCATCATCTACAACTCTGCTGTGGATATATTCGGTGTCTGGACGCTGAAGTTCATCAGTGCCAACTATCTAGAGGACCTCCAGCTGGGCATCAGCGGCGAACCGTTGTCAAATACCGCGACCTTCAACGTGGATGATGTCATGAAGCTCAGAGCAACAACCCCCTGGGTAGAGGGCGCTAGAGTTGGTCTTGCCCTAACAGACCCGAGCGGAACCATCTGGCACACTGACTACAATACAACAGGCGCTCCTAGCACCCCATGGCATATACCTTCTTTCCAATACAGGAAAACGATAACCATTTCCGCTTCGGATGTTGATGCGGATGTCACAGATTTCCCCTTTGCTGTTGATTTCGAAGACAGTGATCTTCAGAAGGTGCAGACCGATGGATCAGATATCGTGTTTGTTCAGGATGGTGATGTGCTTGCACACGAGATAGTCCGGTTCACAGACTCAACAGGACGGTTCATCGCCTGGATCAAGGCAGACCTCTCAAGCACGGTTGACACTGCGCTCTACATGTACTACGGAAACCCGTATGTGGGGTCTTGTGAGAATCGAACTGGTGTATGGACCAATGGCTATGGAGCCGTGTGGCATTTGGACGAAACAACCGAGCCAACTCACTATGACTCTACCGCTGGCGATCACGACGGAGTCCGAAATGGCAATACTCCAACAAGCGCCAAGGTGAACTATGCGCAGGACTTCAATGGGACTGGGGCTTACATCTCAATACCCGCCAGCAAAGGACTGGATCCTGAAGGCGATGTCACAATATCTGGATGGTTCTATCTTGATTCCGCATTCGACAGTTCTTCATCAACTCAGGTCGTGATGTCGAAGTACCTGGATGAAGACCGTGACATGGCGATTCTTCTGGCTGGAAGCGACTACAGCGGAGGAGCCCCAGCAGGTAGTCTTGTGTGGAAAGTCGAGAGTCAGTCAAACTCACCTCGCTACAAGTGGACGACTGACACTTCGTGGAGTACTGGATGGTATCACTTCTCGGTGTATCTCGACAGCGATAATATGGCGAACAACAAGATATTCATTAACGGTACCGACAGGACTGATGCCGCAGACTCGGGTTCGGCCACATCTGGGAATATCGACTGGAACGCAGAATGGCGTCTTGGTGGTGGATATTATGAACCACCGACCGATTCACTTGCATATCTTGATGGACGGCTGGATGAAGTTACGGTGTCGACTGGTTCTCGAACAACAGGCTGGATATCAACGCAGTACAAGAACCAAGTCTCAGTCAGTGGATACGTATCAAGGGGTTCGGAAACCGCCCGCGTCTCTCCCGAGCACACCTTCACAAAGACCATCGATGCAACAGCGGCAGCCGGGATTTGGACAGCAAGCACCTACTACAACGACACGGGAACGGCAGTCAGGAACGCTACCGGTATTATGGAACGGAGTTTCACCGTCAAGCACGATACAACGCTGACCTTGATTTCGCCAGGTGATGCCACAGGTGATGGTATCTCAGTTCGAACCGTCGGTGATCTTCTGTACATCGAAATTGTACTCACTGATGATGCCAATTCAAACAATGTTTCAGGTGCCACAGTCACCATGAATTGGACCGTATCGGGCTCACCAACCGAGGTGAATCTAGAGGATTACGGGGACGGAACGTACGGGAAGACACTCAATACCACAGACCTAGGTGAGATGGGCCGCTGGCGCATCAACATCGACTCTTACCATCCATTCTACAACAATGATTCCACTTACTTCGACCTAGACCTTTCTCACGATACAGATGTGACCTATCAGACTCCTCCTTCAACGCCCTATGGAGATGACTTCACGGTGACAATCTATGTCTATGACTCATTCACCGGCAGTCCTGTGACTGGGGCGACAATCACCTCGAACGGCACGATAGTCGGGAGCCCAACAGACAACAATGACGGGTCTTATTCCGTGACCCTTGAGTCAGAGGGACTAGACGTCGGCCAATATCTCTACCAGATTACGGCTACGCCAGCGGAGACCTATCTGCTAGCGAGCAATGCGAATATCACTTTCACCCTGAGGAACATATACACAGCTACATACGCAGATGGTGGGAACTCAGTATCAACACCCTACAATGTTGACACTTCAACAACCATCTCCTATAATGATGTCGACCATTCCCTGATTGGAATCGCTGACGCCTTGTGGGACATAACAAAACCCGGAAGCATCACGGTGACCCTGACGGATCTGACGGGTGGTGACTATCGAGTTGACATAGATGTGGGGACAACGGCAGTTGGTGAATACAGTATTGACATCACGATGTCAAAGACGAACTACGAGGACAGTACCATTCGACTGGAGCTCACTATCACTCCCCGCGAAACCTACATTGTTGTCAATTTCGAGAATCCTGTCCCTTGGGGCTATGATTCAACGTTTGACGTTTCATGGTATGATTCTACCACCGGCAGTACGGATATCGGCGGTACTGTGACAATCAACGACATTACTGTGAATGGTGCTTCCCAAGGCAGCTCTCTCTCATTCGATTACGACTCGAGTCCGCTTTCTGTCGGTTCGCATTCGCGGAATGTTACTCTGATCTCTGGCGACGCCAACTATGCGAGTGCTTGGACTCTGATAACCCTCGAGATACGGGCACACTACACGTATATCGA
>CAYYQL010000043.1:2839-20413 GCA_964473825.1 uncultured archaeon
ACGATCGAGATGCGGGAGATGCGCAGATAGCCGACTCCCTTGATAATGTGACTGTGGGTTCTCAGAGTTTCGACCAGCTAGAGTTTGAGTACGATACAAGTGCGTGGACTGTCGGCGAATACCAGCGTACTCTGACAGTTTATCCCGACAATGACAAGTACTACTCTACGAGCATGCTTGTCAACTTCACAATCTTAGCACATGAGACCTCTGTCGTTGTGAATGCGGAAACCAACATTCCTTGGGGAGAGAACTCATCCTTCTCAGTTAGTTGGTATGACCGTGACGATGGCAATTCATTGATCTCAGGAAACCTGGAGAACATCACTGTTGACACACAGGCCTTCGACACTCGTACTTTCGATTTGGTGACAGACGACTGGAGCACTGGCACGTACAGGTTGGACCTTGTGTTCTACTCTTCAAGTGTGAACTACATGCATGCAACGACGCAGGTCAATATCACAGTAAGGGCTCATCATACTGCAGTGTCTGTAAAAGGCAGTCTGACTGTTCCTTATGGCAATGGCACCCCGATCACTGTTGTGTTCTGGGATACGGATTGGAATGTAGAGGTGCCAATATACAACGTGTCAACAGACGGAATCCTGTTCGACGCGGGTGCATATGGAACTGAAGCCTTCAATAACTATTCACCAACCCTCTCAACCGATACGTGGAGTGTAGGCGAGCACTCGGTCACGCTCACAGTGACATCTCTGGGAGATGGCCTCTACTATGATAATGCAGTACATGGTTTCAGCGTCACAATACGGAGACTCGGAATCCGTGTGGTTCACGAACCCACTGACATGATCATCCCCTTCGGCGACGACTTCAACATCATCTTGAGGGTTAATGTTTCAGAGATTGGTAATCAATATGATGGAGACTCTGTGCTGGGACTCGGCGTTTCCGATCTACTGGTCCAAAACTCCACGTACACATTCCCCTTTACTCTCGACGATCTTGGGGACGGACGATACAATCTGACTATAAGCAACTCTGAACTCACAGACGAGTCCTATAGAATCACTATCACAATCCGACGTTCTGGCCTTATCTACGGAAGCGACTACATCACAATCGAGTTCAGCTACAGGGATGCCAGAAGTTATCTCTCATCTCCGAACTATCCGAGGGTGATTACACCATATGCGACTGATGTCACGATTAGTCTAAATTATACTGATGTTGACCGGGACATCGGCATAACCACAGGGACGGTTACTGCTGAGGGTATTGAAATCTACGATGAGGGCCATATTGGGAGCGGCGTGTATGAAGTCACGCTGAATGTGACGAATCTAGACCGCGGTGATTATGAATTCAATATAACAATCAGTGCACAGCAGTATGAGGATAAGACACTGTCCTTCATCCTGACAATACGAATTGTCTACACTTATGCGATTCCCTCGGTGGGGGCACTGGACATTCCCGTTGGTAATGATCCTGTATTCTACGTGGACTACTGGGACACCGACCACGACGTTCCCGTGGAAGATGCCATCTTGTATCACAACTGGAGTGGCACGGTCGACATCGTCTATTTACCAGGTGAAGAGCGCTATCAGCTAACTTTCATCACTGAAGACACTGATCCGTTGGAGCAGAACAGGATAGTTGAGTTCAATTTCTCCAAGGGTCCGAACTATCAATTTGGAATCTTCACAATTACGGTGACAATCCGTACCCACCAAACGGACTTTCGACTTGTCAGTGCGGTAGAGCCAACGAGCTATAATGGGATCATAAACATCTCCCTATTCTATGGTGATATAGACAACAATATCGGAATCGACTCTTCGCTCGTGGCTCATCGAGCAGTCAACGAAAGCGGTTCCGGAGTTGAAGTATCGTCCAGTCTCGTCAACGAGGGCTTCGGGTATTACACCGTGCAGATACCAGCTACTCAATTTGGGGTACTTGGAACCCAGAACTTTTTGATATACTTCAACTGGACTGGAGATGTCTACAAGTACGAGAATAAGACCATCACCGTGGGGGCAAACATCATCGGTGAGGACTCGGAGTACACTCTGCTGTTCTCATCTGAACCCACTCCCTACTTGAACAACATGAGTTACACATTCCTTTACTCTGAGCTCTATAGCGGACAGGGAATCAGCAATGCGTCTGGAAATGTGTACATCTATGTTTCCTTCGAAGACGAATCAATTGACTTGAACAAGATTGACATCTGGGAGGTCATGGATGCAAACAAGACACCGGGTGAATATGCCATCCAGTTCAACACGACGACCTTCGGTCGTACGGGACGCTTCTATATGACTGTGTACATCAACTGGTCTGCAGGAGAAGAGCCCTTCTACACCAACAGGACTGATACAATCTCGGTCAGAATCCTTCCACGCGATACCCTGGTATCCGTGGTTCCACCGACGCCGACGTCTCATGGTGAGAACGCAACTTTCTCGTTCACATTCGACGATGTGACTGGTGGGGAATCAGTACCGATTTCTGATGATCCCAGTCTCTCGATATCACTCAGTCTTGCGGATTACTCTATCACGTATGACTCAGAGACCAAGGAGTTCACCATATCGTTCGATACGAGCCAGTCGCCAGTCGGCGATGAGCCACTAGGACAGAAATCGTTCATTTTGAATGTTACTTGGAACGGGGAACCCTACTATGCAAATCGGACTGGACGAACAATCTTTGTCAGTGTCACGGCTCGCCAGACCGTGGTAGATTACCAGTCCCCTGCACCGACACAGTATCTGGATAATGTGACCTTCTCAGTTGATTGGACAGATGTGACTGGTGTGACGGCAGTTGGTATTGAAACTGGGATCATTACACTATACGATGGTCTGACCGAGATTCCCGCCAGCTTCTACCATGTGGACAACCTAGGGGAGGGTGCTTACAGCGTAGAACTCACCACGACCTACTACCCTGAACCTGGAACGTATGATGTCACTGTGGGACTCCACACTGATGAGTTCTATATACTTGATGTGAACACCACACGGCAGTTCTCTGTCAGATATCGAGTAACACTGTTGTCAGCTGAACCTGTTGGTAAGAGCCCGTACAACTCATCAATTGAAGTTATTCTCAACTTCCAAGACCTTCTCACTCTGGATAACATCGCTAACAACTCAGACGTCACTTTTGCAATAATGGATGGTTCAAGCTGGACCTACACAATAGAATGGAAACCTGCCTTCGGGTACTACCTTCTTGTGCTGGATACCTACAATCATCCTGAGCTTGAAGTGGGTGTGCCCTTCGTTCTCCAGTTCAATATGAGTTATGACTATCAGGATCCCTACTACCGTTGGGATGACACTTACGTTTCGTTCGAGATGAGAACTAGGAAATCGTCCCTCGAACTCGAAGAGGCACCCCTGCCAACTGCTTATCTGGACTATGTCGACTTCACGGTCTTCTATAGGGATGTTGATGGCACAGGAGGAATATCGAGTGCCACAGTGTCAATCTACAAGGGCATGACTGAGCTTCAGGCGGGCATCGACTACTCAGCTATCGAAGTATCAGCTGGCCTTTGGAGTGTTTCTGTTAACACCACCGCATTGGACGGTCTTGGGATAACCGAAGTACAAGTGAGAGCAAACTGGTCAAATACCTCACCCCATCATGACAACGCAACACTCACTGTGAGCCTTCGTACGATTAGACGTCAGACCAATGTGGAAGTGATCAGTCCACCCGGACAGACGCCATATCTAGAGAACGTCACTTTCACGTTCAGCTTCACGGACATCGGTACTGGAAATCCCATCACCGGAATCACAGTAGACCAAATCATCGTGTATAACGATTTGACCGCTCTTGTACCAGGTGAATACGTACTCAGCATTGTGGGGAGTTCCTATGAGATTCAGGTGAGCTCTACAGTGATTGATGCACAGCTTGTGACAAATAGAAACCTGACGATTGTTGTTGACTGGGACGACGGAATGGTCCCCTATTATGAGGATGATCAGACTTCAATCAAGGTAACAACCGTGAAACGGACAGTTCTGGTGTCGGTCGGTCAGATATTGGATACGCCACTGGGCGACTTGATGAATATATCATTCACTTACAGCGATCAGGAGACTGGCAATGGGATTGAGGGAGCGATAGTGCTCTTCAGTTGTGCGGAGGTTTCTGACCTGGTAGAGAACACTGACTACTGGGTCACCAATGGCACTGGAGCAGAGGCAGGCCAATACCTCATCTCGCTAGATACTGATGCTCTGGGCGGTATCAGTGCTTTCACTTTCTATTTGGACATCCACTGGGATCCAGCACAGCAGCCTTATTACCGAAATGCGACGACATTCGAGGTTCGCGGTTCCACACGGCTTATACAGACTTCTCTGAGTAATGATGCGCCTTCGCCCGGAACAGTCCCTCTCAATGATGAGGTGTCAGTCATCGTCACCTTCAATGATGTTGACCATGGCGAACTCGTAGATGGCGCAGGAGCGGCCATCTCAGTGATATACAAGAGCAGTGGCTTGGAGCCAGCTGACTGGAGCTATGATCCCTTGGGGAGCGGCCAGTACAACATCACTGTTGATACTGATGATGCAGGAGGTGCGGGAACCAAGGCAATCGTGATACGGATAGATTACTACCCATACTTGCCTCTTGAGGTGCAGGTGACCTTCCAGATACGCTTGCGAGTTGGAGTCGTATCCATCGAGTATTTGCCAGATGCAATCTACGCTGGAGATTCAACGTACGTCATCCTCAACCTCACTGATGCCGATGCAAATAGTGCGCTCGTAAAGGATGCTATTCTTAGCCTGACTTGGCCGGACTCAACGAAGAGCTGGGATGATCTTGGGAATGGACGCTACAACATCTCGCTGGGAACATCAGAACTCAACTATGGCCTCAGGCGTCTGACCGTGGAAACATCGTTACAGAACTACACGGTCCAGACCGTATCATTTGATCTGGACCTGCTTGCTGTCACAACCGATTTTCTATCATCTTCTGATTTCTACGAGTTGTACTTCATGGATTTGCAGACCTTCTCAGTCTACCTGAACGATACTGTTCATGACACTCCGATATCAGGCGCTGATGTAGACTGGAGAGCAACCTCCTCGGTCCTTGGTTCCATGACCGAGACTACACCTGGAAACTATTCCTACACGCTTGATACGTCATTGCTCAGCGCTACGACAGTTGTCGTTAGAATCACGGCACAGAAACCAAACTACGTGACAGTATCTGTGCAGATCACTCTGAGCATCTTGCCACTTCCTGTGGAGATTGTACCGGTAGATGGCCAGTTCGTCTTCTCATTGACCAGAGGTGAAAGTGTACATGTCGATGTTTGGCTCAATGAAACCGTAAATGGTGCCCTTGTCGACGGTGCTGAAGTGACTGTTTCCTGGGACTTCAACACAACTCAGCTGACTGGTGTCGGCCCCGGTAGATACGAAGTATTTCTGAATACCGACGAAACTGAGGTCAAGTCCTATACGATCTCAATAACAGGTCTTAAGCAGAACTATCTGGTGGCTCCAACTACACTCACTGTATCCGTCAGACAGACGATGACGGTTGTGCAATTCTCATCAAGCAGCCAGGCAAACTACAGCTCTACTATCGCCTCGTTCTTCTGGAGCGAGGTACCCTATATCGAGGTCTATGTGTTTGCTCCATATCTCTCAGAAGCAGACGCAAACAGATCTGATGCCATTGTATCGTGGAGCCTCATAGCCGAAGGAGCATCTGATGGTGGCTTCATGCAGAACGGCAGTGCCACTCTAGCAGGGATGTACTATCTCTACCTCAATACATCAGAATTCGATGCTAACACATACACACTAAGGGTATCTGCTGACGTGATGAGTCCCGCTTACACCGACAACAGCACTGCCACCACGATGACGATTCGAAACATACGAACAGCGGTCGAAGTGCCCGATATTGAGCCGGTCTATTGGGGGAACAGCTCGTGGTACTACTTCAGCTATTTCGATACAGATCGAGATCTCCCTGTTGAGGGCGGCTCTGTCACGTATACATGGGCAGATCTGGAGTACGATGCCGTCTATGTGGGAGAAGGAGTATACGGAATCTTCATCGATACTCACGAAGTGCTTCCCAGTCCTACTCGATACCCAATAGTGGTCGCCTTCGGGAAACAGAACTTCGACAGTCAGCAGAGAACAACATACCTCCGCGTGAATGAGATTCCAACCGAACTTGTTCCCTATGCATCTGATGTGAACAGGGTAGATGATAGTTCCTCCCGCCTCCAAGTTCCCTATGGCGACGAACTTACTGTATACATCTACTACAACGTAACCGCTTATCCGTATGAAACACCATATATAGGTGGGATTGCTGATGCAACGAGATGGGCTCAATTCACTGAACCTTTTGACGACCTGAATCTGACAGATCTGGGCGGAGGAAACTACAGCTTCACCTTCACCACAACTGACTATGATATACGCGATGACGCCTACAGGATTACCGTTGATATGCGTCAGGATAATAGAACCAGAGCGAGCATTTCTATCTCGATTTTTGTGATAAGCGTTCCAACCACCGCACAAGCCTCCCTCCCGACCACGACCGTTCAGATGTACTATGGAGATACAATGGACTTCACGGTGACTTATTCTGACACATGGCCAGGGCACGACTTTGAGAGCATCGATGAAGCAATCATCTCAATTGGCTCTGACAATCCGGATCTTGTGAATATCACCTACTTGGGTCCTGTTACAGGCCAACCTGGAACCTACAGATTCAGGATAACAATAAGCCGAGGCATTCTACCCAATGTCAACCAGCAGGTGGCCAGTGTAAACATCACTCTCAGCAGAGAAAACTACAATCCTCACTCCATATCTTTGACTGTCAGAATGGGCCCAAGTCCCGAGGACCAGACTCTGTCAAGCGCCATCAACCTGGGTATGCCATTGGCAATTCTTGTTCTTCTCATAGGAGTTCTATGGGTCCGAGTCTTCAGCGTACCCAAGAAGCTCCGCAAGCTGAACGGGCAAATCAAGACATTACGTAAGGGGAACATTCCCAAGCCGTTGGATGACGCGAAGGACCGGAAAGAGATTGTTGCACAGCTCTTCAATGACACATATGCCCAGTACAATGAGAAGCTTGAGGAGGGCCGTCGCATCACTCGCAAACCCGATGAGATGCCTCCCGAGGCAGTTGAGGTAGACATACCTGAGATGGGCGAGCTGCTGGTGCAGCTATCAATCCTTACCCGATTGAGTCCTGAAGAGCTAGACGAGTTCAAGGGAGACATTGCAAAGATGCGTCTGAGTGAACAGGCCAACTTCGTGAAAGAAGTCATCCACCAGGAGGCCATCAGGGCAGCTAGGCGCGAGAACAAGACTGTCGAGGAGATCATTGACGACGTTCAGCAGCAAGCGAAGCGGAGGCTGGGTGAGTTTGAGGGCGAGGTTCCTGAAACCGTGAGTCGCCGCATACCTGACGAAGATCTTGTCATTCTTGAGGAGACTCGAGAGCCCCCCAAGCGTGAGACAGAGGAACTACTCAGGAAGGAGCGACTCGAAGAGGTAAAGGACTCTGAACTACCCGCCGACAGACTCAGTCCCTTTGAGATTGAGGATCTCAAGAAGAAACTTGAATCACTCGGCGTGCCCCCGCATGAGATTGACACAATCCTAGAGCAGGCGAAGCATCTCTCACGAGAAGATGTTGAAGAACTGGTTCGTAGTCTTGGTGGAGAGTAGCCGGAGCGTTATCAGCTCGGTTACTACTCCTCCGCTCTGATGAAATGAGAGAGCGGCAGTGTTGTACCAAAATCTCGCCGCTTTGCTCTGGAGGTTTGCCTGATTGGATATTGGGGGTGCTTGGTGAGTATGTACTTGAAGTAGGACTTGCTCTCTGTCACATTGACATGAATCTGTGCACAGCTGGAGAGAGTCTTACCTCCTGCTGGAAACTTGGAGTTTCTCGATGAGGCTGGGGCTGTCACTATGGTGAATAGATTGTGACTCAGAGTGAAGGTCATCAGCTTGCTTGCCATGTGAGAGATCTGCTGCATTGCATCTCCTGATAGTCCTTCAGAGATGTAGAGATCTGGAAGTCCGGAAACAATGAGTAATCTTGCTGGAATGCGGTCTAAGAAATTCTCTAGTTGGTTCATTACGAGGTCATAGGTCTGTGACGAGTTGAATGCTCTAGAGATATAGATATGATCCATGACCTCTTCGGGTTTCAGCTCGACATCGAATGCAAAGTCTGCGATTTTCTCCATTTTGATTATGTTTGCACTGTCGATCATGACCGTTGGGCTGTCCATTCCTCCTGACTCCTTGGATAGCTGTACATTGACTGCGGCGCGGATAATATCACTATGAAGCGAACGGTCGCCATAGAAGAGATGCATCAATCCCTTCTCCAATCCGCCGCCTAGTAGGGTGTCTATCGCTTTTGTACCCGTACTGACCTGTTCTCTCTTCATTTGGTCGGCTGTGGCGAATCCCAGTCTTAGGTCTGATTTCAGCTTCTTCATTCCACCATGATGTTGGCTTTATGAAGTAATAATCCCCACCGAAAAGTGTGCATCCGACACTTAGTTTAATAGTCCCCCTTTCATACCTTTATTGGCCGGGAGAAATTCAAGTGACGCAGAAAATCCGAGTCTGTCCTCGTTGTGGAAGCGCCAAGATATCCGAAGCAAAGAGCTCTGTTGGTGGGTGGCTGGTACCTTCCTCGTATTGTTGTCAGGAATGCGACTATGTAGGTCAGGTGTTCGTTGAAATCGAGATTTCAGATCTGAAGAAGCTTCAACAAGCCATCAAGGGCGAGGCATAGCTCATTTTCGCTTCATATGCCCTCAAGAGTAAATCACTTAAGTACTTTCTAATCATCAACCAGTTTAGGTGTCGCAATCATGGTATCATATGAAGGGTTCGAATTTCCTGAGGACTTATACTATACTACTGACCAAGAATGGGTCAAGAAAGAAGACGGCAAGGTTCGGGTTGGCTTTACGACTTTCGGCATGGATCTCGCTGGAAAGATCAAGTTCGTTCGACTCAGACCAGCTGGCCGTGAGATCAAGGCGGGTAAAAGCATCGGCACGCTTGAGTCTGGAAAATGGACCGGTCCGGTGAAAGCACCAGTCAGCGGTACATTGGTCGAGGTAAATGAAGAACTCAAGACCAATCCTAGTGTGTTGAATGAGGATCCATATGGCAAGGGCTGGATTGCAGTCATCGAGGCAACCAATCTTGAGGACGACCTTAAGGAGTTGCAGGGTGCAGACGGCCTTGAGGAATGGGTCAAGAAGGAATACGCTGAGAAGACGGCCGAATAGTTCCATGGGCGAGTGCGGTGTCGGAATGGTCCGGCACCACCCATGCCATTTTCTCATTTTCTACGCAACAACTCTCGCCGCATGGAGAGGGCTGCATCATAGAGGACTTCTGGTGGAGTGAGTACGTAGAGCAGGTTTCTAGAATAGCCAGACTCGAACACGATACTCTGAAAGATGAGCGTCTGCAGACTCTTCTCGATGTCATCGCGCGCATGCTTGATTCCCAGTTCTTCACACTTGATGAGTATCAGCTCGTTCAAGGTCTTTCGGTCGATATAGGTTTCAGTCTTGTATCTCATCAGATGCTCGGTCATTGCCTCAAGTACGAGTAGCGTCATGAAGTCATTCATCGCTACGGTTTCAACAATCTCCATGTAGTCTTGGTCGAGCCCAAATGTAGTTATGTTAGAGGTTGCTGATCTTACCATATCAGAATCAATCTCTTGTCCTCGTGAGGCAAGCGGCCAGAGGGCCTTCAATGCCTCGATTGAGGTCTTGGGTTTTGAAGCATCAAACTCGCAGACCAGATCAGTGATGTAGCGGATCACCTCATCTGTCAGACCGAGCGGGAATGTGTCTTCTACTCGCATCCGAACAATCTCGTAGAGCTGACTCTGTGTGTACGTATCTAGAGGAATCTCAAAGTCATATGCCATGTCGGTGGCCGGTTTCTTTGTTAGGAGTCGATAGTCATGACTGTTGAGTACACCAATGGTGGACGCACGAATTTCCTTTGACAACCTGGCAAGTTTGAGATAGACATCTTCGTTTGTTTCGTCGATGTTATCAATCACAAAGACTGTCTTCTTGGCATCTGCAGCAGTGCGCTTGAATTGCATCCACAACACATCAAGATCAAAAGCCACAGTGATTGGTCTGTTGGTCTCTCTGTGAATCTTGTCATTCAGTTCTGCAACTATCTCAAGGAGGTCTTTCCGCTTTGCATCCACATATACAGTATGCGCATCGAATCTATCTGGAATGAGTGTTGTGAGAAAATAGCGAGAGAATACTGTCATGCCAACACCGGATATTCCGTGTACAAGACAATTGACTCCATAGTCTTCTTCGTAAGAGTCGGAGTATACGCCCGCTATGCTGTCCAGCTCCCTGTTTCTATGGAGTAGCTTTTCGGGCACATAGTATGGATCAAAAAGCCCCTTTGGACTACGATGCGGTCTTACCATAGTTATCGGACATCTGTTTCTTCCAACCTATATAAGCACCACAGGGGGTTGACCGAAAGTATTCGCCCGTTTCTACGTCATCGACTCAAGTATACTGTCAGAGTCTGGGTCGAAGATAAAAGGGTTGAACATTGCTCCGACTATCTCTCTGAGTTCTTGAAGCCTCTCGAGTTTCGCATCGTTGCTGAAGATCCATTTGTGCTCTGGTTTTGGAGTTATGCGCAGTTCTTCGCAGAGGGTGACCATTTCCTTTACGACCTTGAATTTCTCGGCACCTGTTTTGTTGTCAGGCCGCATCTCGCGTGAGTGCATTATGATTCCATAGGCGGGTGCATTATTTCCGAGATACCACTTGCTTGGGGCATGCCCATACTTTGCAAGAGGGACAAACACATTCTCGAGCAACAGGTTGTCGATGCGTTCGATGCACTGCTGCATATTGGTGAGGATTTGGTCGTAGAACCCATACCCCTCGAAGAGAGCCATCTGGACTCCCTCCCTTGGATTTCGCTTCGGCAGTTTCAAGCGGATGTCCTTCATCGCTTGCGTCTCGCGTCTGATGAGTGATCTCTTCTCCGTGATATCAGATAAGCGCGTGTACGCTGTCTGTGCCAGATCTCAAGAAGATCAACATCGGAAGAACACATCTCCGCACATCTTCCGCACACGGTGCATTGGAAGAGGAGCCGTCTGAACTCTCTTCCAAGCTCCTTGTCGTCCTCAATCTGCTCCATGACTTGCAAGAGATACACCTTACTCTTGGTGATTACTGCTCCTCGCCGGTGACTCGGAACAACGGGCAGAAGCTGAGGCACGACCCACAGCGAACGCAACGTTCGTAATCTTCCATTTCATGAAACCTCTCTTGGACAAGGTGTGCCAGTCTGTACTCCAAATGAGCGTGACGGTAGGAGATATTCCAGAGGATGCGTTTTGGGGTCTATTCCGCCTGTATTCCGCGATACCGTAACTGCTCTTTTCGGCGCATATTTATGCAGTCAAGGATGGACACAAAGATGACGCATTCAGGAATCGATGAGAAATGGAGCGAAAGAGACCCGTCGCAATCGTTTTGGTTCTGCTTATCGCAGGTAGTGTCGCCGTTGGCGCACTGTTGTTCCTGCCTAATGGTGATGAGATGTCGGACGACGATGAAGACGACGGAATTGAACCAACAGAAATCATCCCTCATCCCTACAATGCATTGAACTGGTGGGATTTGCCTGGCAATTTCAGCTCCTTTTCGAACTATCTCGATGTTCTGAACCACTTTGCCTCAATAGGCATTCGTTATGACTACACTGATGGATACTACGATGCGGCAGAGTACGTGATGGGGTATCTTGAGGCCCGAGATATAGAAGCTGAGTTCTGGGGTCCCCATGACTCTGTGGTTGGAATTCAGAGAGGCTATGGTTCTGACAACCGAGCTATTGTCTTCGGAGCCCATCTAGATGGACCCCCTTCTACAACTGGCATCGACCAGAATGCAGGGGGCTGTGCCACCGTCATGATTGCTGCAAGAATCTTATCGCAATTCAGACTACCGATAGATATCTACTACTGCTTCTTCCAGGGAAATATGGAGTTCTTGGATGAGCAGCAGAAGAATCGTGCCATGTGGGGCTCACAAGAAGTGAGCCAGATTCTCCTCAGTCAGGGCGTAGATGTTTTGGCCATGTACAATTTCGATGAGGTTCTTTATCACATACCAGAAGTAGAAGGTCCCAAACTTGATTTTGAGTACAAGTATCCCGGAACTGTTGGCTATCACTCAACGAAGCACTTGGCTGATTTGCTCTATGCCTTCATGAATGGATACGACCATGAAACCACTCTGCGAGTCAGACAATATGAACAGACCCAGACAGACCACTGGGCATTTTGGGACCGAGGTTTCCCTGCAGTGAACGTGAGGAGCCCCGTTGGGGTCGATGAGATGCTTCCTTATTCTGATTCTGTCTTCTGGGACTTCTTCTATAAGGAGCAAGGATTCCATCTGGCACGAGCGGCCGCATCGGTTGCAGTGTATTTGGGTATGAAGGGTAAAGGTGAGCACACAAGTCAGAAGATCCAGACCCCTCTGGTAACTGGTGAGTCCGACAGTCTTACCACGGTCTGCACGGTTGAACAGGAATTCCTCATCCGCGGAACAGTCCCTGAGAACGCAACACTGGCACTCACGGTGAAGCGGGGAAGCACAGAGTACCTTCCCACAGTAGAGGTTCAGGCGGGGAACTTCTCTATGAATACCACCACCTCAGTCGGTATCGGCCTTGTTACGCTTGAAGTCACCAATACTGGAGACACCAACGACACCTTCACTGTGTTCATGGAGTACTCCTCTGACACCAACGGAAATGGAATCCTAGACTCAGTCGAATATGAATGGCCTGAGCCTGATCCCCCGTTGGACTGGGATGGCGACGGTCTTCCGGATGCTAATGAAACCAGAATTGGTACAGACATTTTCAAGGTTGACACGGATGGTGACGGAATAAGTGACTACGTGGAGGTCCAGAACGGACTCAACCCTCTGCTTCATGACGCTAATGCTGACTATGATGAAGATGGGTTACCGAATCATCTGGAGCTTTCTTTGGGCTTAAATCCTCTTTCTAATGATACAGATGATGACAGCATGCAGGATGGCTGGGAGGTGACGAATGGTCTGGATCCTCTTGTGCATGATAGCGCAGAAGACCCAGATAGCGACGGCCTCACCAATCTCGAGGAGTTCATTCATGGAACGGATCCTCATTTGGCTGATACTGATTATGACGGCATTGGCGATGCTGAAGAAGTCGGGAGAGGAATGGATCCCACTTCACCGGATTCAGACAGTGATGGGCTGCCAGACTTGCTGGAATTGCTAGAAGGCCTTGACCCACTCAATCCGGACTGTGACTGGGATTTCGCGCTTGATGGCTCTGATCCCAATCCTGCAGTCAATAGATGGCTGGTAATCGGGATCATTGCTCTTGTCCCTGTCTTGATAGGCTCAATCATCCTCCGAAGGCGAATAAAATAGCATTGCTCCTTTGGTCATGATGCTTCTCTGAGCATGATGACTCCAATAATACTGTGCTATGTGATTCGTCATTCAGCAAGATGACAATGGATGAGGCACACGTGCCCCCTGGAGCGTGGAGTGTCTTCTTCGAAAATCCATTGACTCTCTGCGAATTCACGTATTCAACTATGCCCGCCAACATTGCAGATTAAAAAGAGTGATGAGGATGGAGGATAGTGCTCCATCCTGTTGCTTTTGTTTGATGAAGGACCTAAAGAGGTGCCTGAGGAATGAAACCCTTTTCGTATAGGATTTCTGAGGATCCGCGTGCTGTCCGGATGACTTGCTCTGCATGCTTGTAGAGGTCTTTTTCTTCCCACTCCTTACGGGCAATGCCTTGTTCAATGGCCTTCATTCCCACTGCGGTCGCTTCAAGAGGATAGAGTTCCCATTGGTCCATGGTTGGAATCACTTTCTTCTCGCTTGCCTCTTTTGCGCCAAGATCCGCCAGGGCTCTTGCAGCTGCAACGCACATCTCGTCTGTAATCGTTGTAGCCTGCACATCGAGTGTGCCGCGGAAGATTCCTGGGAAGCCGAGTGAATTGTTGATCTGATTGTCGAAATCACTTCTACCAGTGCCAATAACCGTTGCGCCTGCGGCTTTTGCGTCCCACGGCCAAATCTCAGGCATCGGGTTAGCGCAGGCAAAGACGATTGCATCATCAGCCATTTTCTCGATCCATTCTTTCTTTATGGTTCCTGGCACTGGACGAGATGCTGCAATAAGCACATCTGTGCCATCGATTACCTGCCCCAAGTCTCCGGTCATGCGGTCGGGATTTGTCTTCTGCGCCAAGTCATACTTGAAGGTGTCGTAGTCTTTCTCTTCGACGATGTCTTCACGGTCGGAATAAATCGCACCTGTACTATCTACCATCACTACGTTCTTGGGGTCTACACCAGCTGCGAAGAGTAGGTAGGCTGTGCGGGTGTTAGCTGACCCGACACCGAGCATCGCAACTTTGACGTTTTCGATATCTTTCTTCACAACATCTAGTGCGCCTATCACACCGGCGAGAACTACCGTTCCTGTGCCTTGTGCGTCATCGTGCCAGACTGGAATCTTGATATCAGGGTCGTTTCTCAACTCTTCAAGAACCCTGTAGCATTTCGGTTTGGAGATATCTTCCAGATTGATCCCGCCAAATGTTGGTTGGATCAGTTTCACGGTCTTGATGATGTCGTCTGGGTCCTTGGTGTCAAGGCATATGGGCCAAGCATCAACTCCGCCAAGGTACTTGAAGAGGATCGACTTGCCTTCCATCACGGGTCCTGCGCCGTAGGGGCCTATGTCGCCAAGTCCGAGCACTCTCGTTCCGTCACTCACAACTGCAACCATGTTACCTTTGTTCGTGTGTTCGTATGCAAGTTCTTCATTTTCTGCAATGGCACGACACGGTGCTGCAACACCTGGTGTGTACCATATAGCAAAATCCGAGAAATCCCGAACGGGTGCCTTCCCAATGGATTGGATCTTGCCCCGGTAGAACGGGTGCAATTCCATCGCATCCTTGGAGGGTTTCTCGGCCTTCTTCTTCAGTTCCTCAATGTCCACTTTTTCATCAGGCATTCTAATCAGGCCTCACAATCGTACGAGACAGATTCTGCTCTGTCATTCAGACCAGAGTGACAATCGGCACGATTAAAATCTATGTGTCCAACTATATCACTAGCGAGCCTTATTGACGAAGGTTCTATTGGAAGGCTATGCGAAGGAGAAGATTACATTGACTGATAAAGCGGGTGACGAGTTCTTTCAGAAGACGAAGTATCAAAGTGGACAGCTACCTAGACACACGTTAGACTGGGACAGTAAACCACCTGTGCTCAAGGACTATTCGTCGGCCCCCAAAGTATCCCTTCCACCTCCGAAGACATCGAATGGTCCTGACTTATGGCAAGTCTTGGAGAGCCGCCGCAGTGTGAGAGCCTATACTGAAGAACCATTGACGCGGCAGCAGATCTCCCAGCTGCTATGGGCAACACAAGGAATCACCGCGGAGGTCAGTGGAACGGGCCTTCGCACTGCGCCATCAGCCGGCGCACTCTATCCCATCGAAACCTATCTTTGCATCAATGACGTGAAAGGTCTGGACTCAGGGCTATATCACTATGACATCAAGAACCATGGACTTGACGTCCTGAAGGAAGGTGACTTTTCTCGGGATATGAAGCGTGGCGCCCTAGATCAGCAGATGGCCCAGCAGGCGGCGGTTGTGTTCATCTGGAGCGCAGTGTTCCAACGATCAAAATGGAAATATCTCCAGAGGGCCTATCGTTACATCTTGCTGGATGCTGGTCATGTCGCACAGAATCTTGCTCTTGCAGCAGAGGGTATGGGTCTTGGGAGTTGTCAGATTGGGGCACTCTACGATGATCAGATGAATCGCCTGTTAGAATTGGACGGCAGTTCAGAGAGCGTTATCTATCTCAGCTCGGTGGGGTATCCAAAGAGAAAGCGCAAGAGAACCTGATTTCTCAATACAGGGTTATTCTTCCTGCTCGGCCTTCTCGATGATCGGAATAAGCCCCTTCCTCTTTAGAGGCGCTGAGATTCTATTCCTCGCCTTTTCATTCTCTTCCTTGATTCTGTCGATACCGATGTCCTCAAGTCTCTGATTGATTTCTTTCATTGTTCTTGCGAAGATGAGTCCCTCAGCTGCGGAGATCTCCTTCCATAGGAATCTCTCGGTGCTGATGCCTGCTCCTTCAAGCACCTTATGGTAGCGTTGGAACCTCTCATAGGCGATGATATTTCCGCTGATGTAGTGACAATCTGTGGGTCTGTGACATGCGCCCACCATGACTGCTCCAGCGCCCAATCTGTAGGCCTCTGCGACGAAGTCAGTGTCCACTCTGCCTGAACACATCACTCTGATGATGCGTGAATTGGGGGGATAGGTGAACCGACTTGTTCCCGCAAGATCCGACCCTCCGTAACAGCACCAATTGCAGGCAAAGACCAATATCTTCTCCTCGGGCTTGTCCTCCAGTGCTGCTCTGATCTGCGAGAAGATCATGGGGTCAGTGAAGTGCATCTGCTCAATAGCATCGTGGGGACAAGACGCAACACACGTCCCACAGCCATGGCAATTGGCGACATTGATAACGGCAGCCTTACCGTCTAATGCCGTGATGGCGACGTAGGGGCATTTATCGACACAGATGCCACAGTCCCTCTCAAGATTTTTGCATTTCTCGGGATCAACAACAGCGACGATGGGTTCTATCTCCACAGTGTCTTTCGAGAGAATGGTTGCAGCGCGAGACGCTGCACCGCTGCCAGCTGATACTGAGTAAGGTATGTCCTTGAGACCCTGACAGGCACCAGATAGGGTAATTCCATCAACAGGTGTATCGAGGGGCTTGAGCTTGGGGTGTGCCTCCATGAAGAATCCGTCGGCGCTTCTGGTGATGTGGAGCTTCCCACCTAGCTCTCCAGTTCCAAAGCTTGGCTCACCAGCAGTAGCTAGGATCAGCAGGTCGACCTCAACCTCGACCTCCCTTCCCAGGAGTACGTCTTCAGAACGCACAATGAGATTCTTGGTCTCGGGGTCCTCGATGACCTCATATGGTCTACCCTTGATGAAAGTGAAGCCTGCCTCTCTTCCTCTTGTGTAAAAGTCCTCATATCCTTTCCCGGGAGTTCTAATGTCGATGTACCATATGAATATCTCAGTGTCAGGCTCGTGTTCCTTGATCAAGATCGAGTTTTTCAAAGTGTACATGCAGCAGAAATTGGAGCAATACTCGTACTTGTTGACATCGCGAGATCCAACACATTGGATGAAGCCCACACGATGAGGGTGTTTACCATCAGACCTGCGAATCACTTCGCCTCCTGTGGGTCCGCCCGCACAGACTAGTCGCTCTACTTCAAGGGCGGTAACGACATTCTCGAATTTCCCGTAACCATAGTACCCTTCTTGCGCCGCCGCAGATTCTCCTCCTCTGACAGGTTCGTACATGGAGTGATAGCCTGTAGCCACCGT
>CAYYQL010000044.1:0-1610 GCA_964473825.1 uncultured archaeon
CAAGGACCCGCCTTCAGATTCCTTCGATTTCATAATCTCCTGGTGCATGTAGGGAGGCCCTGTAAAATAAACCGAGTTCACATGGCTTAGATAAAGGAAAACTTGTATGGAGCAACTCAAAACTATCAGAAGAGACCCATTTCGTTGTTCACAGAATTCATTTCGTGAACAATATGAGAGTTATTTTACAGAGCCATGTAGGGAAGACCAGATATAAGGCATCTAGCGGTTTCACCCTTGCAACGATGAATGATGAGAAGCCTGACACGCCATCGAATACCCACTCGAAATCCATCCACTACGACAGTGTTTCGAAGGTCTATGATGAGGTTCGAAGCGGCAACCCCGAGATGATCCGCGAGATGCTTAAAGGTGCATCAATCAGGAAGGGTGCTCTTGTTCTTGATATCGGCTGCGGGACGTGCAACAATACACTCCTCTTCATGAAGGCCTCGAACAGCCGAGTCGTGGGTATAGACCTCTCGCGGGGGATGCTGGATAGGGCCTGCCAGAAGAATCCCGAGCTCAACCTCGTCCAGTCTTCAGCCGACCACCTTCCTTTCAAGACCTATTCCTTCGATTTCGCGTACATGACCGAGGTGCTCCACCACGTTCACGACTTCCGTGCAACGATAGCATCGGCGGGGGGAGCACTGCGAAACCACGGACAGCTCTGCGTGGTCACCCAGTCCCACGAACAGATCGACAAGCGAGTCACCTCTCGTTTCTTCCCCTCAACCGCAGGAATCGACAAGAGCAGGTATCCCCCTATCCAGGAGATCGAAGCCGCCATGTTGGACAACCACTTCGTGAAGGTTCGTAGTGATACATGTGAGTTCGCAACGGAGGACTTGGGAGAAGAGTATATCGAGGCCATTGAGAAGCGTGCCTACTCGATGCTGCACAAGATCTCCGCAGAAGAGTTCCAAGAGGGCCTTGCACGGCTGCGAGAAGTTATCCACTCCGACGAGAGGCTAATCTATACACCGCGTTACACATTTGTCTGGGGTATCAAGGGTGGCCTCGCTGAGAGTGTTGGAACAGAGGTCTATTCGATAGCACAGCAGACATCTTAGTAGCTCGGATCCGCTATTCCACTCTGACCTTGAGTGTGCACTCGTCCTCCACTTCAAACCGGAAGATGTCGTGAAAGATGATGTTTGTTGTCCCCTTCTTGAGTGCCTTGAAGACCCACTTACAGCGCTCCTTATCGCCGCCTGTCCAGCCGGGCTTCATTCTCTCGGGGTACAGGTATTCGCACTGGCTGTCCTCAAGAGCAACAATGCCCTCGTCGATGATGGTGAACTCCTTGTTGATCCCCACCGACCCATGTCGTGTCCACCAGTGGCAGAACAACTGGCCGACGGAGACCGTGACTTCTGCTTTGTCCCCCGTGCATGCGACTTCCATCATCTCTTCCTCTGGTGATTTCACGTTGTTGCTCTCCTATCCTATGACTGCATCGACAAAGTCATCGATGTGTTCGAAGACATGCGTACTGGACGGTGCCTTATGAACTTCTTCAGAGTAGCAGACAGCAACCTAGAAGTTGGACAAAATTAGACACGTATTAGATAGTTGTCTAAGGTCACGCTATGTATTCCATAGCA
>CAYYQL010000044.1:1710-20335 GCA_964473825.1 uncultured archaeon
AAAATTAGACACGTATTAGATAGTTGTCTAAGGTCACGCTATGTATTCCATAGCACAGGCCGCCCTCCGTCTGGGTTTTCACCAGAACCATCCGCCGCTCGGATGCTCGGGACAACATCCATGCTCGGAGTCAACGAGTGGTCGAACAACACCCATGGGCAGACCTATCACGTTCCTGTTCCACAGAAGAAGGGGATATCTAGATGGACGAAGAGGAACTCGAGAGGATCTCACTGAGGGCATATGATGCCCTCTTCGGCGATGAGGAGGAGCTGAAGGAGTACATCTGGTGCATGGCAGAGTATCACGGCAAGGGAGCGACTTCTCCAGCCTCGTGATGATGCCAACGAACCTCCCAGATTGAATATGACTGCTCTGCGGTTAGCCAGACGCATGACTCTCAGTTCTCAGCGACCTCAATTCCGCTTTTCACTCTATTGTCAGATGTGCTCATGTCAATCCTTTTCTGTATCCCTTCTGGGATATCTTCTGAGAAACGATGCCCTCAGTTCAGGAAGCCCTCGACGAAATAGAGCAGCATTTGAAGGAGAACCCGGATGATGCCCATGCCTGGAATAGCAAAGGTGTCCTTCTTGCACAGATGAAGGACTTTGGTGCTGCCATTCGAGCCCTCGACCGGGCGATTGGACTGAATCCTGAGCTTGCTGAGGCTTACACCAACCGTGGTCGTGTCCTGCTCTCCATCGGGCCAGAGAATGCGGACAAGGCACTCGATTCCTTTGATACTGCACTGGAGCTCTCTCCTGGGAATGTTCAAGCCCTGAAGGACAAGGCATTTGCACTGCGTATCACTGGCAAGTCAAAAAAGGAGCTTGAGACAATCCGCCGCCTTCTCGAGAAGTCTCCTGATGAGTGGGGTATCTGGATACGACGTGGAGACATAGAACTGGAGCTTGGACACACTCGACAGAGTGTTGAGAGCTACAACCGAGCATTAGAGATCAATGCCGATGCAGTTCCTGCTCTCGTCCACCGAGGTATTGCATTCTCATTGGATGAGAGATGGAGTGAAGCAATCGATTCCGCAAAGCGCGCAACAGAATTGGCTCCTGATGAGCTTGAGCCATGGCGGGCTCTTGGGGATATCTATCTGCGGGCCGACAAGTTCGGATCCGCCATGAAGGCTCTGAAGGAAGCAGCACACCTCGACCCAGAAGATCCCACGATAGAGAATACCATGGGCATGGCCGCATTCAGGAAGGGAATGGAACGAGAGGCCACTAAACACTTCAAGCGGGCCCTTGTCAAGAAGCATGACTATGCTCCTGCCTTGAAGAACTTGGCTTTCATCAGTGTTGAACTCGAGGAGTGGGAACAGGCTCGGAAGGCCTTCAGAAGACTTACCCGTCTGGTCAAGGATGACCCCAGTATCTGGAACGCAGCAGCCACCACATACGCTCGCCTCAATGACTTCTGTGCAGCGGCTGATGGATGGGAACAAGCACGAAAGCTGCTTCGTAAGAAAGGGGAAAAGAAGGCAGCCGACCGAATCCACGAACTACATCGCGCAGCCCGTATCAACTGCTCCAAGCAGAAGAAGGCAGAACGCGAGCGTCGCAAACACGAGAAAGCAACGCGAAGCTTCCGTGACAGATTATCATTGAGAAAGAAGGACTAGGCCGCCTCGGTGGCGCTGTTCTTGACGAATGGCGGGGCATACTTCTTGAGTCGTTTCAGCGCACGTATCTTGTCTGGTCTCCCGAGCCTACTCTCTCGAAGGGCCTCCTCCATGAACTGAATAGCCTGATCATACGCCTTCCTCGGCACAGGAAAGGGAACACCGTCTTTACCACCAAATGCGAATGTCATACGAACGGGATCGGACCATGAGGGTGGTGATCCATATATCATCTCAGAGATAAGTGCCAGTCCTCTGACAGTAGCCGGTCCAATGCCGTTGATCCTGATGAGTTCTTCATAGTCATGAGGCTGCCTTTCGTAGGCCTTCCTGACTGCTCTCCAGTCCATTCTTCGTGGAATCACTTTGTACGCCGGGAGCTCTATGACGTTACCCCCGTCCTCCAACCATGGGAGCAAGGTAGTTTCCCCGTAGGGCTTGAGGTTGTCGAAGTGCCTACGCACTCTCAGGGGATCCTCCTGTGCCACATCGACACTAGTTCTCCTACATTCATCGGATATTTTTGCTGTCATATCCAGTGTGGTGCTTCCGATCTCCCCCGATATCATCCCGGTGTGGGGTTCTTCGATGAAGCCCTTGACATTCTCCGATGACCAATGGTACCTCCGCGCGTCATCCGTACCATCATTCATGCCCTGCTGCACCACCGTCCAGTTCTCTTCGGTGTCCACGAAGAAGACATGCTGATAGAGCTGGTAACCGTCCTGCACTGCGGCATTGTCCACCTTGGCGATGATCTTGCTGCAGTCTGCCAGGCCGACGCCATCCATCCCAAAGTCGTGAAGTGCAAGCAATTGCTGCGGTGTCTTGAGCGAGGCCCTTCCCTTGCCCCCGACAGCAATCATGTTGTGTTTCTCAAAGCTCAGGACTGACTTGAGGACTCCACAGGTCACGGTTGTTGACCCCGAACTGTCCCAGTCATAGCCGAGTGCGTTGGACAGCGCCTGGAAGTAGATGGGATCTGACAGCCTCTTGAGCAGTTCCAGCGTGCCATATTCCTCCACGATGAACTCGCAGACTGCACTGGCCATGGGCATCATTCGCTTGATGAGCCAGTGTGGTGCTTTGCCCGGGTGAAGTTTGAGGTCAGCAACGCCTGAACGTTTCAATCTGGAATCTGCTCCGCATGTATTCTACACAGGGAAAAAATAAGCACAACAGGTGGCCGAAAGTACTCCCTCCACCAGGCGAATCATTTCAGTATCTTGCTCCCCTCAGGGATCGATAATGCGGACATCACATTCCGATGTTTCTCTATGAACTCGCTGAGAACCTCCCTTATACTCATCTGAAATGCCTTCTTGGGCTTGATAGGCTTTGATTCAGTGAGTGAGGTCTTAGAGTTCGGTACAGGACGGACTTCCGGGAGTCTCGCGCTAGGGGATTCAAGATTTGAGGCCTTCAAGTATCTGGTCGGGTTCTCGGACTGTTTCTATCCGCTCTCCCACGCAGATTTCTCATGATACTTCTAGCATCACGCACAGTCATAGACAATTCTTCTTCAATCGTAAGAGTCTTAGTATCCGGTGACACTGTATTTTCTTGACTCTACCTCTCACCGGAGAATCCTTTTATTCATAGAAGTGAAAGAGATTCCTGCTGTCAGATACAGTAGAGTTCTTAGCTGATTGAAGTGATCAAAAATGTCAGGTATCTCAGAGTGGGATGAGGCTATCGAGTACGACAAATTCATAGATTCTGCCCGCGAACATGTCGAACTCATGAAGGCCAGATTCAACGATTTGATGATTAACGAGGAAGAGATAGACCTCCTTCGGAGCATAGAGAACGAGATGAATATTCTGGTCATCGGGACAGATCGTTGCAACGACACGGCAGGAAATCTACCGGTGCTCGCCAGAATTGTCTCTATCGCATCTGCCCTGAGTCTTCGCATCATTGATAGCGATAAGAATGCACGATTCCACCAGAATTTCACTGTTAACGGAAAGAGAAAGACCCCTGTCGTGCTACTTCTGAACAGTGAAAATGAAGAGCTGCTGCGATGGGTTGAGCGTCCTAATGCGGCCTATAAGGTAATTAATGAGATTTCAAATGGCTCGGTAGACGAACGTCGAGAGGCACTCAAGAAGCTCTATAGTGACCCTGAGATACTGCGACAGAGTCTGGGAGAATTCCTAGATACGCTTCTCCGTGGAGACTATATCTTGGGACGTAGCAAGTGATGCCGCACTTAGGAAAGGCAGACTGGAGTGACTCTGAACGGGTCGAAAGCCTAGCAAATTCTTACGGGGAACGATATGGTGAATCATTCTGGAGAGCGTTTTCCAACCTGATGAACTCCATGTCGGTGAGCGACGTGTTAGAGTTCGGTTCAGGGCCTGGGCTGTTTCTGGTTGATGCCGTCAAGAGGCTTGGTGCGAGTAGGGTCTACGGAATCGACGAGAGCGCTGAGATGATTGAGCAAGCCAAGGCCTTTCTATCCAGAGTGCTTAGCCCCACGCAGTTCACCTTGGTCCAGCTAAATCTTGATACTGACAAGATTCCCTTTGAGCCCGGGATTGCTGACTTGGCCTTCTCTGGATACCTGTTACATGAGGTTTCGGCACCATTCCAGCATATCCAGTCTGCCTGCAAGCTGCTGAAGGATACGGGGGTCTATGCTATCTACGACTTCGTTTCTGGCGACGAAGAAGCCTTTGTTGAGGGAATGATTGCACGAGGCATGGACGAAAAACGCGCGAGAAAGAAATACCCGCACATGTGCAAGCATAGTGTAGATGGCATTCGAGGCTTCTTCGACGATGCGAACTATCAGTTCTCGCAGTATGAGATGGTGGAAGACTTCGTGGCTATCGTGATAGGACTCAAAAGCTCAGGTTGACATCATAAAGAAGCAGACAGTTATAGCCCAGACTTTAGTTCGGGTCATTAGGTCTCCTGTAGTATTATTGATTGAGGAGTGAAAATGGTAACGCGGACTCAGATGCTCAGATACCCCTTCTCTCGTTATGCAAGAGAGATCTCCAGTTCCGTGGCTCGTGATGTCGGAGAACTGGTGAAACTCCTTGACAATGATGAGAACGAGTATATCGTGGAGCATGCAGAGTCCCGGGTAGCAGCCGCTCTTGACAAGTTAGAGATCAAGTTGGTGAATACTAATGATGATCGGGATTTCCTCATCTACCCCACTGCACGGTTGATTGTTGAAGCGATAGGCAACAGCCGACTGAAAGAATACCAAGCAGAGGTTGAATCAAAGGCCGTAAACAAGTTTCTCGGCAAGGAAGATGACGATTTCATCATGGAACTCGCCAGTGAGTCCTTTGGATGGCACGTCAAGTCAGTGGGCAATATCACCCAAAGAGCGCGTCTACCCCCTCAACTCCGAACTTATGGGTTCAAGATTCAGTTCCAGGATTTTCTGGAGGTAGCACCTGATTTCCATGAGCCAGTATGGAAACTAGTCAATCGATATCTGGACAGTGGCTGGGTCCCCGTTCAGAAGTCAGAGCTCTCCCGTCTTATCTCTGGTAAGTTCAACAAGATCATTCTGGGTAGCCATATCGATGTACCACCATTACCTCGGCGCCTTGCAGAGAGCATTCAGCGTATTGAGAGCGAGCTCAGCAGGAAGATCAAATCAACTGGCCCCGTAGAACTCACGGAAGAGAGCGAAGATGCCTTTCCTCCGTGCATCTCTCAGATGCACAAGGACACGCGGGCCGGCAAGAATCTGTCTCACAGTGCAAGGTTCGCCTTGGCATCCTTCCTGCTCAACATTGGAATGTCGGTGTCCGAAGTAGTCGATGTCTTTCGTGCAGCACGGGACTACGTCAGTAGCCTTGCAGAGTATCAGGTCAAACATATCGCGGGAGAGCGAGGGGGTCGGGATGCCTATACTCCTCCAAGTTGTAAGAAAATGCAGTCAGACAGTCTGTGCCCTGTATATCTAGGTGAGGCATTTGACCCACTATGCGAGTATATCTCTCATCCTCTGAGTTTCTATGAAACCAGGGCTTGGGAGTTGTCGAAAGGAGTAGAGGACCACTCATGGTACGCCCGCAAGAAGAAGAAGAGGCAACATCTGGGGTAAGAGTCGGCGACTGTCAGCTTGGTGTTCGTGTCATTCTGTGACATCCCCATTACACTTCTGACGCGCACGGCATCGTACATAGTGGAACAGGTATTGCTGAGTGTAGCCTGCGTAGGGTCCAAAGTACTCTCGGGCAGCAGTAGATTTCTTGGCGTATGATTTCCCTGTGTCTGAAAACATACCATATTCCTCCTGAATCACTCGCTCGATCCAGACGTCAATAGGGAAGGCCTCCAGAAAACCCAGTGAGAACAGACACACACAGTCCGCGACCTTGTTCCCGACTCCATGCAGTGTCTTGAGATGGCGATGCGCATCAGGATATGGCATCTCAGAGAGTTCCTCCGGGATGATATCTCTCTTCAGGACTGCTTGTGTTGACTTCGCTATGAACTCTCCCCGCCAGCCAAAGCCGAGATCTCTCAGTTCATTCGGGGTGACAGCAGCAAGCTCTTCGGGAGTGGGCATCCCGTGCCACTTCTGTCCTCTGAACTCATAGGTGGACCCATACCTCTCCCGTAGCGTCTTCACCATTCCCTGTATTCGAGGAATGTTGTTGAAGGTGGAACAGATGAAGGAAACCAGGCACGGGAAGAAATCGTCTGATATGACTCGAAGTCCTGGAGCAAACGAGATGCTTTTGCGTATCAGATCGTCCTTTGCAATCTCCTGTTGTATCAAGTCCAAAGGGTCATCAAGTCGGAACATCTGCTTGATAGGGGCATCTGAGGCTGAGCTCTCGTAGAGGAGCCTGTCGCCTTTCTGCTCGACGTATACTACCTGGCCGATGTCAGAGTTCACATAGCCCTGCCCGTACCTCTGCCACGAGAAGGTCTGACCGCACTCCAAGGTGTCAGTCAAATCGAACTGTTTCGTAGATATCTGCCGCATCTCATCACCTAGCCCGAAGGAGAGAACATGAGTATTGTGCTAGGACGTAGGTCACTGAGGAAACCTCAAACGGAGGCCTCTCTGTTGATTTTTCCACGGCGATGATGATGCTCCTCGCGTAACCTGACACGAATGATCCCCTCTAGAGTATCTGAGCCTTGTTCTGGTCAATGAATCTATCAACCCGCTGCTTACTGCTAGGTATATGTGGCGGGAATATCGAGAGCGTTTCTGGAGATCGTTCAGCCAGTCTCTTCTTCTATCTTCTTGTAAGCCTTGTATTTCATCAGAGCATAGATGCCCAGGAGCATGGTGGTGCTGAGAAGGCTGATGGGCGCAATCTCATTGACCCAGTGCTCTCGTGGATTCCAGTCCCAGCCATCCGGTAAGAAGTCGCCATCGGTATCGACATTATCGGGCAACATACCGTATTCTACCTCGTAGGCGTCGCCCCAGCCGTCCCTATCGGTGTCAGAACTTAGCGCGTCTGTTCCAATCAGTACCTCAAACAAGTCATTCAGGGTATCATTGTCCGAGTCTGGTGAGAGCGGATCAAGACCGAACTGAGCCTCAAAACCGTCTTCCAGCCCATCCCCGTCCGTATCTGGATTAGTTGGATCTGTGAAGTAGACTGAGACTTCTTCGTAATCGTTCAGCCCATCTGCATCAGTGTCAGCCAGAAGCGGATTCGTGCCCAGTTCCAATTCCAGTCCATCGAGGAGTCCATCCTGATCAGTATCATTCAGAGCAAGACTTGAACCGATTGCATACTCCATCCCGTCTAGTGCCCCATCATTGTCTGTATCTTGTGACAGCGGGTCACTTCCGATCTCGAGTTCCAGATTGTCTGTTAGTCCATCATCGTCGCTATCCACAGAGTAGGGGTTGGTTCCCAGTATCGCTTCGTAAGCGTCAGAGAGCGCATCACCGTCACAGTCTGAGAGGTGTGTGAGATTGAACCCAAATACAGTGGGCTCCGATCCCAGGTTTCTGATGACGAGTCTGTATGTGCCGATTGCAGAACTGAGGTATCTGAGTTTGATGAGACCGTCGTCTTCTGTACGCCGATACACCACGCTCGCTGTGTCATCTCGTTGAATCTCTGCTCTCAACGTCACATTGGCATCCCACCATACAGTGGCATTGACGTAACCACCTATGGTGTCTGAGAAGACCTGCTGAGTTGTGGATGAGTTTCCTAGTTCTCCCTGTTCATAGAATGCAGGATTATCCCCCTCATGCATCTGTCCGATATAGGCGATTGCTGCCAGAACGGATGCTACAGCCTCCGTTGCCTTGAAGTAGTTGTAATCGCCCGAGTTCCAGACATCAGCAGGTGAGGCGCTGTAGGATTCGTGCCAATAGCCCTGTGCAACGTGGACCGCAGCCCGCCCCTTCTCCCACATCTCGTATGCGAGAGAGTCTCTGGCCACGCCATGGTCTGATACATGCTGCAGTCGGGACGAGCCATATGATGCGGATATCGAGATCAGAAGGTCGGGCATCCGGAGAGTCTGATGATAGTCCGTCGTCTTGTCGTAGGTTCGGAGCGATATCTTGGTCCCATATAGGTACTGTACTCGATGGAAAAGAAGCCTTGTGAACGTAAAGGCGGTCAAGGTCTGGATCTCGTTCTCCTCTAACCACTCAACAAACGCCCTAGCACCTAGGTCATAGTCAGGGTCAAGGTTATGACCGTTTGTCAAGACGTAGTACACATCGAACCCCAAATCGAAATCATGGAGGATTCTGGCACACTCCAATACTGCTGCAACACTGACACCCATATCATTTGCCCCGGGAGTTTCAACACTATCGATGATTCCAGCGATGATGACTCCTGTTCTGGGTTCTGGAAGGGTTCCGTTCTTCACTGCCACAAGTGCCTGATATTCGGTGACCTGCTGGAAGGAGAGTTCTCCATCGGTGTTATCGCCTAGTGTTGTATTCGCCCAAGTCCAAGCATCTTGGAGTCTCTGTGTGGGAGTCATGTTTTCGAACCAGATGCGATTCGAGAACTGCTGTGACATGACTCGTGTGTGGTTCTCTATTCTTGTCTTTGATGTGGCTTTGAAGACGTTCTCCCAGATTGCTGTGATATTGTTGTATTCTCCTCCTGCTATCTGACTGTGAGAAGTTGGTACTAAACCATTGTTTCTGTGTTGATAGGCATTCTGAGTGACTGGCATGAGAGCTGGCTGTAGGAGAAAGACGACAATCAGGACGAACACGATTTTGTGTTTCGAAAAGACAGGCATGGTCAATGTCCTGTTCCTGCTATCCCTTGATGGATTAGCGCGGGCTCCGTCCCCCGTTCCCTCAGTCTCTGTCATCTACTGCTCTCCTCGATCATATCTTCGTTTCTTCACGGCAAGCAACACAACAAGAGAAACCGCAAAGACTCCCACCATCACAACCGGTATCGAGTTCATCCAGTGGGACTTTGGTGCCCAATCCAGTGAGTCGATTATCCCGTCACCGTCAGTATCGTTGTTGAATGGAAGGAGTTCATTTTCCACTTCATGCAGGTCTAAGAGCCCATCTCCATCAGTGTCATTTGAGAGCGGGTCTAGACCATTCAGAATCTCAAAGAGATCCGTCAGTCCATCACCGTCCGTGTCCGGATTAAGCGGGTCTGTTGAGTTACCAATCTCATATCCGTCGAACAGGCCATCGCCATCGGTGTCGTGGTTCAGGGGGTCTGTTCCATATTCGAATTCGAGGCCGTCTTCTAGGAAGTCTCTATCTGTGTCTCTATGTGTTGGGTCAAGCCCATAATCGACTTCAAAACCATCCAAGAGCCCGTCACCGTCTGTGTCTGCCAGCAGTGGTGAGCAGCCGTATTCAATCTCAAGCCCGTCAGGCAACCCGTCCAAGTCAGTATCTATTCTTCGCGGATTGGTGCCTAGCTCTCTCTCGACAGGGTCATCCAGTCCATCCGCGTCGGTGTCTGCACATAGGCTGTCTGTCCCGAACTGGCTCTCTTCGAAGTCATTCATTCCGTCGCGATCATAGTCGTAGTAGAACAAATAGCTATACGAGACCACCACATTCTCTTCGCCTTCATTTTCAAAGACGAGTGTGTACCAAGAGGGGTTAGCTATCTGATAGGTGAGCGTAAGGTCTCCGTCATCATCCCATCGGCTGACCACGGTCTCGTCCATGTCGTCAACCAACCTCGTGACAAGTGTCTGGTTCTCATCCCAGTCTACATTGACTATGAGAAGGCTTTGACCTGCCAGAGCGAGTGAAGTATTTCTGGACCGCATGTCCGGCACGAAGACTGACCCAGTCATAGTGAGCTGGTCTCCGCCACCCATGTTGCCCAGTAGCCAGACAACCGAGGTAACAATCCCCACTGCTTCAACGGCCATCTCATAGTCATAGTACGGATGGTTCCAGACGTCATCACTGGTCTTCAAGAGAGGGTCACCGTCTTTCTGAGCCACGCAGAAACCGGGTATTCCCCTCCCTGCTGCCTCCTGTGCTCCTGAGTGGAGCCATAATATGTCCGTCCCTTGTATCAGGTCGACATCCGAACCTATCCCGCTTTCAGAGCCAGCCTCAGAGGCTCTGTCGGCCATGTAGCCAGCAAGATTGGTTGCTTCAAGTTGAAGCGTAGGATAGTTCGCCCGCAATCCGATATGGTCGCCATCTGATTCTCTGGAATCAAAGAGAAGGGCCGAGAACCAGAAGACTGCGGCTGGCTCTCTTTCCTCGTCCTCAAGGTGATTCAGAAACGCACGCAAACCTACATTTCCCTTGACCTCTCCTCCAATCCCACCAAGGATAGTGTTGGATAGTACAAACATCACATCATTTGTCACGCTCAGCGTTGAGAGCAATCGGGCACATTCGAGAACCGCAGCAGTAGAGGCTGCATAGCCATTGGCTCCCTGATTTTCCAACGATGCAATCGTGCCGCTGATGATGATAGGTGTTCGTTGGGATGCTGTCCCGTTCATCACGGCAACAAGATTCTTCTCATCTGTCACAAGTCTGAAGGTGAGTTCTCCAGCTGTGAAATTGGATAGTGTCGTATTAGCATAATCCCAGGCACTTGAAAGAACCGGGGATGGCTCCTTGCTTCCAGAGTCCCATATTCGACCTGAGTAATTGAGGCTGAGGGTCTTGACAATGTCTTCGATGTTCTCTTGCTTGATATTATTGAAGATGGATTTCCATACGTCTACCACAGATCGTGTGGCACTGGTCTTCATCTTCGCGTCAACGTCATATGGCGCGTCGTCTGTCACCCCATAAGGTTCCTCTACTAGTGGAGTCATTGCTATGATGAACAGCATCATGACCACCAGGCAGGTGTATGGTTTGACCCGACTCATGTACCGCACTGGCTCTAGGGCTCCAGATTAAGGTTTTGAAGTGCGCCATGGTAACAATCAGTCGGCGTGACATTTGACCCCCTGTTGATGCATAATCCGCTAGAAGTATATCTCTTGAATGTGGCACTGCTCCCATAGTATCCCTTGCTCTTGTAGCAACCTTAAAAATCGGGACCTAATGCATAACCTCTCGGAGACAATGGCAATGGCTAGTGATGACTCAATTGCGGTCGAATGCATCGATGTTCACAGATCATTTCAGGACGGTACCCGTACCATCGATGTCCTGAGAGGAACAGACCTGAAAGTCTACAAAGGTGACTTCGTGGCCATTGTTGGTGCTTCAGGTTCTGGGAAGACAACTCTTCTCAACCTTATAGGAGGCTTAGACCGTCCGAACAGCGGGGCTATTCTTGTTGACCAGATTGAGATAACTCCCTTGAATGACGATGAACTATCGCGGATGCGCCGTGATAAGATAGGGATCCTCTTCCAAGATCAGCACCTCTTGCCTGTATTCACAGCTACTGAGAACGTTCAGGTTCCAATGCTTCTCAATGAGATTCGGAGAAAGACCCGGGAGGAGAAGGCAATGAAGCTGTTAGAAGCGGTGGGCGTGGACCACCGGGCACATCACATGCCACACGAGCTTTCAGGTGGAATGCGTTCCCGAGTTGCCCTGGCCCGTGCCTTGGCCAATGACCCTGCCGTCTTACTGTGTGATGAGCCCACTGGAGATCTGGACCACAAGACAGGGGGAGAGATCATCAAACTCATGAAAGACCTGGCGAAGAAACAGAAGAGAGCAGTACTCGTCGTGACACATGATCCTGAGGTCGCCCGAATGGCAGACAAGATCATGCTTCTGAGGGATGGCCAGCTCGTTGAAGAGCTTGTCAGTGCCTTCTTCAAGGCGAGCAAGGTCGATGTATCAATACCGGGTGGAACCTCTGACCGGCCGGATGAATCTACGGCTATGAGGTGAATGACTGGTGGTTCTTAGGTCGGAAAGGAATGGCTCATCCACTGGAAACCCCCTCTATGCGTTCTCTTACGCGCTGAGTTCCATGAGGGCATACCCCTTTAGGGCTCTCAGCCTTGCTCTCACACTCAGTCTTGGCGTTTCCCTCGTTGGGTCTATGTTCATCTGGGCCGACACAGGTGTGCAAGTCAGCGTATCCGAATACTTCGATTCCCGTGCCTATCAGATGATGATGCAAACTCCTGTTGGTCCTACGACAGAGATGGATCTTGCTGAGCAGTTCGCCCGGGATAGTCCTCTCATCGAAAGCGTACGACGTGTCAATTCTACGGTGGGACTCGTCTACGGAACCCAATTACCCGATAGCGTCGTATACGGTATAGACAACCCAATCTATACGTACGGGTTGAAAGACTGTCAGGTACTCTTCGCTAATGAGCCTCTTCTTGACGAGATTCGGCGCGACTTCGACTATGAGGGTGAGTTCGCCCTCGATTCTGGACAGGCGCTGGTTTCTTGGCAGTTTGTGGGGTACGTTCGTGAGGTCTTCGGGATCACTCTTACTCTCAATTCCACCTTCAGTGTCGAGCTGCTCATGAGAGCCCCCTCGGGTTCCGAGGCACCGATTGGCGACTTGGGCCGAACGAGTCTAGAATTCCTGACCATAGCTGGCATCTACGAAGTGAAGGGATACGAGGGCCTCGTAGAGACTGCTTTTCCGTCTAGGATGAGGTCAAACTATGACTATCTATGGTATGATACACCAGTGCTCGGCATCCGTGACAGCATAATCGTTCTCTCAGAGGGTATGGAGTTGGACAATATCTCTGAGGAGGGATTCTTCGGCCCCAAGACATTCATGCGCGCCTCATCCACTGCACTTGTCAGTCTTGGGCCTGGTAGCATCGCTGAGAATCTTATCAATCTCAAGACACAGATGGACCAGCGTTTCGACCTCACGGTTCAAGGTCTGTCTGAGGTGCTTTATCTCCAGTCTCTCGTTGACACATATATGTCATCGACGCCGCTAGTTATGCTCAATCTTCCTATTTTCATTTTGGCACTCTTTCTCTCAGTGTTTGCCGCTGACACGTTCATGACTGCACGAAAGCCAGAAGTGAGTTCTCTCCGCGCTAAAGGTGCCAGTTCCTCACAGATTTATGGCATATTCATCTCGGAAGCAGTAGTTATGGCCATCGTGAGCATGATTTTGGGATTGGTACTCAGCGTTCTCTTTGCAGCTCTGATGCCTGCAACAACTGGCTTCATGGCCTTCGATGGACAGGATTATGTGTACTATCTTTCCAACACGGTCATCAAACCGGAGGCTCTTGTCTACACGGCCCTCATCTGTCTTGTCCCTCCTTTGCTCTTCATCCTGAACTCGGCGCGGAAAGCGGCTCGGACCGAGATTGGGTCAACACTTGTTGAGACGGCTGAAGCCGTGAGCGAAAAGGAGGGAGCATACGGTTTCACTATCGGAGCCTCTATTGTCCTGTTAGCCATGGTTTCTGGTGCTGTTCTGTTCCTACCGGCCAATCCCACTATACTCATGATTGAGCTAGGGTTGGGTACCGCAGCTTGGTTCTTCCTTGCATACAACGGATCGAGATATTCCCGACTTGGTTTTGCACGTTTGGCTTCAAAGATATCCTTCGTGCTGGGCGAGAAGAACCTGATTGCTGCGGGCAACTTGAAGATGAGAAAGGGGCGGATTGTTCCTCTGATGGTGGTTCTCGCCCTGACCTTATCCTCAACCATCGCATTCACAGTACAGGCCTATAGCTTTCAGCAAGACTTGGCACAGGAGATCGACTACTCACTCGGCGCAGACCTAAGGGTCACGTGCACAGGGCAACCCTTCTCGTTCAACGGTACTATCAAGGAGTATCCTGGCGTTAAGCGTGCTGTTCCGGTCTTGAGAACCTATGGTCAGCTGGGGCAAGAGAGAATCACTATTGCGGGGCTTGACCCGATTGAATACTCGCAGATAGGTCACTTTGATGATACTAGCTTTGGAGAACTTACTCATGAACAGGTGCTTTCCACCCTGGACAAGGTGGAGAATGGGATTGTACTAAGTCAGTATCATGCCCGTCGATGGAACAAGAGTATTGGTGATGACATCATGCTTGCTGTCGGTGGGCGTCTTGGGCCAGTGCAGGTAACCTTCAGAATCACAGGGTTCGTCTACACTGCACCTGGTCTAGGATATGCAGCTGAAACAGACATCCCCAAGTCCCGCCTCGGTGCTGGCTTCGGCCTTCAGGCCGCACATTCAGGCTTTGCTCTGGTGAATATAGAACACCTCTCAGAGCAGACCGAGATGACAACCGCAACTCTCTTCCTGGCAGATCTCGTCAGTGTGTACAATGAAGACTTTCTACTTCGGGCACTGGGTGACTTGCCGGGAGTATCTGCTACCACGCCAGACTCATTCGACCTTCGGAGAAGATCCTTCGGCACAGCTCTCTTCCTCAGTACCGTGGAGGGGCTGTTCTCGATTGGGTTCGCCATGTCCTTTCTATTGAGCATCTTCGCGCTCACCCTCTTCCTCGGATCTGTCGTCAGAGAGAGAAAGCGAGACTATGCAATCCTGCGTGCTGTGGGCAGTTCAAAGAAACAGGTCATTCGCGTTGTAGTGGCCGAATTCTCGGGCGTGGTTCTTGCATCTGTGACGCTGAGCCTGGTTCTTGGTGCAATCTTCGGTTTCATAATGAGTGTAGTAATCTTCTCCCTGAGTCCCTTCTCTAGAGCCCTTCCCGCAGCCATCACATTCCCAACAGGACTCCTCACTGTGGTACTTCTCTTGGAAGTGATGGCCATGATTGGGGGTTCTTACTTCCCTGCAAGAGAAGCTGCCAAGACAGACCCCGCTATCGTACTGAGAAATCTATGAGGTTACCAGATGACTTCCCAAAGACAGCCAAAACTTCTCAAGGGCAACCCGTGGTGGGCTGTGTCTTATGCTCTCACATCGCTGAAGAACTATCCTCTCCGCAACATGGGTATTGCACTTGTTCTCTCCCTTGGAGTTGCTCTGCCAACAACAGTGTTTGTCTGGACCTCTTCGGGAACCCAGCTGGTCGTAAACGATTACTTCAACGAAAACATATACCAGATGTATCTGAGACCTGGGTCTGCCGAGTCGTACACCTCGTCAAATATGGCTGGGGCCATTTCCTGGCTTGAGAACCACAAGTACGTCGAACGCGTTGACCTTCTTCCGTCGACTGTCGGAATCCTTCAAGGCGAGTCAATACCAAGCTGGTCAGACTACTCAAGATATCGAACAAACTATGCCTACGGTATCAAAGATGGCAGGATTCTGCTTGTCACGGATGAGATGCTCGACACCTGGGCTTCAGAGTTTACCTTCAGTGGAAATTTCTCGCTCACCACTGGTAAGATTCTGGTTTCCCAGGGCTTTGTCGACTATACAGAAGACTGTCATGGAATGCAGATAGGTGTGGGAAGCACCATTGACATAGACTTGCTGAGATACGCGGCACGGAATGACAAACCAGGGTCTCCAAGCCCCAGCACACCCGAAGACCTCGGTTCCCTCGAGCTCACAAGTCTTGAAGTCGTTGGGATATATGAACACAAACCAACACGCACAGTCCTCACGAGAACAATTCTCTCGATTTACAGAAAGAATTGGGACCCCATGGCCCTATCTAGCAATGCCGTGATGGGACTTGCTGATTCCGTGATGATTCTACAAGACGAAGTTGGTCCTGATGTTGTATCTGAAGTTACAAATCGGGGCTTTCATGAGCCCGTCGGATACATCCGTTCTTCCGTTGATGTTCTCTTAGAGGCCGGAGCCGCATCTATTGGAGGGCACCTGGTCTCAGTACAGGAGTCAGTCCAAGAACAGTTCGTGAAGGTGACAATTGGCGGCCTATCTGAGATCTGGGCTTTAACGGGCACCATCAACACGTATCTTCAGAGCCAGATTCTCACCGTAATAGTATTCCCTGTACTGATTATGAGCCTGATGCTCACTGTGTTCACCTCGGAGACCTCCGTGTCCAGAAGAAAAGGAGAGATCAGTGCACTTCGGGCAAAGGGTGCCTCTTTCAACCAAGTCTTTGCCACCTTCATGTGGGAGTCACTGTTTCTCTCAATTGCAGGCTTCATCATAGGGCTACTGATGGCTTTCGCCATGGCTCCTCTTATTGGTTCCACAGTTGGACTGTTCCTGTTCGATAGAGCCCTCTACTTCTCATTCATGCAACACCTATCCATTCCGCCCTTGGCGATAGTCATTGGAGCGGCCATTGCACTGTATCTCCCCGCTGCATATCTTCTTCATGTTGCTAGACGTATAGACGTCTCTGAGGTCGGTCAACCCTCTGCCACTCTGCCTGACGAAGAGACTGCTGGTTCGACTAGTGGCTGGAGATACGGTCTGGGGTTAGCTGCTGTGCTCTCTGGACTCCTCGTGATGCCTATGATATTCTCCCCTCGCGGTATCATAGCTATTGGGCAGATTATTCTCGCGACCCTGATTCTCTTCGTTGCTGCCTATCTTGGTTCTAGAGGGATGCGTCTTGTGACTGCTCGCCTGTCAGTGGGAACAAGTTTTCTCTTCGGCGAGAAGAGCCTGTATCTGAGTCAGAGCCTGAGGAAGAGACGATCTCAGTTCATTCCTATGCTGATTATCCTCACCCTGACACTGACAACAACATCGATGATGCTGATTCAGTCCACCAGTTTCAAAGCAACTGTTGACAACGAACTTGCATATGCTATCGGGGCCGATGTACGAGTCGAAGGTGACGCACTACCTCTCAACTACACGCAGAATATCCTTCGTGTACCGGGAATCTACAGGACCACGCCCGTGCTTGAGACTTGGGCTACTGTGGGGAGCAATGCGTTCTTCTTGGAGGGTATAGACCCTCAGCAATACTACACCATCGGTGGATTCGTATCCGAGAGTTTCGTGAGTGGCTCACCTTCTGAAGTCCTAGCTACGCTGGGAAATACCTCAGATGGGATTATTATCAGTCAGAGATACTCCGAGCTCTGGAACAGGAAGGTGGGGGAGACTGTCAGGGTCCTCCTCGGAACCAACGACGGGAGTATCAACGTAGATTTCCAGATAGTCGGAATTGCAAAGAGTGCCCCGGGTTTCGGGTTTGCGTCCACTGAGGACCAGGTCGGTATGACGTTTGCTGGTCAGACCGGCTTCCAAGTGCTTCGCGGCGGGTTTGCGCTGGTCAACATCGACTATCTCCAAAACGTCACTCAAATAGACACTGCGAAGCTATTCTTGGCCGATGTTGTCAGTTTCGCCAATATGACAGAAGTGGTCAACGAGATCAGCTCTGTCTATGGAGTCACGGCCTACTCATCTGAGACCTATGACCTGGCCGAAGAGTCATATTCAATCAGGCTCTTCCTCTCAGGAATCGAGGGTCTTACCATGATTGCCTTCATCCTCTGTGCCATCATGGGTCTCTCTACAATTGCCCTCTTTCTGGGTTCTGCAGTTCTGGAGCGAAAGCAGGAATATGCCATCTTTCGGGCACTGGGCGGGACCCGAAGGCAGGTAGTTTCCATGGTGTTCGGTGAGTTTGCCGGGACCGTGATTGCATCCATCACAGTCAGTATACTGCTTGGGCTTGTCTTTGGCTACTCGATGAGCGTGCTCACACTGGGCATATCACCATTCTCGCCGCTCCTGGGTGAGGTTTTGGCACTTCCAGTGACATTGATGGCCCTGATTATCTCACTGGAGAGTCTGGTGATGCTTGGTGCTTGCTACTTCCCGGCTCGAAGGGCTGGTTCCGTGGACCCTGCGTATGTCCTGCGAAATCTATGAGGTCAGAGTGAATGAAAGCAGTCTTGTGTACAGCCCACGCTCCCGAGAAGAAGATCTCTCACACACACACACTCTCGAAGAAACAGGCTGCAATACTTGTCAGTGTTCTTGTGATAGTGGCGGGAGTGGGCGTGTACTTGGTGTACGAGGCCACCCGCACCGAGTTCCGTTTCGAGGAGTGGAACCCCGAGCCCAACCGCCGCATCCTGATGTACATCCGTGACCTGACGGACGCCAACCTCACCATCTCCTTCGAGAATGACACATTGCTGATGTGCAGGGTGGACGTTGAGCTCTACGATGCTCAGTCAGGCTCGGTGGTTCTGGTGCGTGAGGTGGGGAATCAGGTGAACCTTGAGGCCACGGGTCGCCAGCGGCGTGTTGACGTGGTGCTGGGCACAGCTGCAAAGTACGACCTCTACATCCAGCGGGGGCAGAACCTGAACACCACGGTGCGATTCGGGAATGGCGCGGTGCTGAACAAGACACGGTTTGAGGCATACCAGACCGGCATCCTCAGGATTGCTGTGGACGAGCATGACGGTTTCGGAGCATACGACAACTTGGTGGCGAACATTGGCCATCCCTACGGCATCAGTGGTTCTCTCCTGCTTCTCTTGGACATCGACCTGCCCGAGGGGTACGACGGCCGTCTGTTCACTAACGGAGCGCCCATCTCCTTCATCGAGCGCGTGGGCTGGGGCTTTCTCAGAGATGGCGAATACGGGACGCCTGGGGACTGGGAGGAGCCCATCGTCTGGGTAGACTCCGTGTGTGATGCCATCATCGCCCGGCTCATCGACTGACCACCTATGCGACCCTCATTGACCACATACGAGAGTCGTACAGGTAACCG
>CAYYQL010000045.1:0-20262 GCA_964473825.1 uncultured archaeon
CATGGAAGAGAGATCTGTACAGCCAGATCTCCAGACTGCCCTGCCTGTCCGGTGAATGATCTGTGTCCATCAGCTCAGTTGGAGTAGGACAGATAGGAGATTTTATCAGAATGGGCCTCGGATGCAGTCAACCTTGATGAGAAAGGTGAGGACTAATTGAAGATAGGCATGGTGAGCAAGTTCGGAGCGGGAGACGGCCTCTGCGTCAGGGCTGATGCAGTCATGAGAGGACTGCTTTCAGGGGGCCATGAGGTCCATGTCTTTACTCAGTCCCGACACGTATATCCGCTACGGGAAGACCGCATTCATAGATTTCGCGCTCTTCATCTAAACCCCCATTTTTCCCTAGACTCTATAGATGCACCCAATATGATCGCACGAGAGTCGCAGAAACATCGCATTGATGTCTTACATACCCAGATGAACTCAGGAACCACAGACTTTGTCTTACCATTCTTCAAAAGAGCGCTCCCACCTCTCGTTGTCACATACCACTTGGCCTATTCTGGTTCTGACTCGTCTCTTGGAAGGGTGTTTGATATTGCGAATAAGGCGTCACTCTATGCAGGTAGGAAATACGACGCGATTATACTGGTTCACCCACTGCAAAAGCGACTCTTCCTAGAAAACGATTTCCAAGAGGAGATGTTGCACATCATACCAAACGGAGTGGATACGCATCGCTTCTGTCCAACACCTATGGAGAGAGATGATAACGTTGTTGATTACATCTATGTTGGACGGCTTAGCTTCGACAAGGGCGTCGACATAGCAATCAATGCCTTCAGAGAGTATCACAGAGAGAACCCAGATACACAACTCACCCTCATAGGAGATGGAATGTTGAAATCCATGCTTATGCGTCGAGGAGACCTTAATGACGGCATCCGTTGGATGGGAAGAGTCCCTCATAGCAGGGTTGACTATTTCCTCAAAAGGGCGGATGTGTTCGTGTCGCCGATGAATATTGGGCCACTCACTTGTTCATTAAGCGTCTTAGAAGGCATGAGTTGTGGACTACCCTTGATAGCAACCAGAGTGCGAGACGCAGAGATGCTTCTGAGTTCTTCGGAGGGTGTGTTGGTAGAACCCCAATCTGTCAGAGAAGTTGTTGATGCAATGAGATTAATGGCAGAGGACAAAGCAAAGAGAGTTTCAATGGGCATGAAGTGTCGGGAACGAGTTCTTCGAGAGAGTTCCTGGGAAAAACAGGTGGACCTCATCGAGGGGGTCTACAGAGAGATTATGGAATAGATTTCTTGCGCATCTCATATCCATGAAGTCCAGCTGGCGCATAGAGGTAGGCATGCAATCCGTTTTCTGAACCAAGCCTATCTCAATTGCGTACGTGAGAATGATTCAAATCTTGACGAGCAGTGGAAAGGAACGCAGGCAGGTGCAGGGATCGGTATATCTCAACGACTGAGTATGTCATCTCCAAGACATTGAAAAGGAGAGAACCTGTCTCCGGAGATGGACAGAGTGAAGTTCACCTGTCGATCTCGAAGGTGGAAATCAGATGCTGCACATCAGGTTCATGCGTGATAATCCAGAGGTTGTGCGAGCAAATCTCCAGAAACGCAGAGAGAATGAGAAGCTCGCAGAATTCGAGAAAATGCTTGACATGGACGAAGAGGCCAGACGACTGAGAAGAGAAGCACAGGAGTTGAGAGCAGAGCGAAACAGCCTATCCCGGGAGATTGGCAAGCTCAAGCAAGCGGGTCAGGATGCCCCAGATCTCATAAAGAGAGTCAACGATGTCAATGCGTCTATCGCAGAAGTCGAGGGAGAGGCTGAGAAGCTGGAGGCTGAGATTAGGTCCATTCAGATGGCTATTCCAAATATCCTGCATGAGAGTGTCCCTTACGGTGAGGATGAAGAGGACAACGAACTGGTAAGAGAATGGGGGGGTCGTCCTGAGTTCGACTTTGAAGTGAAGAGTCATGTTGATCTACTTGAGGAGTTGGACCTTGCAGACATAGCCAGGGCGGCTAAGATTGCGGGGTCCAGATTCTACTACCTGAAAAATGAACTTGTTCTGCTTGACCTTGCAATGATGAGAATGGGTCTAGAGATGTTGCGAGAAAGAGACTTCGTGCCCATCTATCCACCCTTCATGATGAGAAGAGAGCCCTATGAGGGCGTCACAGACCTTAGTGATTTTGAGAACGTCATGTACAAGATTCAAGACGAAGACCTGTATCTCATCGCCACTGCGGAGCATCCGATTGCAGCAATGTATATGGATGAAATCTTCGAGCCTAACGACTTACCCATCAGGTTTGCGGGAGTGAGTACCTGTTTCAGAAAAGAAGCGGGCTCACATGGAAAGGATACAAAGGGCATCTTTCGGGTACACCAATTCAATAAGGTGGAGCAGTTCGTCTTTGGCCACCCCGATGACTCCTGGAAGATTCACGAAGAGCTCATTGCAAATGCTGAGGAGTATTTCCAGCGACTCAATCTCCCCTATAGGATTGTGAATATCTGTACAGGAGATATAGGAACGGTAGCAGCTAAGAAGCTTGATTTGGAACTATGGATGCCGGGTCAGGAGAGATACAGGGAGGCTGTCTCCTGCAGCAACTGTACGGCCTATCAGAGTACCCGATTGAACGTCAAATATCGGCTTGAGAAGGGAGGGCTTGAGAAGGATTATGTCCATACTCTGAATAGCACGATGGTTGCCAACCCAAGGACGATCGTGGCCATCATGGAAAACTATCAGAGAGCAGACGGTAGCATCCAGATTCCAAAGGTGCTTCATCAATACCTTCCATCCGATATGCGAGAAATAGCACCCAAAGACGTTTAGAGCCCTTTCTCCAGAGTCATTCTGATTGCATCGTCAATAGACTTCTGCAGACTAGGCGGAAGATTCGGTGCCTTCAGCTGTACGAACCCATTCACAATAAGCGTAGTGGCTTCTTCCTCAGTCAGTCCACGCGACATCAAATAGTTCAGTTGTTCCGCACCAACCTTCCCAACTGTCGCCTCATGGCTGAGCTCAACTCCTTCAGCACTGGCACGAAGTGCAGGCACGGCGCCTATCTCAGCCTCATCACTCAGCAAGAGACCATTGCACTCAAGGCGGGCCTTAGCTCCACTATGTTTCCCTATGAGGTCACCACGAGCAATGATCTCAGACTGTTCCGTGGCAATACTGCGAGATATTATCTTCCCACTTGACGCAGGTGCTTCAAGAATGAGCGCACCCCCTACATCATATTTCGACTTCTTGGTTCCGTAAACAACTGAATACAGGTCAGCACGAGACTGTCGCCCTGTAAGGCGGACCTTTGGAAAGGTCTGGATAGAACGAAGGGCACTGAGTATCGCATAGCTGGATACAAACGCTGCGTTATCCTCTACTACGGCTGCGGACCGAGGGCGGATGTCCATCTTGTCGCTCCATTTGTGAACCATGGTGAAAGTCAGCCGAGCATCCTTCTTGACGTAGAACTCGGAAACTCCAAGGTGCAGGGAACGTTCAACATCACTAGGGGTGGCACACCCTGTGATAATATGCATCTCCGAACCCTCCTCGGCAATGATGATATTATGAACATTCTGGACGGATCTACCTTTCTTGAGGACAAGACAGCTCTGAACCGGCATGTGAATTCTATGCCCGGCCTTTGCACGGATGAAGTATCCATCGTAGTGTTCCAGTTCACTTGCTGCTGTGTACTTGTCGGTATCTACAGGAACTGCATTCCATAGATAGTCTGACAACCAGTCATACCGCTCTAGGGCCGCACTGGTGGGTAACACCTCGAGGCCCTCCTGATCAATCATAACATCAGCCAGAATGCTCTCGTTATCGAACTGGAGAAATGATCCAGATGCTCGTTTCTCCGAAACGTCAAATCCAACCCCTGAAACGAGCTCTCTATCTCCCTCAGAGATCTCATCTAGGTTCAGCGATGCTGGCTGGTCACGACTGAACTCAAACTCGTCAAGGTCGATGTCTTCACCATAAGTTGCCTGTTTCTTCTTGGCTGCTTCAGCACGCTTCCGTTTCTCTTCTGTCCTCGTCATCTTCTGCCCTCCTGAATCTCAGCTTGCAGCCTGAGCTAGGAACTTGTCGTAACCCTTCTCCTCGAGTTCAGGAATGATATCCATATCTCCAGCATAGGCTAGGCGACCAGACTCCAGAATGTAGACCTTCTCGACCTCGACGAATTCCAACACATAACGGTGATGACTGATTATGACCATGGTAGAGTTCCCTTTCTCTTTCATAGCCTTCAGTTCGCGTCCAACAACTTTGAGTGAGTCATAATCAAGACCACTGTCAGGTTCATCTAAGAAGACCACATCCGGTCGCATGGAGAGGACTTGAAAGAGCTCACTTCGCTTCAGTTCGCCCCCTGAGAATCCCTCATTGAGGTCTCGGTCAGCTAGATTCTTGATTCCAAGTCGTTCAAAGTCATCATAGAGCTCCTGCCGACACATACATGTCTCACCCATGAGTTCCTCGTCCGGCTCTTTGCAGGAATAGTCAGGGCATATCCGACAGATAAAATCCTCAAGCTTGACACCCGAGATTGCAGGAGGTGTCTGAAAGGCGTAAGCAATACCCATCTTTGCGCGCTCTGTGATACTCTTGTCCAGTATCGATTCACCTTTGTAGATGATATCTCCACCCTTGACCTCATACTCGGGAAGACCCATGACAGCCTTCGCTACAGTGGACTTTCCTGATGCATTGGGGCCAAGGACTGCATAGACTTTTCCGCGCTCTAACTGAAGATCGAGCCCTCTAAGAATAGGTATCCCGTTGGCTTCTACTCTCAGGCCTCTGATATCTAGGAGTACATCAGCTGTCATTCCAATCCACCAAGTCTGCTTTCAACTGCTAGGTGTGCGATTTTAAGCGTGTTGCTATGAAGAGATGCTACTTGGCGTATGTGCCCATCAACTGGTCAGATTCAATCTTGTGCTCCTCACACTTGTCTTTGAACGTGTCTTTGGATACGCCTTCAAGACGGCGAACATCAAGCGCATAGAGGGTGAAATAGTACCTATGTGTGCCAGATGGGGGAGCAGGTCCACCATACCTTGTGGTCCCAAAATCGTTCTCAATCTCAACTCCGCGGGGGTTCTCCCCCCTTGGTATCGAGCGAACCTCTGGGGGAATGCTATGTACTAACCAGTGTATCCAGTTACCAACAGGGGCATCAGGATCATTACACATGAGCGCGAAACTCTTGGTCCCCTCCGGTACGTTCGACCATTCGAGGTGAGGGCTTAAATTATCATCACGATACGCACACACAGCGGGGATTGGGCCGCCGTGCTCGAAATCATCACTTCTTAACTCCATGGAACTCCACCTTCATCATACCTGACTAGTGTAACACAGGCCTACTTGGTTCTTTCTGAAGTGGAGAATTGTACATCATTCCCTGACATCAGAAGAGGGAGAGATACTCTTAGCCATAGCAGTTAGCCATTCTGCTGCCCACCTCACGTAGACATCACACCTGTCTTGGATATGGGGCTTCTCACGAGCTACGCCGGCTGGATTCATTTCACCATTGTCCATGGCTTTGAGGAATCTGCATCGGACAGTACCCCAATCCTCTGTAAACTCTGCAATCATCCTGTTCACTAATGAACGCGCCAAGGTGCGTTTCCTATCGAATTCATCGGGCGTTTCAGTCCCATCAGATCCATAGATCAGACCAATGCACGCCGAGGCGCCACTCACAGCACCGCATATCTCACCCGATCCACCAATACCTCCGCCCAGTATAGAGGCAATCCTCATACATGATGCATTGAAGTCGGGTAACGAAACCTCTCTGTCAACTCCAATCATCACACTCTCAGCGCAGTTGAAAGATAGACAGTCCCTGGTCTCCATACATAATCACGAAGATGCAGGCCACGGTATCATAACAAAAAAGTTCGCATTGTTACCTTCGGCAGCGGCCGAAGCAGCATGCTTAATACCCAATTTACACCAGCCAGAACGGGGAAGGAACTTGACCACTGTTCAACAATCATTCGAGAACTTGATTGCGCTTGCAATCGAGAGAGAAGAGGAAGCCTATGATTTCTACATGTCAGCTGCTGAAGAGGCTGAGACCCAAGCATCCACGAAACTCCTGAGAGAGCTTGCCCAACAGGAGATAGGCCACAAAGAAAAGCTGAAGGCTGCACTCAAAGAAGATGTCTGCAGTACCTTCGGCTGCACACTGGAAGAGATGAGAGAGCTTAGTCTCGGGGACTACCTCAAAGATATCCCCTTGAAACCTTCTTCGTCTCCACAGGAAATCCTTATCGTCGCAATCAAGAGGGAAGAGGGAGCATTCCAGTTCTACAAGTCCCTGTCTGAGTTGACAGAAGACCCAAATCACCGAATGGTATTCGAAACTCTGGCAAAGGAAGAACAGAATCACAAGCAGCGTCTCGAACGCATGTATGATGATATCTTCCAACCAGATATGTGAGGGCAGAGGATCTCTCAAGGCTTCCTGCTGCAGCTCTACCTCTCGTGCAGATTCGGTGCCGCAAGAAATGTCAGTCCGCGCTTCGTAAGCTCAGCAGCAGTCCGATTGAGTGAATCGTGCTTATCTAAGTAGTTGCGGCGAAGATAGCCCACCTCGCCTTTGTCAAGAATATCTTGCTTTGGACGGAAGTAATCCAGAATGTCACTAGGATGCTCTCGCGTCTTATCAATCTCTGGCACTGCTCCCTCATGCTTTGCGCTTATGTTCTTCACGTGATCAGCTAGATCCAGAAGCTCATCCAGTCGGTCGTAGGGTTGCCTAACGATACTCTTGTAGGTCTCCGTAATGTGATGCTCAATCCGAACTACATCTGTAAAGCCGAAACTCTTCCTTATGTAGGCAGCCATCTCGATGGTTTCATTATCTACGCTGTTCGCCAGATTGAAGCCAATGAGGGGGGTCGTCCCATCATCTCGACTGAAGAGCTTGGCAGTCAGGAGGGTCCAAAGACACGCATAGGGATTGTCATTACCCATAAAGACGCTGATCTTGAACTCCATGTCAATGCCAAGTCTATGCATCATGTATCCAATGAGGACACTTCCAGGATTGATGTTCAGTACCTGCTTGACTCCGTACTTGGTATAGTAGTGAAGATACTCGTCAGCCCAGTCGATTGGAAAGTGGTTGGGCATCCCCACACCTCCAAAATAGCCTGTGATGGTCGCAGGACCACCCAGATGGATGTTTGTTGGTAGTCCCTCCTCATTTGGTTTGGTGCCCTTGGTGTCAAGGGTTTCTACATAGGAGGAACCTGCCACCTGCATTGCAGCTGCAAAGGCAAGGATTTGGTTGTCCTCCACCTGCTCAGCCATGTTTCGTACGCGTATGAACCTGCCCGGCATCAGATCTTGATTTTCGATTGCTACTTTGGCTTCGTCGATGAGCCAAGGGAAGTATTGGCATGCGCTGATTTCCAGAGTCACAGCAAAGCTATCATCAAAAACCATAGAATCCACTTCGTCACCCAGAATCTTACGTCTGTAGTCGGATACTGAGATGAATGCATCATCATCTCGCTGTTCCTGTAGCCAGAGTATGTCCTCGACGAAGGGTGAGTCGGCCTCCTCAAGCCGTTCCATTAGATTCTCGAGTCTGCGAGCATCTTTCGCCTTCCGGTTAATCTCCTTGATACCGCCGTGTTTCTCAATCACCTCAAGAACATCATTGACGAGAGGATTGTCCTCGTCAAGAAAGAAGTCATTGATCTCTTCGAGCCGCTCAGTAGGAATGGTGATTCTGTGCCTATCAGTCATGTCCCAGCCGTCCTGTGAACAACCACCACAGAGCGGCACTACCAAATAAACGATTCTGACGAAACGGGGAGGGAGTTGGCAAGAGTCTAAGCCTTTCTTAGATGAACTACAGACTCTTCGGCTACATGTTCAATTTCCACTGGACCCTCCGTCCCTCCGACGTCGAAGTCACTCAGATACTTTCTCACAGTAGGTCCCACTATTGCCGCGATAATGCCGCCTGCGGTGACCTGAATCCAGTTCACAAGCAGGAGTTCCTCCAGAGCCACGACTAGACCGAACAGCACATACTCGAAGTAAAAATATCCGGCCAACATCGCAATGGCTCCAAGGAGTATTCCCGTAATGTCCCACTTTGTGAGTGTTGATGATTTCTTTGACTGGGCAGAGAGCAATCCTACAAGAAGTCCCTCTATTCCCTTGACCACGAAAGTTATCGGCGCAAAATGACCAAATCCCAAAGCAACATCAGCAACTGCTGACCCTACGCCGCCTGCAAAAAAACCACCAACAGGGCCAAGTAAGAGTCCGCTGATCATGACGAGTGAATCGCCAAAGTTCAGATACCCGGTACTCGTTGGAAAAGGAATAGATATCATCATTGTCGCTACAGTTGTCAGTCCAGTGAATATGGCGGTGAGAACCAAGTAGACAGTGGGGTTGAGTGTGCTCGCACTCCATCGCTTCAATCTTTTCTTCCTCCGTCCTGCAGGTCAGACAGGGACAGGAGCAATCGGCCCACAGACATATATAAGTTTGAGCCTATATATAGGTGCGATGTTCTATGTCTTTCCTCACTGACTTCCGTTGCACCTCTTGTGGTCATCGGCATGACCCAGATTCTTATTATGTGGTCTGTTCGCGCTGTGGCGGAATCTTGCACGCCAAATACAACCTCGATAGCGCAAGAGAGAAGATCAGCAGAGAAACATTTCGAGGTCGGAAGAAGAGACTCTGGAATTACCACGAAATCTTACCCATACTGGACTCTGATGGACAGGTCAGTCTTGGTGAGGGAGACACGTTTCTTCAGAGAGGGAATCGATTGGCAGAACAACTAGCCATGAAGAGCCTATACCTGAAGGACGAAACAAGAAATCCCACGGGGTCTTTCTTGGACCGAGGTATCTCTGTAGAGATGACCAAAGCAAAGCAGATCGGGCGGGCGGGAGTGTCCTGCGGGAGTACAGGCAATCTTGCGGCCTCGTTGGTTGCCTATGCAGCACGAGCGGGGATGGAGAGCAGGGTCTTCATTGCACAGAGAGGAAACGTGGACATCGGAAAATTCCATCAGATCCTCGCATACGGGGCAGAGGTAGAGATTGTGGCAAATCATCAGGACGCAATGAAGAGAGCAGCAGGGATTAGTCACGAATATCATAACATCCTGCCCTACAGTCCGTTCTTCCTTGAGGGCATAAAGACCACAGGAATTGAGGTAGTAGAGCAACTGGATTGGGAGAACCCTGATTGGATTGTACTTCCGATGGGTAATGGAGGACACCTGTCGATGACTTGGCGAGGTCTGCAGGAGCTAGAACACCTCGGTCTCATTGATGAAGTGACACCCCGTCTAGTAGGAGTTCAGGCTGCAGGATGTGCACCCATCGTCGAGGCCTTTGAGTCCAAGAGCAAGAGGATAGAACCGGTAGAGGCCCAGTCTACAGTGGCCCTAGATATCGGTGTTGAGAATCCGTCCTGCGGGCGCCTTGCCTTAGAGGCCCTTCGAGCGTCTGACGGCGAGGCAGTAGCTGTGACCGATGATGAAATATTGGACGGCGTGCGACAACTTGCCAGCCGCGAGGGAGTCTTTGCGGAACCTGCAGCGGCTACGACAATCGCAGCACTGCACCATCTGCTGGCAGATGGTATCGTCCACCGAAATGACCGCGTGGTCTGTCTAATCACAGGAATGGGGTTGAAGTATCCAGATGTAACACGTGCCCTCGTGAAGGGGAGGGGAAAGCTGGAGTACCTCCTCAGCAGAATAGAGGGGCGAGGATATACAACCGAGATTGGACAGACAAAGCAGTATATCCTGAAGATCCTGTCCGAAGGTGAATCGTATGGATATGACATCTGGAAGACTCTTGCAGAACGATTCGGTATCAAGATTAAGGTGCCAAGTGTCTATCAACACCTCTCCGAGCTCAGAAGTAGTGGACTCATCGTGGAAACACATTCTAAACTCAGTGCCGAAAGACGACAACGCAACTACTATGACCTATCGGATCGTGGAAGATGGACGCTTGACCAGTTGGAGAAGATGTCGCACGAGTAGATGTCTGCTACTCTTCTGAGTGCAGAGATGTTGTAAGCGAAGTATTTTAACTTCCTGCACGAACTGCCTAGTGAGCAGGTTCAAACTGCTCCACGAGAGAACAATGAGGAAGAGTAGAATGGCAGACAAGAGTTGGTTGCAGACAGACGATTGGAAAAACGAGAAACATGTACCCGTAATCGAGTGTCCTGACGAGGTGAAGAAAGGCGAATTGGTGGAGGTTACAGTATCTGTTGGAAAAGAGATACCCCATCCCAATACCACTGCTCATCACATCAAATGGTGTGATCTGTTCTTCTGGCCTGAAGGAGAGAAGTTCCCATACGAAATCGGATACACCAGCTTCGATGCACACGGTGCCTCAGTGAAGGGCGCAGACACGAGTACAGTTTACGCAGAGCCTCAGACAAAATATGTATTCAAGACCGACAAACCCGGCACAGTGATGGCCACATCATATTGTAACATCCACGGACTGTGGAAAGACGAGAAGAAGCTCAAGGTCAAATAGAAAGACTTGGGGTTTCTGACAGTTGCCAAAATCCTGGACAAACCTGGACATCATTCTGAAGGTGTTTATATATGACTGATAGGTATGCTAGAGTGAGGGTGTCCAGACACTTCCCCGGTCCCTGACAAGGCCATTCCCAGTGCCGTTGTCTGGGAGGACAAAGCTTTGGTGTCCAGATTTGTCCAGCTTACAATGAACGGCAGAGTAGCTGCCCTGCAGAGAAGATAGCAGGGCGGTCTTCATTCTTTTTTTGCAGACATGCCATCAACCGTAGAAGACGACACCAATTGATACTCTCAAGACCCTGAGTGCCGCGAGTGCTCCATCTGAAACGATGTGAAGTATCCGATACTTACATCCCTCGCACGTTTTGCATTAACATGTATGGACCGCTGTTACCAATGCCTCCTTTGCAATGTAGCTCATAACTCAGACTGCGCACGAACTTGCACGAATCCTTCCTCAATCAAACGACAGACAAGATCTCTCATGCCAGGACACTGGCTCCAGCGCATGGAGTGTTTGCAGTCCTCGCATTCTCTGGCAATCTCAGCCATACGCTTTGCATTGAGGAATGTCAGCACAACGAGATACATTATGATAATGAGCAGGACCTTCAGTCCAAATCCCAAGGAGAACAGACCATCAGCCAAAAGAATCGACCAAGCTATTGCAGCAAACGAGGAACCTAGAAGAAACTTGGATGCAATTTTAACTGACGTGCTAATGTCGGTGACCCCTGAGGCACTAAGCGTTGCGTAGATAGCAACACCACCCACGCCTCCCCAGAAGAGATAGAAACGAACAAGAAGCAGAGGTGCTGAGAGCCAGACCAAGAGAAAGAATAGCATTGCAACTAGGAACGATATGGTGTTGAAGGTACAGCCGATACACCACTGCCGTCTTCTGATGGTGATTCTGTGGTCATCAAACCGAGGACAAGAGGGATGATGTGAGGTGAGAAAGGGCCCGGAGGCCTTGAGAAAGCCTATTGGATGGAAGAGCACCATCCTCAGGGATAACTCTAGGCGACCCCGGTCCGGGTCATCCAGCAGCTTCGTGCAGTCGACGGAGCTGTCTGGTACATCTCCCTGTTCGTCCACTGTTTACGCCAGCCACTCCTCTTATCGACTACGGAGAGAGGGGGATGAATGACCAGAGAAGTGCATACATACCTGGGAAGAACAACAGCAATACTGCGAATATCACTATGAAGGCTATAATGCCTGTCAGGATATAGGCGATGATGGCACCACCCCATCCGGTGCTATGTCTGCTCTTGATGAAATACAGTGACAAGATACAGCCAAGGCAGGGTATCCAGCTCACACATGCGATCAGAATAGCCGTGACAAAAGTATCGCCAAGGGCCCGATTGCGCCCATTGACAAAACCAAGAGCAATTCCAAGAAATACACCATTGATCACAAACAGAATGACAATAACCAACACGATGATTATTATCCCACTGCTTGATAATAGCAAATCCATCCACTGCATTCTCTCTATCTCCTAACTCAGAGTATTCTATGCAGTACAGGCCTGCATCGCAGGATAAAAGTTTGACGAGTGCCAGAGAGAGGCACTTCGTCAGTCCCCGATTTGGTGTAGTGGAAAGAGGAAAGTCACGCTTATATCGCAAAGGAAGCCTTTCAGCGACATGTACAATGGCGACAAGGTGCGTCTCAGAGCCCCTGAGATGCAAGATCTTGATGATATCATGAAGCACTGGAACACCTATGAAACAAGACGATTCCTCAACTTTGCCATTCCTCACTCTCGAGCAAGCGAGAAGGAGTGGCTGGAAAAGGCGACAAAGTCGAGCCCGTGGACTGATGGTGAGTTGGTCTTGGCCATTGAAGACAAGACCACGGACGAGTTTCTTGGAACCGTTAGCCTCTTTGATATCTCCAGACAGCATCGAAGAGCGGAGTTTGGAATCGCCATCCACAATCCTGAGAACTTGGGCAGCGGCTACGGTACCGATGCGACCACAGTGATGCTGTGGATAGCATTTCACGTGCTAGGCCTCAATAGCGTATATCTTTACACTCTCATCAATAACAAACGAGCACAGAGAGCGTATGAGAAGGCGGGCTTCCAGAGAGTGGGCGTCTTCAGAAGAGCGATGTTCTCAGAGGGAGCATATACCGATGTGGTCATGATGGACATCATCAGAGAGGACTTCTTAGAGCAGTATCCACCTGGAAGCAGGACAGGTTCAGAAGAATGATGTGAGTCATGCTAGAAATGGTTTTTACGCTCTTTTTCAAGCCTTGTAAGCGTTCATAAACCTAATTGACGATCTTACGGTATTATCAACCTCTTTCATATGATTTAGGGCCGAGTTCGTCTAACAGTCCCTATAAACACCGTCCGTGATGGTATCTATGGTGTAATAATGAACGTAATCACAAAAGGTTTCTTGGTGGCGTTTGCACTAGTGCTAATCGGTAGTGCTGTTCCATTAACTTTAGCACAAGGCAATCAGATTCAATATCAGCACTCTCAGGGAATCGTGACCCTGAGCACTGACGCAATCGAGATCAAAATAACAGGTGCCGGAGAGGTACCGCACTTCCACTGGTGGGACCCGAACACACCCACGGTAGACTATCATGTAATGTTTGTTAAGCTGTTCGAGGCTAACGACACCGATTCCAATGATGTCTTCGAGCTGGACAGCGATACTATGGTTGGGCCTCCATTTGCTCTCCCAACAACTGACTGGGAAGTCAGCGATTTTGTGACGGAAGAGCAGGACGGCAATGTCACTGCAGTCCATTTCAATATGACCAGTACAGGAACCCATGACCCACGTCCAGATGGCCCCGGCAACGACTATGGGAACCTACCAGACATGGGGCAGTTCGACGTTACGGTCCAGATTAGAGTTCACATGGACCTCGAGAATCCTAGCGAGTTCAAATTTGACCTCGTGATTGACGGTTGGGAGTGGACCTATGAAGACTCTATTCTTGTCCTCCAGTTCACTGTAACAGAGAGTAACCATGGCGAGAATCAAGGTTCACGCGAACCAACAGGGTTCGAACGAACCGGTACGAAATTCGAGTTCAATAACGGCTACATGGAGTACGAAGAAACCGCTCTGGCCGCACAGAACACGATCCAGGTGAGAGCGAGCTATGGTGAGGGGACCGGTCAGGAGGCGGGTGAGTCCGTCTACTTGGCCTTCGAGAACTTCGGAAACGAAACCCTCGAGTACGACCCAACGCTGGGCATTGAAGCGGACGGCGTCGTGCCCCTTTTTGATACCAACACGCTACTCTTGATTGGTGGCGGAATTGTGGTCGTAGTGGTCATCGTTGCCCTTGTGAAACTCAGGAAGTAGAACCCATAAGGAAGCAGAACGTTCTGCTTCCCCACGCTTTTTCTTGGCCAATCATCACGGTGATGTTCCCGGCAACTGTTCATTTTGAGGTGGACGATTTTGGCATCAGAGTGTCGTACGGCAATGGAATCACTCTGTGAGGTCTGTACTGTGTCAGGTCAATCGCATCTTCAGATGACCATGCTGAGCGATATACGATCTTGGCAATTCTCTCAGACTGCTGTCTGATTGGTGTCCGGGTCTAACGAAATCGTCTGCGGCCCGGCACCTATCCCGGGCGTAAGAGCCAAATGGCCGATTATTGATAGCTGAGCTTAAAGGCAAGAGATTGTGCCTTGCAATCACCCTCAATATCTCACGAACAGGAGACCCATCAGATGCCACCCGAGACCGACCTTCAAGAGAGAGCAATAAACACGATCAGGTTTCTCTCGGCAGACGCCGTTCAGCGAGCCGAATCAGGACACCCCGGAATGCCGATGGGAGCTGCAGCCATGGCCTATACCCTCTGGACACGACATCTCAGGTTCAACCCCAAGAATCCTGAGTGGTATGACCGTGACAGATTCATTCTATCCGCCGGTCATGGTTCCATGCTGCTCTATTCCCTACTGCATCTCACTGGATATAACCTGACGCTGAAGGATATCAAGAACTTCCGACAGTGGGACAGTAAGACACCCGGTCATCCGGAGTGCTGGAAGACACCGGGTGTTGAAGTGACAACTGGGCCTCTTGGCCAGGGTCTTGGAAATTCGGTAGGGATGGCTATTGCCGAGGCGCACCTGGCCGCTGAGTTCAACCGGGATGATTACAAAGTCGTCAACCACTACACGTATGTCATTGCCTCCGACGGGGACCTGATGGAAGGTTTGTCCTCTGAGGCGGCATCTCTCGCAGGACATCTTCAGCTGGGAAAACTCATTGTCCTGTATGACGACAACAACATCTCGATAGATGGGAGCACAGACTTGACCTTCACAGAGGATGTTGCCAAGCGGTTTGAGGCATTCCACTGGCATGTACAGCAGGTGGAGGATGGCAATGATGTGGACGCCATAGATAAGGCCATCCAAGAGGCAAAGGAAGACTCTCGACCATCCATCATCTTAGTACGCACAAACATAGGATATGGCCTTCCAACAAAACAGGACTCTGCCGCCTCTCATGGAGCTCCAGCAGGAGAAGAGGAACTCAGAGGTGCAAAGAAAAAGCTTGGCTGGCCTGAAGACAAGAGATTCTACATACCTGATGATGTACTTGAACATTTCAGAGAGGCCATTGACCGCGGCAGACTCCTTGAAGAGAAATGGAATGCCCTGAAACAGAGCTATGCCAGGGATCATCCTGATCTCCATGTAGAACTTGAGAGACGCTGGGAGGGAAGATTACCAGACGGATGGGACTCAGGTCTTCCAGTCTTCGACCCTGACGAGAGGGGAATTGCTACACGTGCAGCATCGGGAAAGACCCTCAATGCGATAGCGCCACTACTACCAGAACTTATCGGTGGCTCTGCAGACCTGACCGGCTCTAACAAGACCTGGATAGATGATAGCCAGGTGTTCCAGAGAAACAATTACCGGGGACAGAACATCTACTTCGGCGTACGAGAGCATGCCATGGCCGCAGCAGTGAACGGCATGGCAAGTCACGGCGGAGTCATACCATATGCAGGGACCTTCTTCATCTTCTCTGACTATATGCGTCCCGCGGTTCGCCTCTCTGCACTATCCCGACACCCGAGCATATGGGTGTATACTCACGATAGTATCGGGCTCGGCGAGGATGGACCAACACATCAACCCATTGAGCAGTTACCTTCATTGCGAGCTATGCCCAATCTTGTAATCATCAGACCTGCTGATGCCAATGAAGTGACTGAGGCCTGGCGGATGGCAATCAGCCGACGGAACGGGCCAACAGCAATTGTGATGACAAGGCAGAGAGTGCCCACTCTGGATAGGACTGAGTATGCCGATTCCCAAGGCCTGAAACGTGGTGCCTACGTTCTCAAGGACTTTGGAGAGGGAGGGCCAGATATCATCCTCATGGCATCAGGCTCCGAAGTTGATCTTATTATAAAAGCAGGAACAATCTTGCATGGTGAGGGGATCAAGGTTCGAGTTGTGTCATTTCCGAGCTGGGAACTCTTTGAAAAGGAGAGTAAGGAGTACCAAGAAAGTGTGCTTCCCTCAGAAGTCAAGAAACGTCTTGCGATCGAAGCCGCGACCTCGTTCGGTTGGGAACGTTGGACTGGTGACCAAGGACTTGTAATCGGTATCGATGCCTTTGGAGCATCTGCGCCTAGCAAGGTTATGTTTGAGAAGTATGGGTTCACGGTAGAGAACGTTGTGAAGCACGCGACGCAGTTGCTTCAGTAGACCTACCGTGAAGATGCAACCGTTTCGATTGATGCTCATGACAATCGATGGCAATAATCCGTAGTCATGACGAGGGGACAGATGGCCATCATCTCGGGTCAACAGATTGGTTGCTACAGTGCGGTCCAACCGCCATCAACGAATATGGTCTCGCCTGTGATATAGTCGGCTGCAGGAGATACGAGAAACAGCAGAGCACCTTTCAGATCTACCGGTCTACCCGTACGTCCTAAGGCGGTCCTAGAAGCAAGTAGCTGTTTGGTTTCCTCGTCTTCAAAGATGTCTTCGGTCATCTCGCTGGGGAAGAATCCTGGAGCGATGCCATTGACGTTGATGCCATGAGGTGCCCATTCAATGGCAAATGCCCGCGTCAGGTTGATGACAGCTGCCTTGGAGGCGTAGTACGGAGCCGCTTGGAACTTGTCACCTACAGCTCCATAAATGGAGGCAATGTTCACAATCTTTCCCGACTTCTGTTCAATCATCTGTCGAGCGGCCGTTCTTGCTGTAAGGAAGACTCCGGTCAGATTCACTTCAATGACCTTCTTCCATTCCGCTAATGGCATATCGACAGAGGGATTCAATGCACTGATGCCAGCGTTGTTCACGATGATGTCAAGTGACCCAAATTTCTCGACTGTCTTGTCAACCATCTCGACAACCTGTGCTTCCTCTGTGACATCTGTCTTGATGGGCACCACACTCGACCCAGTTTCCTTTGATAAGCTGTCAGCAACTTCTTTCAACTTCTCATAGCGTCTCGCTATGATGACTACGTTGGCTCCTGCCTCGGCAAGAGTCTCGGCAAATGTGATACCTAGTCCAGATGATGCACCGGTCACTACTGCTGTCTTACCCTGGATTCCAAAGCAGAGATCCATTATGTCGTGTTTAGTCATTGTTATTCACTTAACTATGATAAATACATGTTAATGAATGTTAGGTCGTGGCAATTTGCGCAAGAGAGGCCGATTGTTTATAAGAGAAGGTTCCAAACCCAGATGAGACAGCAGAGAACCCTCCTCGCCGGACTATGAATACTCGTCAGGAACCTGCTCCTCAATGGAGTCGGCAGGAGACCAGACAGGGAAGATACCATGGCAAGAACAGCACGAGGTTCAGCACAGGAAAGAGAAAAGAAACAGATATGTTCTGTCTGCGGTAGCGACTCATTCTACGAAGACCCGCGTCGAGGTGAAAGCATCTGCACCTCATGTGGGTGTGTTGCTGAAGACCACATTATGGACCACGGGCCTGAGTGGAGAGCATTTACTGCTGAAGAACGCAATGCTAGAGCTCGAACTGGGGCACCTATGACGCTGACGATTGCAGACAAGGGTCTCGCAACGGCCATCAGCTGGAGCAATAGGGACGCAGCAGGCCGATCCATCAAGGGAAGCCGCAGGGCGGAGATTTACCGGATGCGGAAGTGGCAAATTCGAAGCTGGGCACATGGCTCAAAGCAGACAAATCTACGTCAGGCAATGAGTGAGATGGACAGGCTCACCTCTCAACTTGGAGTTCCACGAAAGACCAAAGAAACGGCAGCACATATCTACAGAAAGGCCTTGGACAAACGACTCGTGAGGGGACGAACCATCGAGGGCATAGTTGCCGCCTCAATCTATCTCTCGTGCCGCATCCACAGAATTCCGCGACAGCTAGATGAGGTTGTCGGCCAGTCAAAAATCCAGCGCAGAGAACTGGGCAACTGTGTGAGACTCATTCTGAGGTACGTTGATGTTCACGTACCGCTGCCGTCTGCTAGAGACCTCATCCCCCGAATCTCCTCGGATTTGGGTGTTCACGGCAAGACCATCAAGACTGCAACAGACATTATCAGCCAGGCCAGACGTGAGGGTATCACCACCGGTAAGGACCCTGGAGGGATTGCGGCAGCAGCACTCTACATTGCCGGTATCTTGGAGGATGACCGAAGAACTCAGCGAGAGATTGCTGAGGCCTCCAACGTCACAGAAGTGACCGTGAGGAACCGGTACAAGGACCTTGTACGTTCACTCGGCATAACAATGAGATAGGAGAAAGACGGGATCGGTAGTTTCAACTGAGTTGTAGAGAAAGAAAGATACATGGGACGAGTATCAACATCGCGTCACACGTATCAGAAACAGCTGTTATTTGATGCCTAGTTCTTCCATCTCCTCTTCGACTTCTTTCATCCCTTCGTCGTAGAGGCCCTTCTCATCGGGAGCAAGATGATAGAGCAATCTGAGGAACTCTCCGGCATGCACTCGTTCTTCATTTGCGATATCAATGAGTACTTCTTGTGCAAGCTTGTTATCTGTTGATTCCGCCAATTGCATATACAGTTGAATGGCCTCATACTCTGCTGCAATCATGTATCTGATTGCGCGGATGAGTTCTTGGTCTGTGAGTTTCCTGTCATTAGCAAGTCCTGAAAAAGCGTCTGCATACTCGGGCATTTTCCATCAGCACGATGTCAGTATGAAGGTCTTAAATGCCTTATCAAATGGAAAACAGAACGCATAGTGATTGTAAGATTACAAATCGGAACTAAAATGGCTTGGTCTTGCCATTTCGCACCGCTTAAAAATGTCCCCGTGGAAGGGTTCATGCATCATGAAGGTTTGATAGAAGAAGTCAGACGACTATTCTGTCCAACACGATGCGAACAAATGGACGAATGAACAACATGGGAAAACGAGGAAGAGAGATAGTTAAGTTAGATGTAGATGAACTCATAGGCCTTTTGAACAAGGCGCTCGCCGATGAATGGCTTGCGTACTATCAGTATTGGATAGGAGCGAAGGTCGCAGTCGGACCCATGAGAGGAGCAGTTGTTGCAGAGCTCATGGAACACGCAAACGATGAACTACGTCACGCAGATATGATAGTCGAGAGAATCATCCAGCTCGGTGGCGACCCACTGATAACACCAGAGAAGTGGTACGACGAAACCAATTGTGGCTACGAAACCCCGAGCGATCCCTCGGTGAAAGCACTGCTTGACCAGAACATCAAGGGCGAACAGTGCGCCATCGATGTCTATGACAAACTCCTGAAGGTAACAGAAGGCAAGGACCCCGTTACATACAACATGGTTCTCGAAATACTCGAGGATGAGGTCGAGCACGAAGAGGATCTTCAGGCCTTGGTCGAAGACATGATGATTGCCAAGGACCTCTACTAAGAACCCAAATACGTGAAACAGGGCTCTCACGAGAAGCTCGTGCTAGAGCCCTGTGCTTTTTCCTTACCAACTGGCAATGGCAGTAGATAGACACTCTAGCTGTACCATACGAAGGGTAGACCAATAGCTAAAGCCGAATCGAACATATAGTAGAAGACAGTCTGGACAATGAGCGGGCTTCAGTACAGCGTCTAAATACTGTGTTTCTGAAGTCTCATCCAAGGTCATCTCCGGACCTCAAAGAGTTCAACCCAGTGTCATCTCTAGGAGAACAACACTCCTGCATCCAAGACTATCCAACCTACAATGAACTGCACTAGAAGCTGGTCACGAAATGTGTCTTCACATTAGGCAGATTCAGGTATAACAACGTTATACCACAGATGAAGAGTCCCTCAAGCCAGAATATGGAAAATAGGTACAGGACTGCACCAATTATGTTTAGCATGACTGCCCAGTTCCAAGACCATTCTTCAAGGTTCCAAAGACCGCGGGCGACCCACAGTGCCGCAGCAGCAACGAGGAAACCAATAGCAGAGAGCGCATCGCCAGACCATTCCAGTCCCAGAGCGCCCGCTACCAGCCCGAGAATTGCATTCACTACTAGGAGTATTGTCGCAATGGTGACCTCGAATGGTCTGCCATCCTGACCTCCAGAATCAGCTACAGGTATTTCTGTCATCTTGTACACCTTGCAGACTAAAGAGGAGAAACACCTAATCTCTCTTTTGGATTCTTATGAACTATTGGAACTCGTAGTCCAGAGGAGCCTTGGTGCACACAAG
>CAYYQL010000046.1:0-19599 GCA_964473825.1 uncultured archaeon
GTCTACACGGAAGGGTTTATACCTGAAGCAAAGGTTTCCTTCACGGTTTCTGTCTGACCCATCCAAGTGGCAGAATGACTCCATCGAGGAACGTAGATGCCAGACCCAAAGAATCCCCTCATAGTTCAATCGGATAAGTCAGTACTACTTGAAGTAGACAATGAACGATACGAAGATGCCAGAGACTCGCTGGCACGATTCGCAGAACTGGTCAAGAGTCCGGAGTATGTCCATACCTATCGCATAACCCCCCTCAGTCTCTGGAATGCCGCTGCAGTGGGTATGACTCCGAATGAGGTCATCGCGGCTCTCGAAGAGTATGCCAAGTATCCAATCCCGGGCAACATTAGTCGAGAGATTCTAGACTACATGAGCAGATACGGCCAGTTGAGCCTATACAAAGAGGATGAGGATCTGTTGTTGCTTTGCGAGAACGAGGATTTGGCAGAGCAGATCTGGCAAAGCAAGAACGTACGGGAATACCTGATTGAGAGAGTTGATTCCACTACAATCTTGGTCGACCCAACGAAACGAGGATTCGTCAAACAGGCACTAATCGAGATAGGTCATCCAGTTGAGGATGTTGCGGGGTATGTAGAGGGAGACCCACTATATTTTGAACTCAGGGAGAAGACGCTGAGTGGAAACAACTTCGACTTGAGAGACTATCAAGAAGATGCAGTTGCATCGTTTCACGCAGGGGGAACGACCATGGGCGGCTCTGGCGTCGTGGTTCTGCCATGTGGCGCAGGAAAGACCATGGTGGGCATCGGAGCAATGCATGAACTTCAAACCTCTACGGTGATCCTCTGTCCCAACACAGTTGCTGTTCGCCAATGGATAGAAGAACTCCTCGATAAGACCACCCTGACGGAGGATCAGATAGGGGAATACACTGGAGATGTCAAAAGGATTAGACCTGTGACAGTGGCAACCTACCAAATAATGACCTATCGAAAGTCAAGAGAATCCGAATTTGAGCACTTCGAAGTCTTCGAGGCTAAGAATTGGGGACTGATCATATATGACGAGGTCCATCTTTTGCCCGCACCAGTCTTTCGAGTCACAGCGACAATTCAGGCAACAAGAAGATTGGGGCTCACTGCAACCCTTGTCAGAGAAGATGAACGGGAAGAAGAAGTGTTCAGTCTCATCGGTCCGAAGAGATTCGACATGCCATGGAAGCTCCTCGAGGATAAGGGCTGGATTGCAACCGCGGTCTGCTACGAGGTGCGTATCGAGCTACCAGAATCACTCCGACGGAAGTATGCTCTCGCCGAGGACCGACACAAGTACAGAATCGCAGCCGAGAATCCAGACAAGATTGCCATAATCAAGGAGATTGTTCAGTACCATACCGGGGATAACATACTCGTCATCGGGATGTATCTAAGGCAGCTCAGACTCATTTCTGAGGCGCTTGAGGCGCCACTGATAACAGGGAAGACAAGCAATGATGCTCGTCAGACCCTTTACAATGCCTTCCGCGACGGAAAGGTCAAAGTCTTAGTGGTCTCCAAAGTCGCAAATTTCGCCCTAGATCTTCCTGATGCCAACGTTGCGATACAGGTCTCAGGAACCTTTGGCTCGAGACAAGAGGAGGCTCAACGACTCGGACGGATTCTTCGCCCAAAAAGGGATGGCAGCTTTGCACGATTCTACTCGGTAATCACCAAAGACACAAGAGACATGGACTTTGCTGCAAAGAGACAGCTCTTCCTCACAGAACAGGGCTATCAGTATGTCATAGCCTCTGGAGATGAGAGAATCTGGGAAAGGGATCCCAACACCTTCTTCAGACACTAATCAGGCGAGGGAGACTCGTACTTGGTGATCGACCGTGCTATTTCTTTCATATCATCAAGAGTCATCCGTCGTATTCCCGTGGGACCAACTCCGAAGGTGACCCATGCAGTATTATGAGGGGCTCCTCGCACTTTGGTGACTCTGAACTGCTTGATGAGTATCCCTGCTTTCTGAAAGGCGGGTTCATGTCTTGTATCTAATATGGCATCACTAGAATATGTGATTGTGTCATCATAAGCAGAGAACTGCTGCAGTCCCATGTGATAGATGGCCCAGAGCGGGATTCGTTGCTCCTTGCAGAAGGTTGCACGCCATGCCTTCATAGTATTGATGGCCTTGAAAGGATGCGACTGGATGAAGAACTCCGTGATCGAGTCAACAAAAATACCACCGAGACGTGCGGGATCAAGCTTGTCGATTAGAGTGCGTATTGCATCAGTTATCTGTTCGGAGTCACTAGGGTTTCTTACTGTAAGGGTATGCTCATACTTGGTGGTCTTTCCCAGAATCTGGGATGAGAAACAGTCAACCAGTTCAATCATGCCTTTGTCAAGCATAGTGCTGTAGTCCCAACCTCGAGAACAGAGGCTTTGAAGAACGGAAAGGGGGGTGTCCTCAAAACAGACGTAGATTACTGGCCGTCCCGAATGCATCATGGACTTTGCCATCTCATTCAGTAAGACTGACTTACCGCCACCGCCGGGTCCACGAATAACTCCAAAGTTGTTCCGCGGGAATCCATCTGGAATCTCATCGTCCAAGGTCTTCATGCCCGTGAAATACGATCCAGTCCCTTTTTCGAGCAGTTCTCTGAAACTCATGGTGTCCACCTTAGGACAGGATATACCTTGTCAACGGGCATATTTACAGATTGCTCCAACGAATCACAGTCAGTTTCTCCCTCACGGTACAAGAGTCTCAAAGTCCCGTATCTTAGAGCGGAGATAGACCTCCAAGTCTTTCACTGCATGGGTGTCAGCTAGACTCTCCTCAATTGCTCCTGATTGGGCGTGTACAATCCTTCTAATCGTCCATGATATCACTGAGAGAAGAGCAAGTGGGAAGAGCTCTCGTATCCTTCTCTCTTTGCCGTTGGACAGCACTGAAGGAATTCGGTCCATCAGATTGTGAAGGGGGTTTTGTACGAGGAGATATGCGATGTCAAACAAGGAGTTGCCTATGCAGGTTTCTTCGAAGTCAAGCAAGACTGCTTTGGACTCGGTGAAGACTACATTCGCTTCTTGAAAGTCGCCGTGCATGACATCACAAGGCCAATCATCTTGCAAGAGCCCTCTCACATCTAGAGAATCTGTCATTCTTTGAAGTCTTCTGCCCTCGTTGACTATGGAATTTGAAGAACTCGTATAACGGTTTAAGGTATCAGTGAGCCTGTTGAGAAGATACGTGGCGTAGGCCTTTGATGACTCGAATTCATGGAAACCGCCCATTGGGTTCTGAGAGAAAGTCATCATGGCAGCCTTCATCATAGAGAGATGACTCGATTTCATCCTCGCTAGCTGTGGTACTACTTCGCCCTCCACAAACCTGAGCACCAAAAACGGCGTCTTCAATTTGGAGGCAAGTCGTCCGAAGGCGATTGGTTCCGGGCATAGTCCAAGTCTGGAGAAGTGGGCATATACCTTGAACTGAAACTCATAGGGGTTGTGATCATGGGGCTCTCGTAACCCGGGTAGTTTCACCACATATCTCTTTGAGTCGGACTCTCCAAGAAGATTGACATTTGTCCAGCCTCCGATGGAATGTCTGTTGAAATGAATGTCACTGAGGCAGCCGACCGCCGTCGCGATCTGGTCCTCGATCTCACCGAGAGATAGACCATGAACAGAGAGGAGTTCCTTGCTCATATTCATGTCATGTGCATCCGGCTTCATTAAGCTAATTAATCCTTGTAGATTAGCCGGGCTTATGATGGGACGTGAGATAATCCTCATACTGGCGCACCTCTTCAGGACCATTGGTTCATCCATTGAACTGGAAGAGGCTGTTGAGTACCTCTCGTTCAGGTGGCGGTATGGTTATCCCAGCGATATCAGACGGATGCTAACGGCTGCCGAGATGAAGGGCATGCTGGATAGAAAAGGCGAGATGATTGAAGCAAACTTCCTCTTTGATACTCAAGATCTGTCACCAAATCAAGCCATTGCGATGGAGAACTCTGTTCGTCTCACCGGAGATTATGAACCGATGAGCTAGGCGGATTCTTCGGTGATGGCGGCTATGGAAACAAGCAATGCCTCCAGTTGGATGAATGGGTTTCGTGCTTGTACCATTCGATGGTCGATTTCTGCAACCCGATCTACGAGTGTGGATGCCAGTTTCTTGGAGAAGGGACGAGCAACGATGTCTCGATTTATTCCCAAGATTATCTCATCAGGTGAGAACCCGTCAAATGTCAGCATGTATCTAAGCTTCTTACGCGCCCTGAGAAAATCACCGTTGATAGAAGTCGAAACCAACTCACGAACTCCTCGATCTAGTGCTGTCTCATAAACCTCGTAAACACTGTCTTCGGAGACCACACCCGAGCCAGCCTGAGCCATCTGAAGAAGACTTGTTGCTCTTCTCAGATTGCCATTGGATTCTCGAGCTATTGCAGCGATTCCTTTATCGTCAATAGTCACATCTTCTTTTTGTGCAATTCTGGTTACAAGATCTCGAGCGACAGTTTCTGAAACCGCAGGAAAGCGAATGATCACGGTTCTTGACAGAATGGCCGGGCTCCAACCTGCAAGACTCGGGCTTATGAGGATGAACCGACATGCATCGCTGTAGATCTCCATTGTCCGGCGCAGTGCTTGTTGCATGCTGTAGCTCAGTGCATCTGCCTCATCCAGTACGAGAATCTTGACTCTCTCGTCCACAACAGTCATAGTAGATGCAAAGATGTGGATTGCTTCCTGAAGCATCTGTCTTCGGTTCGGGTTTCTACTTGTGCCTCTTCTCTTGAGTGTGTCTTTGGCCTCCCTGTAGACAAACGACATATACTCATCGAAATCCGTCCTCTGACTACGATCCAGTTTAGCAAGTTTCTGGATGCTCCTCTTTGCTTTGGACACTGGGTAGTTGATGAGGTCTCTAACGTTCAGGAACATGTAATTGGAAGCAAAATCATCTTTCAGATAGGAGCGTGCAAAGAGCTCTGCAGCACTAGTCTTGCCAGTTCCGAATGGGCCCATGAAGATCATATGGGGGCACACCTGAGTTTCAGCGAACTCCCGTAGTCTGTCGATTGCTTTATCTTGGCCTATAAAATCGGTCCATTTCTCCGGACGATACTTCACGCACCATAATGGCGGTTCCAGAATTTCCACCCGAGCCCTCAAGATGTCCCATCAAGATAAGGTTGACTCTCGTATAGCTGTCCTTGACGTGAATAGTTAAGACGCAAACACCCTAAACCACAACTATCAAAAGCCAGAAAACAGAGGCTCCTTGTTTACACGACTCGCTCTTAGGAGATATGTAGATACATGGCAAAAGAAAGCCTGAAGAATGAACTTGAACACATGCTTCGTGAAGACCTGATGGTCGCCTGCCAATATTGGGGCATCGAGCTAAGCGGCACCCGGTCAGGTACTCAATTGACTGAACTTCTTGCCAAGAAGATGAGCGACGAGGAGACCAGAAAGAGAGTCTTTGCCACCTTCACTCCCAGCGAACTAGACCTGCTTGGAATGCTCAGTCTCAATGGGGGTGCCATGAGCTATGATAGACTCAAGCCTTACAGAAAAATCTACAGCTACGGCCAGCTTAACCAAACTGAACGGGACCTGAGAAAGAAAGGCATCATAATCAGGAGAGTCATGTCCAGGCTCACCGAATATGGCCGGGAAGTAGCGGAGTTCAAGATAATAGACTATTTTTTGCCATATCTAGAGGCGCATTTCTCGAAGAAGCCTGATACTGGCAGATACAATCCAGAAGACGCCGATACGATTGTCGACGAACGAGACAGTCTTCTGGTGGACATCCTGCTCTTAGTATCGTATCTTGCCAAGAATGAAGTTACAATGACCAGCTCTTGGGAGTTCCCCAAACGAGACATGGAGGACATAATCAAACCCATGTCCGAGTCCACCGAGGAGAGATTTGATTTAGTTCAGAAGATTGCCCGAAAAGCTGGAGCATACGCTATCATCGAAGAAGACAGAGTTGTACCAGCAAAAGTGAGGGCGCTGTTCTCTGGCAAGCAAGACAATGCCTCAAGAAGGATTCTCTTGGCCTCACTCGGACGCACAAGAGCCATTTGGGCAACACCAGATCAACCGACGGAGTATACTTTGAATCTGATCATTTGCAGGCTCAGAGATAGCTCTACAGAACAGTGGATATCCATAAGTGAACTGCGTCAGTGGATAAGAAGCGAGCTCTTTGTTGATAAGCAGCCACTCAAATGGATACAGGTAGACGAAGAAAGAGTTACTCTTGCATTGGAAACACCAGTTCTCCTTGGGTTAGTCCAAGCAGCTTACCATGGAGGTGACCTTGCCGCAATTCGACTCACAAAAGTTGGAAGTAGTGTTCTCAGAGGACACACCCTTGAGCTAACGGAGGGCCATGAAACATTCATCGTTCAGCCGAACTTTGAACTCACGGTCTTCACCTCAGAGATGAACTACGCCAAGCTCTACGAACTCATGCTGTTCACTGAACAAGTCAAGACGGATGTGGTGAGTACATTCAAGATCACAGAGCGGTCGATTTTCCACTCGATAGAGATAGGCATGCGTGAGAAGGAGATAGTCGGTTTTCTTGAAACAGAGAGCACAAAGCCGGTCCCAAACAACGTCATTCGGTCCATCCGGGACTGGACATCTCAAAGCACCTTCGCCACTGTAGATGACGTAACGCTCTTTGAAACAGAAAATGAAGCTGACTTAGACCATCTACTCCTACTTGAAGAATTTAATAAGTATGTAGTCCGGCGTGTGGGGCCGCTGGCTGCGGTCATCGTGGGGGACATTGATGAGTTTACAGAAGAACTCAAAGAACACAAGTGTCACGTAAGACGCGCTGAGACTAAGGATGCTGCGAGCGAATCAGATATTCCAGACACAGGGATGGCAGAGCAGATTCTACTCTACGAAGAAGAGATCGAAGATGTTCCAAAAGAGTGCGAAGGATGTCCGGCATTGAACTCCTGTAACAGGGTTGTCAGACGAAAGGCAGAAGGCCGAAAGAGATAGGTTGGCACGACGATGCAAGTAGTTCCGCAACGACTCGTAGGTGAGTTCTTCGGAGTAGGTAGCTTGGGAGCGAAAGACTACACTGCACCGCTTGACTATATCACGGACTTGGCGCTCCCTTACTGGTACCAACTTCCGAAGTATAAGGAGGAAGACATGGTCCGCCAGTTCGCATATCTCATTGATGGATTTGAGGAAGAGGAAGACTTCACTCTCGATGTGGACATGTATACGTACCGCGAGATTTTGCAGGACGACAGCCCATTGGTGCCAGATAATGAGCACGCTCATGGACTCTATCTGCTTCAATCAAGAGGTCCTTTTGTGGATTTCAAAACGCAACAGACAGCCCCCGCCACCATGGCATTCAGCATAAGAGGGACGGATGGTTGCCAGCTACTCTCCAAGAGCATGATTAGTTTCTTCGCATCTCTGATGGCCAGAGTAGCGGCGGGGCAAGTCAGATTTCTGGACAATTTCTGCGAGAACATAATACTCTGTCAAGACGACCCAGCACTGGGGCATGCTGTCAACATGATTCAGAGCAACAAAATAGGAGATCTGGAGGTCTGGGAACTCGCAAGAGCTACAGAGGGGGTATATCCCGAGGAAGCTATTCCAGCGTATCACTACTGTGATGATTGGAGGCGGCTTCAATTTGGAGACGATTACTTCCTCTGGGATTCGAAGGCCAAGATAGTTCACATTGATGTACTGAGATATCCACCGCATCTTGAATCTGAGCAATCGGAGGCAATCAACCATTTCATTGAAAGAGGTGGCGGATTCGCTCTCGGCGTCATACCGAACAATGACGAGGGCTTCTTCGACTCGGTGATAGAGCTCTTGCGTAAGGGCCTCAAAAGCACACTGCAGGCATTCACAGATAGCGGAGTCAGCATTGAGCTGATTGCAGAAAACTCGATGGTCTCGACTCAGTGTGGTCTCTCTGGTCTTTCAAATGCATTGACCGAGAGAATACATGCTGAGAGTAGAAAATTCAAAGGCGTCTTCAACGAATTGAAGAATAGCTTCTTGACCAGATAATTTTAAGTGGCGCCCTTCTCGGACAGGCTCTCAGACGTACAGGTGGCTTTCAATGACATCAACGGAAAATGAACCCGGGCCCATCATGAAATTCATTCAAGACTACCGCATGAAGATGCTCATACCCGAATTACTTGTGGTCTTGGGCGTTTGGTATCTCGCTCCCGAGTCCTTGACCGGCAATATGTATTCATTCCTTGGAGTCTTGAGCTACATCGCTCAGCCCCTATTTTTTGTTCCGAGTGGGATTCTTGTTCTGATTACAGCCATTACATTGCACGGCATCTACCCCCTAGACAATTACCACGAAGGAAAGATTTCGGAACTGCCGAGAGCGGCATTAGTGATGATTGTCATTTCTTTCATATTCCTGCCCATTCTAGTTCTGATGCAGATGATTGGCTACTATATGACAGAGGCGACCGAGTACATAGCAAGAAACCCCCTCTGGGAGAGAGTCGAGAGTCTTGGAGACCTTCTCTTCTACGCGGGACCCATGTTCTTTGTGGGCCTCCAGTGGTGGCTCTTGATTCCTGTCTTCTTCCTCTCACAGGGCGTGGACGGAATTCATAAGATCGCACATCACGAGACTTCCAGCGAGAAGATAACAGGAGCATTCTACTTCCTATGGCCAGCTTCTATGCCCTTCTTCTTTGATCCCGTAGAGATAATGGCAATGGCTGCAATCTCCATTCCGGCGTTTGCGTTCTACTCATATATCAGACCATATTACACGTATGTGACAGCAGTTCATACCTTCACATTTGCGGTTCTAGTGGTGGTCACGATGGTGCTCGCGCCATACCTTCCCCTCTTGAACCTCTGGTTCCCCGGATCCATTCCACCCCATGTGCCACCTCGAATATGGCCATGAGAACCATAGGCTCAAGGAGCTCTAGTCATGTCGTTTCTTGAAGGTGAAGAGTACAACTACAGCAATTAGAGAAACGAGTACAGCACTGAAAGACAAGAGGATCAGACCATCGAAACCTCCACCGTTGGTTGTCTGAGTAGCGCTTGTGACATAGCGCCGAGGAAATCGGTCAATGCTGTTCGAGAGGCCAGCGATCTGATACACGGCCCCCCGGCATAGTCGCTCCAGGCATTGCCTATTACACCGTTGTCCCAAGCGTTATTCTCAGAATCGTCGTATCCGTTGGACAGATTGTTCCATCCGAGCCGGTTGTTGAATACAAGATTGGAATCACTCCCGAAACCAAGACGAATGCCGTAACGCTCATTGAACACAATCTCGTTCCCCGATAGCGTGCTGTTGTCTGTGGCAGATAGGTACACTCCATCGAGATTTCCACGAATAGTGTTATCGTGGACTGAGCATCGAGAGCATTGGAAGAGGTAGATCCCGACCCGCAAGGTTCCGTGGATTGAGTTGTTCAGGAAACTGCTCATGAGCCTGTTAGCGGCAGGACCTTCGAAGCTGAGGTGTGGCTTGCAGAGTGCAATAGGGCCTGCAAAACAGAGGTGCATGATAGCGATTACAAGTAGGAAACGACTGCCAGTGTGCACTGCATCATACCACAAAGTCAATCCTTATGGGATGCGTATATAGAACAGCAATCTAGCAACCTTTCTGCAATCTGAGAGGGTTACAAAAAGGTATGGCTTTCTGTCTGGAGCCAGAGCTCAGTCGTTGCTGATTGCTATACTAAAGCCTAGATACAAGCAGCCTATTCAGTTGAATCTTCAGCATAGGTGGGCTTTCGATCAGCAACCTCCTCATCCTCTTCACGAAGCTTATGTTGGAAGGGGCGTCCCTGACCATATATGTCCGGGTCTTCATCGGTGGTCTTGGACATGATCACAAGAAAGCCACCAAACTGTATGGCCACAGATGCAATGCTGACTATGAAGACATCAAGAAGGTACTCATGAGTGAAAAGTTGGAGAGCCCAAATCAAGGGATAGGCGATGACCTGAATGATGATTCCGCTGAGAAGCAAGATTACCCATTTGTTTGTCCAGTTCGAAGATGCCATTATTGCTCAACTCATGTTTCAAGGTACTGTTTGCCTTCCCGGCAGGACTACCAATTAAAGATGACTGTGACTTACTGACCTGATTCGTAGATTTCCTTGACCTTTTGGACGACAACCTCGGCCAGTCTTCGGAAATCACGTTGTGAGATTCTTGGCACACTACTTGTTCGCTCAGGGATATCGAATCTGCCGACAATTACTGCCACATCACCGTCCATGCTGTACTCGGTCAAGACAGGATATCTCGTTCCTATGCGATAGATCTCTTCGCCTTCATTCACTCTACCGCTTTTGTACAAAGTTCCAACAACATACGGATAAACAAATCCGGATTCTGATACCTGTACCTGAAGCGCCACGGTCTCCGGCAGGCCCTCTACGTATATTCTCGGTTCAGCCTCTATGATTGTACGAATGCCAGCTCTAGTCCCCAGAGTTATGCTATACCCGGCTCTAACTCCAGGAACAGTCGAGAGTTCTGCTAGGTATTTGTCAAGAGATCCTGTTTCAGGCTCTTTGAAGAACTGCTGAGAATCTATGCCCACGCTACCGTAGCCGGCCCAGAAACCCAGAGCAGATGGAATCGTGTAGAGAATCGCTATGAATATGACAGTGTATATCGGTGGAGGGACAGAGAAATCAAAGGGTATTAGAAACGCGATGATGAGTGCAGGAATCATGAACATTCCACAGACACAGCTGCAGCAGGCATTATCCTTCTTTGTCAGATGCCCATAGGCCTCATCAAACTTCTCTTTCATCGTCTGATATTCCGTCAGCTCGACCCAAGTCTTCTGCTTCTTCCACTTCCCAGGTACGTAGTCAATTGCTCTCTTGGAGGCAGCACCAAAGCCAAGAGAAGCGAGACCAAGAGCAAAGGGAACGAGAGCAAACAGGATGATAAAATTATCAAAGCTCATGTTCTGTATGAGAGAGAATACGGCCACTGCGATAGCAGCAACCACAAAGAAGGCAAAGAGTTTGTTCACAACCTTCTGCCGGCCATAGTCAATAATCTCTGATTCGCTCATCGTCTTTCCCACGCGTCTGTACGGTTCTATCTGTGTCTTCCGAAATAAGAGCATCGTTTGGATGTGATGGGTCTGGTCTAGCAAGACATCGCTTTACATCCTGCATCACTTCATAGATCAGTGAATCGACCTCACGGGTCGCGGCATAGAACTCCAGTGCATCCAATACGAACCTCTCAACATGCTGCTTCAGCTCGGAGCTTTTAGCGTCATGGTGGAGAACTTTAGAGTGCAAGTCCGAACCCAACTCTACCTCCCGGGTCAGAGCTGTTGTGGGAGACCCTAGCTTCGGTTCGATTATGATTCTTCCTGCGGACTCGATAGATTCGACGCGTCCGATAGCACCGACGTTTCGGATTGTATAGAGGCCCTGCCACTCCCCTATCGTTAGTCTGACGCCCACCCATGATATTCCACAGGCATTAGCGAGAATCTTCACATATGGTTCTATGTCTTTTATGGAAGCGGTCTGAAATTCGCTGCTCGCGGGGGAAGGAGAAGCACGGAAAACAAACAGCGCAAATGACACACCAAAACCAATGAGAAACGCTGCGTATACATAGGGCGAGTACACGAGACCTAGAACCGAAACTCCGGCCAGAGCGGGAGGTGCTAGTACTGATGCTGCACCGAAGAATATGAACGTGAACAGCAGGTTCGTGTCAAGATCGACTAGTACTGACGAATACGCCTGGCGGTACTGCTCAACTAGCTTGCAAAAATCGGAAAAAGATAACTCACGCTCTCGATAGTCCCAATCTGTGCTGCCGATAGCGATCCTGCTCCTGAAGAACCAAGACAGCAATGCAGAGGCTAAGGCCAAAGTGACAACTAAAATCAGGGAGAAGCCATACCAGTCATGCGGATTCTGCTGATACACTAGGAGAAGGTACTGCGCACGGTCACCAGCATGGAATCCCCAGAGTAACACAACTACGAGAACCAGAGCCTGATAGATGAGCGGCCGCCCCAAGTTCAGAGGTTCATCGGTCAACAACCACCACCATCCGCCGGAATCAGTTAGAGGGATAGTCCGCGGGTACATCGAGTCTTCTCAGAATGTCTCGGCATTCATCTGATGCGATGTCACGGTTAATCGACTCGATAACCACAAGCGCCACGGCATTAGCAGTCAACTCAGATACATCCTTCACTCCTAGATTTTCCTTATTCGTGGGCACGGGAAGCTTGACGTAGTATCCCTCATCCTCTCCTCCAATATGTTTCCGGAAGAGGCGATCCCTGCTTGTCCACCACCAATCAACTGCCGGTGTGTCATCAGTACTCAACAGGCGACAGAAGATGCTGGATACAGCTCCTAGTTCCTCAGTCAAAGACTCGATATAGGCGTGCTCTTCAATGCCGCGTATCCGAACCAATACGCGGGGCACCCTATATACTACCAGATCCTTATGCTGAGCGGTATCTAGCACAATCCGCACTTGAGAAACTCCAGGCGTGTCCCCTTGGGTTCTTGCCAGATCGAGATTCTCCCGTATCGGGGGAATTTTGAAGTCTTCGGAGGCATCGTTGGATGTTGCTCGAAACCCGCCATAAGATGACACAGCAAATATCGTCACCAACAGCAGGGCAGTCACCTCATCCACATAGGCGACAAGCCATGTCATATAGAAGAATGAGTAGAGTGGTACAGCGAGGGTTGCCAATATGAGGAGTACCGGTACAAAGAAGTGCCAGAATTGCGAATCGGATATTAGGCGTGAGTAACTCCTGCTGTAGCCCTTCAACAGGCTGTCCAGTTCCTCAATGCCATACTGCTTGGGATCGAAATCCCATCGACGACCTGTGTAGTCAACGGCATCCTTCTTTCCCTTCCAACCAATCGCAAAGCCGATAGAGCTGGTTGCAAGCGGCACCAAGAAGAACCATGATATCACTACGAAAAGGTCTAGGTCAGACTGCGGCATGAACAGAGGGGTCAGGAAATACCCTCCTACTCCAGCTAGAATGAGGCAAAATATCTCCAAACCCAAGTGTCTATTCAACGACTTGTGCTGAACTATCCCTTCATTCATCGTGGCCCATCCTTCCTGCTGTGCCGCTCGCCTACTCCTTTAAGCGTTGCTAGAAGGCCACAATGTTTATTAACCATTGTTAATGCGCATTTTTGATGACAATGTTGAAAGTTGGAGATAAAGCACCAAACTTCGAAACCACAACCGAGTCTGGTGAAGAATTCAGACTAAGCGACTACAGAGGAGAGAAGATAGTTCTCTATTGGTATGTTAAAGACAACACGACTGGATGTCAGGCGGAGTCCTGTTCCTTGAGAGATAGCTATGACGTCTTCCAATCAAATGATATTCGAGTCTTCGGAATCGGCCCTGGTTCAGAGAAGACACACCAGAGTTTCAAGTCCAAGAACAAACTCCCATTTCCGCTTCTGATAGATGAGAATAATGAGATTGCAGAACTCTATGACGTGTGGGGAAAGAAGAAGATGTATGGCAAAGAGTACATGGGCATCATTCGCACAACGTTCCTCATCGATGAAAATGGGAAAATTGAAGGCGTATTTGGCGGGCCCGATGGTATCGAGAAGGTCAAGACCAAGGAGCATGCCGATCAAGTAATAGGCTTCTGGGAACTCAAGCTATAGAGAATGCAATGCTGAAAATCTATCATCATGAGGAGAAAGTGAGAAATGCTTCAAGTAGGAGATAAGGCACCTGACTTCGAGACAGTGGACGAGTCAGGCAATACGTTCAGACTGAAAGACCATAGAGGGAGCAAGTTCGTGCTCTATTTCTACCCCAAAGATGAAACACCTGGATGCACTGCAGAAGCTTGTTCAATCCGAGACAACTACCAAACGTTCCAAGAGGCCGGAATACCTGTTTTTGGAATATCTGGTAAAGATGCAAACTCACACCAGAAGTTCAAAGAGAAACACAACCTTCCGTTTCCTCTACTAGTGGATGAGAATTTCGAAATCGCAAAGATGTATGATGCGTACAGTAGACTGAGTGTCATCGGTTTCGGTGTGAAACGTATAACGTATCTCATCGATGAGAAGGGCAAAATCGAGGGAATCTTCGGCGGTCCAGCAGGCGAAGAAGGCGTCATATCAAGTCAACACGCAGAGCAGATAGCAGGCTTTTGGGGACTCAAACTCTAGCACTTCTACCAGAGAATGTCAGGTGAGTTGTGACAGGCCATGAAGCCCACTGACCCCGTTTGAGGGTGAAGAAACAAAGATGAATGTTAAGTCACGATAGTCTTTTCATATGTTAAAATTCGTCATTAGGAAATATTAATACTGACTGCTAGTTCGAAGACAGAAGTCATCTTACAAAGATAGCCGTGAGTGGAGTACATGACTGAAGAAGCAAAAGAAAGGAAAGAACCTGCATCGCGTCGAAGGCCGGCTATTGTAGATCCTGAGTTCAAACATGAGGTGTTGAGAGAACCGGGTGGCGAAAGCCTGAGACTGTGTTTCCAGTGCGGTACGTGTACTGCAGGATGCATCATTGCAGAGCACAGTGATGAATACCAAGGGCCTCGAAAAATCATACGAATGGCTCAGCTCGGCCTAGTTGAAGACCTTCTCTCCAGCCCCGAGCTATGGTTCTGTAGTACGTGTTATTCCTGTACCGAGGTGTGCCCGCAAGGGGTCACTCCAAAAGACATCATCAGAGTGCTTCAGAATCTGGCTGTGAAGAAAGGTTACGTGCCAAAGGGATATCAGAAAATTGCTGAGAATATCGTGAAAACGGGATGGGCTCAAAAGGTCAGCAGCTTCAAGATGAAGAAAAGAGAGAAACAGGGCCTCCCACCGATTCCAGACACTGATCAGGTCGAGGTTGAGAAGCTCATGAAGGTCACTGGGCTCAATGCAATTGCTGAAGCTGAAGAAGCGGAGGAGGAAGAAAAATGAGCAGTACAGAACCAAAAGACATCTCGATTCCAGACGTAGAGGAGCATGCCGAGCCTGTCAGATACAGCTTTTTCCTTGGATGTGTCATACCCAATAGAGAAGCAGACTATGAGGTTGCCACGAGACGCGTGTGCAAAGAACTCGGAATCGAGCTTCTCGAGATGAAAGGGGCTAGTTGTTGCGGTCTCCCTGTGGATATGGTGAGTCATGAGTCTTCATTGGCTCTTGCCGCTAGGAACCTGACGATTGCTGAAGAGATGGGACTTGATATTCTTGCGATCTGCACTGGTTGCACTGGAGCACTCGCAAAAGCAAACATCAGCCTGAAGGAGAACAGAGGAATTCGGGATCATGTTAACACCGAGCTTGCTGAGATTGGCCGGAAGTTCGAGGGCAAAATCGAAGTCAAACATCTTGTTCGTGCTCTTGTGGAGGATTTTGGCCTGAATAATATAAGGAAACGGATCAAGCGCCCTCTGAAGAACCTCAAGATTGCAGGGCACTACGGCTGCCACGTGCTCATGCCTGGCAAGTATCTCCAATTCGATGACCCAGGCAATCCCCGCTTTCTGAATGAACTGATTGAACTCACCGGGGCCAAGCTAGTTAGATATGAGGGCGAGCGGGACTGCTGCGGGGCTATGATAATCACGGTCAATACGGATATTCCTACTGAGCTTGTTGGAAGAAAACTTCACAATGTGAAAAATGCAGGAGCAGACGCACTTGTAACAGTGTGTCCATCATGCCATCTGCAGTACGACGGGAATCAGGCAATGGCTGAGAAGAAGTATGGTGAAGAATTCGGCATTCCAGTCTTGCACTACCCACAACTACTCGGACTTGCCTTAGGTATTCCAGCAGAGGAACTCGGACTGGACAGCCTGAAGGTTAAACCCACATCTCTCTTGAAGGAACTGGAGAGAGGGGAAGAAGAGGGAGTCTAGGAGGCAGAGACCATGTGGAATTACTACGCAGTCTGGAGAGTCTTGGAGGAATTGCTTGGCGATCTCAAGGAAAGAGATGTCGAGATACCTGCAGGCTTCCTGACAAAACTGAAGGCTGTCCACGGGAATATCAACATCCTGAAGGCGGACCCCACCTATGAAGACACCATGGTGGAGGTGGAGGAGCAATTGAACAACCTAGAGGGACAATTAGTCTATCTTGCTGAGAACAAAGTGGGTCCAGAATATGCGGACAAATGGATAGCTAGAATCAAACAGGCTAGAGAGTCTGAGCCTGAGGTATCTCGGGCAAGACCGTTCTCGCCGGGGGTTCCACGAGCAGACTACTGGATCCGCCTTACAGTAGGAGAGGTAATCAGAGAGGAGGAAATAAAGGAAATGACCTCAGAGTTGGGCCTCTCAATCAAAGAGGAAGACCCCGATACAGTCATAATTCACGGTGAAGAGGCAAAGGTAAAGAGCTTGGTCAAGAACATGACTGCGAAGATGAGAGAAGAGAGAGACAGAGCCTAGGCTCTGTCATACTTGTTCTATTTCTCGGCCTCTGCGGCTTCAGCTGCCAAAATTCGTGCAGTCGTTGCAGCTATTCGAGACTTCCGTGCTACAATTTCGCGGCTCTGCAGTGAGATAGCCTCCACTGGACAGACTTCTATGCATTTTGGCTCGCCTTCACAAAGGTCACAGACGATAGCAATTCTGTCAGGGCCCACCGTGATGGCACCAAAATCGCACGCTTCAACGCACCAACCACATCCATTGCACTTGTCTTCATCGACGATGATATGACCGTCTTTCTCACTCTGTTGCAGAGCATCCCTCGGGCAAGCGATGACACACGGGGCGTCTTCGCACATTATGCAAGCTATCGCGAGATTACTGCTCGGATAGACACGAACCGCCCTAATCCGAGACCTGATGGGGTTGAAGACCCCGTCTTTCTCAAGGGAACATGCATATTCACAGACAGTACAACCAGTGCAGAGATCTGGATCGCAACTCACAAACTTGTGTGCTTTCGTCATTCTGTTACCTCCATCAATCCTTCTTCGTCTTCTTCTTCGTGGTCTTCTTCTTCCCAGTTTTCTTCTTGGAGTCTGTCTTCTTCGACTCCTTAAGGTACTCGGCATAACTCTCAAGCCCTAACTCCTTGAGCTTGGCGTCTAATGGAATACCCTCTCTTGACCAACCTCGTGTTTCATAGTAGTCATCAAGAAGAAGGTCTAGTTCCTCCTGAGTGACTAAGGAACCCTTTGCAACTCCCGACTTGATTGGATCAGTCATGCATCGGATAGGCAGGGTGTCCCTCTCACGACCAATGCCCTCCCGGAGGTTGTAGATCTTAGCCAAGTTGCTGATTCTCTCGCCACAGCGTCGCATCTCCTCTGCAGTCATGGGAATCCCTGTGGCCAGAGTGTACATCTTGGCATAACTCTCGTAGTCCCATATTCCTCTAGAGAACTTGCAGATGATGAGGGAGTCCATGACGCTATAGAGGTCTTCTCCATCTATGACAAGCTGACCCCTTCCTTTCTCAGCCTTGAACCGGTCGACCTGACCCTTCAAATCGGGCCCGTAGGCACCATGTCGTTGATGGTCGGCACCTCTACGGGACACAGCATAACCTAGGGCACAGGTCTTAAGGCCCCGCACATCATAACCCGTCATCTCTACACCTTTGATATGCATGGCGAACTTCTCTGAGCCCTTTCCTAGCTTCGCAGCTGCACGTTCCACACCTTCAGCCAAGATATCGCCAATATCCTCTCTAAGGGCAATCTTCTCTATCATATCACACATGCCCTCAGCATTTCCGAACTCGAGATCTATACCGCCCGTATCTTTCTTGGTGATGATTCCCTTCTCGTAGGCCTCCATGGCAAATGCGATCACAACACCTGTTGATAGCGCATCTGTACCATAAAGATCAGAGAGCTGTACTGCCCGAACAATGGCGTCTGGTCTGTCAACACCTGTACACGAACCAAAAGCATAGGTCGGCTCATACTCAATACGACCGATTGCACCTTTGAATGGGCCTTCTTTTACAAAGGCAACATGTTCACAGCGCATTCCACAGCTGTCACAGCCCTGTATCTTCTCTACATGCATTTCATTCAGAGCCTCTCCACTTATCTTGTCGGCCTTCTCAAACACTGCATCTTGCCAGTTTCTTGTAGGCATGGCAGCCTGTTTGTTCAGTGTCAGAACATTAGCAGCAGTACCGAGAATCCGGTATTTCTCAGTGGCGGGGCCCTTTGAGTTTGAGTAGATCTCAAATGCCATCTCTTTGAAGCCGTCAACATCTGCAACCTCAACATCATTGAAACCTCTCACTGCAACGGCCTTGAGGTTCTTGGACCCCATGACCGCACCCATTCCGGTGCGCCCGGCAGCTCTGAGTCGGTCATTGATGATGGCTGAAAAGCGGACGAGGTTCTCTCCTGCCGGACCGATAGATGCAACTCTCACCCCTGGATCTCCCAGGTCCGATTTGATTGCATCTTCTGTTTCCCAATTACTCTTACCCCACAGATGGCCGGCGTCAAGGATCTGGACACTGTCATCCTCCAAGTAGATATATGACGGTCGCTCAGCCTTTCCCGTCACCATGACGATATCATATCCAGCTCTCCGCAGTTCCGAGCCAAAGAATCCAGTTGAATATGCCTCTCCAAGTCCCTGTGATTGGGGCGACTTTGCAGCGACACCCCACTTACTGGCGCTCCCGGGCACCATCATACCACAGAATGTGCCACACGAGTATACTATAGGATTCTCGGGATCAAAGGCATCTGTGCCAGGCCGCTGATGATCAGTAATCATCTTGATACCGAATCCGGCACCACCGAGGAAGTCTCTGGCCATCTCCTCCCCTAGCGGTTCGGTCTTTGTTTTTCCAGTGCTAAGGTTGATGTATAATATATTGTTCGCAAATCCTTTCACGTTATCCACTCTCAGCCAGTTCGAAATGCATGTTTTCATATCGGGGAAGAATGAACCCGTGATAAAAGTATCGCATCTTCCCCACTCGCGAATAGTGGGACTAGCTTAGGACGGTCGAGAAGATGAGCAGTTGATTCAATAGAATCTGGGAAGAAGACGCAGATGCGTGAAGATAGTAAGGCCTATACCGAAACAAGGAACATATAGAGTTGACCTATCCAAGGAGGATACCCCCGCCAAGTTTTTGTCTCATTACAAAACAGATTTAATATGTACGTTATTGCGAAACTCATCTCGGTCACAATATAGCTAGCCGATAGAGGAAGGATAGACATTTGCCACTACGACTGAAAAAGACAGAAACTGACAATGCGCTGGTCATCGAACGGGGGCTCTACACAAAACACTTCCTGCTGACTGTGGACAGAGAAAAGTGTAGAGGATGTGGCATTTGTGCAACGGTCTGTCATACAGGCGCGATTTCTCTCGTCGACAAAGAGATGACAATAATAGACGGGGAAGAGGTTGCACAAAGATCAATTCTTGATATTGATGAGCATCTCTGCGACCACTGCGGCATGTGCGAAGCAATGTGTCCGTTCTGGGCAATAGAACATACAGTCAATGGTGAACCAGTCGTGTGTGTTCACGAAACAGAGAGTTTCCCTCAGTATGTTCGCGACATCAGGGTCAATGAAGAGA
>CAYYQL010000047.1:0-17011 GCA_964473825.1 uncultured archaeon
TGATGCAATGAGGTTCTGCAGACTGATTCTCCTCCCATTATCGCCTGTACAAGGAGCTTGATAGTATTCAAGCTATCGTAACGTATTAACAATCCCTAAGACAGAAACCGAATGTCGTGATATGAACCGGTTGGTCGATTTCTCGCAGATTCGGTCGATTCATGTAATCAGGAAGGATTTATTATCTAGTTGCAGTACTGCAGTTGATTACCAGCTTGAGGGAAGCGGGTGTTTGTAGATGAGAATGAGAGAGAGTCTCGTAGCTCTAGCTATGCTTGTATGCTTTCTGTGTGCTTTTGGAACATCTTCAACTCTGCCTGTGAGAGCGGAGTCAGTCCCTGACGGTTCTGGACCGTTTGTTGATGAACTGGTTTTCAAGACCGTCTGGAACGATGATGAGAAGGTCTATGCCCTTCTGAACGATGAGGCGGATGTTGTTGGCGACATGATTCATCCGACCTTTTTGGATACCCTGCAGAGTTCTCAGGACATCGGAATCATGACCACCCCAAGAAACGGATACGGGTATATGACGATAAACTGTGACAAATATCCCCTGAATATCACTGCCTTTCGTAGAGCAATGGCTTTTGCACTCGATAAACAAGGAATATCCGATAACGTGTGGGATGGCCTCTCTGAGCCATTGGATGCCGTTGTGCCTAAGATAAACCCGTTCACCATAGAGGGACAGTTGACATTCTCCTACTACAATCCCAATCCAAGTAAGGGGAATCAACTGCTGGACGCCGCAGGCTTTCTTGATGTTGACGGTGATGGGTATCGAGAGGCGCCTGATGGAACCGATTTCTCAGTAGAAGTTGTATCAGCAGATGCTTCAAGCATAGCTATGCAGATTGGTGACTATGGCGCGGGGGCTCTGCAGAGTCTAGGCATTGATGCCATCTCTGTGCCCAAGGACTATTTCACTTTCATTCAGACTCTCTATCATCACGGTGACTATGACATTGCATTTCTCGGCTCAACTTTCGACGACCTTGATGTTGATTGGTTGGCGTACGAATTCTGGTCCGAGTACGCTGACGAGCCGTATTTTAACTTCCCAAACTTCCGAAACGCAACATACGATTCGTGGCGCAATCAGCTCCTTCACTCGGCCGACTACCAAGATGTCTACGACGCAGCAATCGAGATGCAGCGAATATTGGCGTATGAATGTCCCCTCATCATTGCGTATGAGAATAATGTGATCTCTGCGTATAGAACTGACAGATTTGAGGGACACGTCAATGATTTTGCTGATGGAGCAGCCAGCTGGTGGACGAATCAGAGGGTTCATCTTAAAGAAAGCCTTGGTGGTCCCTATGGCGGGTCCTTTAGATGGGCATTACCCTTGGATCGAGATAATTTCAATCTACTAATCTCTCTGAGTGTTTATGATTCATCCCTCAAGCAAGAGCTTTATGACGGAGTGTTGAAACGCACACCAGACGGTGAACTGATTCCATGGCTCGCCGAATCTTACGTTGCTGAGACATATTGGGACAACCCCGCTGTGCCAGAAGGGCATACGCGATTCAAATTCAATTTTGTCACCAATGCTTCTTGGAGTGACGGAATGCCCTTAACAGCCCAAGACGCCGCATTCACAATTAACTATTACTTCGAACACGGTCTAGTGGGTGGCGAGTTCTTACAAGAGGGGCTATACGCAGCATATGCTCCAACAGACTATCAGTTAGTTGTTGAGTTTGTTGGGGAGTCCTACTGGCACCTCACATCACTCGGAAAGCTAGAAGTACTTCCAAAGCATCAGCTGGCCGGAGTTGACCCCTATACTTGGAGCCCTAGTTGGGACGAATTAGTCACGTCTGGGCCATTCCGCCTAGCGGAGAGAGTACCTGGCGAATTCATCCGCATGGAGAAAAACTCTCTATACTTCAAGACCCCACTGACCGGAGAAACAACTTCGTCTTCACCTTCTGACTCACCCGCCGTCTACTCAACCGATGTGTCACTTCAAGGGTTTGAGGCCGCTTCATCAGAAACTCTGAAACCACCTGATCAGAAGTACGACGCCGTTTTGCAGGAGTATCTCGAAACTGAAGAGATACCAGATTCCGTAGTGAAGACAGCATGTGGGGACTCGAATGTGATAGTTTATGTTTCTAGCGAAGATATTGCTGAAGCTCTTGAGGAGGAGTTTGGGGTGAAGTGGAAGATGAATCTAGGACCCGCGGTCGTTGTTCATGCATCTATCTCATCTGCAAGAGAACTTCGTCGTCTTGGAGAGAACGAAGGTGTGCTGTATGTGAAGGCAGATATCGTGGAGAACAGAGCAGATTCGCTTGATACCACTGCTTCAAAAGGACTGAACTCGTTAGAGACCCGAGATCTGATAGGAGCAAACGGGATCTACGCATCTGGATACAACGGTTCAGGAGTGACGGTAGGTGTGGTTGACAGCGGAACCGACTTCAGTCACCCCGATCTGCAAACAGCGATGTCCGTTGACGAATACGGAAGGCCAACCTCCTACGATCCAACAGGATGGGGAATCCAACTCATGGTTCGAGCCAATTCTTCGGTACTAGTAGATCCGGATGCTTGGCTCGCTGAGGGCAACGTACTCACCTATCAGAGTGGAGGAAACTACTATATTAACACCACAGGTTGGGACCCTATTGTGAACAACCAAGGGCGGAACTCGATATCTCATGGGTCTTCTTCCGCCATACGGAAACGGGTATCCAGAGGGAACCGATTTCGGTTTCATTGGAGCCTATGAGTACTATTGGGATATACCTCAGTTTTCGGAGTTTGTCTACAATGAGATGTGGAAGCACTGGCAGATACCGGCACCCACCGGGCAAGACTACCGGGTAGGCTGGGTACATGAGCAGAGGCAAGACCGATACGCCAAGGTTTTTGCTCCCGCACTCATCATTGACGGACAAGAAGTAGTAATAGACTGGAATGGTTCTATTGCCTGGACTCAGATGTGGAATTGGGCGGCATATGACCGGAGTATAGACCTCAGTGTCCAAGAGGATCGGGACATGATATCGGGTAAGATGGATTGGAGCTTCGTTGATGACATAAACGAAGGTTACACTTTTACAGTGACGGGAAACAACATCCTGAGCGCCGACGTAGATGACGATGGTATCACCGATTGGGGACTGGGCTCGTTAACTTGGGCATACGATGATCCTGGATTCTTTGCAGACGAGCCTTTGTTCTGTGGCATAAGGTCTGATGCGATGGCTTTCGCTCTGATGTATACCTCTGAGAACAGCCATGGCCAGATTGTTGCATCTGCGCTGGGTTCAAGAGGTGTGATGGAGCATGAAATCTACCAGAACGGCTCTCTGTACCAGTTACCCGGCATTGCCACTGGTGCGAATCTCATGGCTGTCAAGGGTGTGACCTCAGGATCGGACTTGGGTGCTCTGTTTTGGTCAGCAGGCTTCCATCTGAACGCTACATCTGGCTACTGGGAGTATACAGGACAGCATAAGGCCGATCTCGTATCCAATTCTTGGAACTATGAACAGGGTTCGTATCTTGACCTGACTTTTCTGACTATGACTTGGGACCTCGTGTCCGCACCTGGTTTTGCTCATCCCGACAATCCAGGCACTCTATTTCTGTTCTCTTCTGGAAACTCAGGCGCCGGGTACTTAACCTCGAGTCCCCCAGCAACCTCTGGCGCAGTGGTCTCGGTCGGATCGGTGTGGTCTACCCATTCAGCGCTGTCGGAGACTTCAGCCGGATTGAATGCGTACTTTGGTTCGAACGGTCCATCTCTAGTTGGTCTTGTCAAGCCTGATATAGTATCTCCTGGTGCAGGTGTTACATCTTCGGCACTGCAGAATGTTCTCTTGGGTGGTCAATCCTACAAGTGGTGGCACGGTACTAGTTTCTCCTGTCCTGTTGTTTCAGGGGCAGCAGCACTCATCCTCGAAGCCCTCTCTGCCAATGGAATGCCAACTGACTCTCTGACTCTGAAGCAGATTCTCCTGTCAAGTGCACGAGACCTTGGATATGATGCCTTTGTCCAGGGCCATGGAATGGTTGATCTTGAAACGGCAATCATGGCAATCGAAACTCGCTCCGCAGGTCACTACTATTTCGAGTCCAACGAGAGCTACAACAACTACGCTCAGATAATGAATGATGCTTGGTCTGATTGGATGTTCATGAATTGGGCCGGTATTCACCAAACATCTCCCTCTCACCCCCAGGACCTTGGTAGTGCCAGCCTATTCTTCGGAAATGTGTATCCAGGCGATTCGGCAACGATGACGATGGAAACCAAGGGATACGACGGATCGGTCAATAACCTGACTGCATTCAGCTCTGTTACAGCATGGCACTATGTCGGCCAGGGTCCACTCACGTACGAGATAGACAGCTACTGCTACGATGTTGCTGGAGTAACACATTCCGGTTTCCACAATCTTACAGACGTACTCGAAGCATCCATCCATAACAATCTGATGAGCTCTCCTTATGCAACACTGAGCCTCAGATCCTGTCCCGAAACGTCCAACTTCTGGATAGAGCTAATAGACTGGGAGGACTCCGATGGAAACGGCGTTGTGAATCACTATGTCGATGATATCAACTTCGGAGATCAGATAAGAGTCATAACCACAGACAGACATGATGCAAAAGCGCTATGGCTGCGGATTGCAGATATTGCTTCGATTGATAATCTGTTTGATCATACTCCTACACTTGTGGTTCATGACCCTGACACCAGCGGCGGAGGAAGCCACCACCTCTATCTTGAGGTGAGCATCTGGAACCGACAAAGCAGCTCCTCAATGTCGATATCTGATGGTGCTGACAACTCCATTAGTTTCCAGCTCAATCTTCCAACTGACGCTGAACCGGGCATCCACCAGGGATTCATCGAATTCTCTGATACAACAAGTGGTTTTCTGCATCAGGTGCCGTATTCCTACATGGCAGTCTACAATGCGTCTGCTCAGGAAGGGGTCAGAGACACCATAGTTGACAAGTTTGGCTTAGAATACACACCATACGAGAACGGAGCTATCATGTCGTCTGTTTCGATCAGATCCGATACACGCGCTGATTGGGGCGGATATCTCTCCTTTGCTATAGATGTCCCGTATACTCAAGCAGAGGTTCTGGTCTTCAGGACAATATCTGACTCAGGTGGCTCTCCCATAGATATGTATCTCCGGTCAACTAGCTATCACCTCCTCGCTAGCACGGATGATGGGTACTCTTCAGATGATAATCCTGACACTCCGTTGTTCAGCCCAGAGGGTACAGGAGCAGGTACAAATACTCTCATTTATGATCCCGGTAGTTCGGTTGCTGGCAAATACTACCTGATGCTTGCAGCCTATGATTCGGGATATAGCTGTATTCCTCAGCAATTCAATCTGACGTTCGTCTGGTTGGCGGAGCTCCCTCAACCTAGTCCAGATCTGACATGGTCATCACTATGGGACAGCAATCCATCTGCTGTTTCCGAACATGATATACTAGTGGGCGATCACGTTACTGTGAACGGTTCCTGGGCCATGCCCTCGGTCGATGCTGTACCTGAGTACTCCATCAGTCAGACCAATCTACAATTCGCATCTGGCGTCTACTTCGAGCATACTCAGGATGTGTTGGTTCCCCCCTACTGGGCAGATGTGTTCAGCATGTATCCAATAGACCCAGATCTATTCTCTTGGATGTACGTTGACGGCATCAAAGAAGGTGATGAGGTTCGCATAGAGGTGTCTTTTACAAATGCCGATTGTGATGTGATGGTCTGGTGGGCAGACACTGACAGTAGTGAGTGGGCGTACTCAAATAATCTTGTGGGAAACCAGATGGCCACGAGCCGTAATCCAGAGGTTGGATCATTCGTAGCTGAGCGTTCGGGTACCATTGCCGTGGGGAGTTTCGACTACTCTGTAGACGATGGCCTATGGACTCTAGTTGTAGACACCCGTGACTTTGTCGAAACCAGTGCTGAGAATGACTGGCTTACGTTCGATACTGCTTCATTTGGCAAGAACACGACTCGCGATGTGATACTTGTGGGCCGAAATGATGCAGGGATGCAGTTCGAAACTCAATGGCTAAATATCACATTCCGCAATTTCTTCGCTCCTGACGTGACGGTAGTTTCCCCAAACGGTGGAGAAACTCTTGTTGGCGCTTACACTATTTCTTGGGCTGCAAGTTCACTCAACATCGATCATCAATTCACGCACGATGTTTACATCTCCAATGACTACGGACTCACCTTCCAGCTATACGCGAGAGGTCTAGGAACTACTTCATATGACTGGGATACCTCCATATGGCAAGAAATGGACTCGTATATGGTCCAAATACGTACGCATGATCGGGGAATGATTGGGGAAGATCGGTCTGATAATGTCTTTCGGGCGGGAGAGGTTCCCGTGGTCGATGATACAGCTCCAGAAGTCACGGGCATAGCTGAATATGAATACATGGAGCTTGAAACAGATAACATCATCCAATGGCAAGCCTATGATCTACATCCAGACTACTTTGAGATTTGGATTGATGATGTTCTGCATACAGCTTTTGATTGGCGCTGTTCATACGAAGTATTCCAATCGAACATTGATGGACTTGAAGTCGGTACCCACAACGTTACAGCAAGAGCCGTAGACCAAGCCGGCAATAGCAAGACTGCGACGTCAACTGTGACAGTAACAGCAGACCTGCCCCCGATAATCATTGGTCCTGCGGATCTCAGCTACGTCGAAGGAACGACTGGGCATCAAATAACTTGGCAACTGTCAGACTATAACCTGCATGGGTACAAGATTCTGCTGAACGGGACAGAGATTGTGGAGGGGCTATCGGATTCATCATCTCAAGGAATTGATGTTTCAGGGCATACTGTTGGCGTGTATAATTATACAATACTGGTTAACGATACACTTGGTCAGTATTCTAGTGACACAGTTCTTGTTGGAGTGGTCAATGTTGTGGAGATCTACTCCAATGAGGATTTTGCAATCCAAGGCTGGCCAGGTAGCGGCACTGCGGTCGACCCATATGTAATTGATGGACTTAGTATCAGCCACAATGGAATCGCCGTAAGAATTGAGAACGTTGATGCTTTCTTTATTATTCAAAACTCACATTTCTCATCCTTTGGTGGAGGAGGCACAGGAATCTATCTTGTGAACTGCCGGAACGCATTGATAATCTCATGTGAGTTCGAAACAAGATACGGTATCTACCTTTGGAATTCTTATGCATCTAACATTTCAGATTGTGTGTTCAAATCATCTCGATATGGTGTATATCTTCGCGAGAGCAGTCAATGCAATCTCAACGGGAATGATTTCACTGGCTGCGGAGTTCGCATATCCGGATCAGATGAGTCTCATGTTGATCATAGTTTTGATGCTAACGTGGTGAACGGATTACCTCTTGGTTACTTCCATCAGACCTCTAATCTTGTGGTGGATGGGTCATCTTTTGGTCAGGTCATCTTGGCGGAATGTGTGAATGTGACAGTAGAGGGCGGAGAGTTTCAGGGAGTGGCAATGCAGATACTTTTCGGGTCTCAGTGTTCATTCCGAGATATGACCATCACTGAAAGTGCAGTGGGAGTGGCTTTGTATTCATCATCACAGTGCACGATTCAAAATGTAGGCATCGATGGCTCACAGTACGGTATTGAGGCTCGTCTTTGCCCTAGCTTGCGTATCCTAGACTGTGATGTAACAGGCAGTATGTTCCCGGGCATATCCATATACGATTCAGATCACTCGCTGATTTCAGCTAACAATGTAAGCCATGGTAACCACTGGGGTATCCGTGTTGATGTTTCAGAAAACGTTACCCTCATTGGGAATTTGGTTTCCTTCAACCGCTACAAAGGGATTTGGGTGACTTCAAGCTCCAATGTTTTGGCAGATGGCAACGAGGTGTTCTCTAACCAGGAGTCTGGTCTCTGGTTCGAAGACTGCGAACAGAGCTATGTGTACAACAACTCCCTGTACCTCAATAGCTGGCATGGATTGTTCGTGTTGCGTTGTGATTCGATGGATATCTCTAACAACACTGTCTATAGCAATAACGAGCATGGGATAGCCGTTGGAGATTCGTTGAGTTGCTTCATTGAGAATAACCTAGTCTATGATGCTGGTGGTCACGGGATTGAAGTGTGGCACTCAGACCATGTCCGTATAAGCTCGAATGTTATCTATGACACTGTGTGGACTGGGATATCTCTATACAGCGGATGGTACTGTAATATCACCCATAACACGGTCTATCTGAATCAAGAAGATGGCATTCGGGTTGGAGATTCCTATTACTTCCAAGTCAGTGGCAATACCATACACGGAAGTGGCTGGTGGGGCATACGCTCTTATTATTCCGAACACGCTACTCTGAGCGATAATCTGGTATATGCTTGTTCGGAGAATGGAATAGGCATCCATGATTCACTTCACTTCCTGGTTAAGAACTGCACCGTTCTTGACAGTGGATGGTCGTCACTGAGCCTGTGGAAAGTGAATCACACCCGAGTAGAGGGGGGTAACTACACTGATGCCGATGGATGGGGGCTTGCAATTAGCAACTCCGTCAATGTGACCTTCTTCGGGACCTATCTCCATAATCGTCCTTCAACAGCTATGCACGTGGGCAATTGCTGGGATGTGAAACTTGTGGAGATGTACATCCATGATGCAATCGGCTTGGCAATACACATTGAAGACACCCATGATAGCTGGATTGAGAATTGTACAATCTACGACACGGGTTACACGGCAGTTCTTGCACAAAGATGCAATAATTTCCGTTTCATTGGTAATAGTGTAAATCGGAGTAGACAGGCTGGTTTGATACTCGAATGGTGTACGGGTGCATACGTAGCTGGCAACGCATTTTGTTGCAACAGGTGGGAAGCCATATCACTCAGCGACAGTGATATGTGTACACTGGTGAATAACATAATAGAGAACAACCGTCGTAGGGGGATTCTTGTTGATTCACGGTCGGAAGCTAATCTACTATACATGAACTACATAGGATGGAATGGGGATCAGAATGCGCAGGATGATGGCTTTGACAACCAGTGGGATGATGGCGTATCTCAGGGCAACTACTGGAGTGACTACGATGGAGTTGGTTACTATTCCGTCGAGGGAATGGCGGCAAGCGTAGATAGATATCCCACCCTGTGGACCGATGATGTTCCACCGTCCCTGAATGAGCAAGATGACCTAGGCTTCTACGAAGGCACGACGGGCTTTTCGATAACATGGAATGCAACAGACAGGCATCCCGGGTCCTACAAGGTCTATTCGGATGGAGCCGTCATACGTGAGGGGGTCTGGTTCTATGATATACTCTCGGTCACTTTGTCGCTTGATGGCTATCCGTTTGGAGTCCATAACATTACCATTGTTGTCTGGGACGCTGCAGGAAATGTCGCACGGGACACCGTTATGGTGGACGTAATGGATGGCACCATCCCTGTATTGACCAGTCCTCCAGACATGGCTTTCGGCAAATCAGAGTCTGGTTACGTCATAGATTGGACAGCGGAGGATGACCATCCATCGAACTACGAAATCTTCCTCGATAGCATTGTCATTGAATCTGGCACTTGGACCGCAAATATACAGGGATTCTCTGTACTCCTGGATGGACTGGAGGTGGGGATATACAACTACACTCTAGTTGTAATCGACGCTGGTGGGAACAGCGCGTTCAATAGCGTGATGGTGGAGGTCTTCGATGATACTATTCCGATACTAAATCATCCCGCTGATGTGACGTACGAACACGGGGAAACCGGTCACAGTATCGAATGGTCGCCCTCCGATGGTGATCCAGTTAGTTATGAAGTGTTCTTGGACAGCGCTTTGCTTGTTTCGGGACCATGGAACGTGACTGGAGAAACGATTGTAATCTGTGTAGATGGTCACACTCCAGGAGCGTATAACTACACAATCGTTGTAAGTGACATAGGCGGTAATACGGCCGCTGACACTGTCTTAGTCACTGTTTTGGACGACTCAACACCTCCTGTAGTAACAAGTCCAGAGGATGTTGAGTTCGCAGAAGGGTCCACGGGTCACACACTGTCGTGGAAGGCCTATGATCTGCTACCTCAATCCTATGCAGTCTTTGTCAATGACATAGTCATGACCTCTGGTCTATGGAGTGTTTCTGGACAGACGATAACCTATTCTCTTGACGGTCTTTTGCTTGGGACACACAACGTGACACTCGAGGTCGTTGATGAAGGAGGAAATGCAGTATCTGATCAGGTGAATGTTCTTGTATTTGACGGAACTGCTCCGGTCTTGGACAGTCCTTCAGACATAACTTATGAGGAAGGTGCGATTGGCAATGAGATCGAATGGGCCGTTAGCGATGCTCATCCTGCCAATTATAGCATCTATAGAAATGACATCAAGATCGAGTCTGACAATTGGGTAAGCGGGTATATCATAGTCTGTGTGGACGGTCTCCTTCCGGGCGTCTATTATTACGGCATCGTGATTGCTGACGTAGGCGGTAATGAGGCATCAGATGTCGTTATTGTGACTATTGTGGACACTGTGAAGCCGACAATTGATTCTCCACCCGACATTGAGTATGAGGCCGAAACTCTCGGCCACAGCATAACTTGGACACCATCAGATGCACATCCGAGTTATTATATCATTCATAGGAATGGGACAATGGTCAAGAGCGGCGACTGGTCGGGGTCACAGATCACAGTCAGCGTTGACCGGCTAAGCCCAGCACTCTATAATTTCACAATCACCGTGTTTGACGAGAGCGGAAACTCGGCCTCCGATACTGTCTGGGTGAAGGTCAATCCGACTCCAACAGATGAGGAGCCACCAAAGATTGACAGCCCTACTGATATCCAATATGAGGAGGATATGACCGGCAACACAATCCAATGGAATCCTGCAGACGCAAATCCATGCTCATATGAGATTCTACGAAATGGCAGTGCCCTTGAGAGTGGATCGTGGTCAGGCGAAAGCATCTCTATTTCGGTGGATGGTCTATCTGCTGCGCTCTACAATTACTGCATCGTAGTCCACGATACTTTTGGCAACTGGGCACAGGATTCGGTCTGGGTTAACGTAACACCCAAGCTTGTTGATACGGTTCCTCCAACTCTTAGCAGCCCATCAGACATCGAGTATGAGGAGGAGAGTACTGGACATTTGATCACATGGGAGGCCTACGACGAATATCCTCTGTCCTATGAATTACTGAAGAATGGATCAACAATCATCTCGGGGGCGTGGGATGGCGGCGACATCTCGATAGGCGTGGACGGACTGGCAATGGGGCTATATAACTACACTCTCAGAATTGTCGACGAAGGTCTGAACTCGGCGACAGATACTGTCTGGGTCAATGTAACAGAGAAGTTTGTTGACAGTGTTCCGCCCTCACTTGGCAGTCCATCTGACATCGAATATGAGGAAGAAACGACTGGCCATTCCATAACTTGGACCGCTAATGATGAGTATCCTGACCAGTACCAGATAGTTCGCAATGGAACGCTTCTGGAGTCTGGCACATGGGATGGTCTAGACATCTCAATTGGAATTGACGGACTACTGCCTGCTCTATACAACTACACCGTCATCGTTTTGGACATCGGAGGCAATAGCGTTTCAGACACGGTCTTTGTAAGTGTTACAGAAAAATTCGTGGATAGCACTCCTCCCACAATTGACGCTCCGCCTGACATCGAGTACGAAGAAGAAACAACAGGCAATGGCATCACGTGGACACCCTCCGACGAGTATCCTGATTCCTATGATGTAATACGTGATGGAGTTGTCATCGAGTCTGGCTCATGGACCGGCGGGCAAATCTCAGTCGGGATTGATGGACTCTCGCCAGGTATCTACGTCTATAGGCTCATTGTCTACGACATCGCCGAGAACTCTGCTAGCAACTCGGTCACGGTTACAGTCAATGAGAAGTTTGTTGACGAAATAGATCCAACAATAGATAGTCCTCCAGACGTTGAATATGAGGAGGATTCGACAGGAAACTTGATAACCTGGAACCCATTTGATGACTTTCCCGCGGAATACAAGATTTTCCGGAATGGCACACTCCTTCATTCTGATTCGTGGAACGGTGACGCGGTCGTCATAGGGATAGATGGTCTTAGTCCGGGCCTCTACAACTACACGGCAGTAGTCTATGACACTTCTGGGAATTGTGTGAGCGACGCCGTTATGGTTCATGTTACTGAAAGGATTGTGGATTTGACTCCACCTACCTTGACACAACCTGATGACCTCTGCTACGAGCTCGGAACACCAAGCAACAGCATTCAGTGGGACGTGAGTGACGAGAATCCGGGACAGTACACCATATACCGCAATGGTGCGATAGTGAAGACGGGGAGCTGGCAATCTTCATCGGTAGGTCTTGGTGTGGATGGTCTCTTGGAGGGCGTCTACAACTGCACGATTGAGGTTTTCGATTCCTTCGGTAACTCAGCAGTTGATACCGTCTTTGTAACAGTAGACCCAAGTATTGCACCCACAATAAATGACATCGAAGAGATCCTCTATGAGGAGGATGAAACTGGTAACAAGCTGAGATGGACACCCTCAGACGCTCACCCAGATTTCTATGAGATATTCCGCGATGGAACTCTGATTAAGACAGGAGTCTGGTATGGATTTGGCATAGAGATATCGGTAGATGGGCTCTCACCTGACACATACAACTACACCATACTGGTCTATGATAGTGCCGGTAACTTTGCAGTAGACAGTGCCTATGTCGTCGTCACCACGAAAGTGTCTGACTGGACCCCTCCCACTGTTGACAGTCCGAACGACGTTATCTACGAAGAAGGATTACTCTGTGGATGGATTGAGTGGCATCCTGACGACCTACACCCGCATAGCTATCGAGTCCTAAGAAACGGAAGCATCGTTCAGTCAGGAACTTGGGATGGCAGCTCTATACGAATAGGCGTTGGTGGACTGCCGGTTGGTTCTTACAACTACACCCTCATTGTGACAGATTCCTATTCTAACTGGGCGTGTGACAGTGTAATGGTGATAGTGAACGACGCTGAGATTGATGTGACACCGCCCTGGATTGAGCCCCATGAGAATGTCACCTATACCGAAGGGAATCTTGGTAATTCGATATACTGGATTATCTGGGAAAGCAATCCTCATTCTTATGAAATCAAGCGTGACAGTGCCATTATCAGGTCTGGAGTGTGGGACGGTTCCAATATCTCTGTCAACATTGACATGCTGGCTGCAGATATCTACTACTACCAGTTAACGGTAGAAGACACCTCCGGGAATGTCAGCAATTCCACTGTCGAGGTAAACGTGATTCCTCAAGGAACAGGAACCGAACAGGACGAGTCCTCGCCTTCACCATCAGCGGGTCCAACCATCTCACATCCTGAGGACTTCTCATATGAGGAGAATAGCAAGGGACACTCAATTCTTTGGAGTGCAGGTTCATTGGATCCGTTGTCTTACGCAATCTACCGAAACGGACTGTTGCTGGAGGGTGGCATCTGGGCTGGAGACGATATAGGAACTGATGTGGATGGCCTTGCTCCGGGCCTCTACGAATTCACACTTGTCGTTACCGAGAGCGGTGGGACAAGCGCGAGTGATTCAGTTTTCGTGACTGTTGAAACTTCAACTCCACCTTCAGTAACAGGTCCTTCCTTCCTTCAGTTTGAGTATGGAGAGAGCGGCCACTCGATATCGTGGTCTGTGTCTGATGCATATCCTGCCACCTATTTGATCACATGTGATGGCTCTGCCATTGATTCGGGAATGTGGAGCACAGGTACACTGAGTGTCGATATCGATGAGCTGTCCGCGGGATCCTATGAATATGTCATCACCCTCTATGATGCCTCTGGCAACTCGGCGGCTGAAACGGTGAGTGTAATTGTCGAAGAGCCCTGCGCGCCCCTATTGGACAGTCCTCCAGATTTGAACTATGATGAGGGAACTACAGGTCATCTCATTGTGTGGAATCCAAGCGACTCCTATCCAAGCCACTATGTAGTAAAGAGAAATGGTTCTGTACTTGAATCAGCTTCATGGTCTGGCATGAGAATAGAATATGCAGTTGATGGAATGCCGCCAGGGTTCTATGTCTACAGTCTGACGGTATACGACCTCGCGGGTCACAGTAGCAGCGACGCTGTGAATGTCAAGGTCTTCGAGGTCATCATCGACGAGAGTCCCCCACTTCTGGTCGGTCCTGATGATATCTACTTCGAGGAAGGTAGCCTTGGCCACATAGTTACTTGGGAGGCTTCCGATGATCATCCTACATGCTACGAAATGTGGCATGACGACATCCATGTCGAGTCAGGCTCCTGGGATGGTTCCGATTTTGTAGTAGATGTCAGTGCGTACATAGCTGGTACTCACAACCTGACGCTGTTGCTTCTGGATATAAGCGGAAACCTGGCTTTTGACACTGTGCTAGTACACGTCTCAGTAGCGACACCGCCAGACGTTGACCATCCGACAGACGTGACATATGAGGAGGGCGCTCTGGGTAACTCGATAACTTGGAACGCCGCAGACTCCTATCCTGACTCCTACAAGATATACCGAAATGAGAGCCTCGTCCGCTCAGGTGATTGGACCGGAGGCTCTATCTCTATTGTTGTCGATGGTCTATCTGCTGGAAACTATGTGTATTCAATTTCGGTTTTGGACCTAAGCGGCAATTCAGCATCAGATAGCGTTTTAGTATTCGTTCTAGAGCCGATTGCGCCTAGCTGTTCGAGCCCCGACAATCTTACCTTCGAAGAGGGTATGATCGGATTTGTGATTACTTGGTATGCAACAGACAACTATCCTGACTCGTTCACTATCAAGAAGAATGGATCCCACGTAAAGTCGGGCTTGTGGTCAACGGATGCCATAACGATAAGCCTAGATGGTCTGAGTGCTGGCGTCTACGAGTACATTATCACAGTGAAGGACGAGGCTGGACATCAAGCCTCTGATATCGTCTATGTGGATGTCATCCCAGGTGTGTCACCTCAGGTCCAACCACAACCCGATGTCTCCTTAGAGCAGGGAACCTCAGGCAGGTACATTATATGGGAACCTTCAGATTTGTATCCCGACAGATATGTGATTACGCGGAATGGCAGCATCGTTCGCTCAGGTTCATGGACAGGAGATACAATTCAGGTGGCTCTTAGCGGTCTGGCAGCAGGGAAGTATCCCTATCGACTGAAAGTCTATGATATGGCTGGAAACTCAGCGTCAGACGATGTAGTAGTACTCGTTGATTCGTCGAACGCTCCGCTACTGGACAGCCCTGCAGATATTCAATACGAAATCGGCAGCGAGGGCCACATCATCAGCTGGAGTCCGTTTGATTCTTATCCTAATTCATACGTGATTAGCAGAGATGGTAACGCCATAAGTTCGGGTGGATGGACTGGCGGATCGATATCAATACAAGTTGATGCTCTGCAGGCTGGAATGTACGAGTACGTTTTGACAGTGAAAGATCAAGCTGGTAACACCGCCTCTGATACTGTCACTGTCATAGTTGAACCTAGCAGTCCGCCATCTATCGATTGCCCCCCGGACATCACTTATGAGTATGGCACGAGCGGAAACAGGATAGTCTGGGCTCCGCGAGATAGATATCCCGCCAGCTATAAGGTTTTACGTAATGGCACTCTTATTGTATCAGGAGGCTGGAGTGGGCAGAACGTGAGCATCGGAGTGGATGGTCTTCCAGTTGGCAATTACTCCTATCAGCTTGTTGTAACTGATAAGAGCGGCAATAGTGCTGAGGATACTGTGCTCGTCATTGTTGAGGAACCCTCTGTCATTCTACCAGAGCTCAACGTAGTTGTTTCAGCGCAAACAGAACACATTTCGGCCGGACAGGACATTCTTTACACAATTTCCTGCATGAATATCGCTGGCGGCAATGCAACACGAGTCGTACTGAGACTGAATATCAGCGACCTCCTCATCTTCGTGAACTCTACGCATAGCTATTCAATAAACGGTACGCAAATGGTATTCCTGCTCGGTGAGATTGCCTCTTACACGACGGAGAATCTTGGGATAGTGTTCCAAGTCAGCCTTCTAGCCAGTAACGGAACCCAACTCTGGGTTAATGCAACACTGCACTACTTCGACGTCACCGGAACCAGCGAGTTCTTCTCAACTGACGCATCTCTGGTCACGGTCCTGACAGATATTCCAACAAATACAGTTCAGAAGGCTATGTGGTGGAAGAAACAGTTCCACTGGGTTGTGATTGGAAAACAGGCAGAGTACTCTGAGGAATATCTGCTCGATCTGGTTCTTGCGATTGCCTCATCATCTGATGTGTTTAGCCATGTCACAAGTATCAAGGATGCGCTCGCGGTGCTCAAGCTAGAAACCACAAAGGGTGTGCGAGGATTAGCGATGAGAGAGCTCTATGGTGTGTGGCTCAATCTGGCAAATGATGCACTTACATCTGACACCAACGTAGATTTAGGTGACCTCAGCACAGCCGGCACGGTAGGTGAAGTCATTCTTGAATGCGAAGCCATTCTTCTTGACCAGGATGCAACACTAGAGGACCTGAGGAGAGTGATGAAGATATGTTCCTCTGTGAACTCGGGGACAGCGTAGTGGATAGCCTCACTAGGATTGATTTCTGAACTGTTTCAGTTGTGGCCAGATGGCAATATGATGGCAATTAGAATGGCGAACGATGCGTGCAGGACCCGTTTGTTGGTGTTAGCGCCATAAAAGATCAATGATGGGTCCGGCGCGCAGCTTTCCTTCCTGCTCAATGAGGTTTCGAAGCAAGTCTGCAGATGTCTGATAGTGCAAGAACGCCGACTTGACTGATTCATGGTCGTCTTCGTCAATCTCAACAATCATGTGTTGAAAGATCTCCTTATGATCTGCGATTGTTGGAGGTATGCCATGCAGAAAGAGAATGGTTTCGGAGGCATGGTTTCTCACAAGATAGTCTGGATCGTTCG
>CAYYQL010000048.1:0-16788 GCA_964473825.1 uncultured archaeon
GGATTCTTATGAACTATTGGAACTCGTAGTCCAGAGGAGCCTTGGTGCACACAAGACAAGCATCATATGTTCAGTGGCGACTTGCTAACAGGTCATGATTCGAATCCATCTCTATGGAATACTCCGAGCCCTCGTACCCGGAAGCAACGCACACGAAGACACGGTACTCGAACGGGAGGTCACATCGGGAGATACATTCAGTGATCTGCTCAAGGCATTGGGGCTGACACCTGAAGACATGGGAGACTGCTTCCTGAACGGACGGTTGGCAATGCTGTCAGACACAGTATCTGATGGTGACCGAGTCGGGCTATTTCCTTTCAACATGAGACTGATAGATGGGGGCATGCACCTCAAACACCACCCGCAAAGGCGAAACTGGGACTTGTAGTGCATGGGACCCGACTAGCGCGCTACCAGCAGGTGCAGGCATCATTCTGTCTGAAGAGAGTCTTTGGATGAAATCAAGAGATATTCTGCATCAACATGTCACAGAGTTCCCTCCGATATTGGCGACGATTGCACCGGAGGCCAGAGTGTTCTGTGGGCTGAGACCATGGAGATTGACAGTTTCATGTCAGTGTTGGTCAACGTCAAGATGGGAGAAAAAAGGCCTCGAGATTGCCTCATGGTTCTCTTCTGGAGCCGCTATCCATAAGATGCTCATCCAGTATCGGAGAGATGATCTGGCAGAACAAAAAGAAGAACAAGGCTTGCAGGGGGCTTCTTGTGAAGGGGTTTCAATTCCTGACCCCCTGAAAACCACATACTCAGCAATGGCAGCGGACTTATGTATCATAGACCACCGCTGCCATGAGTCTAATGAAGTCTACCAACTGGTTCCACGAGATCTCTGAGGACGTCTATGGTTCTCCTCAGACATGTCTCTCTCGACATTCACTTCCTCAATCTCATCCTCGGCCTCAGTCAACTCGCTCTCACGACCAAACTTCAGGCGAAGATTCCCTCTGAACAACCCTGTATGGGCATTCGTCAGGGTATAGGTCTTTCCAACTTCAACATTCTCTATGCTATCGTCCCAGAGGGGGACTACAACCGTACCAGAACTGTCGCCAACAACGGCGTCCGCGACTCGGTGGGTAGAGTCATCACGGCGTGATGTGACTTCTTTCGCATCACTCTTTTCAAGTACCTTGAACGTGACATTGATGTCCCCGAGTTGGGGTTCAAGTTCTGCAATTTCGACGTCTCGCGTATCGGATGTCATGTGTATCACTTTTCCACAGGCATTCATAGAAGGAGCGTACCAAAGGAATGCACTAAGAAGCGCAGATTCTCGTTGCTACGTGACTCTCAATTTCTGCACTGCTACCTTCTCCGTGAAACGCCGACTTATAAACCTCAGGAAGAAGAGTTCGAAGTTGTAAACGAGTTCCCAGCTTGCCCAACGACACCTTCTTTACTCCCACGCGGTCACTAGCAGAACCATGAAGATTGCGGTCGTCGGAAAAGGTGGAGTCGGAAAGACAACAGTAGCGGGAACTCTCGCCCGACTGGTGGGGCGAGATGGAAAAAAGGTTCTCGCCGTGGATGCAGACCCGAACTACAACCTGTGGTCAGTCATTGGGATTGATAGTGAGCGCGCTGCACAGATTGTTCCTCTACTCAATGATGAGAGCCTTATCGAAGACAGAACACAGAGGAAGATTGTCAAGGTTCTGGGGGAGTACTTTGAACTCAATCCTCGCGTTGAAGATATTGCAGACAAGTTCGCAATCGATGGACCTGATAATGTTCGGCTGCTGGTTGCCGGCACAGTCACAATGGGAGACTCGGGATGCATGTGTCCCTCTGCAGCACTCCTCAAGGCCTTGATTCGGCACCTGACGCTCCAAGAAGACGAGGTGTTCATCATGGATATGGATGCAGGGATCGAGAACCTGGGAAGAGGTACGACAAGGGGAATGGACACGCTTTTGGTAGTGGTAGAGCCAGGAAAGCGCTCTCTGGAGACTCTCGCAAGAGTCAAGAGACTGGCCAAGGACATCGGGACCGAGACCGTCTACGCAGTTGCAAACAGGGTTGATGGGGAGAGTGATAGGGAGGCCATTGCAGCGTATGCAGAAGATCTAGGAGTCGAGATACTGAGCTATATCCCACGTGACCCTATACTCAAGAGAGCCGACCTGAGAGGGATTGCCCCACTCGATATGCCTGAACAGGGTCCTGCAATGGAAGGGATTCGAACATTGAAAGTGAAACTCTTAGGAGTTCTCAACCAGATATAGAATAATGATTTCAAAGGACTCAAAAAAGAAAAGATATTGGAGGACTGCAAGATTCGCGTTTCGCTACCTCTCGCAAGTCACTCATTTAATTTATTGGAGGCAGGCTTCTCTCAGCCTGTCCCAGTCCGTGTATGATTGGTAGTCGTGGCTTTACCAGCTTGTGCGGCGAGAGCTGCGCCTGCTGCTGTGATCAACCTCAGACATGTCTCGCTCCACGTTCACTTCCTCAATCCCTTCATCAAGCTCTTTCAGCTCGCTCTCGCGACCGAACTTCAGGCGAAGATTGCCTCGGAAGAGCCCTGTGTGGGCATTAGTCAGCTTGTACGTCTCTCCAATTTCTACATTCTCAATGCTATCGTCCCATAGTGGAACTACAACTGTGGCTGTGTTGTCGCCAACGACGGCGTCAGCCACGCGGTGAGTCGAACCGTCACTTCGTGAAGTGACTTCGTTTACATCGCCCTTCTCAAGCACCTTAAAGGTTACATCAATGTCGCCCATGCGGGGCTCAAGGTCTGCGATCTCTGTTTCTCGTGTTTCTGATATCATGTATATCACTTGCTTGTAACAGGCGTCCAAAAAAAGAAACGTATCAAAGAAGCGTGCCGTAGTTGGCTGCTTGCGTGTTCAACTTTACTCCTAATATTCGCGCTGTAGTTTCAGCTCAGGAGGCTGTCCTTATAAACCTCAGGGAACCGATGAAGCACGGCCGGGCAAGAGAATGGGGAAGGACATGCAGTACGAGGCGGGTCATGGCTTCTGGCCAACAATTATGAACTCCACAGGATAGGCAATCGATGTGGCATCAGACACCGAAGTGAAGCGACCGGTCTTCTTGTCTCGCGTCTGAGGGAGGATCTTAGACGGGATCTCCCGCTTGATGACCCGGTCAAGCCGGAACCCGGAGTATTGTATGCTCTCAGCAAAGACCTGCGCATTGAGAATGTCTACACCCTTCAGTGTAGTATTCCCGATGACAAAACAGCATCGCCCACCAGCACGAAGAATCCTGAAGCTCTCATCAAAGACACTGTCCATGTCACTGAAGAATACAGCTATCTCATCAGCGGTCCTCTCGTCATTCTCCCTGACTCGTCCAACAACAGACTGACCGATTTCGCTCCGAAAGTGAGGAACCCTCTTGGATCGATATGCTGAGCCTATGAAGTCCTCACGATAGCTGCGCAGGTCTGCTGCCAGGTCAAGCCAGATGGTGGACAGTTGATGCAAGTCAGCATACTCGTAGCTTGTCACATAGGGACTCGAGGTCACAATGAGATCAACACTCTCGTCTTCAACATGCTGCTGCCGTGCGTCTCCGCGACGTACGTCGAGGTACTCGTCTAAGTCTAATCGAACCGTCTTGGGAACCACCTCATAAAACTCCCTGTTGCCTCTCACCATTCTCCGGAGATGCCTCTTCAAGGCCACATAGGGCTTTGTGGGACTCTTATCCACATGACGTGTTGGTTTCGTGCTCCTCTGCAACCAGACGGAACAGGTCTTGAGGATGTGACTGAACCCTACCAGCAAGAATGTCCGTATCCGTGCGTCGCCCTCTTGGATTATTAAGGTCAGTATCTTTCCAAGTTCTTCTCTGTGTTCCGGTGGAAACCAGTAATCAATGCGTTCAGAGTGCCTCTCAGGAATCGTCTTGACTATCTGTTCCGGAGGGAAAGCCTGATCTGAAACAATCGCTTTGGTCTCTTGAAGAAAGTCACTCACCTTCTCGACAAGATAGTCTGGCTCTATCGGAGTGGCCTTCGCCTTTGTGATGAGGTGGGCAATCCCGTTGATGTCTGAACCTGTGGCCCTGTACCCGCGAGAGATTGCGCTGGCAATTGTGGTCCCACTTCCATAGAAGGGATCGTTCACATGGGCGGTCCGGGTAGAGCTATAGATATCGAACAGCTTCTCGACAATCTGAGGAATGAACTTCGCTGGATATCTGTGATAACCATGCGTCCACTTGTTCGTATCAGAACGAGTGCATTCGGCAAAGGCCCATCCTGGATCCACTTGAGTGTTCTCAAACAGGCGGATAACATCATCAGAACGCAGAGGGGGTCTTGATTCCATGGCGGACGGGTCCTCGACTGCGCGAACTTATTACTTGCTCACACTTCAACTATTCGGTCGTTGACAGCGCAGTCTCGAGACCTTCAAGACCATTGAGTCAGTTTCATCAACAAGTCGCGATTACCACACATATCGGATGATATAAATATCGAGATTATACGATGATTGTTAGCCATGCGGACAACCGGCTTGAAGGCCAGAGGTGTAGAGATATCATGAAACAAGATGACGAAGCTGTAGCCGAGGACTATGAAGTAGTATCGCCATACGGAGAAGAGTTTGAGGAAGAGAAGCATGAGGGCCTGGCAGCATTCGAGAAGTACCTGCCGCTGTGGGTGGGTATCTGTATGGTCGTCGGAATCCTCCTGTCGGTAACAGTTCCTGGAGTAGCTGAAACAATCGACTCGCTGCAGATAGGAGGAATGTCGATTCCTATAGGAATCGCTCTCTTTCTGATGATGTATCCGGCCATGTTGAACATAGAGGGTGCTGAACTGAAAAGGCTGAGAGAGAAGCCAAGACCAATCATACTGACCCTCTTCTCGAACTGGATAGTAGCTCCTCTGGTGGGCTTTACCCTGGCAAACCTCTTTCTTGCTGGCAATCCGCAGTTGATAGTAGCAATCATTCTGCTGTCCTCTAGTCCGTGCACAGCCATGGTGCTGGTATGGGGGTACTTGGCGGATGGAAACCAGGAACAGAATGTTCTCAATACAACCCTGAATACTGTGACTATCATGATTCTCTATGCCCCTGTTGTTGCCCTCTTCACAGGCATCTCAAACATACCGGTGGATCGATGGCTTCTGGTGATAACTGTGATCGTGTTCATCGGCATCCCCCTGGTGCTGGGTGTTATCAGCAAGAGAGGCCTTACCGATTGGAAGGGAAAAGAGTGGTTCGATGATGTATACCGACCCGCGGTGGGCAGAGTGGCCCTGTTGGCACTGTTGACAACTCTGATAGTGCTGTTCTCACTGAATGGCAAGGTGATGCTAGAGAATCCCGACCTTCTCGTTCTCGTATCATTGCCCCTTCTACTGGGATTCGCAATCGTCGTTGGGTACAACCTCGTTATAACAAGAATGGCAGGACTGGCCTATCGTGAGGGTGTGGTCACCGTCCTCATAGGCTCCTCAAGCCACTTCGAGATCGCAATCGCTACGGCCGTCTCGATATACGGTATTGGTTCCATCGCGGCCCTCGGGACCACCATGGGACTCTTCTGGGAGGTTCCCGTGATGCTGGGATTAGTATACTTTGCAAGATACCTGAGAAAGAGGAGCTTCTGGAAAGGAAAACCGCTAGAGTCATAGGGATGCAATGGTCCATACCATAGGTGCGCCTGGCCGAAGGAGTGGTCCAAAATAGCGAAAGACCGGCAACTCAAATGGAGAGCAGACTTCCACAGTGCGCTGAGTAACCCCAACAGGCTGGATATCCTTGACCTTCTTGGAGAGGAGGAAGTGTGTCAGTGTGACATCTTTCCAAGAATTGGTCTAGCTCAGTCGACAGTGTCATCCTACTTGGCCCAAATGGTTCGAGCTGGAATCCTGCAGGTTCGCAAGGATGGGACACGGAAGCTATACAGTGTAAGTGATAAGAGAATCAGCCATATTGTGAAACAGATACGTGAGCTTGCCGAGGACTTGGCAGACTAGGGTTTCGGACAGCTACCCAGAGCTTGGAAGAAGGATATAGAACCAACAGACCCGGGGAATCATAGACTCGTTCCTGTGCCGTTTGGGGAAACACAGCACTCTATTGTCAACGAACGGCCAACTTAGTAAGAATGACCAAAAAGGAGAAGAGAGTTCAGATACTCTCTTCAGTGTATACGGACCTGTACAATGCTCGCATCTATTCCTATTCAGGGAGGAACTTGCGGACAAAGGGAGAGGTCTCGCCTCGGCGCATGAAGTGACCTGAGGGGCCTTCACCAAGGAACTCTGAGAACCAGGACTCGTGCTCTATTTCTTCATTGAGAATGGATAGGGCGAGCTCGTATGTTCTGTGGTCTTTCCCTGCAGTCATGTTACAAATCTCGGTGTAACCTCTGACCGCACAGCGTTCAGCACCCACAAGGACTTTCAGAATCTCCTGCACATCTGTGGGGTCTTTGGGAATCTTGGCAGGAGGACATGCTGAAATGTTGTGGAAGTCCACCATGTCCTCTGGAAGCTGACCACCAAGCTCGTAGATACGTGGGACCAATGCCTCAAAGTGATTCCTATCCTCTATACGGGCTGCCTCTGCTATCTCCTTCACACCCTCTCCCTCAAGTCCAATCAGATTGGCCCGAAGAATAGTGTAGTAGTAGTATGTTGTCAGCTCGGCAGCTGCGTTCTTAACGAGAAGGTCGAGGAGCTTGTCTACGTCGACTCCAGCCTTCTCAACCATCTCTCTTGCGACTCTTGCCATCTATTATTTCACCTTAATCCTAAATCAAAGTTACTTCTATTTAACTGTTACTTTCCATAACTTTATTATGTCCGACGGTTAGCATGACCCTACGATGAACCGTCTTAGAAAACATGGACTCCGGCTGACCCCACAACGAGCTGCAATACTAACGATTCTTGAGGGTAAGGGAAAGCTGCACCCCTCATTCTCAGAGATATGCGAGGGAGTCAAAGCAAGACATCCGAATGTAAGCCAGTCCACTGTACTCAAGAATTTGGCGACATTCGAGGAGATAGGTATTACTCGTAGATTTTCCTTTCAGGGAGAGACACATTACGAGCTGAATACTGCCCCACACGTGAACTTCGTGGACAAAGAGGGAAGGATCACGGACATTGAAGATGAAACGGTACGAAAGATTCTTGACGAACTCATCGAAACCATAGAGAAGCGCACCGGGATGGACACAGGCAATCTGCTTGTCATGATGGAAGCCGAGAGACCCTAGAGGAACCGGCTGCACAATTCGAAGCAGTTCATATCATGATACAACGTGCTCCGTCCGTGGAGAACCGATGGGAGAAATCTCGTGAACTGCTGAACCTAGAATAGGCAGACAGGAAGTAGTCTGACCGACTCCACTCGCCAAGTAACTCACTCGTGAGGGAGCGAGTCCTGTTGAGCAGATGTGATCTCTTCTGGATGCAGAGGGATATTCTCAAGACTGGGGGGCTTGGCATCAACCAGTGCCGGAAGAACGCATAGTCCTGTTGTTTCCAACCAGTTCCGCATTCTATCTCTCACAACATCCTTCGAATCGTTTCGTTGAATCGTTTCCAGAGCCTGAATGCCAAATCCATCAAACAGCAACGAGTAGTTCAGAACGCCTGAGGTCGTCTTCTGCTCTCCCGTGGTTACGTATGCATGATTGTCAAGAATCAGAATATGCAGATTCTTCGGTCGAACAAAAGATGTGGTAGTCAGTGAGCTCAGTCCCATCAGGAGATTGCCATCGCCAAGGATGGTGAGAACCTTTCTTTCAGGCTGGCTCATCGCCACTCCCAGACCCACGGAGATGGGCAGACCCATACTGCCTCGGAGGTAGACCTGAGGCCGTGGGAGATAGTGATAGACCTGACGACTGATGTTCCCGTTGCTGCTGACGATCAGTTCGTCCCCGGTGAGGAGCGAGGCAAGTTCTTGGATGACCTCATACCCGTACATTGTCACAACACCCCCTCTTTCACCAGGAGAGCCACAGGTCTCGCGGTCTTCTTCATCCTGTCAGACGCCGATTCAATGGTCTGTTCCCAGTTCTCCTCCCTCAGTTCCCAATACGGAACCAAATAGGCGTCCAAGACGCTTCCCGTCACGTTCCCCATGAGGGAGTGTTCTGGAAAGTCGCGGTCTGGCTCAAGCCCACGCCAGCTGATAATCAGCAGCATGGGCAATCTATAGAGCTGAGCAAGTGACGTCAGTGCATCACCAATCGTTGCAAATCCGGAGTTCTGCATGATCACAAAGGCACGGGCACCACCGAAGGCCACGCCCGAGGCAATACCTACTGCCTCATCCTCCCTCGTTGCTGGGATGTACCTGATCGAGTCAGTTAGCTCGAGTTCGTCTATCACTCGTGAGAAGTACGAACACGGAACTCCTGATGCAAAAGCGAACCCCTGCTCTCGCAGAAGATGGAGAAACTCGGAAGTGACAATCATACCCTCACGCCCCATTCTCCTGACTTAAATCTCGCGATTCTAGGGGTGGTAGAAACCGTCATTTCAGGCTGCGGTCCTGTCAAGATACTTGGAACACGTGTTCTAAATGGCGAAAGTCATGTTGCTGGATGAGAGGATTCCAAGGTTCTTTGCTCAATCTACGGAACAATCCGCTATCCGTTCTCACGCTGTGACAGCTGGAGCAGGTTGCCGTCAGGGTCTCTGACCGTGGCATACCACCCTGTTTCGATCTCGATTATTGGAGGGCTGCCCAGCAATCCCACCGAGTTCTCTTGAAGAGCCCGTATAGTGCTCTTCAGATCGTCTACCAGCAATGGGACTATAAACCTCTGTTGCACTCCGTCGTGGCCCTGATGCATCCCAAACCGTGACACCATGGAGTCCCCGGGAAAACGGAACTCTACCCAGTCCTCTCTAGAGGGGGGCGCCCGTCAGCACGACTCCCAGGCATCTGCTCATACCACTCTGAGAGCGTCTTCAGGTCTTCCGCATAGAGGAAAGCACCATCAATGCCTTGAATCATAGTCCATTGTCTGTTGGAAATGCTGAAACACCTCTGTCTGTAAGAGGACACTGCTGCGCCCATTCAGAGTGAGAACTGATCTCGAAATCTGCTGCTTCGATAGCATGCCTTGATACATTTTCCACAGACATCCTCAGTGATGCCCTTGGACTGAAGAAACAGCATGTATCGACGACAGTTCTCCCTGTAGTCGGGGAGATCTTCGCGATGTCTGATGAAGCCACAAGCATCCTCACAGGCCGTGCAGTCACCGCATCTTGACTCCATTCTCGTCCCGTGCACAAACGGTATTCCAGTGATAATCGACGCGAATCTTATGGCGCAACTGAACCTCTCGTGTATGACGAGCTGATTCTTCCCCCTCCATCCAATCCCTGCGTGCTCTGCTACCACCCTATGAGAGATGACCATGGGGAAGTACTCATGCACGTGATTTATGTCATCGATGACTCCGCCCATTTTTGCCTTCAGCGGAACACCATCAAACCGCGATGCAATCCGCTCAGCTAGCCTGTTCAGCACCTGATTCAGTCGGTCATACTCCTGTGCATACCTGTCCCAGCGTAGATAGTCGGGACTATGATTCCGTTTCGTATCGATGCAGTCAATGACAGGGTCCCGATATGCGACTGCGATGCTTATTATAGATCCCAAGTCGTAAAGAGAGTCAAAGTCACTTCCCACAGTCTCCCGAAGTTTGGTCTTCTGAGCATCCATCAGGTCGTCGTATACGACACTGAAACTCGCGACCCCGATGACGCCCCTCTCACGTTCCTCTTGGACCAGTTGGTGAAAGAACTCTGATAGCTCTTGGGTGTTCTCTTCAGCGTCGTTCATCCGATCCATCTCGATACTCTCTTACAAGTCACTCATCCATCGTCTCTTATATCGGATGTGGAATAAGAACGAGGGGGATTGTCACAGAGAGAGAGCAGTCTAGTCGTGGTTCTCGTAGGCTTGGCACACCGTGACCTTCGGGCCTGCAGAAGGTGTAGAGAGATCGTCGTTACGTGTTGCTCTTACTTCATGGATGTCTGCAAGCAGTGCTAGGCAGTCTTCTTGGCGAATATCCAGTATTGCCTCTCGCCACCAAGACTCAATACTCCTTCAGACAATATCTCAAATCCCAAGTCTTTCACAACTGCCAGTGTCTTCTTCGGTTCGTTCGTGCTCCACAACATGGGTTCGCCAAAGAATCGGCTCATCCCCTCGGACTCATAGACTCCTGTGTTGAGTACCAGTATCCCATCATTGCTGAGCATGCGATGGAAATTCTGAATGATTTCAGGATGGTGGGTCCGCGGAGTGTGCCACAGAGTATAGACACAGATGATACCGTCAAAGGACTGATCTGGAAAGTCCAGCATGAGGATGTTCTTCTGGTGTAATGTGGCCTCGGGGACATTGGCTCTTGCCAGATCCACCATTCTCTTGGAGATGTCAACTCCTGTCACCTCGAAGCCTTTCTTCACCAGGAACTCTGCCGTAGGTCTTCCAACGCCACAGCCTGCATCCAGAACCCGACCTGAAGAGGGGAGTAGGTCAGAGAACTGCTCCAGCTCATCCCTGAACTTGTTGTTGTCCCTGTGGTTGTGATATGTTTCTCCCATCTTGTCGTAGCTCTCTTCCACTGTCTTGAATATCTCCAAGAATACCAAATCCTCCTGTGGATCACTGACCAATTAAGTACCGCCAGAACGTAGTGCGTCAAACCATGTACATGTTAACAATATTTAACTGCTGTGCTGAAGGCACAAGGCATCAGTCCCATCTCTCTAAGGAGAGCACCTGCCAATCTGGGCGGTACGTGTCATTCCGTGAGAGCGACTCCAATTAGAAGCGACAAGAGCATCAATGTCGGAGAGTCAAACATGACCTTCCCAATCTTGGTCATAGATCCGGAGAGCGATAAAGTTGGCTTGCCAAGACGCCAATGGCACTTCTGTGGCGTATCGGGCTCCAGCAGTCCTTTTGGATAGAGATGAGGGTGACAGTTGGCGCTGTTCGAATATCATTCAGGTAGTATCTAAAATTACATGAGTTTATATTTTTATCAGTATATTTGGATTCTATCAGCATTAGAGTTAGAAATCAGGTAGATACGAATGAGTCTGACAAAGGAGAGCCAGATCGGGAAGAAGTACACAGTGTATCTTCCAAAGGCAGTGGTGGAAGAGGTGAGCCTCAGAGAGGGAATGAAGATCCTCATCACTGTCGAGGGAGGTCGTATCATCATAGAACCATTACTGCATCCGATTTACTTGGCCCTGAAGGGAGAGAAGTTCGCGAAGATCACACTTGAGGAGATGGAGGCGATAAGTCTTGAAGAACAGTCCAGACACACAGAGGATTCTTCTTGACACCTCCTTCCTGTTGCCCTCGTTGGGAATAGAGGTCGAGGAAGAGGTCATGGACACTCTCAGGAAGCTGGAGTCCACGAAGAACGAGCTGGTGTACTCCGACTGGAGTCTGCTCGAGAGTAACTGGATTGCTGTTCGCCAGATGAGGAAAGGAAGCTTCAACGAGAGTGTGTTCCGGAGGGGACTACTCAGTATCACAAGGACGGGATACTATACCGGTGTCAGCAGCGAGGCAGAGGACTACCTCATGGCTCTCACCCTCGTTCAAGATGGCCACCCGGATATGATTGATAATCTCCTCTATGCCACTGCTCTTCGAAGGGAATACAGCTTTCTCACCATCGACAGAGACCTGCAGGACTTTGTTACTCGGAACATGGTCCAGAACGTCCTGCTCACTCCATATGACATCTGACCGTTCATCGGAGATAGGGTACCGTACAGCTCCCAAAATTCCGGACAGACCTAGGCATCGTTGTATAGATGTTTATATACTCATGACAAGAACATCCTGATGAGGGTGTCCTGACACACGATCGTACCCTGACAAAGCCATTCCCAGTGCCGCTCCTGGGAGGACAAAGCTTTGGTGTCCAGATTTGTCCAGCTTACAATGAACGGTAATCTTGGCATCAGAAAGGGTCTACCCAGGGTAAGGGCACGAACGGCCCCTGAAATCGTTGGCTCACTCTTTGAAGGCCCTCTCAGAGTATCTCTGCAGAGTCAGATCATCATAGACCGAATGGAAATCAACTCCCTCGATGGGTTCTGTGAACTTCTTCCAGGCCTCCTGACGCCTATGTTTCTCAGAATATCCATCGATGAGGAAACGAATGACCGTATCGAGCTCAACTTGTTTCTGGCTCCGTTTCTCAAGCTCCCCTGCAATCCGAAGTAGTTTCTCTTGAGGGTTTTCCCGGATGGAGATGATGGGCAGGGTCGGTCATGGATCAATGACACAACTACGGCAATAAGGGTATACCAACAGCTACAGAAAACCTGGACAGAGTTGGACATCTCAATCGCAATAGGTCTACTCTTGAGCACATATAGACTCCTCGTGGCGCTATCATGGAAATCGTTATTGCCCACTGCCGTCTAGCATCTGAACAGTGTCTGAAGAGAGTGCTGTACATTGTCAGAGAAGAAACGGCTCAGCAAAATCGCCGGAGTCTTGGACAACGAGAACATCGATGTCATCAAGCGGGCTATCGCAGCAGTCAGAGCCAGGAGTAGAGAACGGATTGAGAACATCTTCACGGAGAACTAACACTCTCTATGAGGTGTTTGACATTCACCTACATGGTTGCACTGACATCATGTCTCGGGTACAGACACAACACCTTCTGGACAGACCACCTTAGAATAGACCGAGTTCATGCCGACCTGCTCCTTCTTCCCCTTGAGATAGAGATACCTTCATATACTCTGTCATACACAGTATACACGATGGCAATGGGCGATGTTCTCTCGGTACGGATTGATGAAGAATTGGAGCGGCGGCTTGCCTTCCTGATGGAGAGGCGGAAGATAGTGGACAAGTCGTCATACGTGAGGCAACTCATTGCCCGATCTCTGTCGGATGATCTCCTCGACTATCTCGCGGAGGAGGTTGCTGCAAGACATATCAGCATCTGGAAGGCAGCATCCATCGCAGACATCCCACTCAGGGCGATGATGAGCAAACTGGCAGAGCGTCACGTGCCAATGTACGATGAACAGGCCCTGAGAGAGGACCTGCTGTTCGCAGAGGGCTGATGACGTGATCGCCATCATCAACTCCTCTCCCCTCATCTATCTGGGGAAGATCGGGCTCCTCAACCTCTTGCAGCAAATCTTCGACCAGATGTTCACAGTTGAAACCGTGAGAGAGGAGGTCCTTGATTCCTCTGCACCGGAATACGCTATGCTACGCAGTGCATTCGCAGACTGGCTGGTAGTTCATGATGTCCCGCAGAGCCCCCTCTACGCACGGCTCGCTGACATGGGCCTGCACCGGGGCGAGACAGATGCCCTGGTGCTAGCCTACCACATGAAGAAACGAGAGTCAAACTCAGTGATCGTCATCGACGATCTCGCAGGAAGAGAGGTGGCCAGAACACTGGGGCTCAGAGTGACGGGGACCGTCGGGGTCATCCTGCGGGCCAAGAAGACCGGACTTCTCACGAAGGAAGAGAGCCTAACCAAGATCCGTTCTCTCATTGAGGATACATCGTTCTGGATATCGGCATCACTCTACTCCAAGATACTGGCTGACTTGGAATGAGCCATGAAGCTAATCGGCCAGTCGGATTGGAGAACACGATGTGTAGACTACAGGAGTCACCATAAGGAACGGGAATCTCCCAATACTGGCGAGATACACCCAGATCAATGCAATGAAACCATCACCTATTTTTGGCTCCTATGCGAGTGTTTCAGACATGACCAAGAGAGAGGGAAGAATAGCCGAAGAGAAGAGAACGGTTGAACTGATGATTCGTTACTACTGTGAACATAGACACGATTCAGATGCCCTATGCCCAGATTGCGAAGACCTTCTCGCCTACGCCCAGTCCCGGCTGGAAAACTGCAGATATGGCAACGATAAACCAACCTGCAGGAAATGCAAGACTCATTGCTACAGCCCACAGTATCGAGATCGAATCAAGACGGTCATGCGGTTCTCTGGCCCGCGAATGCTGTTCACAGCGCCATTGCGATGGATCAGACATGTGCTCCATGACTGGGAATAGACACTGATGTGTCTAGGGTATATCAACAGCTATCGAAAACGTGGACAGAGTTTGACATTTCAGCGCAGGAGCTTATATCCTCCAGCCCATGACTGAGAGCTGGTCCCTCACACAGCATCGCTGACCACGACAGAAACCACCCAGTGCCGTTACCTGGGGAGACAACTCTCTGGTGGCCAAGTTTGTCCAACATACAATGAACGATGCGCTTCTACTCATAGTGCCTATAGCTCAAATGAAGAAACAAGATGGTGAGGTGAGGGATGCAGACAGCCTCGTGGACCACGTGATTCACCAGATGACTCCGTGAGGTACTGTGTAGGACTCCAAATAGCCTGATTGCGGAGGCCTCACGTTGAAGTCAAGAATACAGACATTCCATCCTCACAGAGTTGGTTCAATGCCGCTTCTCGAGGAACACGCAAGTCACACCAGATGCCTTTCGGCTCCAGTATCAACAGGAGACCAGCATCAACTCTGGTCCAGAAACTGTTTCAGACTCTGAGTGGCCTCTCTCGTGAGTCCTCGAATCACAATGGGAGAGATGGTGATATTGTTACGCTCAGTGACCTCAATGATGTCTGCGGTGTCACCAAGATCTGTTTCGCCACCTTGAATCCAGTAGTAGGTGCCGCCGTAGGGATCCTCTCTGGCCTCTATCCGGTTCGGCACGGCCGCAATAGTAGATTCGGTTATCACCAGTCTTGAGTCCTCTGTGACCCTCTTGGGGAAGTTCAGGTTGAGTACATCGATCCCTTCGGGGAATCCCTCTGTAAATATGCGTTCGATAATCCTGAGTGTATATGAACAGATGAGGTCAAGGCCACTCTCGACCCCGTTCTGCGTGAACCAGTACTTCGACTCGACATCCTGTGACACAGCCAGAGCCGGATAGCCCTGCAGTGCGGCCTCCAGAGCGGCGCCGATCGTGCCACTGGTGAGCATACGGTGATAGCCAAGGTTAGCACCAGGGTTGATCCCCGATACGAAGAGGTCAAAGTTGGCTCGCATGGAGAGCGCAATGGGAACCGAGTCTGCAGGGAACCCGTCATGGATGATGAGTTCGTAGTCCTCGGTCTTGGAGTGCTCAAGAATCCTGATGGGATGACCAAGACTGAGAGCCTTCCCTGAGCCGCTACGCTGGCTGTCCGGAATCACTGCAAGTACATCGTTGCGCTCTGACAGGACAGACAGCAGCCGCTTCATGCCGACACTTGCCGGTCCATCATCGTCCATCAGGCAGATTGTGTGCATGTGCTATCTCTCCGTGTCTGTATACTCGTACCGTCATGGTTTGAATCTTGTGATAAGAGCTGGGCAAGGGCATTGTTCCCCTGTGTTCGTCAGATGGGAGAATGATGACGGTCACTGTTCTGAATCGGCAGCCCTAGGCTCAACAGCTGAAAAGAGAGAGAGAAGGCCTAGCCTCCACTCAGCCTATTTGACTATGCAATAGAATGGGGTGGTTCGACGCGGTGCCAAGGATAGGCTCTCTCCGCAGTGACCAACGTCCATCTATGCCCTCAGCCACCTGAGAAAAACTAGTCCAACCACTTGTAACCTCTACTTCTATGGATTATCTCAGTGACTCGAACCTCATGGTCTACCACAGAGTAGATCGCTCTGTAGTCACCAATGCGTAATCGGAAGAGAGGTGGTTCGGTGTGCGTGATGAGCCGCTTGATGTCCGCCCCAGAACGTCTTTGAAATGGACCCTCTTCGAGCTCCTGCAGATGCGACTTGATTCTCCTCTTCTGCCTGGGGTCCAGTAGAGCCAGTTGAGCCACTGCAGTCTTTGATAGGAAGATGCTATAACTGGTCAAGGGAAACGAACTCCTCGTCCTCGAGAATCCGTCTCTGCCTTCTGGCAAACTCGACCCGCTCTGCAACATCAAGAAGCCGGCGGATGAGCTCGTCATAGGTCTCTCCCTTCCGGCCATAGCTCTTCAGGAGGTCACGGGTTTCCTTTGACATCGGAATCGTGGTTGTCTCACCCATAGGTATCATGTCTTATAGTATTGATAGTCACTTATAATCTTATAGACCCTGAGAGGGTCAAGCGTTCATTGACAGGCTCCTAGAACGAACAGAGGGGTGAAGAGTGAACAGGGTGGCTCGACTGGGCACAAGGGGCAGGAACCCCATTGCACTGACCTCCGACAAAGTCTGCACCTCGGCTGCATTCCAACTACACTATCAAGAAGAGATTCTGAGGAAGGAACCAAGTTCTTCTCTCTGAGGTTCCGGTTGGTATACTAGCGACTCTACGTTCAAACCAATCTTTCAGTCCACTGACGTTAGACATTGGGAGCGGCGACCTGAACACTTCACAGACATAGGCTATCGTCGCTGTCATCGCTTCTTGATGTAGATGATTAGTAAGACGATTACTACTGCTATCACTACAGAAACTCCAAGGATGAAAGGCATCATAGCCCTTTCTTCGGGGGCGATTGTTTCCGTTGTCAGAGGATCTTCTATGACTGTCACTGCTACAGTGTCACTTGCGCTATTACCGCTCCCATCCTGTACCACTAGCACGAAGCTATACGTGTTTGGTTCTAGAATAATGCACTATCCTCTATTTTCTAGTTGCATTGTCCGACAAAAGTGTCAGATTTCCCTCTTGCCTGCTCCAGGATGCCTTGTGTAGAGGCTTAAATAGGTTCCATCAGATTGAGGAGTGGACTAGGCAAGTGG
>CAYYQL010000049.1:0-16527 GCA_964473825.1 uncultured archaeon
CAATGCGGACCCAGAAATCGTTATCAGAATACTTGAAACCCTTTGCCACTTGGAGCGTGAACTTGTCAAACTTTTCCTCCAAATACTCGATCTCTTGCAAAGGTTCCTCAGGGGCGGTCTCTGGCTCTTCAGTTGTTAGCTCCTCAAGCTTCTCTTCTATGACTTCAATTGCTAGTCTGACTTTCTCCTCGAAGCTCTCAGCAGAACCTACGGTCTCGGGGATTGAGATGACCACAATGTCTTCACGTCCACGTGCCAGTGCGATTTCTGAGGCACAGTTCGTTCCACACCCATCTAGACAGATGATCTGTGAGGTCCTGTAATCACGCATCTCGCCAGGACGTTCGGTAAAGAGAGCCCCTATACTTCCGATGACAACATCATCATGATTCTTCGCTAATCGCTCCGCTACTGCCCGGGTGACCTCACCGCCAGGTCGGTCGTATCCTGCACACGGGATCATGTACTTCCGGATCATGAATCATGACCTCACTTGGCTCGCTCGGCCTTTATGATATTGAGAATGTCTGCCTTCGAAGGGAAGGAGATGGCATCTTTAGGACACATCTTCTTGCATGCCGTACAAAACACTACGCAGTTGTAGGGATTCTCAACAGCGATTAAGAACGGATCCTCAAGCGGCTTGAAAACACGATGTGGACAGAACTTCAAGCAATCGTATTCGCCATCACATCCATCGCACTTGTCAGTATCTATGGTGGGCCACCAGGGAATCTTTCCGCGGTCGACCCCCATGAAGGTAGTATCAGGTCCTGACTCACTCGACGTCGTATCCATGCTTCTTCAACTCCTCAGTCACCTTCTCAATAGCTTCCTCGGTTGTCATGTCGCGTACATCGATTGGTACCAAGTCTTTTTGGACATCCATCCCGCGATTCTTGAATGCGTCTCGGAACAGCTTGTATTGCATTATGGGCGCACACCCTCCTATGAAGACCTGCTGTCCCGGCTGCAGCACATCCTCCAAGTATCGGTCTCCGTCTTCTTCGCATAGTTGCGGATGGATGATGCCGTGTTTCACCGGGAGAACCATTCGGACGGTGTTAATGAAGTCCCAGACGTCCATCTTTTCAAATCCGGGACACTTACCTGTGCATACACACATGATGAAGGCTGGTTTCTCAGAGGTCATCTTGTTCGACTCACGACTTATATCGAACTATCTCGATATATCAATCCTTCTATAGGGCATCTCTCTATCTTAACACCTCTGGTCTATGGACTCCTACATAGTAGCAGTTGGAGATGAAGCAATCACATAGCGAATGAAGACTCTCACCTTCGCGATCCTTTCTTCCTCGGAGTTACATCAATCGGCTCCTTCTCGGTCGTTTGCTTCTTACGCAACGGCGGAACCTTCTGATCCCACATGTCAGGAAGTACGAGCCTCGTGAGATTCGGATGCCCTTCAAAAGTCACATCTAAGATATCATGTATCTCGCGCTCGTAGAGTGATGCTCCCGGAATCAGATTAGTTAGAGTTGGAACAACCAGATCGTCCAGAGGCACCTTCGTCCTTAGACCAAGATGTATTCCCTCATTCATGAGATGGTATATCAGCTCTATCTCATCATCCAATTCCAATCCAGTGATTGTTGATAGGTGTGTGAAACCTTTGCTGTGAAGCAGAGTAATGGTGTCAACAATGCAGTCTCTGGATACTTCGACAAATACCCGGCGTTCACGAGCTACTTGACCTCCCTTTAGGCACTGTTCACTCAGAACTTGTTTCAAATGATCGAGTATTGCCTCTTCTTCGGTTTGACTCATTATCGTGCTCTACTCCTGTTAGCATTCTATGTGAATCTGGTGTACCGTCCGATGCTCGTGACTGTTCATAGGCACCATATTTCCCGTGTCTTTTCTCCAAGAAGTGTATTAAAGAACTTGTATCTGGGAGGCTCTGCTGAGTAGTGTAGGAATTACGGGTAAGTTGGACAAACAGCTCCCCAGGTAGATGGATAGACTCTTTCTTAAGAAGAAACCTCATCCAAGACATGTCGCAGTAAACGCGGTCTAATTAGCTCATTCCATAGAGAGGGAGGGGTTGGCTGTGCGCTTTAGAAGGGAAGTTTTGAGCTTGTTCAACGTTGAAACCGAAGAGGCTGGTTCTGACTGGCGATTCAGTAGTTGGTTAGCTGCAAAAGCTTAGCGGGCAGCTCCTCAATGGACTCAATTGGTAAGTAGGAACCGTGACAGGCCTTTGCAAGACTCTCCGACGCTTGAAGACTGAACGTGCCCTTGGGTACAAGAATGATCACTCTAATGTCCTGTTGTTTCATCTGAGCAGCAAGCTTCTCGCATGATACTTGATCAGACAGGTACATGTCAGTGTTGAATATGAACACCTTCTCTTTTGCTCGACTCCTATCTAGGTTATCGAGGGCCAATCGCATTGCTTGCATTCCTCCTGTTCCCCCGGATGCTCGCACATCAAGCAGGTCAGAGGCCACCTCATCCACTGATACGGTCTTGTCAGTTATCTCCTTGACAATATGTGTTTCTGAGTCAAAGAGCACAACCCCAAAGTCATCTTGCTGCACACCATAGAGCCCAGCCATTACCGATATGGCCAGCATGCCGAGCTTGTTCGGGTCATCCATACTGCCCGACTTGTCCAATGCCCAAAAGAAAGCTCGTTGCCCTTGATATGTTTCCGTTATCAAGAAGTCCTCAGGATCGACTGCATCGAAGGTGGTTCTCCCTAATGACAGCAGCGAGTCAATAGTCTCTTCTAAGTCGATCAGATCAATATCATCACCGATTCTGAACGGACGAACTGTTGTTGATTGCTGGATTCCACCCAGCATAGATGACCCCATCGTCTGTCGTGCGAAGCGCATGCCGAGGTCGATAAGGAGTCCCTTTGCAATCAGCTTGAGCCGCTGCATCAGCTCTGGTGGTAGGGCATCTCGATAGCTATACCAGATTTTCACGATGTTTGTTGCAGGACCCCCAAGCAGGCCGCCGAGGACCATCTCGGTTCTATCCTTGTCCGTGCCATGGGACTGCTGACCGTATCGCCCAGCGCCTCGAACCATGTTCTGGCCTAATGCTGCGCCAAAATCAACATGGGCGATTGCTCCCATTGCAGATTGATTAGCGCTCTCCTGTGCTGTGTCTGCAAGCTCGCGTAGCTGATTTTGAGTCAGAACGGCCGATGATATGAGACTGTGTAGCCGTTCGAAGTCTGACACACCTGACTTGATCAGTGTCTTGATTACTTGGAAACTGGGATTCACTAACTCGAGGATCTCCTCCTCTGTCATTCCCAGTCTAGTTCCTGCTTCTTCTATAGCCTGCCTTGACGGAACAGAACCTATCCGTGAGGCCTGTCTTACAGTCTTCCTGAGATGTGTCTTGGTCTGGGTAGAACGCACTGCTTCATCGGTCAGGCTCTGCATTGCCTCCTGCCAGTGCTCGCCCTGTCTGGATTTGCCCAGCTTGTCCTGCAGGTTACTCATCTGTGAGAGGCTATTCATGAGGAAGTCTGTGTGTGTAGAACGTGACTTGGCCTGATGCAGAAGGTCATCTGTCATCTTGTCTACGAGGTCTCTCCAGTCCTGGTTGTCCATTGCGTGGTCAGCCAGCTGTGAGTGGTCTACCTTGTCCCTCGCAGAACCATCATAGTTCTCGTTGAAGGCCTTCATGACCTGGGCGGAGTGGTCCTTACCCGTATGCCGCTTGATGCTATCGGCTAGGTCCATTGCCTGGTCAAGTGTGTAGTCATTCGCCGCCTTGTCAACCAGCTCCTCGACATTCTCCGTGTCACGGCCCAATTCAGAGGAATACGAAGCCGCCTGATGCAGGTTTTCGATGTTATCCTGGAGTGTCCTATCCATAGAGGAAAGGGTCTTCTCATCCGGTACCTCCATTTCCTCCATCATCTTCAGTGACTTGGCAGCTGTGGCTGGATCCCGACGAGCAAGGTCTGAGAAGGCCTCCTCGACATCATCGTCTCCCCGTAAGGCTTTTGCCGCCACCCTTTCTGCGGAACTCGGCGATTGGGCCACGTCGTCCAGGCTATCAAGTACCTGACTGTTCTGGATGTCCTGACTTCTCAGATTACCCATCCGGTCAAGAAGCTCGGAGGACGCAGTCGATTTGAGCTGCTCATCACTGGAGATTCCGCGCAGGACTATATCGCCGTCTGTTAGGTAGTCCCGCGACGCATCGTAAAGATCAGATTGGCCTCGCTGCTTGAGTTCCTGAAGATACTGATACCCCGCCTCAACCTTGTCCTTCTTGATAATCTTGCGGAGCGACTGTTCTCTCTTGATCTGAGCGATGATTTCACCGAGTCTGTCCTGTTGAATAGCTTGTTGTGCCGCATCAACTGCGACTTGCTCCTCTTCCTTCTCCTGTTCATTCTTCCTTCCGAAAACGATGTCCTCGGCGATGATCCTTGCAATTTTCTGATCGAGTGGGTAGGTGGTAAAGACTGCTGCATCAATAAAATCATCCAGAGTGAATTCTCCGTTCCTGAAATACCTTGCAGAGAGCAGCTGCGGAATTGCCTGGGTCTGCCTCATGCTTGGCTTCTTGCGTACCTCCTCATGGTTTCGCATCCGAGCAACAAACTCGAAGGCAAAATCCAAGACGCTGCTGGGAAACGGCTCAATGGAGGACTTCGTGGTCACGGAGCAACCCTCAATCGCTCAGGCTTCTTCGAACAAGGGAGTTGACAGCCGGCTCAGGGTCAATTCCAGGCCGGAAGCGTAGTGCACCTGTGAGGACGTAGGTCGCTGCCTTGGAGAGGATCCCGTAATCAACCTCCTTCTTGTTCTCTCGCTTGGCCATCTGTGACGCAAGCCGAGAGATAGAGATTCCTGCCCGGATGGATGCAGGCGCTTCAATATCGGTGCTATTCCGTGTGGCATTCACCAGCCCATAGACATTCTCAAGCAGATAGTCGCTGAGCTTGTACTCAGGACAATTCATCTTGACTATTTCGAGCTCTGTCTCCTTTCGGGGATATCCAATCCTGATCCAGACACGTATCCTGTCTCGTAATGCTTCGCTGAGTCGATGTGCACCTGCCATTTCCTCGGGGTTCATAGTTAGTACGGGGAAAAAGTCCTCGTGAGCGGTGATGCGCCCGAGTCGCTGAACATTCACTGATCTCTCCTCAAATGGCTCAAGGAGGCTGTTCTGGACGTACTCCGGCAGTCTATTACCCTCGTTCAAGCCGAAGACCCCACCGAAGACCATCGTCTTGAGCAGTGGGCCAGGGTCGAAACTATCCAGTGTGAATCCCTTGCTCAAGACAAGAGCAGGATTGAATGACCCGATGAGATGAGACGGTCTCACTCCCTCGTCTCCCGTAATCCAACTGAAGTCCCTTCCGCTCCTCTCAGCATACGCTCGCAAAAGCAGAGTCTTACCCGTTCCCGGAGGGCCAATGATTCCCGGAATGAGACTGGCGTTCTCGCAGTCTTCGAGGATATCGTAAGCATCTTTGTATTGCTCCTTGATTACGATCTTGACTCTCTGCTTCTTGGTTTCTGACAGGCGTTCATCAAAAGCATCTGCAAATTCAACTAAGCTTTCCTTCATAACAGCTACCCCACCGTGAAGCTCAAAATCCTATGTTTGTCTGAAGTATATAAAGGGTCACGGTATCACTCTTAGGCTCTTGTCTGATCAAGTGGGGGGAATGTCTTCCAATCAGACTACTCCTGCGATAGCTGACGGGAATACTTGAAGATTGCAGGTTGGCCTCCTGTATGCCAGAAGAGTGTCGGACGTTCGAGCTCGATCTCGCCTGCCAATGCGTGTCTGACCAGTGCCAGCCCGGCCCTTCCCGTATAGACTGGGTCTAGCATGATCCCTTCAAGCTTTGCAAACATCTGGATGGCGGATTTGACTGCTCTATCAAATATTCCATACCCTTCACCAAGGAAACCGTCATCGATTCTGGCTTCTGGCTTTCCACCGGTGGGAATGTCGGGGAATTGATCACGCACTCTGGTCACCAACTCTCGTACTCTCTCCATCTGCGGACCCTCGGCATCAACAGCGCTAACAGCCATGAGCTCTACATCCAGGCCAGCTGCTTCTGCTCCTACAATCATTCCAGCAAGGGTTCCCCCCGTTCCCGAAGCAAAAACGATCTGCTCAGGACGGAAGTCCCACGTTTCTATTTGCTCCTTCAGTTCTTCCATGGCCAAGACGTAGCCTAGTACACCAAGAGGAGTACTGGCCCCCGCAGGAATTGCATAGGGTTGCAATCCTAACTCTGAAAGTGTGTTGGTCACATCTCCAAGCCGCTTATTCAGGTCAAAGAGGTCATCATTGGGATAGAATTTCAGTTCTGCACCCATGTACCTCGAAAGGAGGAGATTCCCCTCTTGGGTTTCGGGCTCTTCTCCACCCAGCAGGAGGATACACCGCAATCCTAGTCTGGCGGCTGCTTCAGCTGTCTGTCTACAGGAGTTGCTCTGTGTTGCTCCCACTGTGACTACGGTGTCGCATCCGCTTTCGATCGCATCTGCTAAGACAAATTCTAGCTTCCTTGTCTTGTTACCGCCAAAGCCGGGCCCTGTGAGATCATCACGCTTGATCCACAATGAATCAAAACCCAGTGAGTTGCCAAGGTTGTCCATTCTGTGAAGAGGCGTGGGAAGGAAAGCCAGCCTCTCACGATGTAGATCTTCTAACATGTCTTAAGCACTATCACAGAAACTCGATGATGGAATAGTAGGAGAACCAACTCCCATTCTTGCTCACCAATCAAGGAAGACTGCAAGCAATGCAAGAAGGATTATGAGTGCGATAGCGGCTCCTATGAGTTGACACCAGCACTCGCAACACTTGTTGCAGCAGCCCTCGTCTTTCTCTGTTTCTTGTTTAGTTGGCCCCGAATACTCATCTGGCAGTGGAACTTCAACCATTTCATCCACTCAACTTAGTTTAGTGCAGTTCTTCTCGCCTGCAACAAACGCTCACAAGCTCAACAGTCTTATGAGCATATCGGGCATATCTGTCCGCTCTCTCTCCAAAAAGAAGAAAAGCCTTTGTTCAGTCTACTAGACATTCGCGAGAGATTGGACAGGCCAGGATTGAGGACGTTGAATGAAGAGAATGTCACCACCATTTTCGACCGCCCGCGAGGACTTCGTTTTATCGGACTAACACAGATGCTCTTTGGGTTTCTTGGATTACTTGGAAGTATTGGGCTCATCTATGCATGGTATGTTGGTGTACTTGACCTTGTGGGGGTGGGACCGTTCTATGCCCTGGCCATGATTCTTGGGGTTGCTATACCCTGTCTTGTAATAGGCAACTATGTCGACGATCTTCGTAGGAAGGCCGTCGGTGCTCAGATAGTCTATAGCCTGCTTGCGGTACTGCTCAGCATCTACTTCTTGATGTGGAGAGGCCTAAACTATCGATGGAGCGTTCCTTTCTTTGAGATGGCATACGTGGTGTACATCGGGAACTTGGCCGCTGCTATCCTCATTGTGGAAATGGCTTTTGCCCTTTACCTTATCCTCAACTGGGAACAAGTTGTACCACCGGAAGGGGCAGTGGTGGTGCGCGATAGGGCGCGAGCACGTGAACACAAGAAACGTCTGATGCCCACTCCCATCAGCCCTGGTCTCATATCTCGGGATGGTTTCACTGAGGTACCTCCTGAAGAGAGGGAGAGGATTCTTGAGATTCGACGAATGACTACTGACGAGGGAATGGCAATCCTATGCTCAAACTGTGGGGGAGCAACCCCATTGACTGAAGCCAGGAAGGATAACACAGTGGAATGTGCATATTGTGGTGTGAGGCTCGGTCTGAGCAGTGTGTTCGTTCCGTGTGAGAATCATCCGAACTACCTTGCTGCAACAAAATGCTCTGTCTGTGGTGATTACTACTGTCGCAAATGCCTAACAGCACAAGAACCACCCGTGGACGAGAGATGGGAAGGATCAACAATATTCCTCTGCAAGAAGTGCTTTGAGGGAAGATATCGGCCGGCCGTGACAACAACATCTTTAGTCATTCCGATTGATTCACTCTTTCAAAAGGCTGGTGGACGGTTTTCTCGGCTTGGAAAAATCTACAGGCGCTTTCTGGGTATGTATGGACGGTCCATGAGATGGGTAGTTCATCTCGCTGCACGGATGGCTGCAGCGATTCCTAAGTCTAGCGGTGGTGGCCGTGGGGGCGATGATGCAGCAGCAGCACTGCTGGTGTTTGTTCTCATTGTTATCGCCATTCCTGTGGCAATTGGGGCCGTTCTCCTCGTTGCCGGCATCGTGATAATCCCGATACTCTTCTATGCAGGGCTCGTTGGTGTCACAATTGAGGCTGTACGAATAATAAGACGTACTGATTTCGTGTCGGTAGAAGAAGGGAGGGACATTGGTATAAGAAGGCACGAGAAGCCTGAGCAGAAGGAATCACCAATGAGAGGCGTTTCGAGAGAGTGGCAGCAACCCACCGCTGAAACAGTACCATCTGAAACTCGGCATAGGAGGGGCTAGAATGGAAACAATGCGAGAAACAATTCTGTGTCCTGTTTGTGGCGGCAGAATCGCTTTTGTCTACCGAGATGAAGTTAATCGATGTGAGTATTGCGGGAGTCCTGTCCTCGGCGCGGATCAAGACAGGAACTGTGAAAACCATCCCGAGCAGTTGGCAAAGGGAGTATGCCATGTCTGTGACAAACTCATTTGTGAAGGATGCATGGAGCGGCGAGTGGGCGACTATGGAGGCAAGCTTCTGACTATTGTGAACTGTACCAGCCCTGCCTGTGTCCTACAAAGTGAGTGGGCACGACCCCACAACGAAGAACTTGAGCGGTTGATAGACTTCGAATGGGCCGACAGAATTGACAATCTCATCTTCAGAATGACCGGTCTTGGAGCTGTGCTGATGATGGTCTTTGAGCTAGTCTTCGTGTTGGCCCTGCTCTACATTCAGTATCTGACACCTTTCGGCTGGAGTGACCTGAACATGCCATACATCATCTTGCGGGGAGACATTGTGATAGTCCTGAGTATACTCGGCAATCTCCTCTCTGCGATGATATTACAGACCGCCCTGCAGGTCTATGCACATGAGAGACAGCTCACCTCTGGGATTGTGCTTCTCTTCCTGATAATCGTCCAGGCCGCGTTTCTCTTGTTTCGAGGGCTCTATTTCGGTCTAAGATCACATCCGAACCCACTGCTCGTACCCATGCTGCTTGCTGGCTTTCTGTTTGCGACAATTCTTGTATTCGTTGGCTCCCTTATGGCTATCCGTGTTGGTCTCAAGAAGAGATCTCAAGTCAAAGACGCATATGCCAGACTTGGTCTCAGGGAACGATAATTCTCTCCTAAGCCGACGGCACATCGAAGAGATCGATCAATCTGAATCGGTTTACATCCACGAGCCCCAAGTCAGTGATTTTGAGATGCGGAATAACAGGCAGACTCAAGAAAGCCATTGACATGAAAGGCTCCTCTAATTCTGCGCCTAGTTCGTCAGCTGCATCACGAAGCTTCTTCAGTTTCTCGCTCACTTCTTCTATCGATTTGTCTGACATTAGACCTGCAATCGGGAGAGGCAGGGCCTCAAGCACTTCTCCATCGCGAATGAGAGCAATGCCTCCTTGCATACGAGTGATATGGACAGCAGCCTCCATCATGTCCGTGTCATTTGTTCCTACAGTAACTATGTTATGACTGTCGTGTGCAATTGATGACGCCATCGCCCCGGTCTTCAATCCCGTCCCCTTCACAAAACCGAAAGCACGTGGAGGAGTCGCATTGTGCCGCTCTATGACCGCAACCTTAGCTAGGTCTCTATCGATGTCTGGAACTGCCAAAGCACCGTCCATATGGGTGTCTTCGACTAGGTGTTCTGTTACAATCTGATTGGGAATCATTCCGATGACATTCATCTGGTCACCCTTGGCCTTTATTTGGAAATCTTCAGGTTCGAGCCAATGGATGTTTACTGACCTTCTGAGGCGGGGTTGTTCCTGAGCACCAAATTCCTGGACCATCTTTCCGTCCTTGGCAACGAGAACTCCTTGTTTGAAGACCATCTCGACATTTACATTTTCTAAAGAGTCAAGGACTGAGATGTCTGCATGATACCCGGGAGCAACGGCTCCAACATATTGCAGGCCGTAGTGACGGGCTGTTGAGAGCGTGGCCACTCTGATTGCCAGCATCGGGTCAAGTCCAGACTGAACTGCATTCCTCACCATGCTATCAATATGCCCCTTCTCAAGAAGATCTAATGTGTTTCTGTCATCTGTAACGAAACTTACGAAGTCTGCCGTTTCCGGCCGAATAATGCCAATGAGATCTTGAAGGTTCTTTGCAGTTGAGCCTTCTCTGATGTGGATGTGCATACCTCTCGCGAGTTTTCGCTCAGCTTCTTCGAGCTCAGTACATTCGTGTTCGCTTGTTATTCGAGCTGCGCAATATGCATTCAAGTCATGCCCTGCAATACCTGGAGCATGACCGTCAATCCTCTTGCCCATCTGTAGAGCTACACGTATCTTTTCGAGGATTTCAGGTTCTCGAAACACGACACCTTGGTAGTTCATAGCCTCGGCTAGTCCAAGCACATACTGCTCTGTCATTAGTGGCTGAATATCCAGAAAATCAAGTGCAACTCCATTTGTCTCCAAATCTGTCGACGGAACGCAAGATGGCAGCATGACATAAAAGTCGAGAGGGCCACCTCTCATGCTCTTGCTCATGTACATTATTCCCTCCATGCCGAGAACATTGGCTATCTCATGGGGGTCTGCGATTACAGCGCCTGTCCCATGAGGCACTACAGCCCGTGCATACTGTATTGGCATCACCATTGACGACTCAACGTGAACATGCCCATCGATGAATGAAGGAACCACATACTTTCCCTTGACATCAATGATATTGCTCCCTACGTACTCACCAATCCCAGCTATGTAGTTTCCATGAATTGCCACATCCCCCTCTTCTATCTCGCCCGTGAAAACATTGACCACGGATGCGTTCCTTAAGACCAAGTCTGCACGTGTTCTTGCGGATGCAACATCGATCATCTCATCAAGGGGATACTCTGCAGGTCGTGACAGAAACAAAGCATGGTTCTCCTTACTCATTTCCTACATCTTTGTGGTAGCCAGTGAAAAGGCTTTCCAAATAGCCTCCTGTTGTCTGACGATTGACCAACCGCATCTCTCGCTCCTATCAACAGACTTATGTGAAAGTTCATCATAGTTAATCTGGTGTAAAGAATGAACAAAGACAAATTGGAGTGCCAGTTTTGTGGCGAAACGTTCAACTCGAAAGAAGAAATGAAGAAACATGCCACCAAGCACCACCAGGAACGCATGAAGACCGAATAATGGCCATCGGTGTATCTCGCTATTTGCTATATGACACAATCTGCTTTTATGCAGAGGTAGCATAGTCTGTTTGTAAGAAAGCAGACTATGTGGTATCCATGTTGTGCTCAGACACTCAGGCTTCTTGTGCCTATCAGCTGATTCCTATAAGATTTGCAGAACAAGTCATCGAAGATGATGACTTGACAGATATCCTTCTGAAGAGTGCAAGCAGAAGAGCAACGCCGATTCAACGCGGAGATATTCTTGTCATAGCCGCATCAGTTGTATCGAAGGCAGAGGGCAGGTCTGTACCGCTGGTTGGCGTTGCACCCTCGATGAAGGCCAAGACTATCGGCACTCGTCTGGGAATTGATCCTCGCAAAGTAGAGGTTGCTCTTGATGATGCTGTACGAATTGTAAGGTCAGACAAAGTATTGATAACTAAGAGATCCGACGGGCTCATCACGGATATGAGTGGAATCGACGAGAGCAATGCTCCGACAGGCTACGTGCTACAGCTCCCTGGGAACCCTGATGCTTCAGCTGCAAGTATCCATCACGATATCAAGAAGCTAACCGGTCTGCATATACCTATAATCATCAGCGATACTCAGGGCAGGCCATGGAGACTTGGTGCTGTGGGAGTAGCCATCGGAGTCGTGGGGATGTCACCATTCATGCCGCATGCCGGCAAGACAGACCTGTTTGGAAATGTGCTTCGTGGATCCTTGGAATGTCTTGCTGATGAACTAGCGGCCGCGAGTGGACTGGCAATGGGTCAGGGCGGAGAAGGCGTACCTGCTGTGATTGTCAGAGGTGTCGACTACAGCCTTGTCGAAAGTGAAACAGTAGGAATTGCAAGGATCGATACAGAGAATCTCTTCCTTTAGGTCTCAGAGAGAGGAAAGGATGAAATCATTCACGTTTCTACATTTCTTGGACGAGCGATTGCTGAAGCTTCAAGCTGGCCTGATTTCCTTCTTCTTTTCCAGGTCTGGTTCGTCCCCATGGGGCGTGGAGGAAATGGATTGCGTGGGGGCGTGTGTTCTTATTGATGTGAACATAGCCAGTCTTGTCCAATAGGCGCACGAGCTTGCGGGTTTCTTTTATGCTATGATCAGCCGCTGCAGACAGTTCTTTGTAGGTTGTTTCGCCTTTATTCATGATTATTGTTAGAAGGTTAAACTCTGGCATAGACAAGATGGTGTTTCGGAGAGACTCGTTTTCTCTTCTGAGCGAATCCTCGTCAACCGATAGTATCCTTTCTATCCTTTCTTCTAGATGATCTATTTGCTGGACCAGCCTGGATCGTTCTGCTTCGAATCTTCCTATGAGTCCGCTAGACTCGTGGGTGAGCTGTGCACTTAGGTCTTCTCCAAATCCATCAATGGCCTCTCTGGCCGCAAGGCGTGACTCTTTCAGTATACCTCCGATATCATCAGAGTTCAGCCATTGACCTTCGACAAGCTGTCCCAACTGAGAAAAATACGCATCAAGTCTTCTGACCCACAAGTCTCGCGCCTCTTGAAAGGCTCCTGCAACCTTGAGTGTCAGTCTTGCTGAAGTGTCATCTGGAGCAGTCATTGTCACACCTAGTATCTCTGACGACATCCATGCAATTTAGACCTAGTATTGCAGAGATATGATAGCATCGGGCTCATGAAGCCAGAATGTAGTACTTGAGAACAAAATCAGCTAGGCTCTTTGAGATGTTAGGACCCTCATCTTGAAACTCTCGAAACGACGGGACATCAACTTTTTGCACATAGATGCCTGCCATTGCAAGAGCTTCTCTCAATCGGTTGAATAGCTCCTCACTTATCCGCACTTCTTTGATTCCAAGTTCTTGACACATTCGAAACCCATACTCCGAGAGCATCAAGCAGCCTATGCTAGCATACCCCTCATGAACTGGGACTCGCATGCGTTCTATCTCTTCCTTTCGTGCATCAACAGCTTCGGAAGCCAGACTCAGAAATCCATTGGCAATGAGGTCATCAATGCTCATGAATAGCGTCGAGCCCCCAGCACTCACTTGTTTCTGCAATAACTCAGCAGCATTCTCAGAGATGTTCCGCAGTAATTCCTCAAGAGTATTGGACGACTCTACGGAGTTTAGCAGATCGAAGGGCGGGCCATCATAACCAGAAATCCAATCAAGCCCGAGTCCCTCCATCATCCCTTTCTGTGCATGGAACCAATAGCTACTATCGATGTGTTTCAAACTCTTCTTCAATCGACTGACTAAAGAGCCGATGAATTCTTCTCGCCATTGCTCATAGCGAATCCAATGCATTCTCTCGGCCAAGAATGAACCAAGCCATAGCACAGGAGGTTTTGGTGCGGCTTTGGGTGCAGAGGTTATGACATTCTTGCTGCTCTGCACCTGGCTCAATGCAATATGCTTGAAGAGTGCTTCTGCGTGAAGCATGTCGTTTGGACCTACAATAACACTCTCAAGAGTTGTAGACCAGAACAAAGGCGTCAGGTCAAGTGTCATGCTCTCTTGAGCACCTATGTGTCGACTTCTTTGCTCCTTGGAAGCAGAAGAAACTGGCTGGGTGTCAATGGACGCCGCAATTGGTTTGAATGTCAGAATCAGCTCTCTGAGCTCAGGCATATTGCCCACCACTCTTAGGTCGAGATTGGTGAATGGGTTTCCACCAATGTTGATTTCCTCAAGGTGGACACAGCTTTGCAGTGGTGCCAGATCCAATGTCCTGAGCTGATTGTTACTCAAGTCCAATCGTTTCAGCCAATCACAAGAGGTCAGCGGTTTCAGGTCAATCGTTCTGAGCTCATTGCCACGTAATGTTAGAGATTCCAGTCGTACAAAATCACTGAGCGGCGAGAGATCGATTTCCTCCAGCTGGTTTTCGTAGAGCCAGAGGATTCTGATGTATCGAGGATCGGAAATGCTCGAGAGGTCAACCGAGCGTGCGCCCATCATCCCAAAGTATACCACATTTCCGCGAATCGCTTTCGTTGCCGTAGAACCGTCCGTCTTTGTGTATTCCAAGAGGTTATCACGCAAAGGTAGCACTCTCCGGTTCCGTCATGCAAGAGTCTTGAGCTCCATTCAATCTAACATCTTACCGAGTCTGTCTAGTACTTGGAGATTACTTATTGTTATTGAACCGGAATTCTTTTCTGTTGATTTGCTGGAGAGAAGACCATGTCCACAGCGGATTACATAGCAGAGGTTAGAAGGGCCATCAGAGACCTCGTCGAGGCAAGCATGAAGGATTCAGAGGCAGACATCAAGCGTGACTCAGAGAAAGCAACTCAAAAGATACGTGCTGTCATAATAGACATCGTGGAAGAGAGCAGAGGAAAACTCGTCGGTTCTGAATCTAGGATTGCTCTAGATGAAGTAGCACATATGTTGGGCTACACCAATGGGATGAGCCTCATGATTGCATTTGATGTGAGGCCAAGACCGAAACCGGACCATGTTCCGCCACCACCACCGTAGGTTGGCTTACGACCACTCCACCCGTCCTAGATGCTGAGTCATACCTGGAGCAACATAGGATAGCTGCTTCATTTTGGGATTGGCAACGAGATTTGTATGTTCATCTATGGTGACCTTCTCCAAGTCTTCAAGGTGTAGAAGAGGCGAGATGTCGAGGCTCTCCAAGGAGTTGTCGTGAAGAAAGAGGTATTTTAGCGACTTGCACCTTGATAAGGGTGCTAGATCGAGGTGTTGAAGTCTGTTACCAGACAGAACCAGATAGTTGAGATCCAGACATCTTTCAAATGACCGCAGATCAAAACTAATCAATTCATTGTCTGAAACATAGAACATTCTCAGAGTTGAGAATTCTGGAAAAGGCTTCATGTCCATTTGCTGAATCTTGTTCTTTGACAGGTCAATTGCTTCGATCTTCTTCGATTCACATATCGGTTCTAAACATACATAATCCAAGTTATTATCTGAGAGATTCAGTGTTCGCAGGGTCGAGAGGTGGCTCAAAGGTTCCAAGTCAATCTCCAATAGATCATTCTGGGACAAATCTAGCTCCTCGAGCTCTTGAAACCCGGCCAAGGGCTCCAGTGCAATATCTGCGATATCGAGTCCACAGAGATCCATGTTTCTAATGTCCGTACTTCGTCTCATCTCAAGGCTTTCACCCTGTGATGTTATGTACCCAAATACCGCTTGGCTCAGAGTGGTGCACCCTCACATGTATAGAACTGAGGTTGGCAATGTACGCAAAGACTATTGACTATTGCGATTCGCACGTGGGCTCCCTCAGGAGGGCTGAAGGATCATCTTTTGTCTTACCACGGGGTACGTGATTCCACACCGGAGGATTGCGAGTCGTTTCGACAAACCTCTCAAGAAGAATCTTTATTCCTTCAGGATTGTGTATCCCTTTGAATACTATCTCCGGCTCATCTAATGATTCAACCGAGTAGATGCAGACATCCCCCGCATCGGCTTTTCGGTCTTCTGGCCCAATCGAGGTATCGATGCAGGTTACTTGGTCATAGAACACCTTCTCAGTGTGTCGCTTTAGGATTCCTTTCTTGACGCGGGCATTCCATGTCGTTATGACATAGAGAATGAGTCGCCGTTTGGCCTCTACTTGAATGATAAGAGCAGCACCGAAGAAAATGGCACCGTTGGCCAAGAACCATATTAGCTGTTGATATGGAATGATTTGAGCGGCGGTCAAGGCATTATAGGACAATCCGATGAGAAGAATGACTGCCCCAAGAATGTAGAAGAATAGGAATCTGACCCTCTTGGGATGAAAGATGGCGACGAGTTTCTCTCTGTTCTCAGGTGCTAATGTGTACTTAGAGATGGTTCCGCTCATTTTCTTAACCCGAGGGCCATGTTTCTGAATGTCTTATCAGGAGGGTCTACCTGTTGCGAGGACCAACCCGCAATCATAGTTTGAATAGGTCTATGAAGAGCGCTATGTTGGATAGATATCCCAAAGAGTGTCACACGCGTGAACCACATGACCGACCAATGTTCGAATCTCTTCTGCGTTGAGGTCAGTATCGTTCGTCTCTGCAATCACAATGATGTCATCGTCATCATCTATGGCAAACTTGACACCGTTTGCTTTCCATGACTCCTTAAGCATATCATATGCGAGCTGAGCTCGTCTATCTTCAGCTATTTCATTGAAGTTTGTGAATGGTGCGACTATATAGAGCCAAGACTCATCTTTGTT
>CAYYQL010000050.1:0-15789 GCA_964473825.1 uncultured archaeon
CGGGCCCGCCATCCTTGTTATTCTTGTTCATCTTCAAACTCGATGCTGTGGTGCAACCAGTGTGGGACCTCTGTATCGAGCTGACTATGAACATGGGAGAGGCTGTGCCAGGGGGCTCCGAGCTTCAAGCGAGCCGCTCGTTTTGAGCCGATGCCCGGGATTACACTGAGTTGCGACATACTGGCAGAATTGATAGGGAAAGGATGTGGAAGCACAGTGACTGAACGCGGGCCCTGGTCAATCACGACAACATCAGTGACTGATGTCACTGGCCTACTTGGCATATAGCAGAGGAGAGGATACGATGCGAGGGGGCGAAGCAGGCTGGTCTTCCCTCGTTCTTCTTCGAGGAATGCAGAGCGTATGATGGTCCCTGCAGGAGCTACCCTCTGCAACATGACAGTATCAATCTCTTCCCGTATCCGCTCCTTATGCTTCAGGAATGCCCTGTGTGAGATAGCAGGAGATGATGGCTCTGACAGGGAGGTCCCAGGAAGACCGATCACCTGTCGAATATTGATTCTCCGCACAAGCAGGTTGGCGTCTAGTAGACGCTTCAAGAATGACAGATTGTGTTCAAGGGTCGCCTCGCTCTCTCCAGGGAGGCCGTAGAGAAGGTTGATACCGGGAAGGAGATGTGGAAGTTCTCTTGGTGGGGCATGAGCGCCCACTTCATTGAGTGTTGCTATAGCTTCGAAGGCCTCATCAGCATCCACTTTGAGATTGTTACGACGAATCACCTCGGGATCCACCGACTCGATGCCAAAAGCCGCCACATCTCCGACAGAATGATACTTCATGATGGTCTTGGCGACCTGTTTGCTCTCTTCTGGGTGATTTGCAACGGTACCTGGGTTGACGTTATCGATGTGAAGAACTTCAACATCTGGAGCAGCCGCCCGTACTTTAGAGAAGAGGTTGTGAACTTCGTGCACGGCTGGAGTTGGAAACTCTTCCTCGCCAATCTCTTGGGAGCCGTAGGAGAACATGTCGCTCTGACGACCCAACCGGAAAGCACGGATTCCCTCAGCATACAATACCTCAATCTCCCTTGCAATATCTGCTGCGGCTCGTGTCTGAGGTGGACCGTAGTTCGGCTCTATACAGAAAGAACAACCTCCTACAATATATCGAGGACATCCACGAAAGGTTTCAATCTCACAGATGAGATAGTTACGTCGGAGGTTAGGGTGTTGCCTCACAATCTGAGCTCCCCGAACCAAGAAGGGTTCAATCTCACGGGCAGAGGCCCGTGACGTATCAAGGGAAACAGCAGAGAAATCGCCCCGTTCTGTAAGAGCGTTATAGATGACTAGTTCTGGGTCACCAGTCACGATATAGTCAAAGGGGGGCGACAATGCATCGGGACTCAGTGCGAGTCGGCCACCCTCAAGACCGCAACCAAATCGAGCCCATGGTCCAACAAGGAGTTTTGGGGTATCTACAAGCCTAGAATCGGAGAATAACACTCTGGCCTCGCGTGGCGATATGGGGGTACCACCTAGGTACTTCCCCGGCACAATCATGCCTGCAATGAGTATCAGTACATCACTGTGTGCCCAAATCTTCTGAGCGTTTTCAAAACTCAGTCGAACCTCGTCAATCGTTTGATAGAGGATTTCGATTTGAGGATTAGCCGACCAGATGGCACCGGCGATATATCGGGGATAGGTACTGATGTACGGGGGGACCCCAAGACAGGTAGGTTCGTCCACGTAACCATCTAGTAGAACTATTCTGACGTCTCATCCCACCGTTCATTGTTGGTTAGACAAACTTGAACAGCAGAGTGCTGTCCATCTAGGAGCGATAACAGAACAACTCTGCGAGGACACTGAATCCGTCGTTCCAACCTCAACCTCGTATAACCGGACGAAGCGCTATAGGGTCGGAGAGCCTCCTTGAAAACCAACATCATCTATGTCCACCTCTGTTCGAGTTCATTGACTCATCCCACCCTCTCAGACTGTCATATCCCACATTTGGCACGTCCACAAATCCTTCACTTGACTCATAGACCACACCCTCGCCCCTTTTTGCAAAGCCAATCGACCTAAGAGGGATACTCTGCTCCTTGGCAATATCCAAAGCAAAACCCCATCTCTCGTGAGGGACTGTGATCACTAGGGTGAATTCCTCACCCCCGCCCATGACCAGCTGCATTTCATCAAGGTTGTTCTCTCGGGCAAACCTCCATAGATTGGTTGAGATGGGCAGTTCATCTATCACAAAAGCCAGCTCAGACTGCTTGGCCATAGTATGCAGTGTGATTCCAAGCCCATCACTGCTGTCCATGGAGGCAGAGATTGCGTCATTTGCAGCAAGAGCGGCAACAAAATGATGGTGAATTCTTGGCTTGTACGCTGCAACAAGCGCCTCGAATCTGAGATCGGCACCCAATTCCATGTTCCTGAGAAGATGTTCATAGGCAATTGCTGTGAAACCGAACAGCCCAGTGGTCGCAATGATATCTCCATCTTTCGTGCCATCACGCGGAACAATCCTTCTAGGAGAAGCGGTGCCAATTGCCACACCCGTGAGCACAACATCTTCAGCACAACCCAGATCACCGCCGACAAATGGAATGTCGTTCTTCAGCCCATATTGTGAGAAGCCCCTCACAATCTCTGTCCCCTCATCGCGAGAGTAGTCTTCCGGAAAACAGAGAGATAGCATGAGGGCTTTTGGCACTGCACCCTTCGCCACAATATCACTGATAGCCATCACGGCGGTCTTGCGTCCAACCTGTGCAGCAGTCATGCCGGGGAGCCAGTCGGTCTTGCCAACGAAGGTATCAACATTGATGACCACATTGGTTTCTGATGCCAGTGGAAGGTCTGATGCGTCATCGTCGAAACCCAGTATTGCGCCCGGCGGCTTCTGAATCAGATGGCTTATACCTTGAAGAAAAGAACGTTCACTGCCTGTATCGGATTGCATCTGCAGACCTCAGTATAGGGGACAGGCGTGTCAGTGATAAAGTTTTATAACTGAAACAAGAAGAATCGCTCACGGCAAGCCTCGGTGGCTAAGCGGTCTACAGCGTCTGCCTCGTAAGCAGAAAAACAGCGGATTGATTTCCAATCGCTGGTCGACTCGCGGGTTCAAATCCCGCCCGGGGCTCCATTTCCCATTTCTCCCGTAGCTAGATGTTGTGCAGGCTTCCATAGTATTAAGAGCGGAATCTCACAAAGTTTACAGTACACTGGAGGTGAAAGGAGTAATGAAGAATGACAAAGACAGTGAAGATAAGCGTCGACGAGAACAGCAGACACCTCTGCCGCCGTTCGAGTGGTTCGCAGCAGCAACGAGATAATGAATACCACTCCCAAGATTTTGCGGAATCCGGTGGCAAACAACCAGTGCCATCCTGCTCCGCATGAATCTACTTCTTCTGAATCTCTATATCACTATTATTCCGGCTGTCAACAGTATGCATAAAGCACAGGAGGTAGGCGGACCGTGCATTCATCTATCCTCGGGGTGAAACTTGGAAAGGGGAGCTCCTCCCCAAAGTATCGAGATCCCAGACCTTTGCAGGTGCCCGTTTCTTCTTCATAGTATCTGCAGAGCTGGCATGGTAGTGTTTCATCTGGGGGTTCTGCCACCGGAACCTCCACAAATCTTGCGTAGCGTCGATCCCAGACCCTGTGAAGTCTGACATGTCTCATGCCATACTGTTTCTCTTGAACATATATAGCGCCCACACAACATCAGAAACCCGATGTCAATCCCGAAAGGGTAATAAGCGACGTAACTCGGACTAGGACCAGACACGACTCATAGAGGATTTCTGCGGAGGTTGCCAAGCCTGGCCAAAGGCGCTAGGTTGAGGGCCTAGATTCCGTGGTCTTCCACCACGGAAAGGCTATCTCGTAGGAGTTCGCGAGTTCAAATCTCGCCCTCCGCACCATTTTCTCTTAGACCATCTATCCTTCTCCATCCTTTTTTCTCTGATGACATTACTCTGCTGTTGAGAGTAGGAACTGAGAGATTGATGCTCTATTGAATGACAATGGGGTAACTCCGTTGTGTGTATGTTTCGAAAAGGTAACAACATCCTCAGGTGAGTGTGATGAGCCATATACGGTTCTATCAGTTCTCTCAAGATGTTGTCTGAGTGAGATCCGGGACTGTCCATGTCGAACCAAGCTGTCTGCAACCTTTCTGCTATCTTTATGTGGATACGGGTCTTGTATCTCTGACTGGACATGTGACGATAGTGGCCAACATTCGCGTATGCGTTAGGGGACTAGTACGAAACGGTAAGAGAATTCTGGTCTCTTCTGAAGTATGGCCCACTAAGGACGATAAATTCTATCTCCTGCCAGGAGGCGCAGTTAAGTATGGGGGAGTATGCTCAGCACGCAATCGTTCGTGAGTTCGAAGAGGAGTTGACCGTGCGCGTGGAGAATGTGAGGTATCTGGGAGTACTGGAGAATATCTTCGAAACTTCTCTAGGTCTCGGCCACGAGATAGTATTGGTGCATGAGGTCGATCTTCTTGATAAGACTCTCTATGAAAAGGATAAGATAGCTGGAGTGGAGGATGATATCGATAATCCGGAGATATACGGCAGTGATGCACTCTCGCTTGAGTTCTGCTGGAAATCACAAGAAGAGATGAGAAGGGAAGGACGCCCGCTCTACCCAGAGGGCGTGGAACGATTATTCTAACATTGCAGGGACCGTTCATCGTAAGTTGTGCGATTTTGGATGTCAAGGCACACTGAGAGCTATAGCATACTTGGACAGAGCTGGATAGAGAGTAGCTGATACTTTGTACAATGAGAGGTCTTCAGCCCAGTGTGTGGACACTCTGGTACTGAATGCATATCTGATATCATTGCAATGCCTCAAGGAGTTCAATCCAGTGCTGTTTCTGGTAGGAGAATGAATGGAGGGAAAGAAGATTCTATCCGGCGCCCGGGACATTGATCTAATGACCTCGAGGGCGCATGCGGATGATTGCAACCCAAGAGGCTACTGAGGGGAGACCCGCCTCCATGATGAGAGAGGTAGCGAGAGGCGGGTCGTTTGAGGGAGGCAAGTGCAACAAGTCTTGGTGGTGTGGTTGCGTCAACATGGAATACGACTCCGCGGATTTAAGCAGCACAGAAGTCCGGTCTGCGTCTGTGCGGAAGATAACGCACATTCTTGGCGGGCATACCGTGCACGACTACAACAATCAGCATCAGAATGGTAATGTATAAAGGAGGAAGACCCTGCGAGGGGGACAAGAACCGGCCGGTGCATCGATGTGACTACGCCTCAGATAGGGATTATTGGTATAGGGAACATGGGCAAGATCCATGCCAGAGTACTGAACAACGCTAGAGCCCTGGCGGGGGTTGCAGATACCGACTTCGAGAAAGCGAAACAAGTTTCTGAAATCTATCAAGTACCCGCGTTCAGAGATTTTGAGGTGATGCTTCAAGAGGTGGCCTTGGACGGCGTCATTATAGCAACACCAACCTTTACTCACGCAATCATCGCTGAAAAGATTGCAGACAAGCATGACTCCGTGAAAGGTATTCTTATCGAAAAGCCACTCGCGTCGAACCTGCAGGATGCTGAGAGGGTTGCGAGCATTCTTAATCGGAAGAAGATTGAAGCAGTTGTTTCACACTCAGAGATCTACAATCCCGTGGTCGAGAGAGCTTTGAATCTTATTATGAGCGGAGATATCGGAAGACCCCGAACTATCGTCCATGACAGGAGAGGATTTGTTCAGCCCTCACGAATTCCGTCACTTGGTGATGTCTTTGAGGATATTGGCGTTCATGACTTCGACATCATGTCGAGAATAAGTACCGGACCGGGCCGTCTGTTCGCTCAGGGCTGTATTCAAGAGGGAACCTACAATTCGGGAACTGTTCTGATCAAATTCGATAGTGGTACGGAACATGTATTCCATCTATCTCGCCAATACGTGGGACGAAAGCGGATCATGGACGTTTCAGGCACAAAAGGAACTCTTGTACTGGATTTATTCGCGCAGATAATCAAAGTCCAGGACTTGGACCAAGAACCATCAGCTGATAGTAGAACAATCAAACTGCCTCAAAGAGGTGCCACTATCAAAGTATATGGGGAACCAGTTCAAGAAGTGATTAACGACTTTCTAAGATGCATCGAGACTGGGTCCAGGCCGCTGGTCGGTCTTGATGACGGCATTGCGGCTTTACGTATCGTTGAGGCCGCAAGGAAGAGTGCGAGTTCCGGAGAGGCTGTGGGGATCAATATTCAGCCGAGAGCGGAAACATCACCCGCTAAGTAGGTCTTCTCAGCGGAGGATATCTCTACCCCTATAGTTGAACCCAGCTTCACATCATCATCTATGATGACAGGCCTATAGCATGGGGTGCGAGCCAATAGACCACCTTTTGGAGCCACAGAGGTCACAAGCACAGGTCCAGTCCACCCAAGCCACGAGTTAGCCTTCTCTGAGAGAATAGTGCTCACCAAGTGGGATAGTTTCCGACTCCTATTCTTCTTCACTGAACTATCAACTTTGTCACCGGACTCTGAAGCCGGGGTTCCCGGCCGATCCCCGTATTTTGATATATTGGTGATCTCAGGCCGCACACTTCTAATCAAATCCATCGTGGCGGCGAAGTCGGCATTGGACTCGCCGGGGTGTCCCACGATGATATCTGTGGCAATCGTAGAAGATGGAAACCTCTTACGGACGGTGTGAACAATTGACTCCCACTCGGCAACTGAATACTGTCGATTCATGGTATGCAGGACACGATCACTCCCGGACTGTACAGGTAGATGAAAGAACTTGAAGAAATGTTGCGACTTCATTACTCTCAGCAATGCATCCAATGAATCGGAAACTAGGTTGCAGTTGAACATCCCAAGCCTGAAGCGATGGTCTCCTGCAATCTCATCAAGCTCAGATAGAAGCTCGACAAGATTCTCACCAGTGTCTGCACCGTAGGCAGCTGCATCTTGTGCTGTAAGTCGTATTTCCTTATAGCCTGATGCCACTGCTTTGCCTACAACTTCCCTCAGTGAGTGGATAGAATAACTGCGTATAGATTCTCTTGCGAATCTCACTGCGCAATAGCTACAGGCACCCAGACAGCCTTCACAGATAGGTACTGTGCAGATCACACTATGAGGGGGGCCTCGGAAGTATCTGAGTTTGGAACCTATATCTGGTTCTAGGTCAATGATTCCGCGTTCGCCCTTGAGAACTGTCTGCAAAACAGGACCTAGTTTCTCGATCGATTGAGGACCCAGTATTGCCGCATGATCCGAAGCAGCATCGAGCACACGAGGTAGATTGATTTTGGGAAGACATCCTGTGATGATAAGAGGAGCACCAAGCTTGTCTAGCTCACCTATGCGATGAATAACCCTATCCTCAGTTGGTTCTTTTACCCCACACGTATTCACAATCAAGACATCGGCAGCATCGGGTCCTTGCACCCGTTTTCCTCCAATGAGAGCGAGTCGCCCCACTATCAAATCGGAGTCGGCCATGTTTAGTGAACAGCCGTATGTTTCAAGATAATAGGTAAACCCCAACAGTCTACCACTCTCCGCCTTGAACATGGGGCAGAATTGCTATTTCATCACCGTGCTTGACCGGAGTGTCAAGGCCCTCCAGAAGATCCGTGTCATGTCCGTTCAACATGACTATCAGATTACCGCTGATAGTGCCATTCTTGTTCAATAAGATGTCTTCTAGTCCAAACTTTTTGATTGCTACTGTGATTATGTCCCGCACCTTAGCAGTGGGGTTAGCTTCAAGCGAAACCACCGACTGGCCCATGGCTCTCCTGATGGTTCCGAATACCTTCAATCTGACCTTCAATTGTTGACCTCTGCGATTCAGGCACTAGTTTTCATTTTCTTCGAGAGCATCTCAGTGACTAGTTCGTCCACCAGTGAGGATACTGTGGCTATGTCTTCGGAGGATGCCTGCTCCAAGTGGATGCCAAGCATCAGTATGACTGTGCATTGCATCTCTCTGCAGATGCGCTCAGCAAGGGGGCTCGAAAGAACATATTCCTTATGACCGGGAACAGATATAGTGCTCACGCTTATGGTCGGCACTCTTCGATATCTGCTCTCCGAAACGGATGCAACAGAAACGCCACCAACATGGGCAGTGTCACCCCCATAGACTGTGGTCACTAAGTCCTCTCCGATCCATCTCGCCTCCAGCGTAATCTTCTGGCTTCGATATTCCCGTTCAAGTTTCATTGCTCTGACCTCACAGTGAACATACTGCAAACACACCATCGAGTAACCCATACCGCTACTCAGTCTCTGCTCTGGTCACTTTTCTCTCTATGCATCCTCCATGAGAGGGTTAGCGTCTTGGGGTGTGCGGCCTTGTACTCATCTAGAAGGGAAATGGCGGTCGTGTAGGGTGCTTCCATCATTCTGTCGGGTTCTTCGTAGGCCTCTCTCGAAATCTTCTTGAGAGCGTCAATGAAATAGTCGAGCTCCTCCTTGGTTTCACTCTCTGTCGGCTCAATCATAAGAGCCTCAGGAACTATGAGAGGGAAATATACAGTGGGAGCGTGAATCCCGAAATCGAGGAGACGTTTCACAACTTTCATCGCGGTGATACCGGTGTCTTCCTTGAGCTTCTCAGCAGAAATCACACATTCATGCATCCTTGGTGCATCTTGGGAGTAGGGAAGAGTGAATCCCTTGATTCTGCTCACATGCCTAGCAATGTAGTTCGCGTTGAGGACCGCTGCCTCAGATGATCTCTTCAGCCCTTCGCCACCAAGAGCATAGATGTAGGCATATGCTTTGAGGAGGACGCCGAAGTTTCCATAGAATCCGTGGACTTTCCCAATAGACTTTGGATAGTCATAGTCTAAACCAAAGACTCCATCCTCATTCTTGATGACACGAGGAACTGGAAGGAATTCTGTAAGTTTGCTTTTTACGCCGACCGGACCAGCTCCAGGACCACCACCACCATGCGGCGTCGAGAATGTTTTGTGAAGGTTCATATGAACCACATCAAAGCCCATATCACCGGGACGAACTATACCAAGTATGGCGTTGAGGTTAGCCCCGTCATAGTAGACAAGTCCTCCAGATTCATGGACCAGGTCTGTAATCTCCTCAATGTCTTTCTCGAAGACACCGATTGTGTTGGGATTTGTCAGCATCAATCCAGCAGTCCTAGAGCCCACGGCTTCTTTCAACGCATCTATGTCAACGAGTCCCTCACTGCTTGATGGTAGTACTACAACATCATAGCCCGCCATTGCCGCTGATGCAGGATTTGTACCGTGCGCAGAATCAGGAATCAGCATCTCTGTTCGTTGTTCGCACTCACCGGTTACGCACCGATGGTATTCTCGCATGATCATCACGCCCGTATACTCACCTTGGGCACCAGCTGCTGGCTGAAGTGTCACTGCATCCATGCCGCTTATCTCGGCGAGCCAATGCTCGAGTTGCCAGAGCATTTCGAGAGCGCCTTGGGCAGTCGTCGGATCTTGATCTGGATGAAGACCGGCGAATCCATTCAACGATACACCCTCTTCATTGATGAGTGGATTGTATTTCATCGTGCAGCTTCCCAGAGGATACGTGCCAAGACTGACCGCGAAGTTCATCTGTGATAGTCTCGTGAAGTGCCTCACAACTTGCAATTCAGAAACCTCAGGTAACATCGGTCGCTGTTTTCTGACAAGATTCTCTGGCAGAAAGGAGTCGAGACTGCCGACTTGTTCTCTTATTTCTCGTTCTAGTGGGGGGAACATGTGGCCGACTCTACCGGTCTTTGTTCGCTGGAATATGAGGGGTTCATTCCATCTGGCCTGTTGATATACTCTTGATGTGTCCTTCACTATCTGGCACCCCCCTTACGTACAGCATCACCAAGAACATCGACAAGCTTGTCGATTGATTCCTTGTTGTGCAATTCGGTCATGCAGAGCAGCATGGATTCTCCGAGCTCAGGGAATGTATCTGTGAGTGTTCGTCCCCCGTGAAGTTCTTCCTCAAGAAGATACTCATGCACATCTGCAGCGGAGGCTTCATCAAATTTCACTACAAACTCCTTCCATATGTGCGATCCAAGAGCTGGAGCAGTGACTGATTCAATCATTCCTAGTTTCTGTGCAGCATACTTTGAATAGTAGGCAATCCTCTCACCAACATCACGAATGCCACTCGCACCAAGTGTGGATAGATAGACTGCCGCAGTCACTGCGAGAAGTGCCTGATTTGAACAGATATTGCTTGTTGCCTTTTCACGCCGAATGTGCTGCTCACGAGGGCTCAGGGTGAGAACGTAGCCACGTTCATACGGTTCTTTCTCTGTTGTTGTCATTCCCACAAGACGGCCGGGCATCTGATAGACAAGCCGACGGTCCATTCTGCAACCGAATACTCCTAGGAGAGGGCCACCATAAGACATTGAGGTACCGAGAGATTGACCTTCGGCCACCACGATGTCCGCGCCATAGTCCCCGGGGGGTCGCAGGATACCAAGGGAGAGGATATCCACTCCTGCAACCAATAGGACATCGGATGCATGGACCAAGTCATCAATCTCATCCAAGGAACTTTCAAGAACTCCGAAGTAGTTCGGGTTCTGAATGTATACGCCCGCCACACTTTCATCAAGTTTTGACTCCAAATCTGAGAGGTCCAACTGTCCCGTGGCCATCTCGTAGTCTACCTGAATGACCTCAATACCTGCGGGTTCAGCATAGGTTCGGATAACATCCAGATAGCTTGGATTCATCGCCCTTGGCACCAAGAACTTCTGGCTCCCCTTTCTGACGCGGCTGGTCATTAAGACTGCTTCAGCAAGCGAACTTGCCATGTCATACATACTACTGTTGACGACATCGATCTCGAGAAGTTCAGCCAACAGGCTCTGGTATTCAAACAAGGCCTGAAGCATACCCTGACTAATCTCGGGTTGATAGCTCGTGTAGGAAGTCACAAACTCGGAGCGCGAAGCAAGTTTCCTGACAGCGGCAGGAATGTAATGGGGCTCAACGCCGGAGCCGAGAAACGCACTTCCGTCATTCATTGGACGGTTCCGTGCCGCCAATTTCTGGAGGCGCCTGAAAACATCAAGCTCACCATGGGGAACAGGAAGGTCAAGTTTTTTCTTGAGCACGAACTTGGAGGGGATGTTTCTGAACAGGGCATCGATCGAGCTCTCACCTATCGAATCAAGCATCTCTTCTTCTGTGTCTTTGGTTAGGGGAATATACGAGTGTCTTAGGTCCATTGTGAGTGTCACCAGAGTGTCTAGGTCAGACCCCATACAAAAGGACAAATATCCTTTCGTGTTCAGGTCGGCCAGAATCATTTTTAAATTGGCACGTATCAAAATCAATCTAGACCATAGGAGGTCTTGGTTTGAAACCGTGGCTCATGGACATCCTCGCCTGCCCCATTCCCGACTGTAGAAGTGAACTTGAGCTCCGGGTATACAGGTCACATATGCTCAAGGGCGTTGACGGAGAGGTTCAAGAGATTGATGATGCACTCATTGTGTGTCCGAGATGTGGTCGCTGGTATCCTGTGATTGAGGGAATACCATGCATGCTTCCAGACGACCTCAGGAATAGTGGAAAACAGAGAATCGAGGAAACTAGATTCTTGGAGACGTGGAAGGAAAGGATTCCTGATAGTATTTTGCAGGAGGGGAAGCCCTTTGGACTCACACCCAAAGGCTGATATTCCTAACAAGACTGGGGATTTCCAAAGCCCCGTGGTGTAGCGGTCCAGCATGGCGGGTTTTGGCCTCGCCGACCCAGGTTCAAATCCTGGCGGGGCTACCATTCTATTTTTCCACTTCGGTGATGCTCAATGCATCAGCAGAATCAGGAGTCTGAGCCTTGAACAGACGCTTCACCTTCGATAGAACCAATCTATCACCGTTGACAAGTATAACGATAGTCACATGTTCAGCAAGCCCTGAAGTAGACAACTTCTTCTCTAGTACAGCCTGAACTTGAAACACACCTGCGGGATTATCCATGGCTACGGTGATTCGGAGGGGGGCTTCTGTGCCCTTCTCAAGAATGACGTCCTCAATTGCAAGTGCACTCACAGAATGGATGTCGACCTTGCCCTTTTGATAAGGGATGACAGTTCGGCCCTTGGTCATATCGCATCCATCTCCAATCTTCGTGGCCCCTGCCTCGAAAGTCAGACACTGGGTATCATCGTCGTGGGAGTAGATTCCATGCAGAGTGAAAGACAGAATATCTGTCGCCTTTGCAGGGTCATCGTATATCTCCTCTAGTTTTGACTCCAGAACAGGTCGTGCTAGCTGGAGGGTTGCCTGTGCATGTTCATTGCGGTGTACTACCATTCCTATATCGTGCAGATACGTCGCGGCGAGCACAATCAGTCTTGCATCATCCATGTCACCTATGCCTTCAGCAACAACATTCGGCAGGAAGGTCTGAGTCAAGATATCAAATGCTTTCAGTGCATTCCACGTGGCAACTTCGGCATGCGTTCTTCCGTGATCGGTATAGCCTAGTCGGGATACAGCCATTCGGTTAGCAGTTCGAAGATAAGACTGCACTTTCGGGGAACTGCTCAGATAGCGATACATATCCAGAGATTTCGTCCCCTGCTCTAGGAGATCCTCAACTTCAATGTCTTCTCTTACGAAACTCCTCGTACTATTCATGTCTAACACCAGAGGGACTGAGAACCTCGTTGTCACTAGAGATAAGCATTGCTGCGTGGCAACAGCGGTCCTAGAACTCTCCTGCTTCCTCCTCTAGTGAGAGAAGAATCCTATCTGTGGTAGAGATTGCCTGTTTGATGGTCTTGAGATAGTCCTGACGGGACCTCTCGAATGCCGCCCGACTTATTTTCTGCTTCTTTTTCCGGAGAAGAAGCTGGCGAAGACCAGCTTTGGCACCTGCAATTCGTTCCTCTTGGAGCTCCAGCTGTGAAACAATGTCGCGATACTTTGAGCCTTCAGAAATCATCTCTTGCTTAAGGCCTGCAAGCTCGCTATCTACCTCGTCCAGTTGTGATTTGATGTCACGCTCTCGAATCATGAATTCTTTTTTGGTCACCTTTCCTCGTTTTCTGGCAGACTCAAGTTTCTCAAGGTCGAGACCAAGTGTTGTCTTCCGAGAGTAGCTGGACGCGAAATCACGTAGGAGCTCAGGTGCAGCACCGACCTGCCGGCTGGGACTTGTCATCTCATCTTCTCCCGCAACGACTTCTCCGACTGTACGGCGTTTCGCACCTCTGTAAGCAACATAGATCAGCGCAACAACGCCGAAGATGAAACCGAATGCAGCCGGTCGAGCTAGCGATCCAGGCGTTGTCATATATGCAATAGATACCTCAGGAGGGTTGAACCGAGTCGAATTGTAGACGGTATATCTAAGAGTTGAATGCGACGCACCACGAAGTAGTCTATAATCACCAGATGCCTCAGTCACTCCAACAGAAAGGGGCAGAACAATGTCAATTGTATGGCTTTTGACATTGATCTCACTAAGTGTGGTCATGGGAAATTCGACGATACTGCCTGCACTACCGGACTCCTGGTAGGTTGGGAGATGAATGGTGTAGTGAACATTGAATGTGTATTTGTATCCTGGCCAGAACCCTTGTTCTCCGAACCGGTCCCTCTGTAGGTTTATTTTTTGGTCCAGTGTGGCATTCCAGTCCCAAGATTTCGGCTGCGAATCTGCGAGGATGCCTACTCTATCAAATATCTCCACATCTGACATATAGGCGGGGAAGTTCATCGTTATGCCCAGCTCTCTTGCAGGCCCGATATTCTCCAGACTGATTGTCTCTTCGTAATGCAACCAGCCCCAGGGATCTAGGGTTATCCGCGTCGTTCGGGTTGCGACAAGATAAGGTGTGAATGACCTGATGGTTATGGTGAAGGGTTCTACTGTCATGGGGGCGATGTTCTGTGTGCTTCCTTCAATATTCTCACTATCGAGAGAATCACCACTTCTGAAGCCGAAGGAGAATGAGAGAGACTGGATCACATAGGGGACCACTGGATACTTCAGATAAGATATATCAAACAGGTTATTCTCAAAACTCTTCTCCACATGAAGTGAGTGGAAATAGGTGACCACTGTGAATGTATAACTCTCTCCAACATCGACGGGTTCAAAGAAGTATACACGCCAGTGCATCATTCTGCTGGTATCAGCAAGCCGCTTCACTTCCAGTTGGTGGTTTGCGCTGTCTTCGGCCTCGATGGAGAGATAGTTCGCTCTGAATTGGAGAGGCATGTAGAGCTCTAATGCACCGACAGGAACGGATCTTGTGTTCTGTACTGTGAACTTATCAGCGGTCTTGTCTGTATGATACATCATTGTTGTGAATGTACGGGTCACACTCAATCTCATGCCGGCCAGCGGGACGACAGGGTTTCCCACGGTGATATTGATCATCGTGACACTTGTCAGGTTTGATGGATCTGTTGCATTGAAATAGATTGTTTTCGGGCCATCGTCGAAATCAGAGACATCTACTTCTGTCGTCCAAAAGCCAGTCTTGAAGCTGTATCTGAGGTCTGTCCAGTTTGTGTCTTCAAAGCGATATCCAGCAGTCCGAATGATTGACTTGTCAGTGGCCTTCAGCTGGATGAACAGTGTCCATTCAACAATCGCATCGGCAGTTGGTGATATCACTTCCAGTTGAGGCGCATCATTTGGTTCTATAACCATCATCAGCGGGTCTGACCAGTCAGTATGCCGAACTGGCAACTCGTCGAAATCGTCACTGGGGCCGGCCAGCAGAACAAATGGATAGACAACATCAGTTCCATTGAGTAGCGCTATGTCCTCAGTATCTGTGCTGTTCATCCGAATGTGATACTCCAGCTGGGTGGTGGACCCACTATCGGTACCATTGGCGGAGATGATTCGACTTTGGTTTGAATAAGGTGCATGTCTTAGTGTACTGATTCCATGTCGATAGCTGTATGAAATGGCGCTGGACTCAGCAGGATTCCTGAAGTTGCTATCAATTCTGGTCAATGTGATCACATACTCCAAGTCCTCACCGTAGAGAGGGTGATCGGGAGTTGTGTAACCCTCCTCAGCAGGTATAACGAAGTGCCTAGTCTCGCCGATTCTCATGCCATATATCTGCTCTTTGTATGCTTCGAGAAGCCCCTCATTCTGAATCTCTGTAACGGAGTCATTACCGGGAACATATCCTTCCTGTTCAATAGTTCCGTTTCTGAAAGACAGTACATAATGGACTGTAACCGAATCGGTCGGTTGGACGCGTTGCACCGGTTCGTATGCACCAGCCGGTGAGGATCCGATGACGACATCGCTGTTGTTCAGACCATCCAACGTATAGGTTTCATTATCTTCTTTCCAGCTTAGACCAATCCATCCAGTTGTCTGTGCCTTTAGCCCAACATACATGACAGTGGAGTTATGTTCGAGGTAGACGGTGATACCAGTGGCCGGATCAGTGTAGTTGAATGCGTATTCATATGGATCAATAATGCCATCTGCAAGCCCATAATGCTTGTCAGTGTAGGGAATAGATAGGTTGCATACCGCCTGAGCAATTTTGTTGTCAGACCCATATGCGTTCACATCTGTGGTCTCCAGACTGTTGGAGTCAGATAGGCTCACCAAAGCACTGCTCGCAGCGAGAAGCACCAAGAGAGCGATTGTCGTAATCCGTCTATTCAGATGTTTCAAATCATATCACCGCAGACTCGATGTACGCCTAGTCAGTAAACGCAATCTTGACTAGACAGCAATCGATGCGGCTCAGATTCGGGTCAATTATTATAGGTTTCGGAAAGATA
>CAYYQL010000051.1:0-15617 GCA_964473825.1 uncultured archaeon
GACGGATGAGGTCACTCAATCTGTCAGAAATGGTTCATTATCTAGAAGATAAGATGGGATCACAAGATAGTACCGAATTTGAGATTGTCTTGGAAGTAAAGACTGTAGATGAATGCAAGAAAAATGAGATCAACACTGTCCAATTTGAGACCATACTTCCTGAATAGGGCATCGTTTATCTGTTCGTATCTATCGAGCGTCTTTGGACTCATCGCCCTCTTTGAACGACGTTTGCAGAAGTTTTTGAATGCCTGCATGACATCTTTAGGAGAACTATTGGTCGTTACAGAGTTACTGCGGCCCTTCATTCCGCGCACTCTCCTAACAGGATTTCACTAAAATCATTCTGTTTATTCTCACGTAGCTGTATCGCGTGTATATTGTTTTTATGGGAGTCTTGGCTTGTTCTACACAGGTGGTTCATCATGAAGAGGAGATGGCGAATCGCAACAGATGACGAGATACTTGCAGGCAAGACCACTGACATCTACTTCGACCGTACAGTTGAGGTCCTGAAGGCAGAAAACATCAACCCCGTAGTTCACGCCGAGGTCACGGTTTCAGGAATGCCCAGGAACTTGGAGTGGGGCATCGTAGCCGGCATCGACGATCTTCTCAAGCTATTCGAGGGAAGGGAAGTTGATATTCTTGGACTGCCTGAAGGAACGCTCTTTCATCCACGTGGAAGCCATTCGGTACGCACCCCGGTCATAGCAATAGAGGGTCGCTATCAAGAATTCGCCGCACTAGAAACTCCAATGCTAGGTTTCATCTGCCATTCATCAGGAATGGCCTCCAAGACGGCTCACCTCAGACGAGCGGCAAAAGACAAGACACTCCTCTCATTCGGAGCCCGAAGAACACATCCTGCTATCACGCCACAGGTCTCCTATGCTGCGTATATCGGCGGATGTGATGGCGTATCATGTGTGTTGGGCGGAGAGCTCCTTGGCATTGAGGCGCAGGGTACGATGCCTCACGCACTGATCATCGCCTTTCAGGACCACGTGAAAGCGTGGAACGCCTTCAGCAGAAACCTTCCGAAGAGTGTACCCAGAATAGCTCTCACAGACACATATCTCGACGAAGTGAAGGAATCTGTTCTAGCAGCAGCTGAAATGGAAGGAATTGACGGTGTCAGACTGGACACACCGAGTAGTCGCAAAGGGGACTTCAAAGAGATCATCGAAGAGGTTCGATGGGAGCTGGATGCAAGAGGCTTCAACGATGTCGCGATATTCGTGAGCGGCGGATTGGACGAAGAGGCCATTCGTTGGTTGAATGACTCGCCAGTCAACGGATATGGTGTCGGGGGAGCCATCAGCAATTCACCTGCAGTGGACTTTGCCATGGATATAGTTTCAATCAGAAACGGTGAGAGATGGGTCCCGTGTGCGAAGAGAGGAAAGTTCTCAGGCAGAAAGTTCGCCTGGCAATGTCCAGACTGCATGCAGACGGAGGTAACGCTACGTGACGCAAATCAACCCGACTGCCCAGAGTGTGGGAAACGCATGAGGCAGACGACACAGACCCTTATGAAACAGGGGAAGATTTTGCAGGAGCCGAAGCCTGTAAAAGAGCTCAGGGAAAAAGTTATCCAGCAGATAACTATAATGAAGTGACAGATGATGAAGCTGAAAGCAGATGAGACGGCAGTAATAGTTGTAGATATGCTCAACGACTTCGTGAGAGAAGACGGAGCACTGGTAGTTCCGGGTGCAATGAAACTCATTCCGAATCAGCAGAAGATACTGGATGCAGCCCGTAAGAAAGGGGTGAAGGTCATCTATCTGACAGACAATCATCTCCCAGATGATGACGAGTTCGAGAAATGGCCCCCACATGCAGTAGTCGGAACAGAGGGCTCTCGGGTCATCGATGATCTCGAACCTCAGGATGGCGACCGGGTGATTCCCAAGAGAAGATACTCGGGGTTTTTCGGTACAGATCTTGACATAACGCTCCGAGAGGCAGACATCCGGACCATCGTTCTGATAGGAGTGCTGACAGACATCTGTGTCATGTACACAAGCGCTGATGCATCAGCCAAGGATTACAATGTGGTGGCTGTGGAGGATGCCACGGACAGCTCTAAGAGCGAGAATCACGAGTTTGCAATCCAACACATGAAGACAGTGCATGGGACAACCATTGCCACCACAGAGGAAGTTGTTGCGGCATTCAAGTAAGCGATGGGAGTTGCAGATATGAACGACCACACCCCACTCCAGGATACGAAGAGACCAGACCTCATGAAGGCGGTTCAGTACATCGAGGATATCTACCGAGAGAAGAGCAGTCCGAGCCTTGACGACTTCATCCGGATGTCAGAATACGAGGACTTTGACCCGTTGATTGAAGATGACATCGCACGCCTGTTTCGACTATTGGTCACCTTGACCAGACCTAAGAAGATACTTGAGATTGGGACCAGTATAGGATTCTCAACCACAGTACTCGCAAAGGCCGCAAGAAAATGGGGAGGGCATGTCATCTCCCTTGAAATCGATGCGGAAGTTGCGAAAAACGCCATCAAGAACTTCAAGAGAGAAGGCGTGAAAGACGCAATCGATATCGTAATCGGCGACGCAACACAGACCGTAAGAGAATTTGAGGACGAGAGTTTCGACATCGTTTTTCAAGACTCATCAAAGCGTATGTATCCGGTCATGCTCGAGGAGTGCTTAAGAGTACTCAAACCGGGAGGGCTCTTCTTGGTCGACGACACCCTGTTCCCCGTCATTGTTCCAGAGGATGAATGGAGTGATTCTGACAGAGCCATACACCGTTTTAACAAGGCGCTTCTTGAGCACGGCCTTGTAAGCACAATCCTCCCAATCGGCGAGGGCTGCACTATTGCCGTGAAAGAGTAAGAAGGGGTTAGAGGTCATGACTCTGGCTTTCTGGCTACCGTCCAGATGAAGCCTCGCAGGTCATCTTTCTTGAGAAGGATTTCGTCCTCGCCAAATGAATGAAGAGTCCACTCGCTGAGAAGATGCTCTAGCTCGTCGCGCGTTATGAATCTGATCGGAGGGTCTGTTTCAAAATGTGGCGGTATGTTCCCGGAATAGGCAAAGAAGCCTCCGGGTTCGATTGCATCCAGAATCTCTTTTGTCCTCGGTATCGCCCTATCGAAGAGGTATTGCAGACATTGTAGAGCGATGATGACATCATATTCTCCTTTCGGTATTCTCCATCCGTCAATATTCTCAACCCGCGCAGTGACCCCATCTTCTAGTCCCAATGCCCTCGCTCGCAGTTTTGTCACCTCGACTGCCACCTCAAGAGCATCAACAGCTTCCACTGTGGCACCAAGCTTAGCAAGGTAGCAGGCGACAGAACCGTCACCTGATGCTAACTCAAGAATATTCATGTCTGATACGTCGACCTCTGCCACCTTGAATGCACGTTCTAGTTCTCTTGGGACTCGCGAGATGTCAAGGTCGCGCAGCTCATCATCCGAGTGCTCGAGTAGCTCCTTGTAGATCTTGCTCCATCCTGCCATCCATTGTTTGGGAGCTGGAACAACAGGTGTGTTCTTCTCTTCCATAGGCACACACAAGATACGCAGCTCGAGTTGATGGTTTAAGCAAATCGGTCAAGTCGCTTTCTCATTTGCTAGAGATGCCATACTATGAAGCATTAACCAGCGGACGGGGGGCAACACTTGGCAAGTGCTGCAGTCTTCTGTGTGACTGTTAGAGAATAGATTATGATACAATGGGTCAAATGGACCAACAAAGCTCCTGTAAGCATCTAATATGCAGGTTGCATTAGCTTTATGTCGAGGTCTAGCAAACCGAATGATGACCAAAAATGAACGATAAAGAGGAACAGCTGGTCTACCTGATTCAGGAGAGAGATGTAAGCTCTGTCCAGGTTCTTAGCGAACGACTGAAGCTGAACGAAGATGAAGTTGTTTCCCTAATCAAGAGGCTCCAAGATACCGATCAACTACGGGGGACCCTTACCCCTGATCATCAGCGGTTCTTCAAATCCGATGCCAGAACATCTGCTGCACCATCCGTCCCAAGAGAAGAGAAGCCACCGGACTTCCTGCAGTTCAATCCGAGACCCGGCCAATTTGTCGCAATACTAGGCTTTGCCATTCTGGCTACCGGCGTTGGGATTATGTTCTCTGCAGGTGCCAATCTCGAACAAGAGAACCTCGGTACGGTCATAATGCTCTTCGGAACAGCTATCATGCTGAGCGGATGCTTCTACCTCGGGCGCAGAAAGACACCATAGGGACTACCCAACAGTATTCCTTAAGTATCGTAACCTTGCCAGCAGGCAAAGGCGAAATAGCGGTGCAGGAAATACTCATAGAAATCATCCCAATAGTGATATTCGCTGTTGCTGTAGGAACGATAAGCGCTATGGTCGGAATTGGTGGAGGAATCATCAACACACCGCTCCTCATCATCGTCTTCGCATTGACAGGGCAGAAAGCACCGGCGACAGCGCTCGTAGCGGCACTCTTCGTCGCGATTGCCAGTACAGCAGCCTATAGCAGACAAAAACCAAGACCAATCGTTCTGAAAGCCGGTCTCTTCTTGGCGCTCACTACAATTCCTGGATCGCTCTTTGGTGTGGCTCTCCGCGAGCTAATAACTGAGGACTATGTTCTGCGATTGATTTTCGGCATCTCACTCTTCCCTGTGGCTATCAAGATGCTCTTTGCAAGAAAGAGGGAGAAGGCTGATGATGTTTCGCTTTTCGATTTCAGTGATGTCAGCAGAAATAGACTCCTGCTTTCGCTCCTAGGCGGGTTCGTTGGCGGAGCGGCCGCTGGTCTTCTAGGCATCGGTGGCGGTGCTGTGGTAGTGCCCGTACTCACAATTCTCATGGGACTGCCAATCCATGCCGCTGTAGCGACCTCAATGTTCACAATGATATTTACTGCATCGGCAGGCACAGCTAGAAACTATGTAGGAGGGCACATCGACCCGTTTCTCGCCATCGCCTTGGGGATTGGGATGATTGTTGGGGCGCAGATTGGAGCGCGTCTGGCATGCAAGGTAAACGCAGTGGAACTGAAACGCATCTTTGGTCTGGTACTCGTGTTTCCATTGGTCAAGATGATGAAGCTCGGGCAGATTTGGCTGGACCCTCTTGATACGAACTTCCTCCTTGCAACTATTGGTGACATCATCATCTGGCTCGCCATCGTGATACCTGTCGGAATCATACGATTCGTCTTGATGAATCGGGAACAGAACGGCCTGATAGCAGAGGAATGCGAGCCGGCGACGGCCTAATCTCCACGATAGTCTTGGAGCAATCCCGCAAACATCTATCGACTTGGAACGAACACCTTTTCTTGTCAGAAAGCTACAGCTAATCAAGTGCGGATACTGCCACACCTTGGAGGTCATTGAGTGAATGATAGAATGAGCCAGGAAGACAGACCTTCTGTGAAATGCATATTCTGTGGAAGACCTCTAACGAGGGATGAGATGGTCCGATATCGTGGTGCTATAGCCTGCCGTGAATGCGCTGACGCAGCCAAGTCAGAACAAGAGAGGTTTACAAGCCCAGCATTCTTCATCTTTGGCGGTATAGGCGCACTGATAGCAGGGATAGGAAGCTTTGGTTACATCCTGGCCCGCCTGTTCCCCCTTCCTCAGTGGATTGTTAGCGGCTTTGGTCTCATATCGGTAGGTCTCGCCTTTATTGCCATTGGCAATCTCGGACTTTACTTCAACTGGGATAGAAAGTGGGGATTGGTCTTGTCAGCACTCGCGATAGGAGGATGCTTCGGAGGGCTATCATTTCTTCAGAACTACGTCACTCTTGGTTTAGCAATACACTTGGAGGAAGTACCTGCAGTCTACAATATTTCCCTCTATGTTTTCGAAGGAGGACTCTATATCATGCTGGCCGTAGATGGTGCATTGATGGTGCTCACGAGGGATGACCACGGAATTGAAATACTCACGCTGGCCACTGCAGCAGCGATGCTACTGGCCTCAGCTATCTACTATCTGCTCGTTCCGGCCTTCACCCTGCTGTCGATATATTTCCTCACAGCAAGAACAGATACGATTGCAACGTAGTACTACTCATGGCTTGAAGCCATGCGTCACAAGCCATATCAGATGCTGACGACAAAATGATGTGACCCGATTCTGAGGCAGTGGAAGGAAATTGAAATACGAATGCATCCGAGCCAAGTCTATCCTCTCCAAGCCCAGTGTATATGACAGCTGGTTTCATGTCACAAGGTCGATGAATGCATACCGTGGCTGTGAATTCGGTTGTATCTACTGTGACGGGATGTCTGAGGGCTACCACGTTGATGACTTTCTTACCCATGTCAGAGTCAAGACGAATGCACATGAGGTAGTAAGACAGGAGCTCGAAAGAGACGGCTTCATCTCCGAGAGCTCGATGCAAACGGAGACTCTAATCCCCTTCTTGGACGACGATGATGCCCAGAAGCTGAAACGGAAACACCCCGTCAAGTACTGTATTGGTGTATCTGGAGGGGTGTCAGATGCTTATCAACAGGCAGAGGAGCAGCACAAGGTAACGCGCAATGTGCTCAAGGTTCTACTTGATTTCGGAATGCCTGTGTTCATCCTTACAAAATCAACACTCGTGCTTCGTGACCTTGACATTCTTCAGAAAATCAATGAAAGAGCGTTTGCCACAGTTGCCTTCACGATAACGCTGAATGATGAGAATGTCAAGAAGATCTTTGAACCAAAGTCACCGACTACTGCGGAACGCTTTGAAGCGCTGAAGCAGGTCAAGGACGTGGGCCTGAAAGGCGGCGTCATGGCCATGCCCCTCGTCCCCGGCCTAGGTGACACAATGGAGAATATGACTGCACTGGCTAGAAGCACGAAGAAAGCAGGGGGCGATTTCATACAATGGGCAGGGATGACACTGAAACCAGGACGTCAGAAGGACTATTTCATGAGAATCATTCACCGAAGATATCCGGACCACTACCCCATGATTCAGAGAATATACCAGAACGATGACCATTACGGAGAACCTGCTTACAAGCTCCTGCCCTGCAACGTCTATAAACGTGGAAACAAAATCTGCAAAGAGGTTGGCATTCCAGATCGTATGCCAAGACAAACCCCGCCAGGATATCATCCTATCAATACCCGAATTGTGCAGGTACTGCATGACATATCGTTCTACCGAAGATTTCGAGATGGTGATTCTTGGTATAGAGTAAAACCGCTAATGGAAGCAGCAGCAAAGATAATGACTCAAAGAAGGAATCTCAACGAGCTCAGCACTCCTGAAGAGATTCGAATCCTTCTTGATGCCCCACTGGATGTCGCAGAAATGATAGCCGAGGTAATAGAGACCGGAACATCGGAATCTCTTGAGGCTCTTCAGGCAGTCTAGCTCAAGAGATGACCAGTAGATAGGGGCTCCGTGAACCGAGGAACTAGTTCTTCGCTGTGAGGAGCTCGGAGAACACAAACATACTGCGAAGCAGGATTTCGTGATGTCCACGGAGCTTACCTGGCGATTGGAGGAGAGAATCCTTCGAGGGCTACCTCGCTTTCACCTCGATCATTGAGGAGCTGTCGGGTGTCTGTTAGATGTTTCCTCTGACCGGCTAGTGATCGCCATTTCTATGCAAGAATGCTTGCAAGCATTCCACTGTTGACAAGTCATCATTTGTTTATGAATCATAGGAACTGCGTAACCGAACTCTTTCAGACGCCTCATGCCCTATAAACAGAGTATCCCTTGAGAGGCAACTGGATCTTAGCCTTAGATTTGGACTTGATCTTGTTTTCTCAATAGAAGTATACCCCCATCGTGGGACTGAATTGCTGAAACATAATGAACAGGAATGATAACCTTAACGCCGCCTTCATCAGGACGACCACCTCTCTGATCTGCATCTTGCCCTGATGAAGCCGTGGCGAGGAGAGATGCGGGCGCACCTGTGGAATTCCACCGAACGAATGCAGTCACGGCATAGTGATCTGAAGCCGCATCAGCTGGGTCGACATCGACCACAGAGGAGTTAACCAGGCCGTCTGTGAAGAAAGAGTTCACAACTATGTAGTCAATCCTGAAAGAAACCGAAGAGTCTTGGTGGCCGTAGGTATGCCCAGGTTCCGAAGGATTCAGAGTCCTATACACGTCCGTGAAGTTGTGCACTTCTGAAGAACGATTCCCATAGATAGCATCATCCGGAAAGAGCATCATAGTCATCGGACCGTAGCCAAGCTCCATTCCCTCTGGTGCTAACTCTCCTGTATCAGCGGGTGAGAATGAATTCTGGTCACTCAGATAGATAATAGGTGCCTCACCCAAAGCATCCATGTAATTGATGATGCCCTCCATCTCTGCCTCCCTGCGCCAGATATTCGTTTCACCGTCGCTAGCCTTCAGGTGGCCTCCAAAGACATGCACCTCTGTCCCATTGATGTCCAATACGGCCTCTATGAAGTCGTGGGTGACATAGTAGTCGGACCCGTCATCCATCGGGACCTTCTCAATCTGATTGAACTGGAGAATGGGGAAACGGCTGAGGATGGCCTCTCCAGTCGTGGAGTATTCCACGTTCTGAGCGCAGTACGCAACATACGGAAAGTCGTCTTCAAAATATGAGTTAAGCTCGCTTACTGCCGCATTCAAGTCTTCATTCGCATAGTCATCCCAGAGTCCTGTTTCCACTAAGACTAGGATATCTGGGCTCTCCTGCTTCACTACAGTTAGCCAATCAGGATTACGACCAGATTCTTTGATATTGTAGACCATGGTCTTAAACAGACCGTCGTAAGGAGGGAGGACATCTTCGACATTGTCAACAGAGACCTCAAAGCTCCTTCTGTCAAACCACCCAGAGCTGTCGTGGGCCTCAATTCGAAGTGTATGCTTTCCATCCGGGTACTCAGTGGTGTTCCAAGCATAGAGATTCGATTTGGTCTTGTTTATCCCATCAATGAAGATTGTTGCACTCAGGTCCTCTTCGTCGATGACAGAAACGTTGATTGTAACTACTCCAGACAGCGTCGCCCTCGGCTCGGGATTGATGACCTCAATTATCGGCGGTCTATTGCGCTCTTCCTGTGTAGGCGTTGAGGTAAAATGAAGGAATAGAAAGACTGAGGAAGTAGCTATCAACACGAGTACTAGAACCAGAATGGCCATCTTCTTGGGGTTCATCACGAGCACCTCTTACGGCAAATGCATCAAATGGATTCGGGAGATATGAGTTGTTTGATAGAGCATCAGGTCATCTGCCTCGATGGAATCAGGGTATCTTCTGTTACTCCGATAGGATCTATCTGTATTTGTCAGGTTCTTCAGCGAAGACTTTCTCCTCCGTCTTTCCGGCGCCAGGAGTATCAAGCTCAACGTTCCTCTTTGCCGATCGGTTCTCTGAGAGTATCTCTTTGAAAACCTCATTCTGAACGATCAGACGCTGGACTTCGTTGCTGCCGGTCCAGATTGTGGCAAGACGAGCATCTCGAAAGAGCCGTTCAATCGGATAGACATCGGTATATCCAATGCCCCCAAGAATCTGCATTGCTTCACTGACAACCTCAAGACCAGCCTCTGTGCAAAATGCCTTCGCTTGAGAGACCTCCTTACGACACCATTTGCCAGAGTCAGCCACCTTTGCAGCTCTATAGACAAGTCCCCGTGCGGCATCAAGTAGCGTGGCACAGTCAGCCACTTTGAAACTGATCCCCTCGAACTTTCTGATAATCCGTCCGAAGGCCTCCCTCTTGTCAGCATAGCGAACTGCAATCTCTAAGGCTGCTCGACCCATTCCGATAGGACCTGCAGCAGATGTCAGGCGCTCAGGGACCATCATGGCATTGAAGATGTCATTCCCTCCGTGTAAATCGCCAACGAGATTCTCCGCAGGCACTTCCAGGTTCTCGAAGATGATCCGAGCAGCGCCCATACCACGGCAACCCATGAGCTCGTATTCTTCCTCCACCTTGACCCCCATATCTCGATCTACAAGAAACGCACTGAGCGACTTGTGTGGGGGCGCTTCGAAGTCAGTCTTGGCATAGATTATGAAGTAGTCAGCACCAACGCCCCCTGCCACAAACCTCTTCTGCCCGTTGATGACAAATGTGTCACCATTCTTCTTGGCCGTAGTGTTGGTTCCGAAGAAATCGCTGCCACCACGAGGTTCAGTGAGTCCCTCACCACAAATCAGCTTGCCCTCAAGGGTGGGCTTGAGATATTTCTTCTTCTGCTTCTCAGTTCCGAACTGGTTGATACTCTCTCCCACAATGCTAGGGAGCGAATAGGCACAACCCAGAGCTATTCCCAGTACTCCTATCTCTTCAATAGCAAGCATCTCAGAGACCCAGCCAAGACCACGACCTCCATATTCCTTCGGAAATCGAAGGCCAAGCAGGTTCTTCTCGGCAGCAGCTTTGATGAACTCGTAGGGATACTCTTTCTCCTTTCCATCCATCAACACAAGTAGTTCTGGGTCAATGTCGTCTCTAACGAATGCACGAACCTCATCACGAAGCGTCTTCTCTTCATCGGTCAACAGGACATCAAACAAGTCTCTAACCTCGCAATGAACCTGAAGGACAAGGGGGCATAAAGACTCTGCCGATTCCTCTCGTCAATCCTGTAGCAGACTGGAACTAGCCAAGGAGCGCATCGAGAGTATCGTCAGAACCGACCTCACTCTGGACACATATAGCCTCCGTTGGACAGGCAACCTCACACGCCAAGCAGAATATGCAGAGTTCTTCTTTGACCGGGTCAACAACCGTGACCTCTTCATAGACAATCTCGATAAATACATCTACGGGGCAGACATCTTTGCACTTCATACACGCGATGCATGAATCAAAATGAACGCCAACGATGGTTCCGTGTATTTCATCTCCGGGGATCTCATGCGCCCAGACAGCATGGCCTGCATGTTGACCGGTGACGTGCCACCGTTGGCGGTAACTCCTATCAATCGTCACGGCCAAGACCTTGTTCAGTGAAATCTTCATTCTGCTCTGTGGGAGCGGCGGCACGCATTTCATTTTCATCCTCATTCACAGTTGGGTCGACAGCGAGCACCGTCTGACCCGCTGCTATTGCTTCGAAGTCTGGGTCCAAGTCGACCTTGAACAGGACCAGAACTGATAGAAGCACGAATATTCCCGCAACAGGACCCCACAGTATGTACCCCATGGTCACCAACTGCTCTGGACTGCCGACAACAGGAAGATTCCTTGGGAGATCCAGAATCACGCCCATGAGCATCGCAGAGAAGGCCTGTGATATGTTGAGGGGTATAGAGGGAAATCCGGTATAGATGCCAGCCTTACCCTCACCTGTTAGGATCTCGTCTTTATGCGCAAAATCTGCATATACTATGTAAGGGAAGAGATAGTATCCCGCAACTGAGGCTGCCACCAAAGCTATGAGAATGAAACCAACGAGTTTGCTCGCCACAACCACCGTGAAAGGAAGTGCAATGCCACCTAGAAGCATGGCAGCCTGCAAGGTCACACGCTTGCCCTTGTTCTTTATGCCCCAGCGCCAGATTAGGAAGAACACGAAGACGACAAGCAAGAGCTCGACTCCGAAGATAACTAGATCCAGCATTCCAAAGCTTAGGTAGTCGTTCACAAATGGGAAGGCTAGAGAGGTCACCATTGCAAACCCGACAGATAGAAGCCCCTGGGCCAACAGCCAACCAAGAAAATCGCGGTTTTCCAACACGACTCCCAAGTCCTTTTTCAGACCAGGCTGAGGGATGAATTTCCCCTCTTGTTTCAGATTGACCATTGACGGGATAAAACCGACAACCTGAATCACCATGATTGCGATGATCATGAAAAGAATCTCAGTGGGAAGACCATATCCTACAGAGAGTCCGGCAAGTAGTGAGGTCATTAGTACACCAACAACAAATCCCAGGAAGTTGGCCACGTTCTGCCATTGAGAAACCGAGGGGCGCTCCTCTGGCTCCGTCAGTTCGGGCATCCATGACTGGAACGGCGTGGTAACCATGCCATAGAGCATCTTGAACGCTGCAAGAGTCACTGTTGCATAAATGAATAGTCCAATCACGTCATTCTGGGCCACGAACCAGTGCGGCGTGAAGATGAACAGAAACGAGAGGGCCATCAGTGGCGCACCAATGATGACGTAGGGTTTTCTACGGCCCCATCTCTCTGTCGGTGTCCTGTCACTAAGATACCCGAACGCGAATTGAGATGCTGCAATAACAAGGTAACTTATTGCCAGTGAGATTCCTGTATAGATTCCTGGAAGATTCTGAAATGAGTAATAGAAAAGCGTAGTTGCAAGCGAGAGCATGTCGAGCATGATGCTAGGCCCAAGTCGAGCCATACCGAAGTAGATCTTCTGAAGTCGTGTTAGCAATATCCTCACTCCTTGGAAACCGTATAGGAAGCAAGAATACATTCTACTATTAAGCACTGTCGGGTGAACTCTGAGAGGACGATTGGGGCCCTCAAATCCCTACTACTCTGTGTACTGACTCGGATTCTCGTCGAATGTCTGCTTACAGTAGGGAGCACAGAAGTAATACCGTTCGCCTTCGTAGTCGGAGTACAGCTCTGCAGTGGCCGGGTCTACTTCCATCTTGCAAATAGGATCGATGGCGATGGTGCTCTCGGATTCCTTTTCTGAAACATCCTCCTCTTCAATAGACTCCGTCGGATCGAATCGGTTCAGCAGAAGTGCATTGCTCACCACAGACACACTTGACATTGCCATGGCGAGTCCAGCAAACTCCGGACGTAATGCCAGTCCAAAGAAGGGATAGAATAGACCAGCTGCGATGGGCAGCAATGCCATGTTGTAGATGAACGCCCAGAAGAAGCCCTGTCTTATCTTGACCATTGTCTTCTTACCGAGTTTTATGGCGGCAACAACATCCATGAGGTCATCGCGGACAAGCACAATCTCTCCAGTTTCCACGCTTACATCGGTTCCCGAGCCTAGTGCTATTCCTACATCAGCCTGAGCAAGAGCGGGGGCATCATTGACTCCGTCGCCTGTCATGGCAACAACCTTTCCTTCGTTCTGTAGTTCTTTGACTTTGTCAGCTTTGTCCGCAGGAAGAACTTCAGACAGGACATTCTCAATTCCGATCTTCTCTGCAACAGCTCTTGCAGTGCGTTCTTTGTCGCCGGTTATCATCCACACATCAAGGCCCATCTTCTTGAGGGATTTCACTGCGCTCATTGACGAAGTTTTGATGGCGTCTGCGATGCCGATCACCACCAATGGTTTGTTGTTTCTAGAAGCATAGACAGTTGTCTTTCCTTGTTCTTGAAGTCCTGCGCTGTGATGTTCTAGTTCTGAGATATCAATACCACTAGCGCGAAGATACTCAGCCTTGCCAACGCGTATCTCATTCCCATTGACTATCGCCTGAACTCCGCTACCTTGCTCATAGTTGAAGTCTTCACTCGATGGAATATCGACCTCCTCTTTCTGAGCGTATCTTATTATTGCTTCAGCCAACGGGTGCTCGCTGTTCTTCTCAACTGCGGCAATCTCGGATAGAGCCAGTTCCTTGTCAATGCCTGGAAGCAGAATGAAGTCTGTGACTGTTGGTCTTCCAACGGTGAGAGTTCCTGTCTTGTCAAATATGATCGTGTCTATCTTCGGTATAGTTTCAAGCCCTGCACCAGTCTTGATCAAGATACCAGACTGAGCACCCTTGCCTAGTCCCACCATGATTGCAGTGGGTGTGGCAAGGCCGAGTGCACATGGACAAGCTGCAACAAGAACAGCGATGGTAAAACTCAGAGCCAGAGTCCACTCTGCTGCTCCTATGAACAACCACCCAAGGAATGTGGCAAGAGCAATCACGTGAACGAATGGAACGAAGACTTCTGCAATAGCGTCAGCCCTTCGTTGAATTGGAGGTTTTTCACTCTGAGCTTCCTCTACAAGCTTGACAATCTGAGATAACATAGTGTCCTGGCCCACTTGTGTGGCTTCGATCCGGAGGACACCATTCTTGTTGATGGTAGCACCAACTACCTGATTACCCGGGGTCTTGTCGACCGGGATGGGCTCACCAGTGATCATCGATTCGTCCACTTTTGATTCACCTTGGACTACCCTCCCATCGACTGGAATCTTCTCTCCAGGACGGACTAATATGGTATCGCCAACTTCAACATCTTCAACTGGTAAAGTGATCTCTTCACCATCTCTTACCACTATAGCTATATTGGCCTGCAGGTCCATGAGGCCTCTGATGGATCTTGAGGTTCTTCCCTTTGCAATGGCTTCCAAGAATCTGCCCAGGATTATGAATGCAATCAGCCAAGCTGAAGTGCTGTAGAAAGGCACAAAATCAGGGAAGATGAACGTGGCCGCCACAGAGAAGAAATATGCTGCGCTTGTTCCGAGCATTATCAGTGTGTCCATGTTGGTCTTTCTGTGTACTAAGCCTCTAAGTCCGGATTTGTAGAATGGATAGCCAGCAACAAACTGAACGGGCGTTGCTAGTAAGAACATGAAAATATCTAGGGCAATAAAGGGCTGAATAAGGGGAGTTAGTAGTCCAAATCCTGCAAGCGCAAGAGGGATTGTGAAGACCAATGAAAACAGCAGAAGAGCCCCGTAATAACGGATCTCTGTCTCTCTGGCCAGCGTCTCTCTATCGCCGAGAGCCTCAGTGCTGCTTGCAACCTCGAACCCCTGTTCTTCTATGACGCGTTTGACCATCTTTGCAGTCACCAAGTCGTCGTCATACTCTACAATCACTCTCCCCGAATCAAGAAAGGTCTTTGTTGACATGATTCCATCTATCGACTCAACTCCTTCTATCAGGGATTCCCATTGCTTCGTAGTCGGCTTGGGGTCCAATGTAAGTGTCATCGTGGGACGCTTTGGGCTGTACCCCACAGATTCCACGGCATGCTCCAATCTTTGCCTGTCCACTCGCTCAGGATCGTAGTTGATGACCGCCTTCTCATCAAGAAGACTCACTGTCGCCTTGATCACACCATCTTCATTGAGAAGTGATTTCTCGATGGTCGCCACACAAGAAGCACAGTGCATGCCTTCGATCTTCATCGACATACGTGACTTGTTGCTCTTATCTTGCTCACTCATACCCATCAGCCCAATTCAACGTGTTAACGATAGTGCATCGCGTTATTAAACTTGCGATGAGTACCTCTGATTCATTCGCCCACGTAATGGTGACTCTTATCGTCCTCAGCGTCAGCCATCATTCTCAGGAGCTTGTTAAAGGCCTCCTGAATGTTCTCACCAGTCTTGGCAGATGTTTCGATGAAGACCGCTGGAACGTCGAGTTTCTTCATGAAGTATTCAGCGAATTGCTTGCCCTCAGCAGTTGAAACCCTTTCAGAATATGGTGCCAAATTTCGGATGTCAATCTTGTTTCCAATGATGATTGTCGGAGGCAGCTTGCCCATGTTGCGATAGGCTTCGACGAGCCACTTGCTCGCATTGTCGAATGAATCACGGTCAACCACCGAATACACTAGCAACAAGCCGTTGCAGCCATGATAATAGTGCCCGCGTACTTTTTCGAAGGTCGGTTGGCCCGCCAGATCCCATATAATGAATTTCACAACTTCATCATCAAAGAGAACCTTCTTGGTCGCCAAGTCAACTCCGATTGTAGC
>CAYYQL010000052.1:0-14987 GCA_964473825.1 uncultured archaeon
ACACCCAGCTCCTCCACCGGATGTACCAGCTCCTCACCCGGAGGCGACCCCCTCCTAAGCACCTGGCTGTGGACGCCACCGGCTTCTCTCACACCACCGGGGGCGAGTGGCAGACTGTGCGCTTCAAGAAGACGCGGAAACGGCGGTTCACTGCCCTCCACGCAGCGGTGGACACTGACTCCCTCATGGCCCATGCGGTGAGAGTCAAGGCTCGACCCGGGGGTGATGCACGACACCTGGTGGCTCTGCTGGGACGGGTCGATGTGTCACGGCTTGCGACCGTCTATGGCGACAGGGCCTACATCTCCCGACAGAACGTGCAGTGCATCGTTGACCGCGGGGCCTATCCTGCCATCGAGCCCAAGAAGCGACTGCGAGCCCGGTCCCGGGGACATCGTGGCTACAGGGAGTTGTTCCTGGAGTATCGAGCAGACCCTGCTGAGTGGAAGCGGGTGCACGAGTATGGCCAGCGGAGTCTGGTGGAGACCGTGTTCAGCATGATGAAGCTGCGACTCGGTGGGAGCCTGCAGTCACGAAAGCACCGGGAACAACGACGAGAACTGCTCCTCAGGGTGGTCCTGCATAACGTGGATCGACTCAACTACCTGAAGTGTGCCGGGAGGTGACTTTTCACACAGAGCCCCAAATATCCTGGAGCAAATAGGCAGATTTTCTCAGGGATATAGGAACGGGTTGCAATATTCTCTCGAAGGGCGGACAACAAGTCGAACCTCCTTTCTGAAGGTGGATCTAGTCGGAAATGGGTCTTCGTTTGAACCAAACGGATGATTCTGCTACACCAAAGATTGATTAGCGAGAAGCCCTCTGCTGAACTTGTGGTGAGGAGATGCAGTGCGTTGAACGAGCTTACTACTACCCCTCTTCTGGGCTGAATCTGTGCCGTCTGGATGTGATTAAGCAGTACTTGCTGTACTATGAGGATGTCAGCATACTGGGGTTTGGATTTGAGTCGTTGGGAGCGGATGACATGATACACATCGACAATTCTGAGGAAGCCAAGGAAGATGTCAGAGATCTCAAACGCGCCGGCCTGCTAAGAGAAGTGCCCCCAACTCAGGTTATCAATGAATATGGCCAATCATTGCTGAAAGATACAGCAAAGGACATCGATATGTTGTCCCGCAAGTACCCAGAAGGCAGTGTGGGACACCGCTGGAGTATCTCGAGTCGAAAGATAATTGATGGTCTAGCGGACCTTGTCGATTTGCAGGTTAGTGGCACTCGTTGGCAGAATATGACCTATGCCGAAGGAATGGGAATTCTGCTGAATCACGCATTCTACTGCTGCATGAAGGAGAATCTTGCGCCCTTTACTGATGAAGAGCTCCATCAGAACGCATTTCACATGAAAGTCATCCGACAAGCAAAGGAGATACTCCATGATCCTAAGTATGTCAACATGGTGGATTTGGGCGACTTTCCGCCGGTCCTGCGTGAGCAAAAGATCATGAAATACACGATGAGAGCAACAGTTCCGATCTGGCCTGCACCCCATGCAATCCGTGTTGATCAGCTTCTTGAGTTTCGCAAGAACACCGAAAACACACGAAGACATTTCCGGCAGGAAATAGCAAGGTTGGCCCATGAGATAGCCGATTGTCCGTCGGAGTACAGCGCAGAGAAACGCATTGATAGGTATGTCTTCTCCTACTTGAATGACCTGGACTCGGCACTGCAAGCTATCGAGGGTGAGAATCTGGACAACATTATTTCTAGCAAGACTGCACTAAAGGGCCTATTTGTGAGCATTGGCAAATCTGCTATTCCCATACTCGATCTAGTTTTCCGAGTGTCACGCGCAGCAAGGGAGGGGCTGACATCTAGAAGGCTTCGACGGTTGAGAAGCAACGGCTTGTTCTATCTCCTCGAGCTAACCAATAGCTTTCAACACGCACCAAGGTGAGTTCGTCGGGCACCACCTTGGCTAATATTGATTTGATGTTCTGCCGTCCTGCAAATCGGCTCTTGAGAGGTCGTGGGTAGTTGTCGTGTCGTGATATAGACTACAGGCATACATCACTGTTCGAGAAGCCTATTCTCAATCATTGCCTCAACCTAGCACAATCTTCCGTAGTGCCCCTTATCTACCTTTCTCAGCATAATGCCGATTCTCAGGTTGATGCGGTCTTTGCACACGGTCACAAGAGAACCATATTTTGTAGTAGCTGCGCTATCCAGCTAATATAGAACACACTCTTATGCGAAGTACGGTGAGATAAATCGAGGTTGCAAAATGGAAATCGAGAAACTAGATTATGTCTCAGTTCGAGAGGTTTGGAATAGTGAACCAAGGGACTTCACCAAGTGGTTGGCCAACAACGTTGACATTCTTAGCGAAGCACTCGATCTCCAAATGCCTCTGGTATCACCAGACACAGAGTCTGCCGTCGGCTCCTTCCTAGCTGACCTTGTACTGGAAGATGAAAGTGGAGAACAAGTCGTAGTTGAGTGTCAGCTAGAGGAGAGCGATCACAAACACCTCGGACAGATTCTTACCTATGTAACGAATCTTGAGGCGAAGATTGGGATTTGGATTTGCACAAATGCTCGAGCCGAGCATGCACGTGCAGTATCCTGGTTGAATGAGGTTTCACCAGTCGACACCTACTTCTATCTTGTCAACCTCAAAACCGTCAGGATATCTGATTCCACCTGTGCACCACTCTTCAATGTGATTGCCGGCCCCAGTGAAGAGAGTAAAAAGGCTAGCATGATCAAGAAGCAGGATGCAGAACGACATAGACTGCGATATGAATTCTGGACTCAATTGCTTGAAAAGTGTCAGGCACGAGAGACTCTATTCCAGAACATATCGCCTGGGAAGTTCGGTCACATTCAGAAGGGCTCTGGTTTCGCGAGGATAACCTACAGATATATTGTTTCTTATGAATACGTGGCTGTGGATCTCTATATCGACATCCAAAATCCGGAATTAAACAAGGAGATACTTGATAGGCTGGAAGAGAACAAGGCCAAGATTGAGCAGGAGTTCGGTGAGAATCTGATATGGGACTATGAAGAGGGTAGGCGTGCCTGTAAGGTGCGCTGGACCCGTAGGGATGTAGGACTACGTGATAGAGAGGATTGGCCCAAAATCCATGACGACATGATCCAGCATATGAAACGGTTCCATCATGCAATCGATGTCCCATTGAAGAATATTATGCGGGAACTCAATCAAGATGCATAGGAGTCCAAGCTTCCAGTCGAATCTCTCCACTTGGGGTGCACACACTAGTATTTCAGCTCCAAGTAATAGAGTCCGTCTTCCTCCGTTATTCTTCGCATGGCTTCGATGTTCTCTGACTCAATACCGGGTCCGAAGAGGTGTCCAGACACATCTCCCCGTTTCATCACGAAGCTATCAAGAATGGCAAGAACCCTTTTCGCAGAGTCATCAGCCGCTTTTCTTGCCTTTCTTAGGAACTGCAACTTGGTCTTGTTTGAACTCGGATATCCAATGACTAACACATTGGGAGCGTGCGAACTCTTGATTTTCTTAAGTAACTCACCAAGCCTGCTTGCTCTATTCTCATGTTCAACATGGAGTGTGGGCTTCTCCTCATCAATATCCGACATACTCCAGAACCACACAAGGTCAAAACGGCGCCACTCATAGTCGACATAATAACTAAGCATTCTTCCAAGTCTGGCGAAGTATCCCAGTATCTGATGAGTCCATTTCGTGTTATTTGATCCACCAACTAGACCAAACGTGACGTAATTCCTGACAAAACCATAGAACAGGTCTTCCAATGGTGTCCTCCGAATTGTATCCATCTAAGCTACCGCCTCTCTCTGTGCATAGACACTCTGTCCCTCTCCCCAGTACGACTCATAGACATGTTGATAGACCGCCTTGCATTTCTTGTCATACAGATTCCTGTCATAGTCATCAGGCAACTTGTCCAGCACGTCCCGAATGGTAACTTTCACAACAGCCCGTGACTGCTGTGTCTTGCGCCAGTCAATAGCCATCTTATCATGGAGGACTCTCAATAAGTCGCGGGCTACGTCCTTCACCAGCTCTCTATCCTTTTTCTCCAGCTTCGGTTCTGGTTTGGTCAGCAGGTCGAAGACCGCGAGCTCCTCCTCGGTGAGATTCTCAGCCACATGACGCTGCTCCTCATCACTGAGCTCCTTCGTTAGTTGCACGAGGGCGTCGAAGAACTGGTCAACATTCGTGCGTCCTTCGTTGTAGTCGTCAATCATCTGCTGCAGTCGCTTCATGTAGTCAATCCGCGTGCGATTGAGGAGTATCAGTTCGCGAAGTCGTGCCTGCGTGATACTCCTGAGGCGCTGCATATAGGTCCGCTTCTGCCGGGTTTCCCTGAACTTCCGTTCGAGGAGTTCGAAGTCAATCTTGCTCAGGTCGGTGGTCAGATGCTCCACAGGGTCTTCTGGCATCACATAGGGCTCGGCTGCAACAGATTGGTCCAGCAGGTCATTGATGTCGTCCATCACGAAAGAGATGTCTGCAGTTTCGGTCACGGCCTGGATCCGCCGCTTGATGACGATGAGGAGCTTCCGTATCGCCTTGAACTTCTCCTCGGCCTCCTCATGGGGCTTGACCGCCCGATAAAGCAGGTTCACCGATGAGACCCGCGACATGAATTCGCGTTTGGTCTTGTCGGTTCGGAGCATCGCATCAGCCGCAAGTTGAATGAGCTTCCCTCTATCAAGACCCTCCGCTTCCATGATGACGGTCGGATAGACGCCGTTTTTCCGACAGAAGTCCTCTGCTGCTTCGACCTCCTTCTCCAGCTCCTCAACCAGCGCCTCCTTGATCTTGATGGGCATATCACCCTCCTCAACACCACCGCCAGAGGACGAACCATAAATTGAGAGCGCCTTCTGGAGGTTGTTGAAAATCCCGATGTAGTCCACGATGATGCCGTTCTGTTTGTCCCTGAACACGCGGTTCGCACGGGCAATGGTCTGCATCAAAGTATGATTGCGCATCGGCTTGTCGAGATAGATAGTCGAGGTGGGTTTCGCATCGAAGCCCGTGATCCACATGGCGCAGACGAATACGATTCTCAGGGGATCATCTGCATCCTTGAACTTCTCATCGAGGTCCTCGTTGTTCATCCGCCTTCGGTGAGGGAGAATATCGATGCCAATCTTGCGAAAGTCGTCTACCTCATTCTGCGTGTTGCCCAACGAGATGACGACCGCCATGTCAGTGTTCTTCATGTATTGAGCGAGTGCAATCAGCTCATCAGCACGAGCTCTCTCAATCGGGTCGGGGTCGGAAGCCAGAATCGCCTCAATCTCTCCTCTCAGCCGATCAATCTTCTCTGACCAGTACTTCTGTACCTTCTCGTACGTCCGAACAGCCGTCAGCCTGTCGATAGAGATGACCATGGCCTTGCCCTGATGCCCTCGCGAGGTGAAGTGCTCGACGATGTCCTCCGCTACCTTCTCCAGGCGGTCATCGCGGGTGATCAGGTGCTTCTTCTGACGGAGATATCTCTCCAGCTTCTCCTCCTGTTCGATGTCGAGCTCAGCCTGTTCGATGAGCTGGAGTACGTCCTCGTTGAAGGCCTCGTTAGTCAGTTGCAGCTTCGGGGTTCGATTCTCGTAGTACAGGGGAACCGTCGCATTGTCCTCGACGGACTGCCTGAAGTTGTAGATGCTCACATAGTCGCCGAAGACCTTGCGGGTGAGCTGTTCCTCCACAATCAGAGGAGTTCCCGTGAAGCCGATGAAGGCCGCATTGGGCAGGGCGTCCCGCATGTTCTGTGCGAGAATGTCGTACTGGGTGCGGTGCGCCTCGTCGGTCATGACGATGATGTTCGAACGGTCGGTGAGTTTCGGATAGGTCTCAGCGTGCTCTGTCCTGAACTTGTGGATGATGGTGAAGATGTAGCGATGGTCCTCCTGGAGCAGCTGTTTCAGATGCTCGCCGTTCTGCGCCCTGACCTGCTCCTCGCTCTGGTAGATCACGCCGGAGTCCGCGAAGTTCGTGTAGATCTGGTCATCGAGTTCGAGACGGTCTGTGACGACCACGAAGGTGTAGTCCCCTGACATCTTGCGCAGGACCTTCTGGCTGAAGAAGACCATGGAGTAGCTCTTCCCGCTCCCCTGGGTGTGCCAGAAGACACCGAGGCGACCCTTGTTCTCGTCGATGTTTCTTACTGACTCGACGGCGTTGTTGACACCATAGTACTGGTGATAGCGCGCAACGAACTTCTCGGTGCCCTTCTTGCCCTTGTGGAAGAGGATGAAGTTCTCGATGATGTCCAGCAGACGGTTCTTCTCGCAGGTCCCGCGGATCATGGTCTCGAGGGAGGCCTCTGTGTCGTCATCCTCGTCCTTTATCTTCTTCCACTCGTTGAAGTGCTCGAAGGGGGAAGTCACGGTCCCCATGCCGCTCTCGATTCCGTTGGAGATGATGATGAAGGCGTTGTACCAGAAGATCTCGGGGATGGTGTCCTTGTAGTCGCGGAGGTTGCCCACGTAGGCGTTCTCGAGCTGGCGGTCGATGGCCTTGAGCTCGATGAACACAAGGGGAATGCCGTTGACGAAGCCGATGAGGTCCGGGCGTCGCTTGTACTGCTTGCCCTGGATCCACATCTGAGAAACCAGGAAGTAGTCATTGTTCTGGGGGTTGTCCCAGTCGATGAAGAAGACCCGCTCCTCGATGTCCTCGCCGTGGGGGCCCTTGAAGTGGACGAGGGTACCGTCCTTGAGCATCTCGTAGACCTCCTGGTTGGCGGTGACAATCTGCTTGGTGCTACGGTCCTGGGTGAGCTGGGCTACGGCCAGCTGCAGAGCGTGTTCGGGGAGGTCCGGGTTGAGCGTGTGGAGGGCTCCGAGGAGGCGCTTGTGGAGGACGACCTGTTCTTGCGAGTCTCTCTCGGTGACGGGGCAGTCGTTGAGAATCTCGTCGAAGGCGTTTGCCGTCTCCCAGCCGAGCTCCTCGAATATGGCTATCGCTGGCTGTTCGACCAGTGTGTCTTCCGTATAGTCGCTAGTCCTCGTCGCCGTCTTGGTCATCCCCGTCTAGCCACTTGTCTAGAGTTGGGTGCTCTTCGTATTTGGGTGTTTTGCGGGTGGTGGCTTGGGGCAGGTCGAGGTTGGATACGTCGATTTCTCCTGAAACGAGGCGTGGTAGGAGTAGATCACGTGTCGACTGCAACACTGACTTCTGCTTCATCAGGTTCAATATGAGATCCAGAAAAGGTACAATCCGGGTGCAGAATGCTTCAATCAAGGCAAGAGGCGGGAGGGAAATCTTGAGTGCTCGAAATGTGTCGATGATGATTGTATCAAAGACTGCACCATGAGTCATCTTTCTCAGTTTTTGCACGCATTCAAGTGTCTTGTATAGAACAAATGGCTGTCCGATACAGTGTTTTCCTTTGAGAGCATACGAGGTCTGACTCATTGCCATCGGCACTGCTGGCATAACAACGCGACCCACTGTTCCCCTTGCCGTAATGAATACAGTATCCTTTGGATAGGCCTCACTTCTGCAGTTCTCTAAACCGAGTTCGGTTATGTGCCGTTCTGTTTCTAAGATGTACAGACTGTCCTGAATATCTCTGGGAGTGAAAAAAGGGATTTGCCCATTCCAGTATTCCTCTCTCTTCGTTCTCGGTGTACCTCCACTTAGGACATCAGCCATCTCGGTAAAGGAAACTACCTTCCACCCCTCAGGAATCTCCCCCAGTTCCGAGTCCACCATCTCCACATCCTCGTGCCCCGGGAACCTGAAGTGCACGAACCACTCGCGGTAGATTGCCCTCGCCATCTCCTCAAGAATCTCGATGCGGCGACGGTTGTTCTCGATGAGATCATCGTAAGCAGAGAGCAGATAGGTGACCTTTTGTTGAATCTCAAGCGGCGGGATTTCCATCCTGACCTTCACTAATTCCGACTGTCTGATGCCTTGGGCCGTTGTGCCTGTTGCGCGAGCATTCAACCTATCTTGTATAGTCTTACTGCTCAGAATGTAGTACAGAAATCTTCCATCTAGCAGTTCGGGTCTTGCCCTCAAGGCATACAGCCTCTGACCTATGCAGATATTCTCATGAGTCCTCAGATACGCAACTTCTCCCAGTGGAGCCTCCGAAGTCACTAGTACATCCCCCGCGTCCAGCTTCTCTGGCATCCAACAATCATACATCTCAGGAGTTATGAATCTGATTCCTCTGTCAAAGTTGACACGCCCCCCTTTGACATTCTTCGCGGAAATAACGGGAACCCCTTTCTTAACAAAAGAACCTCCCAGCTTCTTTGGGGTTCGACCACGATGGTCGAGGAGGACTCCCAGCAAATCCCCCAACTCGTATGATTCGAAATCAATCAATGGTGATACACCTCTATTTGGTTTGGCCAGAAACTCGATCTAACCCCTCGGAAACCCGTTCCTCTAGTTCTCTTGCATCTCCACAGAGTTCTTCGAATTCTTCTTGGAGCGATTCTAGCGCAGATCCAAAATCGATCTCATCTCTCTCAATCTCCCGTGTGCCAACATACCTTCCTGGATTAAGACTCCAATTCTCTTTCCTTATTCTGGAAGTTTCAACTACTTTGCACAGTCCGGGGATATCTCGATACGTCGCAGGCTCACACGTCCCGAAGTACCTCTTGAACAGTTTCTTACTTCCCGAGATTACGTCCGTCGTCTGTCCTCTGTAGAGGCGGACTATATTGGATATAAATTCGATCTGTTCTTGACTCAAATCACGGTGAGCTCGGTCTATTTGTCTGTAGATTTCTCGGGCATCAATGAAGAGGACCTTGCCTTCTCTATCTGAACCCCTTTTGGCTTTGTCCAAAAACCACAGCATGCATGGTAATGACACCGTATAGAAGAAGTTGGGGCTGACCGAGATCATTATGTCCACAACATCCCTTTCCATCATTTTTTCACGAATGTCCTTTTCAGAATCCCTTGCATCACACGCAGAATTTGCCATCACAAATCCTGCCCGGCCCACATCAGAAAGTGCCTCATAGAACACTTGAATCCAGAGGTAATTCGCATTGTCAACACTCGGTATTCCAAGCTTGAAACGAGGATCGTCTTTGATTCGTTCCTTATCCACGCGGTCAACGTTGAAGGGCGGGTTTGCCATAACAAAACCGAATCTCCCGACGCTACTGTGGATGTCATCGTAGTACGTATTCCCTTCCCGGATATCACCAGCGAGTCCATGTACAGCTAGGTTCATCTTGCATATACGAACTGTCTGCGAAACGCGTTCCTGTCCATAGATGCTGATTTCCTCGCTTGGATTCTTCCTATGCCTCTCTACGAATTTGGCACTCTGCACAAACATGCCCCCTGATCCGCATGCCGGATCATAGATACGGCCATGATATGGTTCTAGGATTTCAACAATGAGTTTGACGATTGATGTAGGAGTGAAGAACTCTCCACCCTTCTGTCCCTCTGCCGCAGCAAACTTCCCGAGGAAGTACTCGTACACCTTTCCGAAGACATCGCCCTCAACATCCATGGGAATGGAGTTGAAGATGCGCAGCAACGAATAGAGCACCCTGCCGTCAAACTTGTGGTAGGTCGCAGGAAGCACACCTCGCAGGTCCTCGTTCTCCTCCTCGATCATTTCCATGGCATCGTTGATGGCCTTCCCGATGTCTGCGCTCTCGGGCAGCTTCAGCAGATATGAGTATCGCGACTCATCCGGGAGATACATGACCCCCTTTGCCTGATAGTCGATCTTGCCGATTTCACGTCTTCTGCGAGAACTCCCCTTCTTCTTCTCAAGTTCCTTCTTCGCTTGTTCGAACTTGTAGTCCGCCCACTTGAGGAAGACCAGCCCGAGGACCGGCACGGAGTACTCGTGGGACCTGAGTCTGGAGTTGGCCCGCAGCTCGTCGGCCGCTTCCCACAGTCGCTGTTCCAGTTCGGAGTTGTTGGATGCCATTCGACGACTCCCCGTAGCTGGGAGAACACAGGTGGATTTGAGAGTTATGGTGATTCATCTTCGTGTACTATCTGATAGATAGACATCAGATAATATCAGCGCCAGATTGTTTGCTGGGCGCCTAATAATGGCTCATCAGTTATCGACAATCAACAGAGCTACTTATAAGTAGACTTCACGTATTAGTACGTAGTTAAGAACAGTATAGTCCTAGAGATAAGCGAAACTATTTCACCGAAGTGTTGAGAAGCGTGAGCACAATGTTCTCGTTTAGAGGAAGCGCAACTAGCCCGTCTTCATTCATGATCATGACCGGGGCGCTCTTCATCCTTGTGGAGTGGTCCAGTCAGATGTCCTGACTCGATATTTCCGCGATGATTGGAATGAGCGCACTGGTCATGTCAGTCGGCGTTCGACTGAGCACGCTCTGGAATAGAAGTAGATACTCTTGGAATATGCCCTCTCACTAAGAGGTTGAAGAACGATGCAAGGATGCTTATCTTCGCCAAGCTTAAATGTTCGTTTGACTGATAACAACAAGGTCATGGGGCCAATAATTGAGGCGAGAATGACTCCTTCGTATGCTAGGAGGTGACAATGATTTATACCAAATCATTGAACGAGGTCTTAGTTGAATCAGGTGATGATTTCAATGTGGGTCAAGGAATAGAGGCCATTAGGGGCAAAACACTCACGAGGACACCAACATGGTTGAAAGCCGCTGTTCTTGTGAGAGTAAGAGAGAAGCATCAGCTACGGCTCTATGGATGGCAGAAGAACAAAGAGGGCAAGTGGAAGGTCAGACAGAAATTCAATATTTCCAAGGGCTATGCAGCAGATTTGTCCGAAATCATTGATCTATTCTCGGTTGAGGTGATTGATTGACGGAGTCGGATGGTGATGACGATACGATTGTCTTGCCTAGCACAGAGTATTGGCATCGGATGAGAATGAATCCCGAAACGGTTATGGATAACGTGAATCTGCACAACGTGGAGGACTTGCTGGGTAGATTTGGCCTTTCAGATCTTGATGAGTTCTTCAGTAGCACAACTGGGAAAACGCGTTCTGCATCAAAGGTGCAATTCATTCGACAATTGACCAGACGCTTTCCAGTATTGACAAATACGCTGATCATGGTCGCACAGTATGCAATCTGGGTTGCCAAGAACGCACTCATAGAATGCTGCACCGAGTGCGATATCGATACTGATGGTCTGACACGACAACAACTATCCCTACGTCTATACAACAAGGCTCCTGAAAAACTCCGAAGAGCTCGCATCTCCAGTATAGGTCACCGGCTCCAGACGACTCACGCTTTTGCTCTAGCTCGAGATGGAGTTGAAACTGGCATTCCAGATGATGATATGCTTGAAACAATCTCTCAAGGTGTAGAAGACGAGCTTTCAACCTCAGAGCAACGAGCTGAGATGATTGAACGCTATTACGATGAATCCAAGGAAACTTACCGAATGTTCGTCAAGTACGAAGATCGCGAACGTAAGATCGAGGAGTGGGATGGTGGACACTACTACAAGCCTGTTGATTGGGTCATCGTCGACTACCACCCACTGGATGGATATGCATCTCTCAGATGTCGCGATGAAGAACGAGCTAAGACCATGGCTTGTTTGCTATCTCGGGGACTTACTGGCAGAGATGATTCTTACACTCAGATAGAGCTTCAAGAGTGGAACAACGATTCGCTGTTGGAAAGCAAGCCCGAAATCGATTCAGAGGACTTTACTGTAAACGAGTGGGACATTAGAATGCTCCGTATCAAGGATTCCGCCCTTCCGAATCGCCCGGATATCTCTCTTAGAGGTCTGCATCTGGACGAAACAATAGAGAAACTGAAAGAGGACCACGGCCTTAAACTGACTCACGGAGCAGAGATAGTTTCGTATGAAATCCGGGTTGATTTTGAATTCAAGGGTGTATCTGACGAAACAATCATCCGATACAGTAAGAACACGGGCAATCTGGGCTTTGCAAAGGAAACGCATGAACAGGTGAAGAAGATGATTCTGCAATCCTTGCCATCGATTCTAGGAGTCTGATTCTTGTGCTAGGCAAAGAGGAACTTGAGCTGATAGATTCTATTATGTCGATGGGCAATCAAGTCCTGTATCGAGAACTACCGACCAAATTCCAGTCCAGCATTCTACTGCAACCACTAATCGAGAAAGGGATTCTTGGAGCGCGTCTTCGACCAAAGGTCAAGTGTCCTAGATGCTCTGCAGATATGAATCTCAGATTGAATATATCCTACATTTGTGAGGGGTGTGGAAATCAAATTGACATTGATGAAAATCTGTCCAGAGATGTGAATAGCCAATTCCACGTAGATTCTTCCCAACTTGCCCACGAACTGCGGAGACAGTTTGAGAACTTCGGATTCAATCTAGTAGGTGAAATACAGAGGACTCTGCAGGGAGTTGTTGATGTGGGAAGGTTGACCGACAGTTCGAGGGAGCTCACCTATAGGATTCTGGTAAACATGAACCCAATCGATAAGGATTCTCTCTACGCAATAATCGGCTCCTCCGTTCTCGAGGAAGCACACGTATTGCTTCTTCATGTTTCGCCTGCCAATGGTCTTGATGTTTCAACAGTCTTGGAGCTTGTATTCCCGTTGGTTCTGAATGTGCGATTGAGCTCTTTCTGCCACGAGGACACGAAAGAGAGAATCAGTAACTACATCCAAGTAAGTGAATCGCTCCATCGCGTAGCCATGCCCGTAAGTGATGCACTTGGAACAACGCAGGATTTCACCCTTTCCTCAATGGAATTGGCTTTCTTTGATGATGCTGTCCAGCTCTCGCAGGTGGGTGGTGCGAGATTTGAGCCGGTTGTAGTACGCCTTCTGCAGACATTGGGTGTCACGTCACGATTGAGGCAGACCGGCTATGTTCCTGACGGCATGCTATATCTCCCCGGATTCTTCTATGAGATAGATGCGAAGTCGACGAGAACACATTTCAAATTCAGGATTAGTGAACGCGACAAGTTTCGACGGTACATATCTCAGCTTAGGGAACACGCGAGTTGGTTTGGCGAATATCAGTTCGTGGGACTAATCATAGTCACTCCAGAGCTTCCTGACAAGGGAGCGAGCTCACTGAAGAAAGTCGTTACCGATTTCGAGGGAATGCAAGTTCAAGGAAAACTGGTCGTTATCGCCTTTGAGGGGCTCCTAGAGCTGTATAGACTTGCTTTCAACCATCCGGAATACTGGCACAGGCTCAATAGGAGGCAACACTCTTGCACTCTTCTTGACAATCCCAAGAGGCTTCTTGGCAACGAATATGAGATCGACAGTTATTCTGACAGAGGGATCTATCTTGACACTGCATCAATGGTATCTTTCTTCAACCAAGTCATGGCTTCTCCTGCTCCCTCCTTGGATGGACGGGATAAGCGAACACTAGATGACTATGTACAGAGTGCGTGTGATCCGAGAAACCGATAGATGATTACTTCTTGGCATCGAAACGCCAATCCGAATACTCTCTGTAAAGGTTGAGTCCGTCAGAAGAAGTAAACAGAATCTATGAAGCCCCCCTAGGCTTTCTGCAGATTATTCGCTGGGTCCATAATAATGGGAGATGAATGAAAGAGAAATGGGGGGCCATAAGGCCCCTGTCCTGAACAAAACCTACATCTGTTTATCTTGGCGGTACGGGAGGTTCTCTGCTCCGAAAATTTCCCTCGCCTGGACGATTAATTGTATGTGACTACCGCCCTCAGCGCCCACCGTGTACGAGCGAACGCCCCTGTACGCTGCCTCGAGCGGGCACTCCTTGGTGTACCCGAAGGCCCCGTGCCAGGTCATGACGGTCTCGATCAGATCCAGTGCCTCATGTGGTGCCTTGTACTTGGCCGCTGCAGTCCATTGTGCGATGTCCAGCTTCGATATTGATGGATTCTTCTCCCGGTAGTGCTGGTCCATGAGCCAGGCCGCCTTGTAGGCCAGAAGCCTGTTCGCCTCCATGTCCATCCACCTGTGGACACCCTCGAACTGGATGCCCTCGAAGGCTGCAAGTGGTCGACCGAACTGCTTGCGCTGCTTCACGTAGTCCACACCGATGTCGAAGCATCCTGCTGCTGAACCCAGACAGGTTGCGGCAATCAAGCACCGGGCAGCCGAGAATCCTTCCATGCTATGGTAGAATCCGCGCCCGCGCTCACCGATGATGTAGTGCTTGGGAATCTCGACGTCCTCTATGTTGAAACCGCCGGTGGAAACGCCCATCCTGCCCATGTCCTCGAACAGGGTCGTGGTTATGCCGGGATGCAATCCATCGCCCTTGTTGAGCGGAAGAACGAATGCAGTAAATGACTTGTGATCACCCTTGGGGTCTTCCTTGGCCAGTGTCCAGTAGACACCGCCGTACTTCTCGGACTCGTTCACACCGGAGATGTATACCTTTTCTCCGTTGACCACGAAGCCGTCGCCCTTGGGCTTGATGATGGTCTTGGTGGAATTGACCACGTCTGACCCGCCGGTCGGCTCGGTTGTGGCTATACCGAAGAACAGGTCGCCCTTGGTCACCCGTGGCAGAATCTCGCTCTTCGCCTCGTGGGTGCCGTAGAGGTCGAAAATGAATCCCCAAGAGGCCTCGACCAGATACATGACTGGCAGCGCGATTGAGAGGTCTGCACGGGCAAGTTCCTCTGCGGCGATACAGGCCATGGTCATGGAGATGCCAGCGCCACCGTACTCCTCGGAGACCGTTGGAGCCCAGAGGTTCATCTCGGCCATCTTCTTGATGAGATCTCGTGGAATCTCATGATTCTTATCATAATCTCGCCAGGCGGGTGCGACGTATCTCTCAGCGAACTCGCGCACGGCCTCGCGGAACATCTTCTCTTCATCTGATTCTTCAAAGTGCATGACAAACTACCTCTCGAGTGTAGTCCTAGGTCGGATGGTTCGGTCTGGATGGTGGTTTGCTTATAGTTTCTTCGTAAGGACCGCTCTTGTGGAGATGGCTTCTCGAAACCAAGGACCCGCCTTCAGATTCCTTCGATTTCATAATCTCCTGGTGCATGTAGGGA
>CAYYQL010000053.1:0-13607 GCA_964473825.1 uncultured archaeon
CCAAATATCGCAGAGCGTTGCCAGGTTCTCATTACTGACGACTGCCGCCCTCCTCTGAGTGAGCAAACCAACCTCCTTCACGCTCGGACGCCACAGATAGTCCAAGACCGCCATGGAGATGGCAGCATCTCCCAGCAATGCAAGCACTCTGGCCATCTCAGGCACCATACTGATCTCCTCTAGACTCTCCAGGTCAACTGCGGAGGTTTCGTTTCTCACGAAGTGAGCCTCAATCTCAAGGAACAGATTCTTGGTACTGAGCTGGAACATCGCAATCTTGAGAAGCTCATCATCTGCAAACTTGATATCCAATGTCTGTTCCAAAGTACTTCCCAGTTCGAACTCTATCTCTTGCATCATCTGAAGGATGTACCCCAATTGACTCTCCCAGCGGTCCAGTTTGTCGAGAGTGCGTGTATTCTGCCGGGGAGTGACACTCCGGGTATGACGAACCGTTTCAGCAAGACCAGCGACCTTCGCCTGCAGGTCAATCGCAGACCAAGCAAGGCTCTCCTTCACATCAAGCCCTCTCCAGGGATGTAGTGGGTGACAGTCGTCTTCCGATCGATGTCACGTTGTTGAAACATCGCCTGAACACCATAGTCATTGGATAAGAGACAGAATGCGATACCAATGATGGGAGGTGCGAAGGAGAGGTCAAAGACCACATTGTTCTCAGTTATCTCTTCCAGTAGGATCTTCTCAACATGGGCATAGGTGGACATGAGGTCGCCCGACTTTCCACCTTCGTAGTAGCCTACCACACTCTCAGGCAGTTCGTGCCAGACCTTCTCCCATCGTTTCGTGACTCCATCGGGAACATAGCGTTCAAGACCCTTAGATACTCCCTTCCCGAATCTAGCTTTTTCTACAACTAAGACAAGGCGATTGTAATGAAACTCGGCATCCATGGCAAACCATCTCACCAGGGGGCGTGCATCGTCAGGTCGGGAGATAGAGGTCACGACTGCGGTCGGAAGAGTGACATTGAGCACACGCCTGACAGGCTGAATTGCTCGAGGATGCAACCGATAGATTCTCTCTTGTGATTCCTTCCTGCTGGTGATTATCCCCAAGGTCTCCAGATGTTTTGTGTTGTAGTAGAGTTTCGGATCGGTAACAACAACCTCCTCCGGATCAATCTCCTTACCATTCTCTTCTGCTGCAGCAATCATGGCATCCCTGATTTTGTCGCGCAGGTGATTTCCATTCTTAGGACCGGTCTCGAGCTCTTCGAGAATCACTCTCCTAGCTCGGACATTCTGAATCTCTCGCCGAATAACGTCATCTGCTGATTCCCAATACATCTTCGGACAACTCCGACAATATAGAAGACCTACATATTTCATATAGATGTTATTCCTATCGACTGTTCTGGGTGTTACATACCTATTGCCCAGATATTACCCTCGTAGTTCGCGTTCAGAAATCGCCCCCTAGAGGCCATTTGGAGGTGTTTCAGCACTTGCATTTCAATGCAATGACTATGATACATATATATGTAAGATGTTTCTTGTACAGAAACGTCGAAAAATCGAGGGAAATCCCGACAATCCTTAAATACGTCAGACCGTAACTTCCTGCCAGCACAGAGTTCTGAATCTTCGGGTGAAGAATCGAAAAACTATCTTTGCATAAACAAGTAAGGACCGAAATAAAATGGCTGAAGACGAGTTCCTAGGAGCTAAGCCCGTAGTCATTGATAATGGCACGGGATTGAGCAAGAACGGGTACGCCGGGGAAGATCAGCCGAGGAGCGTCTGGCCGACGCTTATTGGTTATCCCCGGTACGAGAGTATCATGACGGACGTAGACCACTACACCAGAGACTACTACATTGGTGAGGAGGCAATCAACCTCCGAGGTGTCTTACGTCTGGTCTATCCCATCACTCATGGGGTGATTGATGACTGGGATGCAATCGAGAAGATATGGTCGTATACATTCTACAACGACCTCAAGGTTGACCCCAGTGAAAATCCAGTGCTTCTGACCGAGGCACCATTCAATCCACGTGAGAACAGGGAGCGCATGGCAAGCGTCATGTTTGACAACTTTGGAGCACCAGCAGTATATGTGGCCACTCAGGCAGTGCTGTCACTGTACGCATCTGGTAGAACCACAGGCCTGGTCATCGACTCTGGTGACGGTGTGACACACATAGTCCCAATCTATGAGGGCTTTGCAATCACTCACGCCATCAGAAGAATCGACCTAGCTGGAAGAGACATCACAGAGTACTTGCGCAGGTTGCTCAGGCAGAGGGGTTACTCCTTTGTGAGCGGCGCAGAGAAAGAGATTGTGAGAGACGTAAAGGAGAAACTCTGTTACGTTGCCCTTGATCCTGAAAAGGAAAGGACCGTGGCAGACAAGGCAGGAGTCGACAAGCCCTACATGCTACCTGATGGCGAAGTCATCACTGTGGGGGCAGAGAGATTCCAGGGTCCAGAGCTGTTCTTCAATCCAAGCGCCATTGGTCTCGACACCATACCACTCGACGAACACATCGTCGAATCAATCAAGGCGTGTGACGTTGACCTGCGACGTGACCTGTACGCAAACATTGTACTCTCAGGTGGTTCAACTATGTTCCCAGGCCTGAAGGAGCGGCTCCACAAGGAGATCACCGAACTGGTACCCGAGAACATCGAAGTACGAATCATCGCTCCACCTGAGCGCCAATACTCAGTCTGGATTGGAGGCAGCATTCTAGCCAGCCTCAAGACCTTCCAGAAGATGTGGGTGACTCGCAAGGAGTTTGAGGAAGCGGGACCAGAAGTCATTCATCGCTGTATCTAGTTCAAACAACAAACTATGAAGGTAGGGCCGCGAGCCCTCCTTCCTTCTCATTTTTCTTAGACCGGCCTTGGTCTATCACATTCAACCGCATTCTACCCAGGACAATAGATCTTACCTGGCGAGGGCTCTTCATACATGTCATCTCCATCACGAACGGGCATAAATGCAACCAGCAGTCCAATGAATGGAGAGAAAGCAATGCCGATGACAAAGTAGGCACTGATGAGTAGGCTAGCTTCAGCCTCGCTCACCAAGAATACCTCTCGGAGCACAGGAAGTGCGGGGCTGAGAAACGGCACACCCAAAGGGGCCAACAACGTGCTCACCAAGACAATCTGAACCAATGAAGACTGTAGAGGAGTCCCATCCTCATTAACATCAAAGTCCGCACTAGTCCCAGAACCACTTCTTTCTCGAGTCTGCCCCATAGGATTAACCCTTACTTATTCACTATGGTTAAATTGTAAGACCTCGGGTTGGTGGCAAATGGAGTTCTAGACGATTCATAATGAGCCTTCTCTATTCAAGAGCTGAGAGAAACTCTTCCGTTTCAAATCCCTCTTCAATCAGCTCAATGTCTTGGACACCAACGCGTTCAGCATCGTAGCTGCGGGCTATGATTGTTGCATCAAACTTCTCTCGTGCAGTGGCCTCTCGTCCTCTCCAGACATAGAGGTCATCCCATGCATCGAGAATGAAGACATCATCGCTTTTCAGCGACTCTCGTGCCAGTGGAACCTCTGCATAATAGGTCTCATCAGCCTTTCGGTGTACTCTCCAAAGCCTGTAGTCGTGCTTCTCAATGTGAACTTTCCTGAGGATTCCCTCAGTGTCTTGATCAGTAATTTCGAAATTCGGGAACAGCGACTTGAACTCCTCAGGTTCATCGCCACCGTCGATATGGTCTATGTCAGCATGTCCCCTTCTTGCTGTATCTCTCATAACGGCCTCAGCAGCCGTGAGGAATTTCTCATCCACGGATGAATCAGGCCCTATCCAGAGATATATCTTAGGACCTGTGTCAACAAGATAGCAGTCTCCGCGACCGAATGACCCAGGATGAGGTACGATGACCAGATTCCCTTTTTGAATGTGATAGACTGTGAGTTCGGGCATAGAGGATTTGGAGCTGAACATAGTCATAAGTCATGTTAGTATAGTGTTTCGACGGAATCATCTGAAACCGTCCGAGAACTCCCGCCCTATTCGTTGGGAGGTGTTGGGGCTAATCGTCGGGGAACAAGAGGCTGCGTGTACGGTCTAAGATCTCGGTATATTCCGGTTGACCAGTTGCATAGACCCAAAGGAGCCAGTCGAAGATCTCTATTTCCTTGGGATCAGTTACGTCAGCTCGCACGAGCTGCTCGATCTTCCCCGCCCATTTGAGGCGCATAACCTCGGTATCCAAGAGCATATCTATAAGCTGCCTCATCTCGTCTTCTGAGAGGGGTAGATCAAATACTGGAAGAGCATTTCGGACTTCCTCTCGCACCGCACTCTCAAACTCCGCCGGATCGTAGTGTAGACCGAATGTGATGAAGTTCTCTGCGGTCCTGCGATAGTAGTCGGTTGTGCGCTTTCCTGTTCGTACTACGCCATATTTGACAACAAACCCGCCATCTATCAATCTTGGCAGATGATGATAGACTTGGTTCTTTGTGAGAGGGGTATACTCCTCCTTTTCTTTGGCGAGTCGAAGAAGCTCATATACGGACAGCTCATTTCTATGGACGATTCGTTCGCGTATTATTCGTTCGCCTGACGCCTCATCATAAGACTCTTTGACCATCTTGTCTTCGATTCCGTCGCGTAGCATCTGCAGTATCTGCAATCTGACAGGGTCCCGAAGAACAGCTGCCCTATCCTCATCACTGACAAAATCAACACGACGCATCGGCTTCCTACCTGCATCTGTTAGTTCAATACCTTCGATGCCATCAGGAACTGGGACCAATGCATTCACTCACTGAGCCATCGGAGGAACGCCAACTTATTAACGTTCCTCGGTACAAGCTTTACGCACCCAACATGGTTTTTTATACCAACATTGACTTGACTTAATGGTGTCGGAGCACAAACCTTTTATCGGGTTCATGGGGCGGAACGCCGCAACACTCGAGGGCGCGTTCTGGTAGAGCAAGACCGTAGGGCGCTGGATGTCAATGGACATGAATTGTATGCAGAGAACAGAGAACCACCTTCCACGATTGCTCATAGATGCGCTACCAAACCCGGTGTGCATAGTAGATAGGAAAAATAGGGTTCGTTTTGTAAACAGAAGAGCCCTGGAGATGTTAGGCAGTAAATCTGATGATGCCCTTATCGGCCACTCGTTAATCGAATTCCTGGCCCCCGAAGACCGAGAACGGGCCGAAAGAGACCTTCAGAGATGTAATGAATTCATGCCTGGTAGTCCACACGAATATCAGATAGTGAACGACCGTGGAGAGAGAATTCCAATTGTTGCCACATCTGCGATTGTGCCATGCGATAATGACAGCGAATGTATCATATGCGTTGGAACATCCGCCGAAGCGAAGAACAGTCTTCTGCAAGCGAACAATCTTGCATCTTCAAGAGCTATGCTCTACCTAGATATTCTGAGAAACAATGTTAGTAACAAGCTCCAGATCATACTGTCGTCCGTTGAACTGCTCATGCAAGATGGTCTGAAAGAGAACAAGAAACCTGAGCTGCTGTCAAATGTGTTGCAAGCAGTTGACTGCTGCCAAGAGAGTATTAGGTATGCAGAGGAGATGGAACGACTGTTGGTGGAACCCCTTCGGCCAAGACGGCTTGATCTAGCAATAAGGAACGCTATACTTGATGTCTACAACAACCGAGAAGATATCAATCTATCAGCAAGTTTCGGAGTAGGAGAGGGGATAGTCATGGCAGACGGCTCTCTTGAGAATCTGGTGCGAAATTTGATCGATGAAATCTGTCTATGTAATCCAAGAGAAGACAAGTTGGTATCAATTGATGTAAGGGAAACCGAATCAGAGTATCTGATTATGATTGCTGACAACGGAGTAGGGATACACGATTCAAAGAAAAATGTCTTCAATGGGGACCGGAAAGGACGCCTTCCAGGAATCCAAGTATGCAGAACAATAGTCGAGAAGTACGGCGGAAGCCTCACTATTCTGGACAAGGTAATCGACAGACCACACAATGGGGTCAGAGCCAGAGTCACTTTTCCGCGCTGTGAATATCCAGAAAGTCACTGAGAATTGAAACATCACTGGCTCTCATATCTGTCCATCTGGCAAATCTCGTTTAGACGTTCTGGAAACGGTTCGAATAACGTCTGCGTCTTGATGTATTCGTCACCAAAGCGGATGGCCCATAGTTTCAGCATCTCAGTGAGCGAAACAATCGAACTCACACCGTATCGATAGGACTCTATCTGCTGGTGGAAGTAATCTCTCTCGCCATTGGAAAGCTCGTCATTGAAGTAGCCATAGATGGTATAAAAGGCGTTCACAAATGATGAACTCTGCAAGCTTGTCGATGTTGCCTCTAGCAGATTCGCCCTGTACCTCGTGATTAGTGTGGAGAAGGCCTCGTCAGCTCTATTGACCACAATGTTGCCCAAGATGTTCAGATGCTTCTGACTGAATACCTTGAGTAGATACTTGTTCTCGGAATGGAAATTAACAAGGTAACTCATCTCGCCAGTGTCTTCCACCTCGCGCAGAGATGCAAGCAGGAACACACGGATGAGAAAATACTCCCGAATCTGCTGGTTTCGGAGCCGTCCATCACTCTCTACCGGAAATCCCTGATATTCACGAAGGATGCGTTCGCCAAACAGACCAGAACCTTGGCCTGCCACACCGGCCCCAGGGTCTTTTCCTTTGTAGTAATTGATACCCTTCATGCTACACGAGGGGGATCCCATCCGAAGGATAAATCCGTCAAGGCGACCCAGCTCGGGCACAACACGATCGATATACTCAAACATGTCATTGGTGAAATCTGAGTCGGTAGCAGGCTGGACAAACCGTTTCTCACCGTCTACCATGACTATGCGGAGCCATTTTCGAGGTGCCCCCAAGCCGATCTCCATCTCGGGACAATGCGTCACAAATTCAACAAAGGGCCTGACCTTCTCGACAAAATCAGAGAAGAGCAGCTGCCCGTTCCACCAACAATTGCAGAGACCGAGGCACTTGCTCACGTACAGCTTGGGTCTAGGATGAGTCATTGGATGAATATTTTGCCTGTCCTCCACTTTAGTCATTCAGAAGAGAAGAAAGATGTGCATCTCAAAACTACTATAAGATAGACTAGAGACGGTAATAGTGGAGAAAGTTGCAAGTGTCTGAGATACCAAAAGACGCACAGATTGCCATATTCTGGGACATCGAGAATGTCCATGATGATTTCAGAACGCATGAGAATATGATGAAGGAGTTTCGAGAGTCGGGGCGAGTGGTTCGTTCATTTGCATTCGCTGACTGGGATAACAGAAGGAGGATGGGCGAGCATCTATTGAAGATAGGTTTTGACCTGATCCATGTGCCCAGCGATGCGCAGAATGCCAGCGATTTCAAGATGGGCGAGTACATTGTGGAGCATATGAACCGCTATCCCGATACTGGCTGCTATGCACTCATCACAGGAGACGGGGACTTCCTTGTTCTGACAGGGATACTGAAATCGCGGGGATACTATATCTGGCTAGTCAGCAATCCGGTATATACTTCGGCTGAACTCTCAGCTCTTGCTGACAGATACAATGATATGAAGTCGTTCCGCAGTCTTGCCTTTAAGGAACAAAGGCATGTCGAGGAACCAGGCAAGCCTCTAGAGAGCCGAGCTGATAGGCGAGCCAGAGCTGCAGCAAGACTCCAGGAAACAGTGAGCAAGATTCTGGAGGCCGAGAACAAGCCGGGAATCGGGTGGGTCAAACATGTGATGGTGTCTTTGAATCCTGATTTTGACGAGAGAGAACTGGGATTCGAGAACTGGAAGGAATTCGTTGACTGGGCCGAGAAGAAGGGTTATGTGATTCAAGAGGGAGAAATGCCGGGCACGATACTGCGATTACCTCCCACGCCCTCTGTTGAATCCTCTCGCTATTCTGATGAGACCAGCAGTGCATTCCAGAAACTGGTCGATATCTTGGAGGACTGCCTGAATCATGGCAAAGACACTAGTCTTGTTACACTCGGCCAGGAAATCAAGTCTGAAGGGATTGACTATCACTCGCTCGGGTACAGCAGACTGACCGACTTTGTATCATCAGCAGAGAAGCGAGACTTCGTCAGAGTTATTCCCACGGAGGAAGAAAGCGGGCCCATAGTCCTGCCAAACTATCGAGTAGAGGATCTCAAGCCTTGGTTCAAAGAGAATGTTACCAACTACTTCGGCAAGAAGGCTAAAGTCCCCAAAGATATCTTCATCGAGAGAATAGGTCAGTTTCTGTTGGACAGCAGGATAACACTCAACCAGCTAGAGAAGTACCTAAGAAGCAGGAAGCTAACACGGGAATACGAGACTGTTCTGGAGGCGAGCGGCGTTCCATTTCTACCTCCTTATCAGAAATCAATGTTGTACGTGTTTCTCGGAGAAGGTATGGATTGCGAAGAGGCAATAAAGGAGGTCAATGTCGAGTTGAAGCCTGTGAGCATTGCCCTGAGCTGTCCCGACTAGTCGCCATACTGGTTAAGAGATAAGCGGCGATGTGGGATACGCCGAGGGGATAACGCGGGCTACATCAGAAGACAAGTTGCTTAGGGCGCGACACCACATAATCCCATTCTCTTGGGCGATGCTCTTATTTCGGACCTATGGTTGCTAACTATGCGGTATGCAGCTTACGATTGAATGCGCTCGCAGCATTGACGAATATCTCGGGGCATGGAGGTATCAGATACGTGACTATGAGTGGGCACTTGAATCGATTCCATTTCATTATGCCGTCGAAGAAGAGAGTCAAGAGATTCAAGAAGACTTTGAGAAGGAGCATCACTGGTTTCTCGTCGCCTATGACGAAACAAGCCGCCCTGTGGGAGTTCTGGGCATGAGACTGAACGGAGAAACCTGTGTCTTGAGAGACTGGGAGCCTGCCACTCAATCCAATCAAGGTGAATGTATTGCATATCATCTCTTGGACACAGGGCTCGAGATGACAAGAAGCGAAGGTGCTGTCATGGCATTCGCCCGGCTCAAGTACACCTTGCCGCTCAGAAGCAAGGCAGCCAGCTTGAAGAAGAGATTGCTTGATTTTGGATTCTCTGAGAAAAGGAGGGGAATCACGTTAATCTGTGAGCTGAACCACACTCGGTCATTGGAAGGCAAGATGCTGTTTGGTGATAGGGATGCATTCACGCTTGACCAGTTGGCCGACATGACTGTAAAATCGTTTGCCTATGAAGAGGAAGACAGAAACATCCATGGAGAATACCAGTCGGTCTCAGACAGAGAAGCCAACCGGCGCATCATGGAGCTGATCGAGAAGGGGGTGTTTGGATATTCACCCCCTGAGCTTTGGCAGATTGCACTGGTTGATGACAGGCCGGCAGGTCTCGTGATTGGTTTTATCCCGGAATCTGAGTCCCGTCCTCCGCATGGCGTAGTCGGACAACTCTGTGTGCTCCCAGGTTTCCGCAGAAGAGGAGTGGCTACAGCATTGCTGAGCAGAATTCATAAGGAATTCCAGTCCAGGGGATGCGAATATGCATTTGTAGGGACGCCTCGATCAAATCGAAGAGCACTCGACCTCTACGAGAAAGAGGGATATGGTAGAAGATTCGGTCAGGACGAATTCGAGATGCGTCTATAGAAACGAGCCCTATCACAATATATTCGGTTCCACCTTCTGCCCCAATCCCATATCCTGAGCATAATCTTATAGTGGCAGATGACACAATTGAGGATTGGCGAACAAGATGTCTGACTCAGAGATGCGACCCGGCCTCACTGTCTTCTGGGATGTCGAGAACGTTCATGATATACTCGACACCCACATGAGAATGACAGAGGCCATCCGGAAATCAGGCAGGGTCATCAAGGCCTTTGCATTTGCCGATTGGGACACCAGACGGCGAATGGCAGAGAACCTCCATCAACTGGGCTATGACTTGATCCATGTCCCAGACTCCAAAGACAATGCAGCCGATTACAAGATGGCATCGTATATCATGGACCATGTTGTCCACTATCCCGAGACCCAGCAATACGTCATGATTACTGGAGACGGAGACTTCAATCTCATCGCCGGAGCTCTAAGAGAGCGAGGTCTCGGGCTATGGGTAATCAGTAATCCAATCATCACCTCATCTGCCTTATCGGAGTTGGCGACCAAATACGATGACATCTACTCCTTCAGGTCGGTTCACATGGACTGCTCAAGACCGGAGGACTGTGATGTGACCTCCGGAAAACTTTCCGATTATAGACGCAGAGCAGGGATGTATCTACGAGAAGCAATACAGAAGATCACAAATGCTGGACATAAGCCAGGCCTCGGTCATGTCAAACATGTTGTGAACTCCCTTAACCCGCAGTTCGATGAAAAGGTTCTGGGCTTCTCTACATGGACTGAGTTCATTGAATGGGCAGAGTCAGAGAAATACGTTGAAAGAACAGGCGAACCTCCCAACACTGTCTTGGTTATTCCTCCATATGATGTCCCCAAGGTATCTCAGCTGTCGCTTGAACTTCAGAGCGCATTCGACTTGCTCGCAGCAGTCGTGGAGGCTAGGCTTGAAAGAGGGGAACCAACGTCTCTGGCAGAAGTTAATGGTGACCTCAAGGCGCAAGGATTTGACCATGAGAGTGTAGGGTATATGCGCTTCAATGACCTGGTCCTGTCAGCAGAGAAACGTGGGAGAATCAGAGTGGTTGCATCAGGTGAAGACGGAGAGAGTGTTATACTCCTTCCACAATGCACAATTGATAGAGTCAAGGGGTGGTTTGAAGAGAATGTCACAGATCTCTTTGGAAAATCGGTCAATATTCCTAAAGCGGTCTTTCTGGAGAAGATATCCCAGATGCTACTCGAGCACCACACAACTCTGAGGCATCTGGAGATGTATCTGAGAGATAACGATCTGAGGAGGACCTATCAGAACATTCTCGACGCCAGCGGGGTTCCGTTCCTGCCGCCATATCAGATGAGCATGGCATTTGTGATGTTGGGCAGAGGTAAGAGTGTCGAGGAAACTGTAGAGAGTGTCAGTGCGGAGCTTGAACCCTTGGGGATAACTCTGAAGACACCGGAGTAGGCATCCTGTATGGAATCCATGTCATGGAAGGACATTAACATGCTAGAAGGGACTCGCGAATGACAAGCGATGCAAGGGATGAAAGGAAACGGGATGAAGGAGTAGAGAGACGGAGGTATATCCCTCATCTTGCTGAATTCTACTTCAAGCCCACTCATGATTGGAGCATCGCAGAGGCTAAGAAACTATACCATTCTGCCAAGAATAACCGCGACAAGATGAGTCCGGACACTGTGCATTTCAAGGACTGCATATCAGGGATGAAGGAGATGCCGGAGGAGTGTGTTGATCTGGTCATCGCGGACCCTCCATTCGGAATAGATTTTGACGGCAAGAGCGGGGCATATAATCGAGATGATAGTCTGGTTGTCAGTGGGTACGAGGAGATCGATGAGGATTACGTTGCGTTTAGCGAGTCGTGGATTGGCGAGGCAGCTCGGCTTCTTAAAGACAGCGGGTCCATGTATATTTTCAGCGGCTGGAATAATCTCGAATATGTCTTGAGAGGTGCAAGATTGGCGGGGCTACATCTGCTCAACCATCTTATCTGGCAGTATCAGTTTGGCGTGTTCACTAAGAGGAAGTTCGTCAGCAGTCACTACCATATTCTTCTCTTGGTCAAGAACGAGGACAACTACTTCTTCAACAAGCTGGAGAACTATCCCCAAGATGTCTGGAGATTAAAGCGGAGCTATCGTGCTGGGAAGTCGAAAAATAGCACAAAACTGCCACTGAAGGTAGTCCAGAAGTGTATTGACTACTCGTCATCTCCCGGGCAGATAGTGCTAGACCCGTTCATAGGTAACGGGACTACAGCCGTCGCTGCCAGGGGAGCACTACGACACTTCATTGGCTACGAGATAAACTCCCAACTGGGGGAAATCATAGCATCGAACCTAGCTGCCGTTGAGCCCGGCCAGTTCTACATTCCGTACTCTGATAGACTTCCTTCCATTGAGGAGCTGGCCAAGAAGTATCCAAGAGCCTATCGCGAATATGTGAAGAGAGAAAACCAAGAGAGCGGTGGAGAATAGACAGATTGAATGAGAGGATTGGTTGCTATGCCATATGACGATCTCATCGAGAAGCACAGAGCAGACCGCGACCGGTTAGGCGATGTGGTTTCTCCAAGTGACGTCTTCACCCGCGAGTATGGCTCGGAGTTAACCGAATGGGAACGGGGCTTGCATCGTGATTTCAGAACGCATGAACATGGGAGAAAATACATCCACAGAGGTTTTGTGCACTATACACGTTACGTGGACCTCATTCTCTTGACTCCTAGCCCTTGGCTTGTAGAAGGCGTCTTCGTCCAACTGGCCTCTGACCAAGAACCTCCAGATGAAGGGGCCTATGTCCAAGTCAGCGGGAAGAGCATAGCCTTGCCCCGAGTCCTTCAAAAGCGCAATGATACCGTTCAGGCTTTCACTGCAGAAGATATTCAAGAACTGAAAATCGATCTGATTGACCTGATTCGGCCGCCTCTATCTCTGAAGGACCTCTCGGAGTTATTGTTCGAACACGTGGGCATGGCTGAAGCAAGTAAGCGAGTTTTTGCTCGGTTGTTCGTATCTAGTCCGCCGTTTCAGCAATCCGTTGGGGGGTTAACCACAGGTATTCAAGCAATAGCATCCAAGACACAGGTCCGTCGCCTTCTCTCTTTCACTCGGAATGTCATACCTCCTACACTCAGAGGGACAAGAGGGAGGCATCATAACGTAAGAGGAATCAAAATCTCAACTCCTAGGACTTGGAGGTTAGATGCTGGAAGGATCAGCTCGACGAATCTCCGGAAGCTTTGCATAGAGAGACAAGACCCCCGGGGGTTCAGAGAGGTCTCCGTTGGGACACTGACCGAGAAGAACACTGCAGTCTTGCCCGACGTTCCTCTTGCCTTGACAACAGAGGACTTCTGGGTCGAAAAAAAGAGCTCAAAGCATCTCCGACTTCCTATACTGAAGTCTGTCATCACATTCCAGATGATGGATCCGAAGATATCTATGCGCTCGGTGGATGCGGCAACGAAGCACGTTCTTGAACGGATGGACAAGCTAAAGGAAAGTTTCGGGCTCGAGGAGAGTGCCTTGGCACGGGGCCACATTCTGGATGCGGATTCATTAGGAAGGCCGCTCAGTACGATTAGACTTGCCAGATCTTCCGCACGAGCGTCATGGCAAGACAAAGTAAAGGCATCTGACCTCAAGCAGTCATGGAACCAGATCCTCGAACCCGCACTGAAGGAGTTCCTTGAACTGGTAGAACTAGAGTCAGAAGCTAAGAAGGACTGGGGAGAAGGGGCCCGTCTTGAGAAGTTCAACACCAAGGTTCATCGAGCAATAAGACAGCTGGATAGCGGGAAGACAGGGTCGCTCGGACCCAGTCTGGAAGAGATAGCTGAAGAGGCTGGAGTAGAGGTGCATATTGCAGCCGAGAACCTAGAGAGAATGAAGAGAAGCGGGGTCGTCTATGAGCCACGAACAGGCCACTACCGCCTGGTGTAGCGGAACCGTACGAGGAAACCATCTTGCCAGATAATCCGTTTCTTACAATTTGGTGAGTGAACGTCACCTG
>CAYYQL010000054.1:0-12454 GCA_964473825.1 uncultured archaeon
GAAAAACCTTGTTCTGACAGCAAAACAGTATGATGCCATGGATTGGGCTCTTGTTCGGCGCGTAGGGCCTTTTTCAGTCTGTCCATCTTCCGCATAATATAGAATCTTGGTGTCTAACAAGCGTTTTATTGAACCGACTCACTTTTCCATTGGCACTATTGGCTGCTGCAACAAAGGCCCAGCGAGAAACACCTGTGTGTTTCATCAGATCAGTTCTCAAATGGGTTGTGACACATGAAGAACAGGAGGTGTCATAGTATGTAAGGTCGGTTCGATTGAGCGCCAGAATACTTTCGAGATGGAATTTCGCCGATATCGTTTCCTGTTGAACCTCCAGCTCAACAACATTTTTCGCCCAAAGAGCCCCCTCGCTGAAATAGTCCTCGCTACAGAAGAACACAACACGAAGTGGTCCGTCATCAGATAGTGGTCCACCATTTTGCTCGTATGCGAGAACCATTGTGAAATTGGATTCTCCAACAGATGCCCCCGTTTCTGGATCGAATGCTTCTAGTGTGCCCTCAGCCTGCTCCTTGGTGTAGTAAACGGTATAACCATCTTCAGATGTAGCTCTCACTGAGTAGTTATCGGGTAGTTCAAAATTATTGTCTAGGAGGTCATAAATTGGAACTCCGGTGTAGCTGTAAGGCCCCTCGGGGTTGGGAGGTGTTACCCCGGTCTTCACGTAACCTGCAGAGTCGGAAACTGAGGGCTCCGATTTCAGGTCGTTCATTGTATATGATTCCGAAATTTCCCCCACAATCAGAGTCACAGCATATTGAGGTTTTGGAACGATGCTAATTGTCTTGACGTTCTGGATACATCTCGGTCCGGCTGCACCGCCGAGAAGCTCTTCGTCCGTGCTGTTTTCGTAGTCATTGTTGGAGTAGTATCCATCCTCGGGTAGAAACATGATTCTCAAGCCCTCGTCCCATGCCGGTACTTCGGTGCCGTTGTACTCGTATGCAACAACCATGTCCCCTTGGTACGACCACCGTTCAGCATCGGGATACACATTGCTGTAAGAGTATGACTGATTGTACCCGTCAGCAGCCGTTACCCGAATCCATTGATCTTCTGTCATTCCCCCCACTGCATCAATGAGTGCTGATACATTCACTCCTCTGTAGATTCCCTGTCCTCTCACATTTCCAAAGGTGTTCTGAAACGAGCCTTGTCTCGTGACTGCTGGTAAGGCCTTGAGATTTTTGAGTGTGAATTTCTCGGTCTTAGCGATTCCAATCACTTCGATGGACGGTCCGGTTTCAGTCGCCTGCAATAAGACGAGTCCTATAACCGCAGAACCAGCGACTAGGAGCACGATTCCGAGTACTGCATACAACTTGGTGTTTGACTCCATTTCTCCACGGCACTATTTTCTTGTATCGTTATGCTTAACCGTGCCAGTCGCGCTCCCTAATATAATTTGGGAAAGGGATACGCATGCGTATCTGGTTCATTCAATCTGGATCCCGCATTCTATGCAGGCCATTCAAGATTTGAAGCAAGATGCGACAAGACATTCTAACTATACTACAGCAATTGCCTGTATCTCAATTCCAACATCCTTTGGAAGCCTTGCAACCTCAACGGCTGCTCTGGCCGGAGGATCTTCTTTGAACCATTTGGCATATTCTTCGTTCATCTCTGCGAAGTCATCCATGTTCTTCAGGAAGACCGTCACTTTCACTACATTCTGCAGGGAACTCCCTGCTTCCTCAATGACTGCCTTTAGATTACTGAGTACTGCATTCGTCTGCTTTGTGATTGAACCTCGGACAAGCTCGCCAGTTCTCGGGTCCATCGGAATCTGTCCTGAGCAGAACACAAGATTATCTATCTTAACTGCCTGTGAGTAAGGGCCTATTGCCTTGGGTGCCTTTGGAGTTGCAACGATTTCTCTAGTCATATTGAATCATCCGGATTCTGAAGGACGCTAGGCTTTAGTCTATCGGTCCGTCTGACAGAGACATATCCTGATTAGCTTAGTTTGGAGACCCTTTTTGTCTAGGTTTATATCCAGCTGGGGTTTACTCGCTATGGGATATGGCATGGTACGGGACCTCAAACCAGACGTCGATGTAGAAAGCATCGGGTCAATGGAAGCAGCACGCGAAGCTATCCAGAAACTGAGAGAAGCAATCCGGTACCATGACTATCGCTACTATGTTCTTAACGACCCTGTGATTGCGGATTCGGAATATGATTCATTGATGCGCGACCTCGCGATTCTTGAAGAAAGGTTTTCGGAGCTGAGGACTGACGACTCTCCTACTCAGAGAGTTGGTGGCGAGGCCAAGGACGAGCTCGAGAAGATAGAGCATCCAGTTCCGATGATGAGTTTAAAGGCAGTCTATGACGCAGACGAGGTCAAGAACTTTGACAGTACCTGTAGGGATGAGCTCGAAAAGGAGAATGTTGACTACTATGCCGAACCCAAGTTCGATGGTCTTGCTGTGGAGCTCATATTCGAGGACAATCATCTCATGGTGGCCTCGACCAGAGGCGATGGTCAGATTGGAGAAGACGTGAGTGCCAATATACGTACGATCCCTCAAGTGCCGCTGGTTCTGTTGTCTTCTGAAGTGAAGCCGCCATCTCGTTTGGTAGTTCGTGCCGAAGTCTATATGACAAAAGAGGGCTTTGAGAGGCTCAATCAGACGCGGAAAGAAGAAGACGAACCTCTGTTTGCAAATCCGCGAAATGCAGCTGCAGGCTCTCTCAGGCAGCTCGATCCGAATGTGACCAGCCGTAGACCTTTGAGCATCTTCTTCTACCAGGTTGTTGAGGCGAATGGTATCGAGATTGAAACACAGATGGAGTCGCTCGAACTACTTGCAGGCTGGGGATTAAGGACGAATCTGGAACACAGTCGAATTTGTGGCACCATTGAGGAGATGCTGCAGTACCACAAAGAAATGCAGACCCGTCGCGACGAGCTTCCGTACGAAATAGATGGGGTCGTCTTCAAAGTGAATAATATCGAAGATCAGCAGCGTTTGGGTTCAAGGACTCGAGACCCCCGATGGGCAATCGCTTACAAGTTCGCCCCTAGGCAGGCGACAACCAAACTGCTCAGTATTGACGTTCAAGTGGGTCGGACCGGCCGGCTAACGCCGGTTGCAAATCTTGAACCAGTGAACATTGGTGGCGTCGAGGTGAAGCGAGCATCTCTTCACAACCCAAGTGAGATCGAGCGCAAGGACATCCGGGTGGGAGATTACGTACTCATCGAACGTGCAGGCGATGTCATTCCTCAAGTCGTGAAGCCCATCGAGTCTCGACGTGACGGGTCGGAGACCTCCTTTGACTTCCCCCAATCATGTCCTGTTTGCGGAACTTCAGCGGCAATCAGTAATGACAAGAAATCGGCATTTTGTCCCAACGTTGACTGTCCGGCGCAGGTCCATCGCCGTATTGTTCATTTCGCCTCTCGTGATGGAATGGACATTGAAGGGCTGGGTACCAAAAGAGTCCGACAACTGATTGATGAGGAGTTATTGGAGAGTATCAGAGACCTCTATCATCTCCAGCTTGAGGACCTAGTGGAGATCGAGAGGTTCGGTGAGAAGAGCACACAGGCTCTACTGGATGAGATAGAGGCAAGCAAAGAGAAGGACCTTGCAAGCTTCATCTACGCCCTTGGAATCCCCCATGCTGGTGTGGCCACAGCTCGTTCTTTAGCGAGAGAGTTTGGAACCCTTGAGCGGATTCGGAATGCTTCTCAAGATGATCTGGAACAAGTGAGTGATATCGGACCAGAGGTTGCTTCAAACATTGTGCATTTCTTTACGGAACCTAGAAACGCAGATCTCCTGGATTCTTTACTCGATGTCGGCATCAGTCTATCAAACCCTTATCTTGAAGAATCGGAGCGACCGCTCAAGGGGCTTACGATTGTGTTCACCGGGAGGATGGAGCGTTGGAGTCGGAGTGAAGCGAAGGAGTTCGTGGAGCAACTGGGAGGGAACGCAACATCGAGCGTGAGCGGATCGACCGACATAGTGGTTGCAGGGCCGGGGGCGGGGTCCAAACTCGCGGAGGCAAAGGAGAGGGGAGTCAAGATAATGAACGAAGCCAGCTTCTTGGATTTCATAGAAGAACACAAGTAGATACCTGACAGGTGGTGAATTTGATGCAAGATGTCATTAGACCCCTCAGACGAAATGATGTCCCCGCAATAGTTGAGATGACGAAGAACGTTTGGGGTGGGAACGACTATGTTCCAGTGGCATTGCAGCAATGGATGAGGGATTCATCTTCTCATTCATATGTCATTAAGAGAAAGGGAGAAGTTGTGTCTGTTGCAAATCTTCGAATGATGGATGCCCATCGGACCGCATGGATGGAGGGTATCCGTGTGCATCCTGATGTTAGAAGTGAAGGGCTAGGGCATCGGCTGACTGAATATATGATAGATCAGGCGAAGGCAATGAACGCGAAACGAGTGCGTCTCATCACTGCATATCGAAACGAAGGTGCTGTGAAACTTGCTACAAGTGCAGGCCTGAAGCCCATAACGTCAATGCAGTCTTTCTGGAAGGAGGCCATCTCCGAAATCAAGTGGTGCGTTGAAAACACTGATGTCAGTGAGATAGATTACACTGCCTTGGCGACTGTTTTAGAGAATCAGCCCGCACTGATCCCTGAAGATGTCCTGATTTATCATTGGGATGCCGTTGACACTGATTTAATTGGTCTTGAATCTGCATCGGCCGAAACCGGATTTTGGGCAACTGAAGATGATGGGAAAATCGTCGCTGTATCCACTGGCTTGGCTTTCGACAGTCCGAGAGAAAGAGAATGGTTTGCTACACTCTATCCGCTGAACCCCTCTGCGTTTCTTCAGTCGTTCTCTCATCATCTATCACTTGCTGTGGAGAACCAATGTGACTTAGTCATCTGCACTCATCCACCCCAATACAAGAGCCTGTACGATGATGTGGAAATGTTGAGAGATCGAGCTCACGAGATTGAAATCGGCCTGTTTGAGCGAATCTTGAGCCACTGATTTGCTCATGGTGAATCACTCATAGCCGAGAAAGGTCATCTATTGCTGGCTGGGATTCTTGCCTCGGCATTGCGAGCGTCCCAATAGTCCAGATACTCCTCTACCTCGACATCAATGTCCTTCAAGTTGGCCAATAGAGTGTCGAGGGCGTTCTCATGTTCGGGAACAATCTCATGCATTGCACTCGCTCCGCGGCTCTTTTTGAACTCTGCTCTGATTCTTCCCTGATACTCAGAGATGGTTTGACGTACTGACTCTCGGGAACTGGCAAAGCTCAGTGAGAGTTCTCTCTTTGCAGATTCTCTTCTCCACCAGTAGCTCTCCTGCGAGAAGGTTTCGCCCCCAACGCTAAATGCTTCATATACCTCAGGGGAATCGAATCCAAATGGCCAATAGACCGCCGAACATGGATTCGCCGCTGCAGTAAACCAGTGCGTCTGTTGGTTTCCCAGTTCAGATATCTGGCTGCCCGTTGCAGAGTAGCCATTATCGTGACTCGCGTGTTGACAGATGGCTGCAACCTCTTGATTCCAAGGGGTCCAATCGTCAGGATGATGGCGCAGAATCATCGCCATCTTTTCCCAGTTCATCTCGCCTTCCATCTCGAGAAGATATCCGTTGGAACACTGAAGTCGATCATCGCATCGCGATATGTATCTCATGGCTTCGTTACCGTATACAGTAGCGAAGTCGAATTCCTCATCCTCATCATACCATCCCATCTTCACTGCATGTTCCACGATGTCATCCGACCCACAATCCCAATGCTCGTGGATGGTATAGCCGTTTGAGATAGCGCGAATGTTCTTCACGCATTCAGCAACCCATCTCTGTCTTGAAGTCTCGAGAACCCATGCCTCGTCTTGGTCGGCAATCATGAAGCTGTTGTGGTACATCATCATCCCACCCAGCTCGCACACACCTCCCTGCCCATATTCCTCAAGGAGACTCGTAATCACATCTAGTGCTTCTTTTGCAGAAGTAGCTCTCTCTAGGCCAAGACGAACAAGATCCATTCCCAGCAGACCAGTTTCAGGCACTTCTTCCTTTGAAAAGACTGCCTCGTTACCAATCACAACTCCATGTTCATTTGCACCCATTTCAGCTCCCCAGACCCAGAAGGGGCACGAAAGAAACACCGCAGCAGTCTTCGTTGACTGAGGAATCATTATGTAGCTGCAACGAACCTCCGATCCTGCCTCATGTTCTGTTTGCGCTACGAATCTGATGACCTGTGCCTCGTTGGGAGGTCTGTCACTGTTCTTTCCCCAGATGCTGTTTCCGTTCTCAGTGGCATTTCCCAGAGCTACTAATGTATCACACAATCTCTCCACCACAGTATTGTGAAATCACTCAGTTATACGTCCGATGATGGTTGCTTAGCAGCATAATCCGCTGATACTGCCTCTAAGCGCAAATAGGGAAAATTCTTTCCTTCGAGCGTCCACGCGGCTTCAATCTCAGTCGGGACCTGTACTCCATCCATCTCTTTGTAGTCAGAATACCGCAAGGTCCATGGAATCTGTTCAAACCCTTCGTCTGTTTCTCGGTAGCGTTCAGTTGTTGCAAACTCGGTTATTCTCCCGTCCGTATCGAAGACAAAGACCCCGGAGGCTCTGATACTGCCAGCTTTTGCAGAGACCCTCACCGAGTTGCCGCTTTCCTGTGTCCATTCCAGTTCGTGATTATAGATGATTGATGCGGGATACCATGGGATTTCTGAGAGATATCTTACAATCATCGATGTGGTGATTTCTGGACCGCTTCGATTCTCCATGTTCCTAGAGTAAGCAGGTTTCAGAAGCATGGATCCCTCCCCCTCAATGAGTTTGTCCCTCGCAGAAACCGTGAATCTCGTTTCTGGATTCAAGAAAGCGCTCCAGATGAACGCGAATTCCGAGAGAAGGGCGTGAGAATCTGATTCCATAGGGAACCAACCCGATTCATCTCCTAGACGAAACTCGCCAAGGTGTGAGATATGTACATGGTCATTAAACTGCTTGTCCGGATCGAGCATATCGCTGGCATACGACCGTACTAGCGGTGGGAGTGAGTCTATGTCAACTCGCTCCATCTGTTGTGCACTCTTTGTTCTTTGATCAAGGGTTTCTATTTCCCGTTCGAGCATAGACTGAAACTGCTTGTCCGTTCGTCTTGCGAAGTAGCAGAATACGGAAAGGGACCCGATTATTACGGATACAAGAATGACTATTTCAAGCATGAATCACAACTCTGGCCGGGAGCTTGAATGCTAAGTGAGTTATGAGTCTTCTTACCGTCGCGCTTGTTTAAGATCCATCCCGGTGTTTGTTTAGCCATTCATCAAGATAGACTGACTCCAAATCTGTACATTCTTTTAGTCCCTTGCCTGTCATCCCATCAACGAGGGTCTTTGTGCTGACCACAGTCTCTCGGTCCTTGGATGCCAGTGTCTTGGTGAACTCTGTTGCATATGCCAGGAGCTCATCTTTGGGGAGGATTCTGTCAGCGAGCCCAATTCGGTACGCCTCTTGTGCGTTGATCTTTCTCCCTGTGAGGAGTATGTCTTTTGTGTGGGCAGGACCCACGAGCGCGATAAGATTCGACGCAGCACCTGCCCCTGGGAATATCGACAGGTCAACCTCTGGCAGTCTAAAGATTGCGTCCTCCGAAAAGAAGCGAAAGTCACATGCAGTTGCCAGTATCGCGCCGAATCCCACAGCATACCCATTAATCGCAGCGACGGTCAGACAGTTTCTTGCATACCTGACATGCTGAATGGCGGTTTCGAGCAATTTGAAGAAGTCGTAATGTGACTTGCCTTTGAGTGATTGAACCGTCTTCAAGTCAAAGCCAGCAGAGAATGACCTGTCCCCTTCACCCGTGAACATAATGCACGCAATTTGTGGGTCATCTGTCAGTGTGGATACTTTGTTCTCGAAATCTTCAAGCATCTCTTTTGTGACCGAGTTCATCTTCTCTTCTCGGGATATCGTTACTTTCGCTACCTCGTTCTCAATTTCGACTTCAATGGTTCCATTCAAGCTGGCTCTCTCCCAGAATCGTTCAGTTTCTGGACCAAAGTCATCAAAATATGTCTTTTTGGAACTGGCACGTTCCAAGTGACAACGTCGAATCCTGCATATCACTTGCAGGCTGAACAGTCTTCTTCCACATGTTCACAGTGTTCCCTATGAACCTCACAGATGACCCCGGCATCTCTGAGCACATCAATCAGTCTATTGATCTCTCGCGTCATCGTTTCGTAGACCATCTCCCCCGCTTCACGGTCTTCCCATGTTTTGATGATGACATCTGCAGACTTGTTCACTTCCAGCATAAGTTCGTTGGGGATTTCAATCTGGTCTCCTCTTGATCTCTTGGAGCGCTTCAGCTTGTATTGCGTTATGGCAGGTTCCGTTACACCAAGCATCTTGGCTATCGTCTTCTGGGGAATCTCTCTGTCTATCATAATTCGGGTCAGTTCTCTCCTGATAGCAGGAATGATATACCACACTTCAACTTCTTGAGGCATCAACCAAGTCCGCTTTTTGCTCCTTCTCGGCATAGTAACCACCATAGTGACTTATCATGATTCAATTCGATATTGTTAAGGCCGGCCTAATAAGGATGGTGGCTATGGCACCCAAGTGTGCGAGTCCCATAAACTGATATTCGTGGCATCAGGACACGACAATCCCGGAGATGAGTGACTTGCCTGACGATGCACTCAAGGATGTACCAAGACTCATAGTCAATTCAAAGTATCTGATTGCACTGACGGGTGCTGGAATATCGAAGGAGTCTGATGTACCCACTTTTAGAGGAGAAGACGGACTCTGGCATGAATACGATGCGATGAATCTTGCAACTCCTCAAGCATTTCAGCGGAATCCGAATCTAGTCTGGGAGTGGTATTCATGGCGTCAGAGTCTGATTGCAGACTGCAGTCCCAACGCCGCACACAAGATCTTGGCGAAATGGGAACAGATGAGTCTTCTCAAAGCTATCATTACACAGAACGTTGACGGGCTTCATTACCGCGCGGGGTCTCGAAGAGTCATGAAAGTACACGGAGATCTATGGGCTACGAGATGTACATCCTGTGACTACAGTGGTCGTCTAAGCAGGCCAGCTGAAGGGATTCCCTCCTGCCCGCAGTGTGGCTCCAGCCTTCGGCCTGATGTTGTCTGGTTTGGTGAGAGTCTTGATCCTTCAGTGATGTCTGATGTATACAGTGAACTTGGCCGAGCCGATACTTGTCTCGTGATAGGAACCTCTGCACTCGTTCAACCCGCCGCGTCTTTTCCGCTTATGATCAAGCGCAATGGTGGCGCAGTGGTTGAGATCAATATTGAAACGACTCCATTGACACAGCACGCAGATTATCATTTGTCCGGTAAGGCTGGAGAAGTATTGCCAGAAATAGATGAACATCTTCAGTCGTACATTGACTAGTCTATCATCCTACATTACAGGATTACCTGACAGACACCTTTCCAGATTCGCATGTCGGGAAGAGATAAATGTGCGTGGAAGCGTGTTCGTGCAGAGGTAACGAGCAATGAAGGTTCTTGTGACAGGAGGAACTGGATTCATTGGCAGGCGATTGGTGCACCGGCTTGTTGAAGAAGGCCATGATGTACGTGCATTCGTGAGAAAAACCAGCAACACTCATGGTCTGCCAGACGGTATCGAGTTTGTGGAGGGTGATTTATTGGACCTGCCTTCACTTGAAGAGGCAGTAACCGGCGTTCAGGCCGTCATGCATCTTGCCGCATACTTCGATTTCTATCCCTCTGATGTTGAACTGATGTACAAAGTCAATGTTGATGGAACGAAAAATCTCATGAATGCTTGCGTCGGCACCAGCGTTGAACGTTTCATCTATTGCTCGACAACTGAAACAATTGGGCCGGTGAGGTATCCTCCCGCAAATGAGGATACTGAGTTGAGACCTCAGTTTGAATATGGGGAGTCTAAAATCCTGGCTGAGAAGGCGGTGCGCCAGATTGCAGAGGACACAGGGCTTCAGTATATCATCCTTCGACCTACCGGAGTTATGGGTGAGGGAGACCTGTACACTGCCTTCGAAACCATCAGAGCCATCAACGACGGGGCAATTTCTGTTCTACCAGGTGATGGCGAGAAGCACATAATGTACACCCACGTGGATGATGTTGTTGAGGGGTTTGTCAAAGCCCTCACCAGCCAGAGCGCACTTGATAATACTATCATTCTCGCGCCGGATGAACCTATGAAATACAATGAGTTGATCGAGTTCCTTGGCAATTGCCTGGGTGTGGATCCCCCCAAGCGTCACGTTCCAACAACTCTTGCAAAGATTGGGATAGGACTGCTGAGTCCGATGAAGAACCGCGGGAAGACAACATTCCTCTGGCATGCAAAGACTGTCGAGAGCATGGATCAAGAGCGCTGGTATTCCAATGAGAAAGCTAGAAGACTGCTTGGCTGGAATCCAGAGTACACCATGCAAGAGGGGATAGAGAGAGCCATCAAATGGTATTATGAAAGTGGCTACCTAGAGAAAGCGACAGAATGAAGATGGGTGCGCTCATCGGATTCCTCCTTATGGCGTTCTCTATCATTCTGGGTTTTGCATGCTTTGTGTTCTTTCACAAGACGGCCGATGCCATGGACGTCACCGTATGGTGATTCACTGTTGTCTCTGCAGGGGTTTCGTTCATGATAATCCTGAGTGAATCCTCTTTGAACAGGCTTATGTGCCGCTCATGATTCTTCTCATGATATGAGCACAGAAACTTTGGTCTACTGGATTAACAACACCCTCTACGTCAACGCCTCATCCAGATGCAGCAATAGCTGTGTGTTCTGCGTGCGAAACTTCAATGATGGCGTCTATGGATTTGACCTTCGGATGAGCAGAGATCCAACACCGGACGAGCTCGTGCAGACAGTAATGAGTAGGGCTGCAGATGGGTTCAAAGAAGTCGCGATTGTCGGATTCGGAGAACCACTCCTTAATCTTGAGAGCGTGCTCCAAGTCCTGAAGGCTGTTACAGAGCAGCTCGGTCTTCCCACGAGGATGAACTCGAATGGCCAAGCTCTGCTGCTATATCCGGCTAGAGATGTCCCCCTAGAGTTGGCGGAGGCCGGACTCGATGAGATACAGGTCTCACTCAATGCTCCAGACCCGGGGACCTACATGAAACTCTGCCGTCCTGAGTTCGGTGTCAAGACATTTGATTCAGTCGTAGGATTTGTCAAGCGGTGCTCGGTGCTCATGGAGACAAAGATTTCCGTTGTGGAACTGCCTGGACTCGATATCGAAGCATGCCGTCAGCTTGCAGACCGTCTGGGTGTTGGATTTAGAGTTCGTCAGTTCAAAGGCCCTAGACAGACTTTGGCTGATATCCGGCAGCTTCTGAGCTCCTGATATACAGTGCCCTTCCGATACGCACGAGCTGTGGAGGACTCATGCATTTACTTCTTGGAGAGGACTTCGGGAGTCTGTCAAGGAGGCGCTGTCAGAGGGGCTAGGTCCTAAAGAATACCTCGAACATGGCTTCCTCCCTGAATTCTACGAAGACGCAAGCGGTCATAGAACGGTTTCTGCAGTAAGAAGAGCCTTCGAGCTCTATCGCGATCATCAATCATCGGGTTTCTTCATCGAATTTCCTAGGGCGTTTCTTGGTAGAGGTGGTTCTGTGAAAGGAGACGCAATGCCTTGTGGCTCGAGTCTATGAGTGATATTACTCGAATCGGGGAAAAACTATCTGGAATCGCCTTCTTGAGTTGTTGCATAATGTCACCAATGCGCTTTTTAATGGAAATGGCTGTTGAAATATGAGGCAGGAGATATGCTAAACAAAAAGCACGCAATTTACTTGTCACTCATCATGCTGATGAGCCTGAGTCTGTTCCCACCGCCATACTTCTCTTCCGTTGATTCTGCTTTTGGAAGTAGCTCGGTAGGGCAGCTAACACCGGCTGAGATCATGCCGCGCAATATCCGAGTAGCAGTGTACGATGAGCCCAACACAACAACTCCCGAGTGGGGCTGGAGTGGATTCTACACAAATGATTCTAGCGACATAGCAGAGGTTCTGAGCGATGCCGGCTATGAGGTAGAACTCGTTACATTCGACGACCTGCTCGACCACAGGCTATTGGTGTCCGAGTTTGATGTCTTCGTATTACCCAATAATCTGCCACGAGAGAACGTCACAATGCTAGCTAAGTCATTCTGGCTGTCTGGTGGAGGACTATTGACGATTGACAGCTCGGCTCAGTTTCTGGGCTATGCAGGAATCATCCCCTATGAGTCTGAGGGCGACGATGGATATGGAACATACTGGTCCTATACCACTTCTGCGATACAGAATGTGAACACCCTCCATCCCGTCACCAAGAGCTTCTCTGTTGGAGATGAAATCAACATTACTAGTCTCGACTGGGCGACATTCGACTGGTCCAGCATCA
>CAYYQL010000055.1:0-12111 GCA_964473825.1 uncultured archaeon
AGAATACACTGAACGAGAGAATTATTGGTATGATGAAAAAGGCTGCCGTCTAAGGTTCCTTTGTCCCGACAACAGTAAGACCGATAGGCTGCCCATCCTTGTATCGTACAACAATGCCATTTGGAATCATCTCGGAATCATCGGCTTCTTGGACAGGTCCAAAACTAACGTAGACTACATCGTTCTTCGAATCATATTTGATGTCCATATTCTCCAAGTCTACTACTATTTTGGTCATATCACACCTCTCCTCTTGAAGGAATCTGGCTTCGACGTGATGAAGAGAGTCTTTATCCTATCTCCTTCTATGTAGAAAACCGCTAAAAACTTGTCATCGTTGATATAAGATGTCTACAGAGAGATCATCTAGGGTTGAAAATTCTAGCTGTGTTCTTTGTGGACGTGGAATGGAGTATCAGACGACAGCCGGGTAAAACCAGTCTTAGCTGGAATCGCCTTCCCCGGCCCGAAGACGTACTTCGCAGGCTCGTAGTCGCAATCTAGGAGGGAGGCTCTCCACATATCCCGTCCGTGATAGGGGATACGATTGGCGCCGCCTCTGTGGGTGCTCATTTCTAGATACCGGCTGTAGATGTAGAAGGCGATGGTGAGGATACCAGCACCGACTGTCAGATAGATTGGCAGCATGGTTGTTAACTATTGTGTACTACTGCCTATAACCTTTCCGTTAGCCTCAAACAGTCCATCATGTCCGGGCCAGCCTCATATGGTCTATGACGGTAGCTTCGAAGGCCTGTCTGTCAGCAGTGTTGACTGCGCTGGTCGCCGTTTGGGGAGTGAAGCCAGTCTTTGTTTCCCTTGTTCACGAGGTAAGTATTCAGGTCCTAAAACATCAGATGCGATTCCAAACACCTTGAACCTCGAACTTGATGAACGCGAGTTCGTCAGTGTTTCGGCAGGGGTCCTTACTCTTTGATGCCCCACCAGTCCGGAACTTCGTGGTCCAACCACTCGGGATCAGGCGTGATTGCATCTTCTGTGTCCTTTCCAACACTGTCATGGAGCACACTATTGAATGTCTCACTTGCACTGACGGTCATGTCATTCTCCACGACTACCTGGCACGAGAGGAACACAGCGGGATGGTCGAACTGTGTCTGCCCCCGTTCTATCATTCTTTCAAACAGGGCCTGTTGTGCTTGGGTCTTCTTTGTCGGTACTCCCTTGTGAATGGTGACCCTGCAGGTCTTGCACTCAGCATTTCCCCCGCAGGTATGGACTATGTCGACCTCATGATCGATGAGGGCCCTGAGCAGCTTTGTCCCGCTCTCCACCTCAAACTCCTTTAGCACGTGACCCATGAAATCGACAACTGTTACTTTTGGCATGACCTAAACACTGGCACTTCGTCACTGAAATGTGTTGTGTGGGATATGTCAGTCAACCTTTCTCCTGATCTGGTCAACGCCGGGATGCCCTCATCTCTGGTGATGCTTCGTTGCTTCATCCTCTCACTAGCGTGTTCTGTGAAGACAATCAAGCCGTAGCAACCTCAGCGACCAGCTCTTCCTCCCGAAGCCTCACCAGCCGCTTGAGATCTAGATCTTTCTTTGAAAAGGCAAGGATCTCAATACCACAGATAGAACCATTTGCGTCGTAGTCGACAACTACCCCGTCAGAGATCTCCACACACTCCGCCACCTTCTCCCCTCTCAGCCTGAAGTAGACGGCATCTGCAACCTGGTCATACTCTACCTGCATTGAAAGACCACCGTACTAATTCTTCCTGACATCTTTTCATCACCCTCTTTGCTGTTAAACTTGCAGTTTCTACTCTCTGTTTGGCAGCCACGGACCGCACCTGCTTCTCTTGAATGTCGGGCAAGCATCCGGGGCTGTAGATCCTATGAGCCATTACGGGCATCAGATACCTCGTGTGCTATTCTTAAGAACTGATAATGGTTGAAGACTAAACTCGCCTTAGTGGCAGAGCTATCACTCTCGTGGAACACGGACACCAGACGTCCTGATGATATCAGTACTCAAGACCGCAAGCATGAGGATGTCAGGCCATATCCACGTCAGGAGCTCAGGTAGGCTGTCGGCGACCGCAGTGCCATCGAGAATCGGAGCTGTGAGTAATATACCGTTGAGAAATGAACATGAAATGACGATGCCAAGGAGGATTAGTGATCTCACCCGAAAACCGCGCTCGTCTTCCATCCAATGGTTCCTGTAGAGCAGATACGTGACACCCAGAATCAGGATGATGTAGGTGAGGAGCGGGAAATAGCCCACAATTGCTGTCATGCTGATGAACCTCCGACGTTACATGATCGGTGTGACTATGCGTCACAATACATTCTTCACCTCTGCTAATGAGTTCTTGCCTCTGCGGGGACTCTGTCGTGAAAGAGGCGGAAGGGATGTGAACCAGATCGCTTACTTGGTCGTTGATTCTCCTGAAGGTCGTATTGCTCGCTGCAAGTCATCAAGAAGGGGAAAAGAGGGGGCCATAAGGCCCCATCTAACAGACACGACCTACATCTGCTTATCCTGGCTATACGGTGTCCTGTGACCACCAACAGCAGACAGCTGAGTATAACAACATGAAGCACATCGACGTGAACCATATATCACCCAGGAATTCTCTAGGTGCCACAAACAGGATTCCCATCACAATCGCAGATTCCATGAGAACGAAAGTGATGCCGAAGTCCCAGAAGCGACTCGGGATACCGTGGCCAGAATGTTTTTGGACGAACCTGTCGGAGTCTGCCATCAGCTCCCTCACTATCTTACCAGTCCAGTCGTTTCTCTCCATGAGCATCTCCAGTGCCTTGGCGGCGACCCTACTTCGGAATCCGTCTGTGCAATCTCTATTCTGAATCAGCTCCGCAAGGTATCTCTCCACCAGCCACTGCTGATGTCCGCGGCGCTGGAGATTCTCGACGATTCTCTTACTGCGTCTTTGGGCTCTTCCTTTCACAGTAAAAGAGGCAGAGGCGATTGGCGCACAAAAGCCCAAGAACACAAGGATCATGGGCGGAAGGAAGAACAGATACACAAAGTCGGTGATCATAGGTAGGAGCAGAAGTATACGGGATATGATCGTGAGAACGAATATGGCCATCAGAGTCCCCTCCACATAGTTTGGATTACTGGCGAGTCTTCTGCCCGTGCGTCCGAGCCAAGAATGCTCCATCTCATATTGTCGTTCTCTGTCGTATGCCACCACTGTAAAGACATAGAACAGACTGACCTGCACGGCCAGCACCAATAAGGAAACGTAGAGATAGAAGCTCAACCATACCACCCTCTGGGCTGCATATGCAGCATCAGCCCGCAAGCAGACCACTGCTCACATTGCCCTAATCGCATATATGCGATTCTATGGGCGGTGAGAGTTAGCTCGTCCGACGCTGACCATCTTGGCACGGATTGGGATGTTACATAGAGATGGCCTCGTCTGATAGGCAGTCGCCACTAGAAATGGTTCTCTTGACGGCAGAGGCGGTCTTCTGTTCTGAGGTTCTGTTTTCGTTTGTGTTATTCACCTTTCTCATTTCCGTTCTTCCTTCAGAAGGGTCTCCAGCTGTTCAACTACATGTTCAGCATGTCGAATACCCCTTTCCCAGAATCGCTCTGAGGTAATATCGAATCCCACTTCTCCCAAGAGCTCTTTTGGACTCCCTGCACCGCCGGACCGCAGAATCATCTTGAGTTTTGGAACAAAGGCTTGGTCCTCCCTTCTGTACTCCTCATACAGAGCATAGGTCAGGAGCTGGCCGAATGCGTATGGGAAGTTGTAGAGTCTTCTGTTAGACATGAAGGGGTGTCGCGAGGCTGCCCATCTCCATTCAGAATCATCTGTCCATTCGATTTCATCGCCAAACACTTCATCTCTGCATTCCTTCCAGAGCATTCCGATGTCTTCAACATCCAGATATCGATCTTGACTGATTATATCGTACGTCCGCTTCTCGAACTCGAAACGGACTTGTGAGAAATAGACAAGGTTGATGAGCTTGTCCAGCATCCTGCAAAGAACGCTGATCTTCTCCCCGTTCTCGGTCTGCGAGATCAAAAAGTCAAGAAGAAGTAGTTCTCCGAAGACACTCGCTGTTTCACTCATGCATAACCCCGGACGCCAGTTGAGAACCGAGTTTGTCTGGGCGCTAAGATATGAATGCACGCCATGACCCATCTCATGTGCGAGTGTGATGATATCCCTCAAGTTTCCTGTGAAATGGAGAGTGATCCATGACGTGTTGGGTTTGTGGAAAGAATACGCGCTTCCCGAGGATATCTTTTCTGGGCGCGTCTTCGCATCAATCCGTTCCTCATTGAAGAGTCCATCCACCCACGCACCAATACCAGAATCGAACTGAGAATAAGCATTGACCACCATGGCTCGTGCATCAGACCATGAATAGCCAGCCTGTGTGCTGTCAACTGGAGCAAAGAGGTCCCATGAACCCAGCCGGTCAATATGCAATAGTGCGGCCTTCACCTTGAAGTACCGTCGCATGATATGTAGACTACCTTTGATGGTTTTCTCCAAGGCTTGCAACGATTCAATGCCAATGCTCTCCCGGTGTAAGGCTGGTGCCAACATATCTTGCCACTGTCTCTTGCGCATCTCACTCACATAGCTCCGACTGATGGCTCGATACGCATGACAGAGAGGGATCTTGTGACTAGCAAGCAGATTGTGAAGACCTTGAGACGCTTGCTTGCGATCCTCCCGTACTGGAGAATTCCTTATCAGCAGCAGCAAATCAACGACTGAGTATTCCTTCTCCTGTTCGTTTAGTGTCAATCTTCGAGTACTTGACCTGATTATCTCTGAGTGTAGCTCGGTCCAAGCATCTTTTCCGTGGAGATGCATCTCCCGCATCAATCTCTCTTCCTCGTCTGTGAGAAAATGCGCGCTTCTCTCTCTCATTCTTGAGAGATAGTAACGATACGGTTTCAGCTCTTCCGAGTCCAATATGCCCGGATTCCGACTGAGCAACTTGACGGTTTCTGACCGAAAGGATGCATAGACAGACTCGATTCTCGAGTATCGTTTTTCAGCATACTCGACGAGCCCCCTTGTGTCCGGCTTTTTGATGCTGTCGATCTTCTTCATCCAACAGTAGTTGCGTATTCTGTATACTTCACGCATGAACCTCTCGAGTTCTTCGAATGCCTCTCTCAAGGCGTCAGGTCCAAGAGACTGCGCATTCTGTCTGTATGTGCCCTCGAACTCCTCCCCCTCTATCACGTAGGAGTCTATCTCTTCTCTTATTGCATCACTCTCCACACTCTTGACCAGGGGAGAGATATCCCATTCAGGGATTGAATCATCTGTCATCACAAACACCCCACAATAGCCTAATCTCAGTTAGGAAGGGCGGTATGATATATCCGTTTCGAGTGGGAGAGATATGATGGACAGTCACAAGTTCGAAGACGGAGCTCTAACTGAGATCCAGTCCTGTGTGCTTTGCATGAAAGAGAACTTGGTTTGTTCGTATCTCTACTAGCTTCTCTGTAGACAGTCCATCTCCATGACCTGCCTCATGATCGACACTCAGTAGAATAGGTCGATTTGTAATCTCAGACCTAGTAGCAGTTTGCATTTTTGCTGCCATTTTCATTGCATGAGTTGGGTCACAACGGATATCGCCCAAGGCAGTGTATAGAAGAACAGCAGGATAGGAAGTGTCTTCGATGACATGGTGATATGGGCTATAGGAGAAAAGCCAGCCGAATTCCTCTTCAACCTCAGGATTACCAAATTCAGACATCCATATCTTTGCCAGAGTGAATTTGGTATATCGTACCATATCCAACAACGGAACTGCGCAGTAGACCGATGAGAATAGGTCAGGTCGTTGAACAGCAACTGCACCAACAAGCAGGCCTCCAGCGCTCCGCCCCATTATGGCCGTGGTTTCTGGTGATCCATACCCATTATTGTGGAGCCATTCAGCAGCAGCGATGAAATCATCGAAACCATTCTGCTTGTTCTCCCGACATCCGTTCTCGTGCCACTCCTCACCAAACTCTCCACCTCCTCTGATATTGGGAATGGCGAGAACACCTCCCTTTTCAAGCCAGATCATATACTCTGGAAAGAATCGTGGTGTATATGAGATTCCACCATTTCCATATCCCCGAATCAATATGGGCGTCTTGTTGCTCGCTTCTGTGCTCACTGCCGATATGAGAAACATCGGCACTCCTGTACTGTCCCTCGACTCGTACCATACTTGTTCTACTCTGAAATCATTGGGGTCAAGGTTCACACTGGGTGAGAAGAATAATCCCAGTTTCCCGTTGATCTCATATGACATGATGGAATCAGGTTGTACGAAGGAATGAACAGACAGGTACAGCTTGTTTGTCCTCGGGCAGGCTGCTATTGAATACACGGAGACGGGCTTATTGAACTCGATCGTATCAATGAGATCTCCGGATGTCAAGTCATGGATACGAACTTCATGACTAGCATTTGTGAGGACGGGATATGCAAGATATCCATCAGCCGAAATCGGCCAATGCTCCATTGCAGACGCTCCCTCTTCAACCACAACAGTTCCTTCTGGAGTTTCATGCCGTTTTTCTATGTCATCCAGACTGAACCGGAGTATCTTTCCTTTAGCTGCGTCCACAAGAGTTACTAGGTACACATGTTCGGCCGCTAGCTGAGCAAAAGTGGGTGCAGACTTGCTTTCGAGGAGGGGAATCAGTTTCCAGTCCTCAGATTCTCGAGTAACGTAGATGTCAGATGAGGCATATCTCCATGCGATGATAAGAAGCCAGTCATGGTCAGGATGGGTGAAGAGATAGGGCATCTCCGTGGGTTCTCTTCCGTCTCCGAAGACCTTCAGATCATCTCTGTAGTCCGAACCAAGTTGATGGTAGTACACATGTCTGTAATAGTTCTCATTCTCTTTCCTAACAGCACCAAGCAGGGGGTATCGAGTGTAGTAGAAACCAGTGTTTGTCTTATTCCAACCCAGACTGGTCCATCTCGTCTTGGGTATCACGTCACTCAACTTAGAGTTATTCCGGATGTCATAGACATACAGAACACTATCCTCAGTGCCCAATTCAGAGAGCCCATAGGCAACATATCGTCCATCCCACGAGGGGAAGAACCAGTCAACAGCAACTGTACCATCTGACCGTAGTGTCGCGGGGTTGATGAGTTCTTGGCGAGAGCCCTTCTCCCCATCCTGATAACAGAGCACTGGTTGAACGTAGTCCGGGTGCTTGTAAAGGTAGAAGAACCTAGAGGCCTCTTTCGTATCGCGAATGACGAGGGCCGATATAGATTCGGCTTTCAGAAGATGCTCAGTTCTCCTACTGATAGTTTTCCTCCCAGGATAGGACCTCAGGATTTTATCTGTCAGTTGGTTCTGTCTGTCAATCCATTCCTGTACTTCTGGACTAGACACATCTTCTAACCATCGGTAGAGATCCTCAATCTTGACACCATGGTAATAGTCGATCGTATCGTCCTTTATCGTTTCAGGGTACACCAATATTATACCTCTCCCTTGTTTTCAAACTTTAGATCAGATTCACTCATATGAAGATGAATCCAATCGAAGTGCTCCACATGAATTGTTCAAGTTGTTCAAAGGCCCTCCTCAGCTCTTTGGCTCCAAGAAACTGAATACTCTGAACATATCTCTCTTCGAATTCTCCCGCCCTTCTCACACAAGAGGCCATTTCTTCTCTTACTGCATCACTCTCCACACTCTTGACCAGGGGAGAGATATCCCATTCAGGGATAGAATCATCTGTCATCACAAACACCCCGCAATAGCCTACTTTCAGTCAGGAAGGGCAGTATGATATATCCCTTTCGTGCGGGAGAGAAACGTCCGTTCGAGTGACTACCGAGGTAGGGCCGGAGCTAAGATCCGAAGAACTCGCGATTTGTAACGATTTGCTTCAGGGATATTAATAAGACTCATTCCCACTCTCATCGATTAGAGAGGTTTAGGAGGTTGTAGGTATTCTGATGGATAACTATGACTGGTTGAATGCCCCAGAAGGATTTGAATTTGGATTTGCTGAGACTGATGTACAGATTACTGAAGTAGTGCAATTTCATACAGATATCTTTGGAGAATCTTATGGAAAATTCCTCAGGCGCCTGATTGACAATCATCCCGGTTTCAGGAATAGAATGAGCCCATTCATTCGTGATTTAGATTCCGGAAAGATTATTTCATCAGTTGTTGCCTTTCCGAGTGACTGGTCATATGATGGAATCATTATCCGAAATCTTGAGATGGTATTTGTTGGGACCGCAGAAGCCTACAGAAATCGGGGGCTCTTCAATGTCCTGTATAGGTACCTCGATAGATTGATCAAAGAGGGAGATTATGACCTATCCTCAGTTCAAGGCATCCCCTATTTTTATAGAAAATATGGCTATGATCTTATCATTCCAAATCTGTACCCTTGCCCAATCAACCTCCCGATTGGGAATATTCCAGTGTTCAAGTCAGAGTCGGAACCTGAATTCATGGGTATTGCCATTAGATCAGCTGAATATAGTGACCTCGACTCCTTGATGACGCTCCTTCAGGAGACCAATCAGAAGTCATTGGTTGCTGCTGTCAGGAGCAGGGAGCTCTGGAAAATCCAAGAACGCCTGAAGATGGATATCTCATGGAGCTTCGAGACCTTTGTCCTTGAGAATGATGGCATCATTGATGGGTACTTTCGCCTACTGGAATATGGAGGTATGGGCCAAACGGATTCATTGGTTGTTACTGAATCCAGTATCAGATCTTATGACTCGACGATGAGGACTTTGTATTTCATCAAATCCCTGGCTGAAGAGAAGGCCGTCCGAACATTGAGGGTACCGGGACATCTCTCTTCAAAGCTCGGAAAGCTTGCATTGGACTATGGAGGCACACATAGACTGGTGTGGAAACATCAAATTCGGGTTCCGGATTTGACTGGATTTCTGAACAAGATTCGCCCAGTTCTTGAGCAGAGACTGAAAAGAACGATGTTTGAGAATCTTACAAAGGAGATTTTTCTCAATACCTATAGGAGCTGTCACAGGCTTAACTTTGTGAAGGGATCTCTCGATACAATCGAAGATATAGGTCCACAACCACCAAATACGTATATCCAACTACGTCTTCCACCTGATAGTTTCATTCGCTTGATGTTTGGTGACTACTCACTCTCTGAACTAGAGAAACAGAACCTGGAGATTATCATCGGTAGGGGTTATAGAGAGTTATTTGAGACCCTGTTTCCCACTGGAGAGAGTTTTATTTATCACTATCATTGTTGAATTTGGAGAGAAAGCGCGGTGAGAGAGGATTGACCTCTCTCAAATTGTGATTCGAAACCACCTCTGCTTCTCTTGCCTGTACAGCAGATAGTCAGGTCCGAAGACTTCCAGAGCCATGACAATCTTCAAGAGAGTAGACCATCCGCCACCGTTGTATCACCGAGTCCTGAGAAAGAGGGTTGCTTTTCTCTCACGCTCGATGTCGTTTCTCTCGAACAACATTTGATGATACTCTCCTTTCACCCATGGCTGAATCATGTCAGAGTAGTGTTCACTCATTGGATTCTCTGATTGTCCTGGTGGTGCAATCGCCGCTGAGTTACCCAAGTCACCAAAGTCCAGAATCATCCTGAAGGATACCCCTCCTACACATCTGTAATCATCCAACGTGTTTACCCCGAATGAGTTGACTGTGAACAAATCTCCTGGTAGTTCAAAGGGACCCCGGTTCAGCATATTCAAATCTGGATGGAGCGCTGATAGAGAATTGACAAATGTGATGTGATGTTCTAGACCCCATCTCCAGTTGTCGATGTTTCTTCCATGCTTTGCGACAATGTCTTCCAGAGCCTCCTGGAGACAGCTTTTCAGCATGTTATCACGATTTGTTGTGTTCTTATTGCTCTCTCCTGGATACATCCAAGCAGATGGATATTTCAAATAGTAGAGAGGATTTGCCGCAGCTAGCATGAATATAATGTATAGTTCATCACCCAATCTATCTTTGAGAAGTGCTTCCAAGAACTTCCTAATCCATACATGGTAAATCAGTGCAGCAGCACTATCAGCACTCACCTGGAATCTCCAATTCTTAAGAATCGCAATCGCCTTTTCCTGTAGTTCATTGTCTGGATCTATTCTTGTCAAATATCCACAGATATCTCGAGCTCGCTGTGAGTAGATGTCATTCTGAATCCGTTTGAAATCCTCGCTGTCCAATTTCTGTTTTTCAAGCAGGAGTTCCGTGATGCGATCTACTCTGTCAGGAGAACAGTAGAAGTTCGTGATTGGGTATGGATAGTCTTCAGGTACTATTTTGTTGTTCGCTGTAGCGATTAAGTTTGCTCCAGGGTTGAGTGAGTAGGGCATCTCTTCAAACGGGATATAACCATCCCATTCATACTCATCAGTCCATCCGGGTACTGGGACGACACCCGTCCCTTTCTTTCTGATTGGGACTCTCCCTGACACATAGAATCCTATGTTACCATCAACATCCGCGTATACTATGTTCTGACTCGGCAGCGTCCAGTGTCGGATTGCCTCTTTGAAATCTGTCCAGCTCTTTGCCTTGTTGAGATGGAGGACAGCAGCAAACAACTCCGTGATATCAAGCTCGTTCTCGATGCTCTTGTATCCAAGCTTATAGCTCTTATCAATTGGCAAGTAATCGAGCTTCTTGCTACCGACAAAGAAGGATTCAAGGATTGGTCCATGTTCTGATATTTTGAAATCTTTCTTCAGGGCGTCCTTTCCTCTTATTTTGATTGTTTCTTCAACGGTCTTGAAGTCTTGCCACTCATCACCGCTGAGATATTGATCGGGGTTATCGGGATTGAGTCTCTCAATGTACAGGTCTTGAACATCAGCAAATGAGTTTGTGCAGCCCCATCCTATCTGGTCATTATGACCTATTGTTATTCCGGGGATTCCTAGAATCGAGAATCCAACGACACTCAAGTTGGGTGCATTCAGATGGTTCTGATACCATATGCCGGGTAGGGTTATCATCAAGTGAGGGTCATTGGCTAAGAGAGGTTTTCCACCCACTGTTTTTTCTCCTGATACGACCCAATTATTGCTGCCAATCGTATTCTCAATGAGCGAAAAATAGTCATACTCCATTTGGGCAGCGAACGACGGAGTCCGACTCACCGGGAATAGAGCGAGTGCCGCTTTTTTTCCGAGCTTCTCTATGAGTTGCAACCTCAGGAACTTAAAGAAATGAGTGCCTGTGAGTGCAAATGAGATTGAAAGCACAGACAATATGGAATCCCTGATTGTGAACTCATCAGGACTGAACTGAAGTACTTGATAGCCAATAGGGAGTGAATCCCCCTTCGCGGAGATGAATTCATTGATTCCTGAGTTGTAGGCTGATACCATCGCAATATGGTCGTCTTTGTGATCGACCTGCTGTGCAAGTTTTTCCGCAATTCTGTGGAAACCAAGATTTCTATAGAATATGTCTGATTTGAGCATGGGTTCTCCAAATATCTCGGATAACGTTCCACTGGTACTCCTTCTAATCATCTCCATCTGCCATAGTCTATCCTGCGCAGTAGTATATCCCTGTGCCAAGAATAGGTCGTTGAGGTTCTTTGCATAGATGTGTGGAACCCCCTGTGCGTCTCGTATTATTTCTACATCCTGTTCAAGTCCATCTATTCTGACCTCTCCTTCCACTGTTGGAAGGGAGGATTTCATTCTCTCTAAGAGGTCTGACATTTGAATCTCTCCAGCCGCGAACTGAAAAACTCTTTGGGCCCTCTTCCTAATCAGTATATCGTCAAAATAGTCAATGAATCAGAATATAACGAAAAGGAAGAATTGGGGAATAGAAATCTACCTTGAGAGTTAGAACTACGTCTGCTTCTTTTGGGGATAGGGGAGGTCTTCAGGTCTGGAAGTCTTGTGAGCTGATTCCTCCGATGAGCCGGGTCTATCAAATACCGCTACGTCTCTAGTTAACAATGTTCACCTTCTCAAAGAGAACTCGACATGCTTGCTCCCCCAGAGAGTGCAGAAACTGACATCGCATCCCATAACAGTTTTCGTGAAATCCAGAAAGTGCTTCTCTTTATCTGGTTCCCAATAATACTCTTCTA
>CAYYQL010000056.1:0-12087 GCA_964473825.1 uncultured archaeon
CACCTGACAACCATCTCGAGGAGGTTGAGCAGGCCTTCATCTATTTCATCTGTCATCTTGATTGTTCACCTATGTCTTGACCATGGGTTCAGGTAGGTCTAATTCCTTGTGTCCTTCCTTCTCGAAGATCAGTTTCGCAGCATCCATGAGACTCTTTTCAATGCCAGCGATGTTATTGTTTGTCGCCACGATGAGATTTGCCTTCGTGATGATTCCCTCCTCATCGCACTCGTAGTTATGTAACAGCGTTCCACGAGGTGCCTCAACTATGCCAACACCCTCGCCTGCTTTTGGTTCCACATCAGCGAGTTTGACGTCAGTGCTGACGATATCAGGGTCCTCTAGAAGCGTCTTGATCCATTCAGCAGCCTGAACCATCTCAACAACCCGGGCGTAATGGTAGGCGAATGTGTGATGTGAGGGACGTCCAACGAGTTCACGCATCTCCTCCAGAGCCGCCTGAGCCAAAGGTGTCGCCATCTTATCGGCAACATTGCAGCGAGCGAGAGTATTGGCCCTCCAGATCCCCTCGGGGTATCCGGCGGGTTTGTAGTAGATGTGCGTTGCATAGGAATGGTCAGGTATGTGTTCTCCGTAATAGTCTGTGTAATCCTGCGGTTCAAAGTCTGCTACTATCTCACCGTCAGGGGCCATAACCCGAACGGTGCCGTCATATATATCCAAGACACCATCGTTTGTGAGACCGATGTAGTATGTCGGAGTGACAGCTACCTTGGTGATTACATCAAGATAGTCATTCACGATTGTCTTGGCCAAATCAACGGTCTTGTTGATGTTCTCAAGCATCTCCGGTACTTCGCCAAGCCAATGGTCACGTTCCTCCTCCTTGAGTGGAGTGAGCATTCCGCCGGGTATTGCTGTAGTGGGATGGATGGCTTTTGCTCCGATTGTTCTACAGAGCTCCTGACCAAACTGCATCAGCTTGATTGCCTGGACTGCTACATCAGGCAAATGCTTCAGAACAGCTGCGACATTTCTAACTGCCGGGTCTGCGAATGGGCCGAAGACGAAATCGGGGGCGGCGAGCGCGTAGAAATGTATCGCATGAGATGAGAGCTGTTTGGCCTCAATCAGAAGTCTTCTGAGCTTGATGGCTGCAGGGGGTGGTGTTATGTCCCAAGCATCCTCAACGGTCTTGACCGAAGCAAGGTGATGAGGAATGGGACAGATACCACAGATTCTGGGCGCAATCCTGATGGCTTCTTCCATCGGTCGCCCTTCGAGGAACTTCTCAAAGAACCGAGTACTCTGCACATTGAACTGAACATCTTTCACCTTTCCATCAGTTCCCATCTTCAGCGTCAGTGCTCCGTGTCCCTCGAGACGTGTAACTGGGTCTATCTTGACAACTCTCTCATCGGTCATTGTTGCTTAGCCTCCTCTCGTTTGATACGGATGTTTCCTAGATGACTCGTTGCGTATGTGAATCTCCAGAACAATCCAAGAGGATCCTTGACCGTCTGCGTGAGCTCAGCCGGTTCGAGTGGCGCGTAAGAACCAAGCATTCCTATCCCATTGGCACCCTGGTCCTGCATGATGGGCGGAGGAGGTCCGAAGCATCCACGACACGTTGCGCCCTTATTCACACATTGCCCCTCACAGAGGCCCCACGTGGCTGAGCCCATGCAGATGTACCCCTGCTCGAGAAGGCATCTATCTGGTTCGGCATTTCCATCAAAGGGACGCAGAATGTGAGGAATTGGAGTTTCCTGTTTGTCACGATCGCAATAATGACAGACTGTGTGTGGGTCCAGCTCTAGTTCCTTGCCTTGGATGAGTGACGTAAGAGCAGTATAAATCAAATCGGAAGTCGGAGGACAACCTGGCAGGTAGACGTCAAAGTCTACATACTGGTTGTTCGGCTTTATCACCGCAGCCATGGGAGGAACGTTCTCAGTGGGTACTTTACCATTCTGGACAGTCTTGTTGTTTCTGAACTTGACATCATAGCATTCTTCGATATCAGAAAAGTTTGCAAGACCGGGTATACCGCCGAAGCATGAGCAAGAACCGAAAGAGATCAGTGTCTTGCATTTCTCTCGCATCAGCTTGAGATTATGAATGTCCTCCTCTGTCCTTGCAGCTCCCTCATAAAGACCAACATCAATCGACTGGTCCGGATAACTCTCTAGGTGCTTGTGCTTGAAATCTGCAACCGCAGCCCAAAACTTGATGTCAAGGAGAGGCAAGACCTCTGCCAGACGCAGATGGATGTCAACAAGGCTCTGGAAGCAGCCCCAGCAAGAGGAACCTTGCATCAACGCTACTGAAACCTTGTCTGTCACTCTTCTGATGCCTCCGAGAGCTTGTAGACCAACTGATCATCTTCCTCACCAGAAACCGCAACCTCATTCCATCGCATCATCGCTAAGAGGTTCCAGAGAATCAACTGAGTAGGAAACTCTGTAATCTCCGCAATGGCACTGATAGTCTTTGGTCCGCCTTCTAGAGCCTCGCTGATCGCCTTTCTTTGTTTCCGTATTTCTCCGCGTTTCTGATCAAAGTACTTCTGAAAGAGACTCATTTCCATTCCTCCTGAATCGGTCCGACCTCTTTGACCTGTTCCACCAGCTTCTTGACGCCATCGGCAAACACTTGGCCTTCCGATGCGCTAGCCCACTGTAACCTTATTCTCCGGGTGTCAACACCGGCCTGTTCTAAGGCTCGCTCCATCAGCGCCCATCTTGCCCTGAGCTTCAGATTGCCGCTTGTATAGTGACAATCTCCCGGATGACATCCCGAAACCAGAACACCATCAGCCCCCATATCCAAAGCCGCCAAGATGAATTCAGGGCTTATACGACCTGTACAGTTCACACGGACTATTCTTGCGTTGGGTGGGTACTGTATTCTACTGGTTCCAGCGAGGTCAGCGCCTGCATATGAACACCAGTTGCAGCAGTATGCTACGATGCGAGGTGTCCACTCGTGTTCAGATTGGGTCTTTGCCTTAGCTTGGGTCAACTACGGACCTCCTTGTTCTACATCGCTTGGACACAGATACGCTTCGATCATCGCCATGATCTGATTATCTGTAGAATGGTACATGATGATTGCGTTGCTGGGACAAGCGGCAGCACACGTACCGCATCCGTGACACTTCGCTTCCGTCACGAAGGCCACAGGGGGGTTGTGTTCCTCATCCATCGATATTGCACCGTATGGACAACCGGTGATACATGTGTGACATGCAGAGCAGAGATCAGAAACAACATGAGAAACAGTCGACTCGATCTCCACCTTTCCACGGGCCATTAGACCCACAGCCTTTGCCGCAGCGCCACTGGCATCAATGACTGATTCAGAGGCATTCTTTGCAGCCTGAGCCGCTCCAGCAATCATGACTCCTGCAGTGTGAGTTGTAAGCGGAGCCAGTTTGATATGCTCTGGATTGAAGAACCCGTCACCGCTTCTGGTTAGGCTGAAGAGACTCGCAGTCTCCGTTACATCCTCAGGGGGAATCATAGCAGTTGCAAGTACAATCATGTCGGCATCGAACTCAAGTCTGTCTCCTGATAAGACATCCTTCCAGATGACCCTGATATTCCCATCATCGTCAACATGGACCTTCGGTTTTTCTTCACGTGGGAACTTCGAGTAGATCACGTGCTTGCTCAATGCAAGTCTATGTATCTCTTCGTGACCTCGACCATAGGTCCGGATGTCCTGGTAGAGAATGAGTACTTGGTCAACTCGGTCTTTCAAGTCTGCGGATGCCTGTGCTACTGCAGAACAACAATGTCTCGAACAGTGCTCGTGTCCCTTCTTGCCGGGTTCCCTCGATCCAACGCATCCAACGAACGCTAGCTTCTTCACCAATCTTCCATCACTAGGACGTCTCAATTCTGCTTTTGGCGGAAGCTCTTGGAGTTGAGCCAGTGTGATTATGTTTTCTGATTGCTCATAGGCATAGTAGCCTTCTGGTTCAAACGGTCTAAATCCGGTGGCAACTACCACTGTGCCCACCTCGACCGTCTTCATCTTGTCTGTCTTAAGGTTCTGTATCTTCACAGTGAAATTCCCGATGTATCCATCGAATTCAGCAACCTTGCTGCTGGTCATCACATCGATGAGTTTGTGTTTCTCAACATGCCTGATGAGTGGTGAGATGACCTGCGCTCCCGATTCGTCAGCAGGAAACAGATGAGTCCATTTCTTTACATGGCCACCCAGCTCAGGCTCCTTCTCCACAAGGACGGCCTCGAAGCCACGGTCAGCTATGTCCAGTGCAGCCCGCAAACCAGCGATGCCCCCGCCGACTACCAGAGCCCTCGGAGTGACGTCAACTTCCTTGATCGGGAGGTACTCGAGTTCTCGAGCTCGTGCTACCGACATGCGAATCAAGTCCCAGGCCTTCTCAGTGGCGGCTTCTGGTTGTCGCATGTGACACCAGGATACGTGTTCTCTTAGATTCACCTGTTCGAAGAGGTAACGGTTGAGCCCTGCAGCTTCAACAACACGCCTGAACGTTGGTTCGTGCATCCGTGGGGAGCAGCTTGCAACAACGACCCGGTTGAGGTTCATCTCGTCTATCTTGTCCTTGATCAGCTGTTGTCCCGCATCGGCACACATGAACATCTCATGAGTGCTGAAGATAACTCCAGGCAGGCTCTTCGCCTTCTCTGCAACCTCTTCCACATCCACTACACCCGCAATATTGTGCCCGCAATGGCAGACAAATACTCCAATGCGTGGTTCCGTCTTCTCTGTTGTCTTAACTTTCTCACTGGCTTCTGTCAAATTGACTAGCCTCCCTGAGCCAATATTATTGTGGCTTTCATCGCAGCTGCACTGCCAGCTGTTACCGAGTCAGGAATGTCCTTGGGACCGTCTGCACAGCCGCATACAAAGATACCAGGCATCTTTGTATCGACAGGCCCGAAGTAATGGTGTGATACGTCTACGTAGCCGTCTTCACGAACAGACACCCCTAGCTTCTTCGTCATTGTAAGAAGGTCGTCAGGAGGAACGATACCGGGACTCAGAACAACAAGGTCATGCTCAACATCCATAGGCTTCGCTGAAAGCGTATCCTCAACTTTTACCGCCAATCGGCCCTTCTTCGTTCTCGTGACTTCTGCAACCCGACCTCGTACGAAGTTGACACCGAAACGTGTACGGGCCATCTCGTAGAACTCCTCAAACCCCTTTCCAAAGGCACGGATGTCGGCGTAGTAAATGTTTACCTCAGCATCTGGTAGGTGTTCCTTTGCCATCACGGCGTTCTTAATCCCGTACATACAACACACCCGTGAACAGTAGGGCACGCCTTTTGCAACATCTCTTGCTCCGACGCACTGGATAAATCCGATAGATTTTGGAATCTTACCATCGCTGAGTCGGATGAGATGTCCATGCGTTGGACCAGCAGCGTTTATCAGCCGCTCATATTCCATAGCGTCAATAACATCTGGAATCCTAGCGTAACCCAGACGAGGGTAGCGGCTCACATCAAACATCTCATAACCTGTTGCTAACACGATCGCGCCGACCTTGAAATCTAGTCGTTCGTCCTGCATTTCCAGATCAATAGCGTCTCTTTCGCACTCGTTTATGCACCGCTTGCATCGTATGCAACTGTCCATGTCTATCGTGTACACATTTGGTGTAGCCTGTGGAAAGGGGGTATAGATTGCCTTTCTTATGCCGAGACCGCGGTCAAACTCATTCGGGACTTCAACCGGACATACCGCAGTACAATCTCCACAACCAGCACATTTCTCTTCATCAACGTAGCGAGAGCGCTTGATTACAGTAACCCTGAAATCCCCAACCTTCCCTGAAACGGCCTCTAAATCCGCGTTCGTAATCAGCTCGATATTAGGATGGCGGGAGACCTCACTCAGTCGTGGTGTGAGTATGCATGCCGAACAGTCAAGAGTGGGAAATGTTTTGTCCAATTGAGCCATTCTACCGCCGATGGATGGTGACTTCTCAAGTAGATATACTTTGTATCCTTGATTTGCGATGTCTAGAGCTGCCTGCATTCCAGCAACTCCGCCTCCCACTACTAATGCGCTGTTATTGGGTTTCTCGTCTGACATCATCTAGCCTCCGCCATCGATGCGAAGATACCATCTGGAGGTATCTTGTTGAGATACGTTCCAAGACTGTCTGCGTCAATCCCAATGGCAGGTCCAAGAAACTGGGGAAGAGTAAGAACGGGAACTCTTTTCTGCGGCTCCATTCCTTCACCAAACTGAACTTGAGTAAGCTGAATATCACAGAACACACAGGCCGTGACCAAGCCCTGCACATCAGCATCCTGAAGGTTATTGATTTTCTCCATTCCGATCTTGTTCGCAACGGACTCGTCAACTGCAAGCATCGGCCCACCACAGCATCTTGTCTTTCCAATATAGTCTACAGGTGTGGCACCAGCTATTCTGATGATCCGATCAATGATTGTTGGGTTCTCGGGGTCGTCAACCTGAACAATCTCATACGGCCTTGTTACGTGGCACCCATAGTGAGCCGCTAGCCTGATTCCATTGTAGGGTCGAACGATGGCCTCTTCAATTGCATTGTAGCCAATATCTTCCTGGAAGATTTGCAGGAGATGCTTGACACGAATGTTGCCAGTGTACTCTAGGCCTTCTTCCTTCAAGAGATCATTTACTTCTGCACGAAGATATCGGTCCGAGTCAAGTTCATGTTTTACTGTCTTCAATGATCCCGAGCAGGCACCACAGACCGCCAGTATATCCAGACCCTCTCGCTCTGCAAGTGCAAGAATCCGACCACTAAGTGCTGCAAATGCTGGCCTGCTTAGAGACTCAACGTACTGAGCTCCACAGCAATTTGCATCCTTCATAGTAGTGAGTTCGATACCAAATTTCCCAAGAACAGCTCTCACGGATGCTTCGTATGCGGGAAGCCGTACGGGAGTCGTGCAACCAGTGTAAAGCATGAACTCTCTCATTACTCTACGTCCTCCTTGAAGTACTTCTCCTTCACTCTCTGAACGAAGTCGTGATTCCAGTTCAGCTCTGTGTCAAGGCCCAGGTCATCTCGGTCGTCTTCAACGAAGTCGCTGTATGCTTCCTTCAGCATCCAGCCGTCCTTTAGGACGATGCCTGTAGTACTCTTGAATACATTTGGAATCTTGCCTTCTCTTGATGCTATCTTTCTCACTGCACCAAAGATTTCGGGCAGACTCACACCTTCCTGACATCGCTCCTCACATAGCCGGCAGGTCATGCACAACCATGGTAGGTCGCTGTTCAACACTTCTTCGCGTTTTCCGAGGAGTATCTTCTGAATCAGTCGTCGGGGTCTGTATCGGTCGGTGTATTTGGCTACAAGACAGCTTGCAGTACACATACCGCACTGGATACATTTGGTGATATCCTCCCCGCCGGGTTCGCTGGATAACTCCTCAGAGAAATCTGAACTCGGATGATGCAAAGACGGTTGCTTCAGCTCACCTTTTGTTTCAACCATTCCGTTTACACGTCCTTCCGGTTTTCTAGGCTCCTTGCCATTGGTTCAAGCTGCTGGTTACAAACTTCAACAAAAAAGTATATGGTTGTGTCAAAATGTTTGTTGTTACGTGTGTCTTTGCAATCATGAGAACAGAATTCGAATGCCCTTCTATGCTTCTGAAACCCTGAAGATTCCTCCAGTAGGCAATTCAGGGCATTCCCATGGGCACACAATTTACATTCCTCGCTACTTTCCTGCAGAAGGGTACCTAGCAACATCGCGGTCTGGAACCCCCCTTTAACTCTTCTCTTGATATTTGTTAAGGATGATAGTCGCTCTCATCGCTGCCGCACTACCAGCCGATACTGAATCAGGAATGTCCTTGGGCCCATCTGCGCATCCGCAAACAAAGACACCAGCAAGCTTTGTGTCCACCGGGGTAATAACCCGGTCAGCCACATCTATGTACCCATCAATTGCCAGATCCATACCCAGCTCTACAACCATATCGCTCATTCCCTCTGGCGGTTGAATGCCCGGACTCAGGACAATCAAATCATGCTCGACATTATGGAGAATCTCCTTTTCTGTATCCTCCACTCTGACAATCAGATTCCCGTTCTCCTCGTTTTCAATAACTTCTGAAACGCGACCACGAACGAAGTTCACACCGAAACGTGTACGAGCCATCTCGTAGAACTCTTCAAATCCCTTTCCAAAGGCCCGGATATCAGCGTAGTACATGGTGACCTCACAGTCTGGATGGTGCTCTTTCGCCATCACGGCGTTCTTTATCCCGTACATGCAGCACACACGTGAGCAGTAGGGTACACCCTTACTCACATCGCGAGCGCCGACACATTGAATGAATCCTATATTCTCCGGAATCTTCCCGTCGCTGAGGCGAACAAGATGCCCCTTGGTGGGCCCAGCCGCGTTGATGAGGCGCTCGTATTCCATGGCGTGGATAACATTGGCGTACTTGCCGTAGCCGTACTGCGGATACCGTGACACATCGAAGAGCTTGTACCCTGTTGCCAGGACAATGGCTCCGACATCGAGGTCAAGTATCTCATCCTTCATGGAGTGATCGATTGCCTCACGGGTGCAAGCATCTACACAAAGCTTACACTCGCAACAATTGGCACACCCAAGACAGCGCTCAGATTCAAGGCGAGCCACTTCCTCGGTGAAGCCTAGTTCCACCTCAGCAAAGTTGTTACATCGCGAGGCTAGCCCTTGCTTCGGCATCACAGCGCCCTTTGACTGTTCTTTGTGGATGGTATCAACCTCATAAGACTGTACACGGTGCAGAGGTTCGGCCCTGCCCTCTTCAATGGAAACTCCTCTTAGGTAACGATCGATAGACTCCGCAGCCTCTCGCCCCTGACCAACAGCCTTCACAGCTGTAAGCGGTCCTGTGACAATATCTCCTCCAGCGAATACTCCGGGTTCGCTGCTCTGCATGGTGACTTCATCAATAGTGACAGTGCCCCATTTCGTGCAGTCGCAGTTAGTCTGAACGCCGTGGATGTCTGCTTTCTGGCCTACCGCCACGATGGCTGTATCTACCGCCATTGTGAACTCAGAGTTCTGGATGGGGATTGGTCTTCTCCTGCCCGAGTAGTCTGGTTCACCCAGGCGCATCTTAACGCATCTAATTCCAGTGAGTTTTCCATCTGACGACAGGAACTCTGTAGGATTGGTCAAGAGCATGAACTTGACTCCTTCTTCCTTGGCATCCTCCACCTCGCTTGGAATGGCAGGAATCTCGATGCCTGACCGCCTGTAGACAAGGGTCACCTCTTCGGCGCCTAGACGAACAGCAACTCTGGCAGAGTCAATTGCAGCATCTCCTCCTCCAACGACCACAACTCTTCTTCCAATCTCTACGTGTTCTCCAGTGTTCACCTTTCTGAGAAACTCCATAGAGTGAAGTACGCCCTCTGAGTCCTCCCCTCTCACTCCCATATCATTGCATTCCCAGGTTCCAGTAGCGATAAAGACTGCCTTGAATCCTCGTTTCTTCAGTTCTTCAATGGACTCTACTGGAGTGTTAGGTTTCATCTTGACACCATGGTCGATGACTCTCTGTATCTCCTCATCAAGTATATCGCGAGGCAGCCGATACTCTGGAATCGCATATCTGAGCAGACCGCCCAACAGTGGCTCCTTCTCAAAAACGGTAACAGGATATCCCCTGCGAGCCAACTGATACGCACAGCTGATGCCAGCAGGTCCAGAACCAATCACTGCAACTTGTTCCTCTTTGTCGATGTTGGGCACGACTGGCTCCACCACATCTAGTGTTCGTTCCCAGTCCGCAAGAAACCTGTGCAGGTTCCGTATCTTCATGCTCTCATCGAGATAACCACGCTCACACTCACCCTCGCAAAACGATATGCAGACTCTGCCAAGAACGCCAGGAAACGGAATGGAGTCTCTGACAATCTCAAGAGCCCTAGCATAGTCTCCTGTCTTCATCATCGTGATGAACCCTTGCGCATTGACACGGGCAGGACAGGTGTCTCTGCACGCAGGCTCACCCTTCTTGTCAATGGTGTACACATTGGGTGTGGCCTGAGGAAACGGAGTGTAGATGGCTTTCCTAAATCCAAGAGATTCATCAAACTCGTTAGGGAGCTCCACCGGACATGTCGACACACAGTCGCCGCATCCTGAACATGCGTCTTCATCAACATACCTCGCCTTCCTCCTAACTCGTACTCGGAAATCGCCCACTTCACCATGAATCGACTGGACCTCAGAATACGTGAGTAGTTCGATTCTTGGATGTCGAGAGACGTCACTCAGGCGTGGTGTGAGAATGCACGCGGAACAATCCAGCGTCGGAAATGTCTTGTCTATTGCCGCCATTCGTCCTCCTATCGAAGGGGACTTCTCAAGCAGATAGGTCTTGAAGCCTTGATCTGCGATGTCAAGCGCGGCCTGCATTCCTGCCACCCCGCCGCCTATGACTAGTGCAGCTAGGGTTGTTTCTTCCTCGCGTTCAGTTTGGGAGCTCGGACCAGAAGCCTTCTCGATTGTCAAATGGGTTCCTCCATGTCTTGGTTTGCATCAGGGGTTCTTGAGACAGCATTTCTGCATGCTCTTCCAATCGACTTAGCTATGCAATACGATAGAAAAGAGTTCCTATTTTCGGCTTAGCTATTGTTTCCATAATTGAGCCCCACATACTTGGTGCTGAATTATGGGGCGGGATGAATCGAGAATCTGGACCAGACTGACCAGAAGAGAACCGAACCTACAGACATGATGGAATCAACGAGTGCATAGGCGTCATTCCCCCTTAGTTTCACAGAATCGATCTTCGAAATCGGTGGGGACAGCATTGTGATAGAAATCGTTGTGAAATCGGGTTCCTGTTGGAGATGGTCGTTTTCTCCAAGGGGAAGTGGATATCGGCTAGATTGCTTGTCCTCAGGCTTAAGAACTGATCAGCTTAGCACCTCTAAGCTGTCTGAGGAATCAACGACGGCCTTGGCGAGAGCAAGCCAAGGATTCACGATAAATCGCCGTAGAGTCCCTTTGAGAATAGGATTCCACCTAGCCTGTTTTGCGATGGGGGGTGATATCTCATAGTAAATGCGAGTCATCATGGAACCGAATCTACTAGTAAGCATCCGCTCATCGCGAAACCGCCGCAACAAATCAATACGGGGATCAAAGGGAGTCCTGATTACAGCCGTTGCAATGAAACACTCGGATTGGTGCCCCTTACAGAAGATTTCATCCTTGATAGCCTTTCTCACCTGCTTGCTAGCGCCGACTCTCTGTTCTTGTGAATCTTTTCCCCTCAATCAATCGAGAATCAGCCAGACGCTAAATATCATGAGATAATGAATAGATGTAGTGCTGAGTCCAATGCCAGAAGAAGAAATTGTCGAGTTTGAGGTCGCTTCCGAAATCGGTGAATCACAAAGAGCAGATGGCCATTTGATGCGAACAGATGGGAACCCCAAGAGGCAATCAGCCTCTCCTCCTAGTCTGGGTTGTGATACCCGCAGTTCTTTTCTTGATGGTTCTGGTCACTCGCATCCGACAAGGGTAAGCGAATTCCAAAGTGTGGTCTTGCTCGGTACGATTGCGGGTTCTACTTGCGGCCTTCTTTTCCGTGAATGCAGAACCAACCACCTTTAAGCTCGTATTTCTGGAATACGCCACAACCAAAGCAGCTACATCCTTTGTCCTCGATGTCATCAGCCTGTTTCTGCGATGCGCCACGAGCACAGAAGAGGGCATGTGGTTCAACTTTATTCAATTCGTTCGGCTTGAAGGTGGGACATGGCCCGCAAAACTGCTTACATATCTCCATGTTCTCCTCGGTATCAGGAACAGGTTTCATCATATATTCTCCTTGAAGTATATCTACGGCACCCATCATTTCTGAATTATCATTATAAGACTTGCTAACAAATCTATGGTCTATGCGATCAGAATACTTCCAAGCCTAAATGGACACAGATTTTCAGAAACCAGCACAGTACAGGTGATCCTTAGCAAAAATACAAATCTCTGAATTAGTAGCAGGATGGAAAACTGCATCTACGAGCGAATGCTCAGGCTTTCAATCAGAGCTCTTCGTGGCTGCCGCCATCTTGTCCGGATCGATAAGAACCT
>CAYYQL010000057.1:0-11149 GCA_964473825.1 uncultured archaeon
ATCTCAGGCTCTTCAACTCCGTACAGCTTGGCGAAATACTGGAGATTCTCCTGTGCCGACATTGTAAGGTAGAGAGTATGATTTCCCTCTTCGGGTAGTACGCCTATGCTCTGTCGAACGGCAACAGGTTCTCTCAATATGTCATGCCCAGCGACTTGAGCTGTTCCTGATGTTGGTCTCAGTAGTGTGCAGAGCATCCGAATTGTTGTCGTCTTTCCTGCGCCATTTGGACCGAGGAGACCGAAAATAGTTCCCTTTGGGACTTCGAGGCTGAGATTGTCCACTGCAATCAGGTCGCCAAACCGCTTGGTGAGTTCAGATATCACAACATCGCTCACAAGAATCACCATCAGTGTTGCCCAAAGAGTGACGAGCCAGGGCTACATCGTCCTGCAGGGCATTTCCAGATTAAAGTGTAGCGCATAATCTCGTCTTCTCGATGAGTGTCAGCTCCGATTCATCAAGTAGACAGCATCTTCTCAACGACAGCCGTGGTTGTGTCCTTGATGCCTGGTATGGAGTGTATCCTGTGAACTGTAATATCATACAGGTCCTCAAGGCTCGCAACCTCAAGCCGTATGATTATATCGTAGACTCCTGTTGTCACTGCGATCTTCGTCGCCTCATCTATCAAACGTAGCTGCTGTAGTACTTCGTCGGTCTTCCCGAGCTCAATTTCCATCAGGAGGTACGCCAATACAGTTTCAGTCATCTCTCTCTTCTCCATGTTTGTATCTCAATCTATCTGTAATCCTTTAGAACAACCAGAGTCTGTACGGTCTTGACTCCTGTGATATCTTGAATCTTTCTCAGAATTATCTTTCTTGTCTTCGGCAGACTTCTGCTCCTAACGCTCAGCAGATAGTCGTGTTTTCCTGCTAGAGCAGAGGCGGTTTCAACACCGCGAATCGCATAGAGGTCAGACAACAGGTCAGGAGTCCTAGGTTGGACTTTCACAAGAATGATAGACCTGACATCAGATGCCTCGAGGGCAATCACCCCAATCATTACCAATGTGATACCGGACACTCTCAACGTCCACAGAAAGGCATCAGAAGATATGAACCCAAACGCTCCGGGCAACAGAAGATTTCCAACTAGGGTCATTGGTATGCCGAGCACTACCGATATTGCGGACAAAGAGTTGACTACGGCCATTGAGCCCCGACCCAACGCCCGAACATACAGGACAACAGACAGGAACGTCGTAACGGAAGAACCAACCATGAAACCTAGAAGAGGAATGAACTTTGCTGTTATCGTATCCCAGTTCGACTCGTTCATGCTCGGTAAGGAGAGTAATGTGAAGACCAAGTCAAGAACGAGCAGGGACCAAACACGCATGTTCAACGAGTCAACTCGGAGTCCAGGACGCACTTCATATCGTTTTGCACGACGCTGGTAGTATGTAGTCAATGCAGATGAGATATTCATTGGAATGAGAACAATCACGAGTGTGGCCAAGTCGAAGCCGCCAGGTGATGCACCAATGAGTAGAACGCCGAGTAATATCGATAGTATACAGTGAACTTCAACGATGGTTGGAGTATCCTTCTCAGCAAACAGATCTCCCACTAAGAGATAGATTATGACTAGCTGTCCGTATGGCAGGACTGAAGAGGTATCAGACCTTCCAACCAGAACATAATAGGAATACGTGGAGATCCCAGCAAATATGCCGGCAAACACGACGTACATCAATGGCTTCTTAGGAAGAATGGAGAGACGTCCGAAGTCAGGATCGAGGTCATAGCCCAGAGGTCGCCGTTTACCATCACGTTGACGGTTCAGACTCAAAAACGCCACGAGAGATACGGTCACAAGGAACGATACCCATTGAGACATGAAACCGAAGACCAGCGGGTCGTCTATTGCTGTGTTAACAGCAACAATATCAAAACCCACAGAAATAGTGCGCATTACTCCCGAACCTAATGCCAGAAGATAGAGAGTCTGGATACTCGAGAATCTTCCCACTGGCCTCTGACTACGGCTACTCAACTACTCCACCCCAAGATGACTCTGTTGGGAGATGCATTCAACCTCTCCCAACCTGACGCACCACAAACACTAGTCGGAGTCTTGGTCGTCTTGATGCTTCTGAGCAAGAATGAACTCGTCGAATGTCATTCTCTTTCCGGCCTGGAGCTTCTCGACGGCTTCCTCCACGCGTTCCTTCTGTTGAGCCTTCTGTCTCGCTTTTCGTTCAGTTCGAGTGGCATCGTGCTTGTCAGTCACTTGTTTCCGAATCTTGCCGTTAATCTTGTCAATCTCGGAACGAATCTCCTTCAGACGCTCTTCGCCAGCCTTTACCTTCTTCAGCCATTCAACGAATTTGTGATGAGCGGTATCAGCAGCTTTCTTCTCTTGCTCTAACTGCGGGCGAATCCGAACAACTTCTTGATGGTGAACTTGGGACTTCTCTGACAGATCTAAAACTGCTTGATGGGCATCTGAAGCCTCTTCTTTCAGCCTTCGGGCCAAGCGCCGCAGTTCATTGATACGATCTTGCTTCTCTTTCTCTTGGCCGATGCGAATCAGCTGCTTCTCTATTTCAGTAATCTCTTCAACAATAGAACGTTCCTCATCGATTGTGAGCTGTTCAGTCTGCTGTTTCCATTCGAGTTCTTCAACCCTGCGCATCATCTTTCGTTGATCCGTAGACGGACTCCCAACAAGGTTGCTTCTTAGCTCTCGAATTTCGTCGTAGATACCCTTCAACTGCTGGTGGATTGCTGTCCGTCTAGACTTAGCATCCTGGATCTTCTCGTTTATCAGATCGCGCTCTTCACGTTCAGCCTTCACCGATTCAATCAGAGCACGGACTTCTTTATTGTGCTCGTCACGAATGGCTTTGTACTCCCGCATCTTATCGCGATCTCTGCGGAGCTCCTCAAGCTCATCTCTCGCCTTTGACTTGAGTTCCCGCATGTTTGCCCTTAGACCCTCAACATCTTCCACTGAGTCAGTTTTATCAGCTGCTTCTGTCAAGACTACTATACCTCAGAACTTCATTTTACAGGCCTTGCTTTCGCAAGACGGATTCCTCTTCCCCTCGTTAAGAAGGGTCGTTCTGTAATCCATCGCCCGAATTCTCGTCTTAAAAGTGTATCCATGAGAACACATCAGAAGGGGCAGCTGAGGCCCTAAGGAGCCAGATTAAAGCCTGATCGGTTTCGAGTTTTCTAGTAAGAAAACGAGAATTATTGGATCATAGCTCAACAAAGAGCGAATGTCTGAGCTATTCGTGCGGATATGTCAAAATCAGTAACACTCTGGATACCACTCCAACCAGGAGTTGCATTGACTTCAAGGACGTAGAGATTCCCATCACAGCTAGGAATGATGTCCACCCCAACAAAACGCCCTTTCACACAACTAGCAGCTTGTAGAGCTAAGTCTTCGACATCAATGTCATTTGGTCTTGCCACTCCGCCCGCGTGAATGTTAGTGACTATCCCGTCTTGAGTATGTCTCTGCATGGTTGTTATCACTTCGCCTTCAAGAACCAATGCTCTGATATCAAAGCCGGGACTGGAAACCAGTTCCTGCAACAGAAAGGCACCCCGTCCGAAGAGCTGACTATGAAACTTCAAGTAATCGTAGATGTTCTCAAGATCAAAGGGATCGCTTATCAATTGAACACCGACTCCACCAAACCCGACCAGAGGTTTCAATACACAGGGATTCCTCTCAAGCACGAATCTGGCCGCCTCCTCAATGGACTCTGTAATCAGAGTATCAGGAACGGGAAGTCCTGCGGACACCAAACGTCTCATGCACTCAGCTTTGTTTCGCATCTGCAGTATCGACCAGACAGAATTGATGATTTCAATGCCCAGATCCTGCATTGCTGATAGGATTCCAACACGATGAAAGAATGTTCCAATGTCCATACCGCCAAGGTCTAAGACAAGTACTCGTCTGAGACTACTCAGGTCTTCTCCTTCACATGTAAGTCTATGAGAGTCAGAAGACATCTGTCGCATGACTTTCCAAGGAAGGACTCTCCTGGTCTGTATTCTGAGGGCGGCAAAGGATGCCTCAAGTGAGGCGGCCCTTCGGGAGGTGTGGTCTGATGAGAATAGGCCAATCTTCGAGCTTGATTCTGAAAGCATCTGACGCTCACTGTCTGGTTTTCATGAGTGTATGTGTGCTAAAGCCATAGCGTGTCGCTTTTAACAGGTTGGGTCAACCTCTATGTGGTTTATGATGAAGCTCTTCTCAAGCTCGGAAACTCAGAGAATATCACACTCGATTAACACGAAGCCAGGAAGCTATGTAATCAGCTTTCGGAATAAGCACGGCCCCACACGGTTGAAAGAACTGTGGCTCGACTTTCTCGGGGATCTTGGACTTCAGACTGATTGTGTGAGTTGGTGGTCCAGCTCAGGGACCGTCGGATTGCTTGAGTGTGAACCGAGGAAGGGCGTGATTCTCTACGGTCAATGGGTTCTGGCTGATGATAATGAACTCATAGCGGTGCTTGAGGTGGATGAAGAAGATCTCGGCAACATCAGAGAAGGCTTCGACGCCGGGAATGTCACGTCGTACGCCATGCGCGCGATACGGATCGGAGAAACCGGCGACAAAGACTAATCCACAGTCAGGGTCTTTGACAGATTTCTTGGCAAGTCAGGATTGATGCCCAAGTCAACGGAAAGATAGTAGCTTAGCATCTGAAGCGGAATCACATCAAGCAAGGGATTCAACAGGCCATCCGACTTAGGAACAACAAGGTAGTCAGTGATGTCATCGACGTAATGATTCAGAGAATCCTCGAACTCGCCCACAACAATCGTCCGACCGTGCCTTGCTTTGACTTCGTTGATATGATTGATGACCATCCAACTGTCCTCGGGTGTGGTGACAAATATGACCGGATATCCCTCTGTGACTATGCTAAGAGGGCCATGTTTGAACTCTGATGAGTACATGCCTTCACAGTGATTGTAACAGATCTCCTTGATCTTCAAAGCTCCTTCACGAGCAACACCGTCCGTGAAACCGTAGCCTAGGCAATACAAATCCTTTACATCAAGCAGGGTGCGAGCAAGATTCTTTGTGAGTATTCCGGTCTTGTCGATGGTCTTCTGAGTCAATGCGGGAAGTTCGTTCTCAAGAAGAGTAATGAATCTCCTGGACTCCGAACGATCAAGGAATCCGTTCCTCTCCCCCAGTTTCGCAGCGAGGTAAGCAAAGATGACCGTCTGCGAGAAGTATGTCTTTGTGGCCGGAACTGACACCTCGTATCCGCATGCCATTGGAACATAGTCATCAGCCTGAAACATTAGCGTGCTCCCGATTACATTCACAACTCCCAGTGTCTTGCCCTTCTTGCTATCTTTCACAAGATTCAATATGTTCATGATATCTTTGGTTTCTCCACTCTGAGATACGAGCATGCAGAGTGTGTCCTCATCGAGGGTTTTACCGTACATTGGCTCAAACTGGCCGCCAATAACGGGAGTCACAGAAACGCCCGCGAGGCGGTTGAAGTAGTAGGTACCAACAATGCCCGCGTTATAGGAAGAACCACAGGCAATAAGGTATTTCTTCGAGGAATCCTCTATCATCTTAAGCCAGTTATCGCACTCTTTGCCACCCAGTACCCCTACGACATCCTGAGCTACTGTAGGCTGCTCATTAATCTCCTTGAGCATGAAATGAGGATATCCGCCTTTCTCAGCTGCGTGAGCATCAACATTGCTGATTTCAGGTTGACGATCCAGATGCTTCCCGTCTTCAACTCGGTAGACCTTTACATCGTCAGGGGTCAAGACAACCATTTCGCCATCTTGAAGGTAGACCACGCGGTTCGTCAGAGGAAGTATTGAGGGTAGGTCACTGGAAACTATCGTGTCACTCCCAGCAACTCCGGCAACGAGAGAAGACCCCATCTTGACCGCATAGATTTCGGGTTCATCAGCCCTACCTACGGCGTAAGCGAAGGCGCCCTTCAAATCACGGGTTGAGAGCCTCACGGCTTCGAACATATCGCCTTTTTGTTCATAGTACTTATCGACAGCATGCACACAGAGCTCACCATCATTCTCCGATCTTACGATGTGTCCTGCTTCAACGAGCTGAGCCCTGTATTCTGCGTAGTTGTGAAGATTGCCGTTATGGGCCCCATAGAAGACCTCTGTGCAACCATAATGCGGTTGAGCATTTACCTTGGTGGGAGCACCATAGGTAGCCCATCTTAGTTGAGCAATCCCTCTGTCGCCCTTCATCGCTGACAGGTTCAGCTGTCGGTCCACAATATCAATCGTTCCAACATCCTTCCGGAGATCGACTTTTCCATCCTTGACCGCTGCAACACCAACCGAGTCATAACCGCGGTAAGTAAGCTTTCGACTACACTTCACAAGTATTTCGCCAATATTCTCTCGATTCTTGCTAACGATGCCGGTAATCCCGCACAAATTGCTCCCTCTGGTATGTGTTCGATGAGCAGATGAACCCGTGAACTTCTGATAATAAAGTGTTCTATGTACAGAGTATTGTTTCCGTTGCCTGGCGAAGCCCTTTTATCGCTCTTTCGAGACATCACAGTAGGAGCCTGCGAGAGGAGCAAGCGATGGGAAGAGGAAAGAGATTATCATTGCTTCTGCATCCGTTCAGGAAGGACCTATATCAGGTGCTTTGTGAAAACCCTGGCACTTATCTTCTTGAACTCGTTAACCTCCTTGAGTCGCCTTTGGGTACGTTGACGTGGCACTTGAGGATGCTGCAAAGAGAAGGGCTCATCAAATCCACTAAATTCGCCGGAAAGCGTCTATACTATCCGAAGATGCTTCGTTCACAAGAGGCCGAGATGGCATATCTTACAATGCGTAGTGAAACAGCGCAGCAGATATTCACCCACATTGTTAACAATCCAGGCTGTTATCAGGAGCAACTGGCAGAAGAGCGTGGCGTACACCACGACACAATCAGATGGCATGTTGACAAAATGATAGAGGCGGGACTCGTAAGAGTCGAGCGAGAGGGAAGAAAAAAGAAACACTACCTAGCCAGGCTTGGAGAGGCGCTACTTGCCGGGAGTCTCAACACAATAACAGAGGCATTCGTCATTTTTCTCATGGATAAACTTGAGGAGGGATGTCTAAATCCTGAAATCAAGGAGAAGACATCGGAACGTGTCACCATCCGTATCGATTGCCCTGAGAGGGGAAATGATTGTTTTATCACAATCAATCTGACAGAATGGCAATTTGAGTTCCTAGACGAAGAAACAATTGCTAGCAGACCGACCGAGGAAATCAGGGCAGAAGGCGCCTAGACAATCTGTTCGACCAAGTCAAGGACTTTCCGTGCCAGATCATCCGGATGGGGCCCATGGCAGACCACAGCCAGCAGTCGCTTCTCATCAACCTGATAGACAAGGAAGTCAGTCTTCTCGGAGTTCACAAAGATGTATTCAGTGCTGTCCGAAAAGGTCAGACCGTTGGCGAAGATTGAGCCAATCAACCCGGCAATCTCTACTTCATCATCAAAGCCCACCGAACCGAGAGGTAGTCCGTCGAGTGTGAGCAGCATAACCTGAGTGATTTCGGGGATGGCCTCAACAATATTTCCGAGAAGCGTTTCTTTGCTGAACTCGCTGTGTGAACTCATCAGCAGCTCTATCCGAGTGGCAAGCGACTGAAGCTCTGGAAGGTGCTTGCTCACATCAAAACTGAGGTCGTTACCTCTCGTCACAACGACAACCAATTGATAGTGTGGTTGAAGAATGGTCAGTATATTCTCAATTCTTGTCGAGTGAATAAGATGACTTGGGGTTGACTGGTCGATGTGTCCAAGAGCACTGTTACCAGCCCAGGCCAGAGCTGCCGATACCGTTGCGAGGAGACGTGGGTCTATGTCTTCATGTTTCGAGACCGCAGCAACAACAACCCCTTCGCGGGTGCACAACACAGCATTCTTCACTGCCTTGTGTACTTGCAGAGTTTCCTCCAACAAATCCGCAACCTGGGCAAGCATGTCTCCCGCCATACTCAAACACTTCTCTTTCTTATGTCCATCAAGAACTCATTCACATATTTATAACTCTGGTTAGGAGCCCGAAGTCGTCAGAAAGCTTCGACGGCTGGGAGCTCCTGCAGAGATGTTCTACAGTCAAGCTGAGAACGACATATTTAAATCAGCCACCGAGCGAAATCCCAATACTGACTCTGGAGGAATCATGGTGAGCTCTAGATCGAGCATAATCACGTCATTGATAATAACAATAATCATCTTTGGCTCAGTTGGTGTTGTTCTCTACGGAACCAACCAGTATGAACCATCACGAGTGGCGGTGGTAGTCCTTGAGCCCGGATTTGGTGACAGGAGCTATGCGGACCAGCTTCAAAGAGGTTTGGAACTTCTCGCAGGTGACATCAATGTGGCGTACGATGAAACTGTCACAACAGAAACCGAAGCCGAACTGACGCTGAAGAGTCTGGCTGCAACTGGAATCTATGAACTGATAGTCGGCCTTGGAGAACGAATAGAGGGCCCACTTGCCGCTGCGGCACAGCAGTACACCGGACAGCAATTTGCTATAATAGGTGGCCAGGTGGACCTCGACAATGTTGCATCTGCTACGTTCGCCGTAGAAGAGGGCGCATACCTCGCAGGCATCTTTGCCGCTCTGCAAGTGTCCGAGCCCCTGTATAATGGTAGAATCGGCATCTTGGCGTCGCTGGAAACAGATAACACAGTACAGGCCATCATCAATGGGTTCATAATGGGCGTCCAAGAAGCGAATGAAACCTTTGATCTAGAGGTCACCATAAGAGACCCGGTCTTCCTTGGAGGATACAACAGAACTGAACTTGCAAAGCAGTATACTGAAACACTGTTCCTTGGCACAGAGGGGGTGTCACTGATTTTTGCACCGGTCAGGGCAGCCATCGTGGGAGTGAGACAAGGCTTACTGACTGCAAATGCTACATTCACAGGAGAACGCAGACCGATGGTCATCGCAGCTGAAGGAAACCAGGATTACTATGGCAACCCTGATCCTGATGTTCTCTCGGCTGGAGATTGGGGAAGCATGATTCCAACAAGCGTAGTTCCGCGTACTGATCTCGCAATCTATCAGATTCTGAACGCAACACTCTGGAACGATTTCCCGGCTGGAGAAGTACTGGAATACAACGTGGCTAATGGTGGAGTAAACCTCACGAATTTCGTGTATGCAACCTATGTCCCAAGCAGTATAATTCAGGTTGTCAAGGAGTACAGAATTGATATAGCTACAGGCGAAATAACCGTCGAAGTATAGAACTCCTGAGTCAAGAGGGGCCCAAAAGGGCCCATTCTTCCTATTTTTCTGAGTGGTGTTCTCGATGAACGGCAAGGACGACATGATGTTTCCGACTTATATTGAAAGACTCAAGCAGCTGAGTAGAACAGGTTGGCAACTCTCGGGGATACCTAAGAGCCTCGGAGAGTCGATTGCAGAGCATTCTTGGGGGACGAGTGTCTTTGCCCTCTTACTCTCGCTTGAGTTGAGAGAGAATGGCAAAGACGTCAATATTGAGAAGACTCTTGCAATGGCGATAATCCATGACTTGGCTGAGAGTCTAACATCAGATATTCCTCGAAGTGCATTACAGGAGTCCAAGACCCTTACCGATGATATCAAGAGAGAAGCCGAGCGCGAGGCAATGAAGCGCATCTCAGCTCACTTAGAGCACTCGCGAGATGACCTGCTCGATTTACATCTTGAGATGCAGCAGATAGAAACTCTTGAGGCAAAGATTGTTCATGCTGCGGATCTCCTCGACATGATGAATCATGCACGTTGGCTGAATAGCATCGGGATTGAACTTAAAATCGTCGAGCCCTTCATATCTTCGGCTCTCGCAAGGATTAAAGAAATCAACATCCCTAGCGCCACTCGTCTGGCGCAAAGAATCGCAAGGAATCCGGACTGAATTAGTCCAGTTTTCTCTATTCTCTTGAAGAATCACGTCGCAATGAGGCGGCAACCACTCCAGCAACACGAACAGGCTCGGACGTCTTTCCTTGATGACTGAAGATGTTCAAGAGGGCTTTCGCGTCTTGAATGCTGATTCCACTTGTGTTGACAAACACCCGAAAACCGTTGTCTAACACGATTTCAGAGCGCTCTCCATTTCGTACCAGTATTTCGTACCTTCTCTCCCAGTCAGAAGGGAAATACTCCTCAAGATATTGCTTGATCCCTTGAGACTCCTCATAGGATACACTCACCACTGGCACGCCTGTTTCATCGTGAAGCTGCTGCAGGTCCACGATATTGAACCACGAGATCACTGTTCCACCAATAATCATAGCCCTGATGTCACCTCTCGACAGACGAGAGTACATAGAGAGAATTTCGGCAGTTGCATCCGTCCCACCAACCCGAGGCCAGCAGAAACCAGCGCCGTCAATCTTCAAATCCCCTCTCATCACAACGCCAGCCACTACACTCCTTTCGTCACTCTTGTGAAAGCTCTCTGCTATCCCTAAAGCTCTGGCACCAGATTTCCATTCAATAGCTTTTCGATCGGAGGATTCGAAGGTGAGATCAACCTGCCTATTCATGGTCTTACCCCAATCTAATCAAAGTCAGTAACACATTAGTCTTGTTTGAAACAACACGTGTCAATCATGACCAGTATAACTTTATTAATGCGCATCTTCCAAACAAGAAACACAACCTAAAAACACCAAAGGGAGTGGTCGCTGTGTTCGACGCCAGTTTTGAACAGCTTCAAGTGAATCTCAGGGAGATTATGGAAGAAGCGACAGCATTGGCTACAGGCGTCCGAGCATGGATGCTCCTCTCCAAGGAGGGACTTCCTATTGCATCAGCTGTTCCTCAAGGGCTGGAAGAGGCAGAGATAGCGGCCATGGCAGCATCAATACTTGGAGTGGCAGACCTCGCCGCCGAGAGAATGGATCAAGGCATGCTCGAAGAGATCCTTATGACCAACGAGCATGGTCTGATGATACTAAAGAGTGCAGGGGAAAAGGCGATCCTAGTTCTCGCTGCTCGCAAGGACATGAAGACAGGACTCCTTGTGTATGCTGCGAAGACAGCATGCGAGAAGATTGGACCGATGCTCTAGTTCTAGATAAACTGTTTCTGACAGATTGAGTGACCTCATCCGTCTGAGACTTCTGT
>CAYYQL010000058.1:0-11072 GCA_964473825.1 uncultured archaeon
GATGAGCCAGGCCTACCAAATAAGGAGCATTGCCACAAAAGCTGTAGTCAGCTCTGTTCCTACTGATGGTACCAGCAAAGATGCACTGAGGGTTTCCCTCTAACACCTCATGGTTCATCTCAAAGATGACCGTCCTTGAGGATTGCCTGTGCACTCTCTCCTATGACATCATCTCGTCTACTCAAATGCCGTACCAATTCATCAACATGATCTGGTTTTAAGATTCCATCTTGTATGTGTCGTTCTATCTCAAGGCGAAGGATGGCCTCGGAGAACGGCGTCAGTGCAGCCTTCATCTCCAAGGTCTTCTCAAACGTATCTAGCGGGTCTGTCTTAACTCTCATGTGAAATAAGCCGGGAATCACTCGTGTCACTGCGAAGAGTACAAACAAAGTAACAGCACCATATATCCGAAATATCAAGTATCCACTCATTCCAACAAGAACAGTCTGTAATAGGGTGATTGCCCACCACGCCTTCACATACTTGTTTGCCATTAGCCTCCGTTTCTCTGCCAAAGTGTCCTTTTCATCTGTGTCATGTGAGATGATGATTTGGAACTTTGTCTTTTTATCAAAGGTTCTATCCAGCCACCACACAACAAAAGCTGTGATCCCCAGAATTACATATGCCAGGAGTTGCTCAACAGGGGTTCCCAATTCCTGCATTCAGTTGCCTCCATAGTATCTGACATAATGATGCGCAGCGACTAACCCGAATATCGCCATCAGTAACAATGCCACCAATCTGGTGAATTTGAGGGTTTTGCAGAAATCCCTTATGATATCCAGTAATCCCGTTATAGCCATTCCCAGTGAAACGAGGTATATACCCATCAGAGCAGAAGTAAATACCCCGGTTAGGGACTTGTAGCCGATGAAAATCCAGAGCATTGTGAGGAATAGCCCAAAGAAAAAGAAGTATGCATTGGCATGGGTCCAGTATTCTGCCTCCAGATTCTGGCCAGCATATGAAAATGCCCAGATAGATGCTCCGACCAAAGCAGTGATCCCGACAGCTAGAAAGCACCATGCGGCAGTAGGGACAAAGTATGAACTCCATAGACTCTCAGCCGCGGCCAGACTGGCTAGTCCCACTTGTAGGGTTGCAATTATGGACATGGTCATTGTGAGATCAATCATTCCATTATTGATAGCATCATCTGGTTGTTTAGCCCCAACCAAGTCCACCAGTCGGATTGATTGCAGTAAATCTACACTGAAATGAATCATATTGAAAATTTCAGCAATAGTGACCCACATCTTCATATGTAGAATTGGCCACCATGAATTGGGGTCCCACCAGCTAAAAACCTGTGATTCGGCTTGTTTCAAAGTGTCATCGAAGTCAGTGGTTTCACAAACAATTCCTTCATCGGTCCCATCATACACCTCAGGCTCTCCCGGCGCAGGCGCATTCGGATTGGAGCGAGTCAGGTCCGCCACCACGTTGATGTCGTGGATGCGCATGTCCACTAAGGAGTAACTGGAGTGGCGGTAGCCAAGGATCCCCACGTACTGGATCACCCTGCTGGCGTTGTCCACCTCGACGATGGGATACGCACTCCCCTGACCGTCGATGGTGCTGTAGATGGCGCCCTGTCCGCCCATCCACGGGTCCCACCACAGCTTCCCAGTCTTGATGAACAATGCCTTCACCTTTGACGGGCATTTCCGGCAGGCTGGCTTCACGGATTTTCCCTGACTAGTGTCCTTCATGAGATACTTATTCGCTTCATTCCGATTGATTACCACTAAGCAGAGGATGAGTGTTTCCGACTTTCTACGACCAAGTCAGTCAGTCGATTCCTTGTCGCTATAGAACAATCGAGGAATGCCATAGACAAGGAGTGCCAGTTCCAAGGGCATGAGATATCCGGACAGCCACAGACTCCCCTCACCCAAGAGATAGCCATCAAATGCGAAAACGGTGACAACGGTGAGCACGAACAGCACGAACAGTATTGCCTTCTCCATGAGGGTTATCCTCTTCGAGTCTATCTTGTAGAGACGATGCAGTATGCGAGGCTCGGACTCAGTGTATTCCCCTGGTACGCCACCCGAAACAGCAGACTGCACAAGGCGTACCTTCTCCAAGAGCGGTATTGCAGACATCAGCAGACCCAGAACTATCAGGACTGCAATAAGCAAGCCCATTTCCGAGAGTCCGACTAGGCTCATGATTTCATGAAGGTTTTGCCATATGCTCAACTTGGTTCCTCCCTAGAATGATGCCAACAGGTGTGATAATCCACAAAGGAAGCAATGCACCGCCAGCGCTATAAGAAACACGGTTGCAAGAATCATTCCTGATGCGATGGCTCTCAGCGGCGCTATCCTCTCAAGTAATACGATGAAGACCCCCGCTACCGGTGACGTAGGCTCAACGAAGTTGAGGACAAGTCCCATCACAGCTGTGAAGAACAGCGTTTGTATTATACTGATGCCCCGAGTCCACCAGTCATGGGCACAGTCATAATGGGTCCACTTGCCTTCTGAAAGCATCTTGTCATGGAACCATTTAATCGATGTATCCCATGCGAATGTCAGAGCAACCGTTGATGCAATGAAAGCAGCAAGCGCAGGAGCATTGCCTGAGTAGCTTGCCCATTCTATTCCAATTAGCGATGGTACCATCAAGTTCAAGCAGACCTCTGCGAATAGATCGATTTGTTGGTTCAGAACCTCATCGCTTGGCTGTCCAAAGGAACCATCACCATGGGTTTCCAACTCCTCTGTTTCAGGTTGCCCCATGATATTCTTCGCCAGATGGAAGTTGAGGACTGTCCCTTCAGCCGGTTTTGCGGGATGTCCCTCCGGGATGTAGTCTGGAGCAATCTGTATACTGAACCTGTAGTGCAGCAGCGGCCATGGACCAGTCCAATCAGGCACCACTTCGCTCAGCGCTTGCTGCAGGTCAAAGTCCGACTGCTGTTCTTGTTGCTTACTCGGAGTTTCAGTCCCATCGAACTCCAAACCCTCCTCCGGGTCCTCTGAGGGTGGTGGGTCATCCGGGTAGTCGGGATTGCGCCTGCTGAGGTCGCAGACCACGTTGATGTCGTGGATGCGCATGTCCACCAACCCATAGCTGGAGTGACGGTAGCCAAGGATGCCCACGTACTGGATCACCCTGCTGGCGTTGTCCACCTCGACGATGGGATACGCACTCCCCTGCCCATCGATGGAGGTGTAGATGGCGCCCTGTCCGCCCATCCACGGGTCCCACCAAAGCTTCCCGGTCTTGGTGAAGGAGGTATAGAGGTATCCTGAACTCTGGCTGGCGCCACTGTGGTCTTGCGGGTAGAAGTACACGTTGAAGTACCCCTTCTGGCTTCCCACCCAACTGTCACCCCACATGACCAGGGAAACGATCTGTTTGTTTTCGTCAAACAACCCCACATAGGTCTTCCCCATGGTGCTGCTGCTCTGAAACAGCCCGCCCAGCACCGAGAACTCACTCAGCTGATAAAGCCTGAAGGGGCGGTCAAGAGTATGCACGTACATCGGCCCGTGCCAGCTGCTCCCGCCTGCCTCTATATTATCCCAGGTCATGTAGCTCTGGCCAGATGGAGACACCAGTTCGCCCTCACCACGCGTACCGTACGGAAACTCTGGCATGCTCACGAAGTTGTCAACGTCATTGCAGCTGTCATGGAACACCGTGTAGTCCGACCCTGCGTAGCTCAGTCGGATGTTGTAGATCCTGTCATCGTGTTCTGCATAACTGCTGTAGCGGTAGGACTGGACCACGACATACTTGAGCAGTCTGTCAGTATTGATCAGGTTATGCGTGTACAGGGAGGACTCGCCCTTTCCCGGAACATCCGCAAGTACGCCCTCGAGGGGGTTGAAGCGCACGGTCACCACGCCATTCAGGTCACCGTACGTATAGTCGGTGGTATGGTGTGATAACGAACCATCTTCTCGATAGTACGATGCTCTCAGGAAGCACCTCTTAGAGCCCGCCCATGCATCGGTTATCCGCAGGGCCACTGCCAGCTTCTTATTGGCATCGTACAGGTTGACAAAGGTGGACGCCATCCTGTTGTTGCTCCCGCCATGGAGCAGTGACATGTTCGCGCTGAAGGAGCCCAGATCACCTATCTTGAAGTACGACGGGAGAGTTCGCACGAAGGAGGGGCCATCAAAGCAGAGAGCAGGTTGCAGTCTGTCCGGCTATTCATATGACTCTCGAACCTGCATCCGGGAGATTGACCATCCGGATGATTGTGGAACAGAGGACTGCCACCCTTCTGGTGAACCATTCGGATGTGAGATTGGCACCTGACTCATAGAGATCGTCTGACACTCCGAGCCCCCTCTTGACTGGAGGTTCCATGATGAATGGAGTACCCTCAGGGAATGAATCGTTCGTGAGAATCCAGTCCTTGTACTGGCGAGCAACCTCGGTATTGCCTTCGATATCGTTGAAGTCCTTCAGAGGCCCCCAGTTCAAGGCAATCACACCGTCAACCCCGTCCACTCCTGTGTCGAAGTCGTCACTCTGTTTCACAGAACCGTCCCGACCCTCTGCCTCCTTTCGAGCAGTCCGAAGCACCCTGTTGAGCGGTGTGAACTCGGGAGGTGCAGCAAGACGCACATGTGCCTTCAGTTTGGGCAAGAGCCTGAGCAGACTGTGAACGGCACTGGGAAGGCCCAATCTCGTGCCGAAGGTCCAGATGATTCCGATCTCCTTGCCTTTGACACCATCCAGATGTGAGTTCAGGGCAGAGATGCAGGCCAGTGCCGACTGATGCGCATAGATATCATCCTGCAGACTGACCATGGGGGAGGACACGACCTCGGGAAATCGCTCAGTCAGGCGCCTGCCGCCAGCAAAGGTCTCCATGTCAACAAAGCTGGTGAGGAGAAGATCCACACTGTTGCTCATCATGGACACGTATTCCAGTATCTCATCATCCGACATGGCCAGTGAGTCGGGGTATCGGAGAGCGACATGGGCACAGTCAAGCCAACCTGCTGTAGTCCCGGCAATCTGAGGTTCCCAGAAGTCACCTGCTCGAAGAAGCGAGCCGATAATCTTGGTGGGAAGAACCTGTTTGGAGACCGCATCAACTCCATGTTCATGGAACATGTCAGCTGTCTTGAGCAGATAGCCGAGATGTGCATCATCGATATCGGTGAACTTCATTTTCTTTGGCCCCTCCCAGTACAGGGGAGTCTGAGACTTGGCATGCACCACTTAAGACTCATATGGCCTTGAGCAAACCATATCAGGGAAGGATAAGAGTCGTAGCCTCGGTGCACAGCACAATGCCGGTTTGTCCCATCGACTACGGAAGGTATGGCCACCAGGACATGGTGAGAATATTCGAGGAAGAGTTCAGACATGAGATCTGGTTGAGGGTGGAGGCCACCGTGGCCCAGGTACAGGCTGACATGGGCATCGTCCCCAGTGAGGCAGCTGACGAGATTGTCAGTGTCGCGAACCCGGAGACCGTGACTCTTGAGCGGACCATGGAGGTCGAGGCCAGAACAAGGCATGATGTAGCGGCGCTGGTAGAGGCGATTGCTGAGAAGTGTCAGGGCACTGGCTCCCGTTGGGTCCACTTCGGACTCACCAGTAACGATGTCAAAGACACTGCTCTGGGACTTCAGCTGCTCGCGGCTTTTGGCATCTTGTTGCCCGAAGTGGACGCTCTGGTCAGCTCCCTATCAAGAAGGGCCATAGAGACACAAGACCTGATTGCCGTTGGTCGGTCACACGGCCAACAGGCTGTTCCCATCACCTATGGTATCCGTTTCTCGGTCTGGGTTGATGAGATCCGAAGACACTCAGAGCGCCTTCGTGAGGCTCTGAAGAGGACAGCAGTTGGAAAGGTGGCCGGAGCAACCGGGAGCCATGCAGCCATGGGACCCCGGGGCATTGAGATACAAGAGAAAGTCTTGACCCGACTTGGTCTGAATGTGCCTGCGGCTACGACGCAGATAGTGCAGAGAGACCGCGTTGCAGAGAGCATCCTGTGCCTTACAAACCTCGCATCCACACTGGACAAGATAGCCACAGACCTCAGGAATCTCCAGCGGACTGAGATTGCCGAGACCTACGAACCCTTTGCGACAGGAAAGCAGGTTGGCTCGTCGGCTATGCCACACAAGCGTAATCCAGTGACCTGTGAGAAGATATCCGGCATCGCCCGACTCGTGCGGAGCCTCGCACATCCAGCGCTTGAGAATGTGGTCAGCTGGGAGGAGCGGGACATCTCACACTCCTCCACTGAGAGGTTCATTATTCCCCAGGCGTTCATCCTGACAGATTATATCGTCAGGGAGATGAGAAGAGTGATAGAGGGCTTGATGATCGATGAGGAGGCGGTGGAGCGCAACATCTGGCTCTCACGCGACACCTTCCTGAGCGAATACGTCATGACCGTTCTCACTGAGGCCGCGCTTCCGCGACCTGATGCACATGCAAAGCTGCGGGCACTGACACTACAGGCAAGGAACGAGGACAGAGATCTCACTGAATTACTCAAAGAGGACTCTGAGGTCAAAGGTCTCATCGACCCTGCCAACATCGACGTGGGAAAGTTCTTCGATTCAATTCGCGAGGTCTCGAGGAAGATCGTCCGAGAGACACTCCAGAGATATGAGGGATCCGTGACTGCTTCGACAGGATAATATCATGTTCATGCATGGAGAAGGAAGAGGAATACAATGAAGAAACTGCTAGTAACACTCACACCCGCAGAGGGAAAGCGCCTGATAGCACGGGGCTTGCTCGGTACGGAGCTGATTCAAGATGCGCTGCACAACGGCTATCTATGCATCACTCTGGGCACAACCAGCTCGTATCTCGTTGAGGAGATACTTGGTAGTTATGAGAAGACGAAACACATCGCAGGGGTAGTTGTTCCAGAGGGGACCTGGGTCACCAAGGCGAAGTATCGATACAATGACGCCATCTTCTATCGAGGGGAGTTTCTCGACGGTAAGAAGGTGATCGATGTCTTGGATGAACTGGGCCCAGATGATGTCATCGTCAAGAGTGCCAACGCTCTCGACGCCAACTCCACGCCCATCGTTCTGCTCGCAAGCAGCACAGGTGGCACTGTGGGATCATTCCTGGGGTCTGCTGCGGCTCGCAACATCAGCATCGTCATGCCCTGTGGCCTAGAGAAGTTCATACCCTCGAGCTATGATGAGTTCTACGGCGAGTTCGGGACGCATGACTGGGACTTTGCAATAGGTACGCCGGTTGGCGCGATAGCAGTACCTGAAGGTATCCCCTTCACCGAGCTAGACGCTCTCGAGACCCTGTTCGATGTCACTGCGATTCCCATCGCAGCTGGCGGAGTCAACGGTGCTGAGGGCGCAGTGACCCTGTTCATCGAGGGAGATGATGACGATATCGTCATGGCGTACGACTTCCTGAAGAATGACATCAAGGGAGAACCACCATTTCCACACGTGAGCCATCTCATGGAAGAACCTGAGTAGTGAGAGAACCAGTGGGGCTGAGCAAAATGAGCGACATTGTCATCGAGACCCAAGACCTGACCAAGATCTTTGAGAGGGGGACCAAGCGAGAGGTTGTCGCTCTGGATAAGGTCACGATGGACATCCAGAGAGGAGAGGTCTTCGGGCTCATTGGCCCTAACGGCGCAGGCAAGACCACCTTGATCCGCGTTCTTGTCGGTCTGTTGACTCCAACCGAAGGAGAGGCATATGTTCTTGGAGAGAATGTCAAGGATAACATCGATTACATTCGCAAGCGAGTGGCACTGCTACCTCAGGAGGCGGGCATCTACGAGCGCCTCACCGCACGAGAGAATCTGGTCTACTATGGCGGACTCTACGGCATCCCAGAAGAAGAGCTCAACAAGAGAGCAGACAGGCTTCTGGACATCGTTGGCCTCAGGGACAAGGAAGACTACCAGGTGAAAGGGTTCAGCGGGGGCATGAAGCGCAAGGTCTTAGTGGCCCGAGCACTGATCATCGAACCCGAGGTCATTTTTCTGGACGAACCAACCACAGGAGTGGACACCATTGGTGCCCGTGTCGTCCGAAACCTGCTGAAGAAACTCAGTTCACAGGAGAACAGGACCATCATACTAACCACTCACGACCTGAATGAGGTTTCAGAGCTGTGTGACAGGGTAGGTATACTGAACGAGGGAGTGCTTGCAGCTATAGGGAGGCCGGGAGAGCTGGAGGAAAAATTCAAGGCTGCCAATCTTGAAGAGTTGTTCACGGGTCTTGTGACAGGAGAGGGAATCTATGAGTCATAGCAGGAGGACGATGTGATATGGCACAGCCAAAGACAAAGATGCTGGACAGCAAGACCGTATGGATGCTGAAGAAAGAGATCAAGTCGGTCCTGCGCTCACGCTGGCTCCTACTGGGCTTCATGATCAGTCCTCTCTTCGCGTGGCTCTTTCAGGGTGCTTTCCTTTCATTCATCGTGGCCCAGACAAGTGAGGAACCCGAGACGGTATACATCACATTAGAGGATGATGGCCAGTGGGGACAGACCCTCTATAACGCGATAGAGGCAAACAAGAATGACCTCCTCATCGACCCGCTCGTGGACGTGACTAAGAACTACGGGCAACAGCTGGTCAACAACCGTTCGTTGTCAGTGTGGGTACTGATACCGGAGAACTTCACACAGCAACTCGAATTGAACAATCAGAGCACACTTGTCATCTGGGTCAATACAGGAAACATCAGAGCAACGGCTGCCGCTCAGAGAATAGACGGATTTGCCAAGAACGTGATCAATGAGAAACTCATCATCCGCGACTTGCAGGTCAACTGGTACACCATCGCGCCAGAATCGACATACGGTCACCAACTGGCAATCTTCCTTGTCATGCTCACGTCCGTTCTCGCACCTGCGCCCTACGTGAGTCAGTCCTTCGCAGGTGAGCGGGAGAAACATACACTTGAGGCATTGCTTGTTGTCCCAATGAGCAGGATTAAGATTCTCGCGTCGAAACTCGTGGCGGGTCTCTTGCTGACCATGATCTATTCGTTCTTCACCATCGTCGGCATTTTGGTATACAACTGGTCGATCATCTTCAGGGCTACGCCGCTTCCTCCCAATGCAGCCGCATACTACATCGGTCTCTACACGGTGCCGGTTGCTACGATCCCACTGATCTTCTTCTGCCAGTTTCTTGTCTTGCTCTGTGCAATCGGAATAGGGGTCGTGATATCCTGTCTGGCAAAAGATCAGGCCACAGCTGAGTCGATCAACAACCTTGTCCTGCTGGTTCCCACGATGGTGATAGGAATCCTCGGTTTCACAGGGAGCATTCTGCAGTACGGCGGAATCTTCGGACTCTTCGTCCTCGCGATACCGTTCAGTCATGCGATCATCTTTCTGAATGGCGTCCTCTCAGGGGCAGCTACCCCGCTGAGCCTGTTCGGTAATGTGCTCTACCTGCTGATATTCACCGTCGTCTTCCTGGTAATCGGAGCGAAGCTCTTCGAGCGAGAGGCCATCATTGCATAGACGGCTGATTAAGCAGTAGCGTTTTCCACAGAAGAGCAAGAACGGGTTTGATTTTGTTACCGCCTCATAGTTCGGGCAGCACACGAGTGCCCTCCAGATGGCCTCTGGGCCGATAATTTCACGGCAGAACAGACCTCTCGTACCATTATATACTCTCTCTGGAAGAGGATATACACCAATTGAGGGTAAGGTAGACCCCAGTGGTGGGGGGACCCTTCCTCATATCATGGTACTCCTTCTATACGAATAAGATTATGAGATGGTGTGCTCCGCTTAGTCAGGGGCCTCTGCTTGACTCGCAACCGAGAAGACAGCATCTCACCAGATGAAGTCAATCTGTATTGGGAGAAGTATCAAGAGATTGCACGTGATGGGTTTGGTTTTGACATCGACGGCTCCATATCATTGGACATCATCATGCGTCATCTTGAATCGAAACTCGAACCAGATGCACGCGACGAGATGAGGGCCATCTTGGCGAAGGAGTTTGTGAGGTTGGCCCTGCCGGGTCTCAAAGGGTCATCTGTAGTGCGTACTCTGCTGGCTCGGGGACTCGTGGACCTTGCAGAAGCCCGATCGGGAAGAAGCACGTGCGATAGCCGATCGTCACCCTTTCTCCTCGCAGACAGTATTGCAGGAGATATGGCTCTAAGGACTCTGCGGGAGGAGATTCTTGAGATGGGGCGGATCCCTGGTCTGGATGGTGCCACAATAGAGAGAGACCTCTTCCAAGTCATCAGATGTGTCCCCCCACGTCTCGACGAGAACGAGCTCCGCCTTATTGACCGATTGCTCACCCGCCCAGACGCAACATTCACAGAAATCTCTCAAGACTTCAATCTGACTGTTAAGTGGGTATCCAAGAAGACCCACGAGTTGCTGGAACGTGGTTTTCTGAACCGACAGCACGAAGTGGCTGCGCATCGACTGGATATGAGATACCTTCTGGTGTTCGTCCTCCGTGACTCGCCTGTTGATGGTGAGTACTTCTTGAAGGCGATCGAAGAGTGCCCCTATTGTATCGGAGGAGATGTCATCCTCACGGGACAGTGGAGCGCCGTTGCGGAGTTGGCTGTCCCTAACACAAGTGGATATACAACAGAACTGATACGACTGGTGAAGGGTCTGGAAGAGAAGGGCATCATGACTGAGCTCTTCGATGTCGGGGCCCGAGGACGAAGTTACTGCCTTGACTACTACTCCACAGACGTGGGAGAGTGGACCATCCCTTGGGACTTGCTTCGAATCGAGCTCGGCAAGGTGTACGAGAGAGACCTTGGTAGCTCGGTGGCACCTATCCATCAGCCCCTCAGGCCGACCAGAATGAGGCTAGATAGGTTGGACCTCGAGATTGCGCGCCTTCACATGCAGGAACTCGACACCATTGGAGAGGTGCGTAAGGCAGTGGGAAAGGGACAGGTAGAAGTGGCGTCTAGAATGCGTGCCTTGAGAGAGGACGGCATCCTAAGAAGACCATACAAGATGTACTTCATGGGGCTTGGAGAGCAGACAGTCATCGTGACAGAGAGCCCAAAGTTGCAGACGGCGCTATCAGCCTGGGCACGGCGGCTTCCGAAACTGGACATTCTGCT
>CAYYQL010000059.1:0-5914 GCA_964473825.1 uncultured archaeon
ACTGACCACCTATGCGACCCTCATTGACCACATACGAGAGTCGTACAGGTAACCGACCCTCATCAAGTACATACGAGTATGGATTGCAGACATACACGGAACACCATGAGGCATCTATCGTTACTCAAGAGGGACGGTTCTAGACCGGCTGATACCAAGTGGGCGGTCTCCCGCATCATGCACTTGGATGATGTGACAGAGAGGGACGACTTGGCCGTCTTTCTCCGTCAGGAACACGCTATCGCACAGCATCGACACAACTGGTTCTCAGTGAGTCCAGACGACTCCCCCAAGGTCCTTCTCAACCTGAGCCACGACATGAACCCAAAGAACATGACGCTTCTTGCCCGCTAGGCCAAGTGACCGACACCCTGATGCACTGGTGCGATTGGGTTTGCATGGAGTATGAGAGGCTGTTTCCTTTACAAGAGGGAGAGTTGGTGGTCACGGCAGATCTCAGGAATGTGATCATTGTCCATCTCCCCGGTGACTAGGCCAACTTCTTTGCGGCTCGCTTCATAGAGATTTATCTGGCTATTGCGCAGATTGCAGAGCACAGGATACTGAGTTATGGGCGGAGCTCCTCAATGCTGCGGTTTCTCAGCGTCCTTCCACACGGGAAACGACAGGGAAGTGCCCTTGAGGAGTGGGCATTTACTATCCAGAGAATTGGAGAAGTCTATGAGATTCAATACACCGAGCTAGTCTGGAAGCGCAGGCCACAAGCTATAATTAGGACCTGATACACGCAAATCGAGGTTCTTGGGCCAACAGAAGGTGTAGCGAGTAGAATGGCTACTGATACAGGGGATTTCCCCTTATTTGACGAATCGACGACTGTTTCTGTAGATAATGTCTACAAGATTTTCAAGACCAATGACTTAGAGGTGGTTGCTCTCAGCGGTGTCTCTCTTCAGATCATCGAAGGGAAGATTATGTGCGTTGTTGGCCCGAGCGGTTCTGGAAAGACAACCCTGACGAACATCATCGGTGGGATTACGAAGGCGACCGTCGGTCAAGTCTACTGGGCAAATCTGCGCACCGATATCACCAAGCTGGGCGAGAGGACATTGACGGAGGCCCGCCGCAACTTCATCGGTTTCGTGTTTCAGGTCTCGAACTTGCTGCCTCATCTGAACGCATGGCAGAATGTAGAGCTGGCGGCTCGTATTGCAGGTGTGCCCAGAAAGGTACGCCAGGAACGCGTTGACAGACTCATCAAAATGGTTGGTCTCGAGGAACGGAAGCGGAACAAAGCGACCACTCTAAGCGGCGGTGAGCGGTCACGGGTTGCGATTGCCAGTGCGCTGGTCAACCTGATCGATACGGAGGGCAAGGGACTGGTCCTCTGTGATGAGCCGACCGGAGACCTCGACCCTGAAACTGCCGAACGAATTCTGGAACTCTTCCAGGAGCTGAACGAGACGCTCGGGACATCATTCTTCATCGTGACCCACAGTCAGCAAGTTGCTTCCAAGGCTGATATCACGGTGGAGATTCGAGACGGTATCATCTCAGGATTCCATCAGATGGGCATCGACCTTGACATGCTTGGTGAATCTCGCATAGTTCGGCTCGATAACAACGACCGTCTGCCAATGCCGACTGACTTGCTTCAAAAGGCCGGCAATCCAAAGGAGTTCAGGATATCGTTTGAGGATAATAGGTTCATTCTGGTGCCTCAGACTGGCGAAGTGGTAGATACGGTTCGTCTCAGGAAGGAACGAATCTGCAGGGTATGTGGCGAAAAGATACCCGGAGGCAGCTACATCTGCCCCAACTGTGGCTCTACCATTCAATGATGGGCTGGGAAAAGGCCTCTGTGCATCTTTAATAGGAACCTGTGAGGGGTTCTTGCTAGCCATGATAATTGAGAAGAATCGGATTATCACTTTCGCGGCTGTGCTGATATTCACAGGCAGTCTGATCTCCATTCTCTTCTCTGCTATGTTCAGTTATCCTCATGCTCTCGTTCCTGCGGGTGACGTAGATGACTATGACACCTCATTCTGGAACTTGAGCACCATAGAAGAAGCACCCTATGATATGCAGAACATCTCCTCTACAGTCCGCAATATTTCTTATCAGGGTGAGCAGATTCCGATCTTGGATTGGCGTTTCACCTTTTTCAGCGAGAACTACTCGGGCAGTCCCTTACGAATCGGTTCCATTCTCATGTCGCCCACGAACCACTCAGACCCCATGCCTTCCGTCTTGTTTCTCCATGGTTACGGAAGCCAGGCCAGCGATTTTGTTCCCATGATGCTTGAATTCGTGGCAAATGGGTTTGTGGCACTGGCCATTGATGCTCCAGGATGCGGCCAGTCATCGATGACGTTGCCTCTGAATCCACGAACTCTCTTCAATGTGACCTCCAGTCCTCAAGATGCCCACATCTACCACTCTGTCTGGGCGGCATCGCGAGCCGTGGGTCTTCTGGAGAGCTTCGACTATGTTGATGAAGAACGATCTGTTGTACTGGGGGTATCCATGGGCGGGCTTCAGACTTTCATACTGTCGGCAATAGATGAACGTGTGGATGCTGCTGTTCCCATCATTGCATGTGGAGATTTCATGAACAGCATAGCGTCCGGCTCCTTCCTGAATACAGTCATCAATCCAGCATATACGGCAGATTCTGAGATGATGGCACGACTTGTTCGGTGGTTTGACCCGATTGGTTATGCTCGTCAGACCGAGTGTCCGGTGTTCATGCTCTTTGGTACTGGTGACGAATTCTTTCCAATCAACAGCTTCGTGAGTACATATAGTGAGGTTGCGTCTGATGTCACGCTAAGCATCTTGCCCAACTCGGGCCATGATATGCTACCTGAGCGCAACGTCCTGGTTCGCCAGTGGATACATGCGCAACTCACGGATGATACAGATACTCCTCGATTTGACTTGTGGCACGAACCAGTACTCTCTCCCATAGGCTATGGTCTTAATGTTAGAGTGAGCACTGACTACGAGGGCCCTCTCTATGTGGTATGGAGAACAGACGAACCCGGGGCTTCTTGGATTGCCACGAGAATGATCACCGCCGAAACGGGCTATGAGGCTGTGCTCTTTCCAACCAACCTCGGGGCGGTCTGGTTCTTCATCTGTACTTCTCCAGACAGTACTCCTGGTTGGTCTAGCACAGTCGAGGCAAGCTGGGGTGGCATCTTCTTGTTTCCATCTCTGCTACTGGTATCATCTCTCACTCTCATCTTTCTGCTTCTTCACAAGATATGGCGCCCATCGTTCCGCAAGGTGGCTGACGAGCTACCCATCTTTGTTGGACTCACCATGATTGGTCTAGGCCTAGTCACACCCTTCTTCGCAATCTCAGGTCGCGCAACCCTGAGTTTCTTGGACTTCATTGAAATCTATCGTTCGGTATTCGGTATAAGCGGCTGGTTCCTTCCCAGCATCATGATTATGATCAGCACAATCATCTCTCTCTCGCTCTTTCGTCGTGAGGCTCCACTGAAACTCACTGTTCTGCTGTGGATTCCTCTCATGGCTGTGATGGTAATCATGTATCTCCTCTTCATCGGATTCTTTGCACTAACAGGAGGACTCGCAATGATACATGACGGAATCGGAGTGTACCTTCTCCTCACAGCTGTTCCCGCCCTCATAGTGTTGGAGACTTGGTTACGGAGACGTCCTCCAGAAGTCCTCATAGATAAGGACGACCTGGAAAGTCTCGTCTCTTTAGAAGACTGACCAGTTCCTCGATGCATCGCAGATTTGACATCAAGCTTCCAATCCGTCTTCGAACACGATGAAGAGTCTGGATCTTGCGTATCTCAAGTTCTCTCCGGATCAGCTTTGCCATCTCGCGACCTTCGCGATCAAAGTCTGTGAGTATGAGTATTGGACGATTCGGTTTCGACTCATCTACGATATACTGTATCAATTCAGGACGGGGTCTACCTGACTGGGTTCTGACTATCTTGGATTCGACTCCAAGGTCTCGTAGGATGTCCTCGTCGCGAGTTCCCTCGACCACAATCAGAATCTTGGGATATTCGGTGTCAAGCCGTTGAAGAAACTCAAGTAGTTCCCGTTCGTTCTCCTCTAGGTTCTTGATCGAGTCATCTCTCCCGTTCTGTGGGCTATCGTTCAATCCTACCACCAATAGTCTACGGCTTGATTGCTATCTTCATGCTCTCGCCCCGACCCATCATCTCTAGTGCTTCTTTGACTCTGCTAAGAGGCATCTCATGAGATATGAGAATATCCGGGTCGATATCCCCTGCAATGAGTAGACGTAACGCCTGTTTCACATGCCTTGGGGTCAGGTGGAAGACACCCTTAATGGTGAGCTGTCCGTAATGGAAGCGCCCCGTGTCAATCTCAAACTTCGAGCCAGATGCCGCACCACCGAACAAGACTGTTGTACCTGCATCTCTCGTCATCTCTACTGCTTGCTCCCAGGTGCTAGGCAGTCCTACTGCCTCAATCACCACGTCTGCTCCATAACCCTCCGTGAGCTCCTTGACCACATTCACAGGATTTTCTATGCCTGGGTCGATTACACGGTCTGCTCCTGACTTACGAGCCATCTCTCTCCGGAGCTCTACAAGATCTGATGCCAAGACGGTAGACGCACCGCTCTTCTTCGCAAGCATTATCATCATCTGACCTATGGGTCCCGCTCCGATGATGGCAACAGTATCGCCCAGTCTGATCATCGCCTCCTCTATACCGTGAACAACGCAGGCCAAGGGCTCGGTAAGGGCTGCATCTCTGAATGAAAGGGTATCCGGAATCTGATGGGTGTTCCATCTCAGAACAGCCTCAGGAACTCTGATATACTCAGCAAAGGCGCCGTTCACAAGTGTTCTCTTCAGCTGAGGACAGAGATTGGGTCTCCCTCGTTTGCAGAAGAAACAGGTACCGCAGGGCGCAGAATTAGTTGCTACGACTCTCATCCCTGGTTGAAAATCCTCTACTTCTTCTCCTACTCTTTCCACTGTTCCCGCATATTCATGACCAAAGAGAGAGGGAGCATTCTGAAGCAGGAGAGGATGTCCTCTTTTGTATGTCTTGACATCAGTTCCACATGTGAGGGCGGTATGCACTTTGATGAGCATCTCTCGGGGGCCTATCTGAGGTATGTCTGTCTCGATGTACCTCACATCTCCCACATCATAGAACATTGCGGCTTTCATCATCGGAGTCACATTATATCCCTTACTCGGTCTTTGGATTGTGTTGTATAAATTGATTGCTCGGGAACAGCACCGACCAAAACCCTTAATGTGAGATTCGAGACCTCGCCCTTGAGGCCTCAGTTTTGAAGTCGAGACCAAAGTACCCTGAAACGATGGAGTACGTCGCCAGCACGGAGTGGGACGGTAAGACCGGTGGTACTGCCAGACTCAGGGACTCAGAGCTGTTTTTCGACACTCCCGAAACATACGGTGGGCGAGGTGAGGGGCTGTGTCCCTATAGGTTATTCATTGCAGGTGTGCTCGGTTGCCTCAATAATACGTTCCTCGATGTCAAACGGCGTTCGGAGCTGGAGCTGCTCTCCTTCTCCTTGGAGGGAAAGCTTATCGTTCAGTTCGATGGAGAGGGGTATTCCATCACGAAACTACTGGTCACAGGCCGAGTGGAAGTTGCTGAGGATGCTCTCTATCTTGGTGAGCGATGTGTCGAGCTGGCCAAGAAATACTGTCCTCTCACCAGATCAACCAAAGACTGCATTCAGATAGAGTATGACATCAAGGTAATGGAGAGATAATGCAACACCGAACAATCACGTATTCTTCTGCTTCATTAGCTGATCAATTCTGTTCATATATTTCACAACGTTCTTCCAGTATCCACCTTGGAAGTATACACTCCCGCAGTTCTCGCATAACCAGAACGTGTCATAGTGGTTGTACGTTCGTGGATACACCTTGTCCTTTATCAC
>CAYYQL010000059.1:6014-8622 GCA_964473825.1 uncultured archaeon
GTCAATCTGAGCCAGAGTGCGACCTTGCCCAGCATTGCATCCACTACAAATCTGGTCATGAATCACTGCCCCGTCTCAAGTCCCTCTCCGCCCAGCTCAATTGAAGCAATGGATAGGCTTTCCACTACCTCAATATCAACAGTCACGCTCCCTACCGTGTGTCTTGCCTCATCACCATGATGGTCGCTGCCCCCTGTCTTGATCAGGTCCAGTCTATCTGCGGTGCGAGCCAGTCGTTCCTTGTCTGCATCGATGTGGAGATGGCCATACTCATAGTGGACCTCTACACCCAGCATCCCACTCTGCTTCAGCTCTCTCAGGTCTTCATACAGGTTGTCAAGTTTCACGGTGAAAGGGTGTGCAAGCACGGGTACGCTTCCTGCCTCCCGAAGAAGGTCTATACCCTCCTTGATATCCATCAGATCTTTCTTCACATAGCCGGGCTTTCCCTTTCCAAGATATCGATCAAAGGCCTCAACGGTGTCTTCGACAACTCCGCTCTCCACCAATAGTCTCGCCAGATGAGGGCGACCGGGTGTCTGTACTCCCTCCATAATATTGTCGACCTGCTTCTTTGAGAACTCGATATCAAGCTCTTCAAGCCTATCTAACATCTTGGGGAATCTTCGCTTTCTAACATCTTCGAGCCACTTCAGTCTGGTCTGCAGTCTGGTCGCATTCGGCGGTGTGAAATAGCCGAGCAGATGTGCTTCTTTCTCGCGGTAGGATGTGCTGATTTCTACACCTGGAATGAGCTTCAAGTCACTGTGATTCCCTGCACCCAGAAACGCCTCCAGCCCATCGAGCGTGTCATGATCTGTGAGTGCAACAGCTCCCAGCCCCATCTTCTCTGCCATCTCGACCAGTCTTGGAGGTGGGTCAACTCCATCTGAGATATTGGAGTGAGTATGAAGATCAGCTCGATCCCTCAGCCTAGGTTGCCTCCTTGACCAGTTTCTCGACAAGTGATTTGACCCTGGGACAGATTCTCTCTATTGTTGCCTCGTCCATGGTCTCCCACGAGGGGCAATCTCTGTCAACAACGCACTTCTTCTTGCGGACATCGTACACTACTGGGTAGTACTGGCACCCCTCAGGGCGATGCTTGTAGATGCGGCATTTCCTCTTTACGGAATCATAGAAAAAGCACAGCCCATCCAAGTTTCTCAGTTCTGAGAATCCGTCCTCAGCATCGACGATGAAGTCACCACGCGAATACCCTAGTCCCTCTATCCGCTTGATATCCTCTTGAGTCAGTGTCATCTCGGTCTCGGTGCAGCAGACCCTCACATGATCACATTTGCCGTTGTGATTACACACGAAGTCACTCAAGGGTATACCGCCTCGTTGAAGAACTGCTCTACGGGCACATTAGTTTCACGATGTATACACAAAAGAGTGATACTGGTATTCACCATTGATTATCTTCTGATCAACCTTCTGAGGTGTGACAGGCTCGTTCCAGGTTCTTGCTTCTGTTTCAGCCCTGGAACATAGAATGGTGGGATACTCTTTCCGGTGATTCTTTGATATGTCTGATTTCTGACACGGTACACAAGATCTAGCAGGTCAGCTGGCTGCGAGACTGCGCCAAGAACTTCCCCCGGACCCCGACCGAATAGACTCAGTAATCTGTCAAGTAGACTCATTGTGAAACTCACCATCAAGACTTCAATCTACTCACAAAAGGTTTTCCGAGTCAGCACTTCCCGCCAGAGCCAAAGCGCTATATACGATTCGAAGTCATCACACTCGGACCACACACAGGTGCAGTGAAGACCATGCGAATCGCCGTCATCGACCGGGAAAGATGCAGGCCAAAGGACTGTACTCACGAGTGCAGGAGATTTTGCCCAAGAGTGCGTACTGGTGATGAAACAGTCATCTTTCCCGATGGACCGGACAAACCTCCAGTTATAGTGGAAGAGCTCTGTTCTGGTGAAGGGATATGCGTGAAGAAGTGTCCCTATCATGTTATCAGTGTAGTCAACCTCCCCGAGAAACTCCAGACCGATGCGAGTCATCGATACGGCAAGAACGCATTCCAGTTGTTCCGACTGCCAATTCCAAAGAAGGGTCAAGTGCTGGGACTCATCGGCCCCAACGGAGTCGGTAAGACTACTGCCATCCGCATTCTCGCAGGCGAGATACGCCCCAATTTTGGTAGAATTGATGACCCTCCGGACTGGGAAGAGATAATCCTCGAATATCGCGGGTCAGAGCTGCAGCCCTTCTTCGAGAAGATGCAGGCAGGGGACATCAAGGCCATACATAAGCCACAGACCATCACAGAGCTTCCGAAGGTGAAGTCTATTGCAGAGCAACCCATCAGTGATCTACTTGAATCCACAGACGAGAGCGGCCGTCTTGACGAACTGAAGGACGACATGAACCTCGGTGACATCTGGGATCGGGAGGTCCGACACCTGAGTGGGGGCGAGCTTCAGCGTGTGGCCATAACTGCTGCAATCGTCCGTGATGGTGATATCTACTTCTTTGACGAACCGACTGCCTACCTCGATGTACGTGAACGCCTCCGAGTGGCCCGCGCGATACGTGACCTATCAGACCGGGGGAAGACGGTTGTTGTGGTCGAGCACGACCTCTC
>CAYYQL010000059.1:8722-11018 GCA_964473825.1 uncultured archaeon
TACAAACCGCAATATATCAGCCAGAAGTATCCCGGCACCGTCAGACTCTACCTGCGTGATGCTGGGGGATCCACAGCAGACAGCCCTGATTTCAAGACATCAGTAGTAAACAAGCTCGAGTTGGACCACCTTCTGGACCATGCCATTGCTGATCTAAGCGGAGGTGAGCTCCAGAGGGCTGCTATTGCTGCGTGTCTTGCGAAGAATGCCGATATCTATCTCTTTGACGAGCCGTCGGCCTTTCTTGACATCGAACAACGTCTCGCAACTTCAAGTGCTATCAGGCGCACGATTCAGGCCAAACTGAGCACCGCCTTTGTGGTCGAGCACTCTATCCTGATGGCTGACTACATGAGCGACAGCATGGTTGTCTTCGACGGCACACCAGGAAAACGAGGTGTTGCCTCCTCGGTTCTCACTTTGAAGACAGGGATGAACATGTTTCTGAAGCGTATGGGTGTGACCTTCAGAAGAGACCCGCAGACAGGTCGGCCAAGGGTCAACAAGAGAGGTTCTCGGCTGGACCAAGAACAGAAGGCTGCAGGGAATTACTACTACGTGGGCAAGTAGAAGTTACTTGCCTACCAGTCCACGATGCCAGTGTTTCTTCCCGGAGGCCTCTTTCTCTTCATCCATCTCGGCAAGTATTCGCACTGCTTCGTTACCACATTTGATAACGGCATCCTCTCCCCTTACTGCAAACTCGTCTTTGACGCGATTGGCATAGACTGCACATACCGCACCGGTTCTGAAGCCGTAGATATTGCCCAGAGTGAAGATGGTTGCAGCCTCCATTTCGAAGTTGGCGACGTTCGCTCTGGTCAGGTAGTCGATCAATTCGCGGCTCTCATCCTGCATATAATCGCCGAACCCCGGTCTGGACTGACCAAGATAGAACGAGTCGGTGGATGCGGTGATGCCAAGATGATAATTGTACCCGAGACTGTCAGCGGCCTCCATCATGGCCAGGACCACTTCGTGAGATGCAGATGCCGGGAACTCTGGTCGAACGTACTGCCGACTCGTGCCCTCCAGTCTAACTGCAGCTGTTGATATGATGAGGTCTCCGATCTCTATGTCTTTTTTGAGAGTGGCACAGGACCCAACTCTGATGAAATCTCTCACTCCGACGTTTGCAAGCTCTTCCATGACTATGGCCGCACCTGGTCCTCCAATGCCGGTAGAACATGCTGATATCGGAACACCCCTGTAGGTGCCAGTATGGGTCACAAACTGTCGGTGGTGTGCGACCTCGCTACTCTTATCCCAGAAGGAGCTTATCCTCCTCACACGTTGAGGGTCCCCGGGTAACAGGACGACATGGGCGACATCATCCTCTCCGACCTCCAGATGATACTGAAGCCGGTCAGGGGTCTCTGGTCTGGTTGCCGATACTCTATCATCATTCATCATGAATCACTGCTACTATGATATAGGTGTCATTTGTGGCTTTCTGCTGATACAAAAAAGCTGCATAGCACATAAGTAGTCACGTAGATATCACTTGATGGACAACCATGAAGAAACTTGATGAGTTAGAGCACTTGAGTCTTGGAAAGAGGGTACGTCTTCAGAGGCTGCTGTATGACTATGGCCCTGGAAACGGCCACATGCTGATTCTACCCATCGACCAGGGTCTTGAACATGGTCCTGTTGACTTCTTTCCCAATCCAGTGTCTGCGGACCCAGACTTTCAGTTCCGGTTGGCCAAAGAAGGCGGATATTCGGGCGTTGCCCTGCACATAGGGCTGGCCGAGAAGTATGCCCGGAAATATGCAGGTAAGGTGCCCATAGTTCTCAAGGTCAACGGGAAGACCCGCATCCCGTCTGATAGCCATGCTCTCTCTCCTCTGACCTCTAGCGTTGAGGATGCAGTGAGGATAGGGGCAGATGCAGTGGGCTATACTCTGTATGTAGGAAGTCCCAATCAGCATGCCGATATTATGCAGTTCAACAGCGTGAGAGCAGAAGCAGAACGATTTGGCATGCCCGTTATCATGTGGTCTTATCCGCGGGGAGAGGCAATCGCGAAGAAAGGCGGACGCAATTCGCTCTATGCCGTTGACTATGCTGCACGGGTTGCCTGTGAGCTCGGTGCTGACGTTGTGAAACTCAATGTTCCCAAGGACGACCCCGAACGACGTTCAGAGCAACCTGCCCCCTATGATGAGCTAGAACTTACATATGCAGAGCGGGTGCGCAAGGTGGTTGACTCAGCAGGGAAGACGTTGGTTCTCTTCTCAGGGGGCAGCAAACTGGGTGATGAGGATCTCCTTCACCGAGCTAGAACGTGCCT
>CAYYQL010000060.1:0-10534 GCA_964473825.1 uncultured archaeon
AACGGATCCGCTCAATAGTGACTCTGACGGCGATGGAATGCCAGATGGCTGGGAGGTCAGGTACGGCTTTGACCCGACAGATTCCTCGATTCCCTTGACCGAGATTCTCCTGTATAACGTCCCGATCCTGTTGGTAGCAATCAATGGCCTGATTGTGTCCGGTATCTTGTATATCTTCAAGGGGTGGAAGGAGCAACAAGACAGAAAGCTGGCGGAACAAAAGAGGAAAGAGGAGCTCGAGAGAGCCATTGACGATTTGGTCAATGAAGACAGTCATTAGGCTCCTACACACATTGGGTACCGAGTGAGACACCAGCCACAGAATCAACTCCCGCGGAAATCGGAAAAAGGGGAAGAAGAAACGAGAGAGCGTTCACATTGCCCTCTCTCGTGTAGATACTACTGTTTCTCCGCCTGCACGCGCTTGATCTAGTCGATAATCGCCGGGATCACATCGAACAGGTCCCCTACAATACCGAAGTCCCCAACCTGGAAGATTGGTGCCTCGGGATCCTTGTTCACGGCAACTACGATAATGCTATTCGATGTAGCCACTTGATGAGCCGAACACGGCAAGGTGTACAGCGGTGACTCTCAGATGCAGGCATCCTGTTGAGCTTCACACAAGAAGGTTCAAGAACTGAATCTGTTATCAAGGGACGTTAGTAGCTGAGGGGTATTCCCGAGATGAAACATGATAGGCACAGGCCGGTTCTGATTGTGTTCTGTCTATTGCTGATCTCCCCTTTCGCGAGGATGTGTTCGGCTACATCGGACCAAGTTGGCCAAAGGATATCTGACGACCAAGGACCCACCATAACGCCAGAAATGCCCAACTTCATAGATACCATTGGGACAGGCGAGTGTGACGAGTATCCCTTAGTTCTTCGTGCGGGCGTGAATGATTCAGCAGGTGTGTCACAAGTAATCGGCAGCTATTGTAATCGATTAGACGGAGTCTGGCATAATGTGACCATGTCCGTCAGTCCTGAATTCGAGAGTCGTGTCGTCTATGAATCAGAGCCGATCAACTATACCCTCTGTAACCACAATACCAGCGTGGTCTGGGACATCATATTCTACGCTCAGAACTCCTTGGGTATATGGTCGACGGAGAACACATCTCAGAGCGTCTGCAGGATATGGATCTCAAACAGCAGAACTACAACATCCGCAGATCTCTCAGGAGTTACCATTCTGCTGATATTCAGTGTGGCGGCAGCCACCATCGTGATTGTAGCATATGCGAAACGTGTCGGTTCTTCAGCATCCGGCCAAACCAGTAGATGAAGCATGTGACGGCTCCAATAACAAGTGCGATTAGGAATGGATATCCAATAGCAATTCGCCTTGGCATCGCTTAGAGAGGGCGGCCAACCCTGAAGAGTATGACCACTGGGGTCAGTGAAGGACAGACCCTGGAGTTTTCAGTTCATCAGGAGACCAAGGTGAGGAGATTCAGTCTGAACCAGAACCACTGAAGACACCGTGTCATGTCATTGTCTTGGGTTGTCTAATCAGACACAGCCGATGGAGACCTATACCCTAGCCGGTGCAGAACTATCAGTCCTGAGAAGACGACTGCAACAGAGATTCCGACAAGAGTCAGCAGGAGTGACAGAGAACTCAGGATGGGGACATCCTGAGATGACGAAGGATGGACTATGACCATCACGGTATCAGATGCAACGTTGCCAGCGAGGTCGCGGACCAGCAACGTGTAGTTGTAGGTCCCTACCTCAAGCCCGTCGATGGTGATGCTAATAGTTGATGTCTCCCACGCCCCAGAGTCGATGAGAGTACCGTTCTGGTACAGTTCGTAGGAGGCGGGATGCAGGTCTGAGACGTGCCAGGTGATGGAATGCCCTGTGGTTTCGGCCTCATACTCGATGTCCCCCGGATGATGGATCTCTGGGTCAAGGAGGTCATAGAGGACAGGATGTTCGTCGACGCTCTGAGCAGCGCCCGGCACCTCATAGTCCCCGACACCATCATAGTCGTCCCAGTAGTTGCCATGGGTTCCGTTGTCCCAACGGTTCACGACACCATCATCGTATCCGTTCGCAGTGTTGTTGAACAGGGTGTTCAGATACATGAGGCTCCCACTGGCATCCCCCAGAAGATACACACCACACCTGTTGTATGATGCCGTGTTGCGAATGAGTGTGCAATTCCTGACAGAGATGAGTACGAATCCATCTTCTACATTCGCAGTTGCAGTGTTGTTCTCCAGGGTGCAGTTCTCCGACGGCAGGTGCTCGAAACCGAACCCTAGGGTATAACTGAGGTCGAAGCCGTGTTGGGTGTTATGGGAAGCCATATTGTCCTTAAGATACAGTCCAACAGCGTAGCGTAAGACGAAGCCTGTCCCCCCATTCGATGAGGCTGTGTTTCCGAATACGATGCAGTCAGAGCAGTCGGAGAGAACCACGCCGCTCCCGTTGTTCTCCACCAGCGTGTTCTCGGTGATTGTGCACTGCTTCGCGCCCCAGATAGAAACACCTGTACCGCAGTGGATCACAGTGTTGTTTGTGATAGTGATATCGCTACAGGATGCGAGGTCGATGCCAATTCCGCGATGGCTGATGATGCAGCCCTCCACGGCGCCATGTCGAACCAGATGAAAAACGATGCCGTTACTAGCCATTGTGTCAGGAGAGGAGATGAAGCAATCACGGATGACGAAGTAGACGGTGGTCTGGGAGATAGAGATGGCGGTGTCGTTACTTGTGATGTTCAGCCCCGAGATGACGTAGGGATCCTCCTCGGTGCCGGAGCCGGGCCAGCCCTGGTCGGTGAAGTTGGTATTTGATGTTATGACGATGGGATCGTGGGAAGTGTACGATGCGGGTTGCGAGATTCCATACTCATCCTGTGATTGACTCAGCAGGCTACCAGACCCATGGGGAACATGAACAATCAGCAAGACCATGATGAGTGTGATTGTAGTAGCAGACCTGAGACTCAACGAACACTCCTCCGGATATGGGTCAGCGATGCCTCATAGATTGTCCCGCTAAGTAATAAGCACGGTGCATCCCGCATGTCACCTCATGATGGCTCTGCCCCGAATTTACGATGGATGTGGGAGTCCTGCACCACTTGATTCCAAAGGAGGTGGGCTCTATGCGAAGTCGATGAGAGAGGGAGGAGCGTCTTGGGGGTCGATTTCTGAGAGGTTGTTCGACAGATGTGGCTACACGTGGCCGTATTATACGGTGATGAGAAGATTTAGGAAACTTGGTATCCGCCAAAGAAAGGAAGAAGCCTACCGTTCGAGGTAGGCCCTAGCATAACTATCTCTCTGACCGGACTCTTTCGATTTCCTTGATTATTTCTGGTACCACTTCAAACAGGTCACCGACTATTCCGAAGTCTGCAACGTCAAATATCGGCGCTTCTGGGTCTTTGTTCACTGCAACCAGAATTTCGCTGGGGGCACATCCAATAATATGTTGCACAGCCCCAGAAATCCCGAACGCAAAATACAGCTTAGGACAGACGGTCCGCCCCGACTGCCCGACCTGCTGGGCTGGTGGGAGCCACCCCGCGTCGACGATGGGTCGCGAACCGCCCACAGCCGCGTCGAGAATCTCAGCCAGTTGCTTGGGCAGTTCGAGGTTTGACGGGTCTTTGATACCGCGCCCGCTCGAAACGATGATGTCGGCCTCCTCAACGGACTTCATGCCCTCGCCTACCTGCTTGACCTTCTCAAGCACCTTGGTCCGCACCTGGACCGGGCTGATGGAAACCTCTACCTTCTCGATCTCGCCGGTGCGTGAGGTGTCCCGCTCACTCGGTTTGAAGACGTTGGGCCGCACCGTGGCCATCTGGGGTCTCGTGTACGGGCACAAAATCTCGGCCATGATGTTACCGCCGAAGGCTGGACGTGTCTGCACCAGTTGTCGTTCATCATCGACATCGAGGGCGGTGCAGTCTGCAGTGAGCCCGAGTTCGAGTCGCGCGGCGACGCGTGGAGCAAGGTCGCGTCCATTGCTCGTGGCACCGAAGAGCACGACAGCCGGCTTTCGGGGTGCGATGAGTGACGTCATGGCGATGGCATAGGCATCGGTGGTATACTCCTTGAATATCTCATCATCAACCACGATGACCTTGTCAGCACCCTGATGGATGAGAGAGTCAGCCAGGTCCTCAATATCGTGCCCTATCAGAACAGCAACGAGGTCCTCGCCCAGCTTGTCAGCAAGCACTCGACCCTCAGTGACGAGCTCGAAGGCGACACCTTTGAGCCTGTCATCCACAATCTCACAGAAGACCCAGACATTCTTGTATTCAGCAAGTTTGTCTTTGTTAATTGCCTTCCTCTCAATCTTGATAGCATCAACCGGACAGACCTCTTCGCATGAGCCGCAGAGGACACACTTGTCGAGATCGAACTTCACCTTATCACCGTGTTTCTCGATAGCAGCGAAGTTACAGACCTTTGGACAGAGCATGCACCCGGTGCAAACATCTTCTTTGTAAATGAGAGTCATCGGTTAAATCGCCCCCTTCTCTGCAAGAAACGCAACAAGCTTCTTTGCAGCCTCTCTTGGTGGCACATCTTCCAGTCTTATACCACCCTTCTTTTGTTCCGGTGGAAAGACCTTACTGACTTGTGTGGGTGAACCCTTGAGACCTATTTCGTCCTCGGGGATGCCAAGGGTCTCAGAGTCAATCTCCTCCAAGGGTTTCTTCTTAGCCTTCATGATGCCCATGATGTTGGGTAGCCGTGGCTCATTCAATCCCTTGTCGGCAGTGATAAGGACTGGGAGTCTGGCTTTGATGACTTCATATCCCTCATCTGTACCTCTGTGACATGTGATGTGCTTGCCGTCTTCGCTGATCTCGACCTTTCGAACATAGCATATCTGAGGGATTCTAAGCAACTCTGCAATCTCAGGACCAACTTGAGCCGTGTCACCATCAATAGCCTGCTTGCCACAGATGACAAGGTCATAGTCCATCTTCTTGATTTGTGAGGCCAGGGTCAAGGCGGTTGCCCATGTGTCTGCTCCAGCAAATGCGCGGTCTGTCATAAGAATGGCCTTGTCGCCACCCATGGCCAGAGCCTTGTACAGTGCGTCCTTGGCCTGTGGGGGCCCCATGGTGATGATGGTGACCTCGCCGCCATGCTTCTCTCGCAGCCTGATGGCCTCCTCAACGGCATATTCACAGAATGGATTAAGGATGCTCGGCACTCCTTCTCGAATCAGAGTCCCTGTTTCTTGGTCTACCTTTACCTCGGCGACCTCAGGGACCTGCTTGACTGGTACAATGATCTTCAATGTGTTTCACTCCGAGGCGTGGTCTGTGCACGAATCGAGTCGTAAGATGACTCAGATATAAGCAATACGTCATCGGAAATCTTTCGTGCCTAGATAGATAACAGTGTTTGTACGCAATCCTTTTATTCGGGGAACCGTCGATTAGGCACCAGTCTAACACAACCATATAGGTAGTGAAGTCAAAATGGGCAAAGAGAAGTTTATTGGTGCGCTCATATTCATATTAGCACTGTTAGTGATGATTTACTATGTTTGGGGTCTCCTTCTCCTGCAGATTGAGCCAACCAAGTCAATGATTGAGGGGTGGGTCCTCTCGTTCTCCAGTCAGGGAGATATCTTGTATTCCCTATTCCTGCCGGACCCGATGTTCTTGGTAACCCTCCCGATCTTAGTTGGCGCGGCCCTGGTCTGCATCATTGCCATGTGGATTGGCTGGACAATGATCACGACCCCAGCACCCGAGCCACTCGAGGACTTCGATTTCGATGAGGAAGAGATCGAAGAGCCAGAGACCGAGAGCACCGAATAGACATCAATCATATTGCGTGATTATCGAGTTGGGCTCTGAGCCCAACTCACCACATCGTATTCTGTATGAGGATTTGCGAACCTATGCGATACTCTGCCCCGGTCTTCTGAGCTCTTGGTCAGCATCACCTTCATTCCAACCGGCTGTCCGACCGGTTTCAGACAGGACTGCCTATCATCATATACGTGAGAGCGCCTCTTTGATGAGATCTACACCCTTTTTGCACAGGGTTTCAGCAGCGTCTTTTGACTTCCCTTCTACAAAGCATCGCCAAAGAGGCTCCGTCCCAGAGGGGCGCATCAGAATCCAGCCGTCGTCAAACATCAACTTCACGCCATCGAGGGTAATCCGATCCATGTCCTCCGTTAGCCTCCTGAGTTCAGGGAGAACAAATTCCTTCTGTTCCGGCTTCATGTGTACCTTGGTCTTCTCACTGTAATAGATGGGGAGCTCCTCAACCAGTTGCGAGAGAGTCTTCTCTTCACCTGCCATGATCTCAACAATCTGAGCTGCGGTCATGGCACCGTCTCTCACAGACTGATGGGGAGGATAGAACACACCACCATTCTCCTCGCCTCCGAGATCGGCATCAATCTCTTCCAGCCTGTGGGACACAATCACACTTCCAACTTCGGTCCAATCAATGGATGCGCCTCTGCCCTTTGCAACATCCTCGATCAGACGGCCGCTACTCACAGGCGTGACCAGGACCGAGCCCTTCTTGAGCACGCGCGCTGCGATGATAGCAAAAGACTGGTCGCCCCAGAGAATCTCACCGTTCTCATCGACAAAGGTAGCCCTGTCTGCATCACCATCGTGGGCGATTCCAAGGTCTGCACCCACGGCCTTGACTGTGCGGGCGAGATCAACCAGATTCTTCGGAACGGGCTCTGGGTCCCGTCCCGGGAACCGACCATCAAGTTGGCAGTTCAGAGAGAAGACCTTGCAGCCCAGTTCCCTCATCAGGATGGGCGTTACAAGGGAACCGACACTGCAGGCTCCATCCACCACGACCCTCAGTTCACGGTCGCGAATTGTGTCTACATCAACATGGGATTTTATGGCATCGAGGTACTTCCTGATTGCTCCGTCGTAGCACTCAACAGCTCCAATCTCGTCCCAACCCGCCACACGGAACTCTTTGGAGAAATAGATGTCTTCAATCTCACCCTCCAGGTCTCTCGTGACCTCGATGCCGTTTGCACCCATGACCTTGATCCCATTGAATTCAGGGGGGTTATGAGAGGCGGTTATCATGACACTGCCCACACAGTCCAGTCGTGGTGTCATGAACTGAAGCGTTGGTACTGGAGCAGGGCCAATGTCAACCACCGAACACCCTGTGGAAACAAGGCCTGCAATCGCGGCTAGGTTGAACATCTCACCACCCATCCTCGAATCACGTGAGATAGCAATTTTCCCACGACCCAATACTGTTCCCACTGCTCGTGCCAGGTCTAATGTCAGCTGCACAGTGAACTCGTTGTTGATGGTTCCACGAACTCCGTTGGTTCCAAACAGATGTCCCATTATACTTCGCCCTGTGTTCAGCACTCTTTCTTGGTCTTAAGGCTCACGCTCTGAGGATAACGTATTCTCATGTCTGCATATCATGACTTAAGAGGTAGGTGGTCACACTCAACCAAGGTTTGCCACATGCCTCTATTTGGACGTCGAAAGAGCGAATATGAACAGGCTGCAAAGCTTGTCACAAAGGGCGAGATAGACAAAGCCATACCGATTCTGGAGAGGGTGATTGCCAAGAGACCCACGCACATCAATGCACGGGTCGCCCTAGCGGTGGCACTGCTTGAGAAACAGGAGGAGGCGACACGAGAAACAGAGGATACTCATAGGGCCTTCAGACTGCTCGACGAGGCCGCTGAATTGGCACCGGATGACCCCGTGCCTCCATTCAACAGAGGCGTATGCCTGCGAAAGCTGGACGAGCCAGAGGCGGCTCTTGAGAGCTTCTCCGCAGCACTGGAGATACATGAGCAACTTCCTCTGGCTCTACTTCATATGGCCGAGATCAACTACGAACTGGAACGTTGGGACGAAGCCATCGACCTGGCAAGAAAAGCTCTCGTCATGGACCCCGGGTTTGAGACCTCCATGGGGTGGGTGCGGGATGCCCTTCAGCAGGCAGGAAAACTGGATGCGGGCAAGAACGTCATCGAGAAAGAGGCGTCACCAGATGGATAACCTTTTATTCACTCCTCCATCGATTCTGCCCTGTTCGGAGTCCCATCATCGATTCCGTCTACCATTTAGGTGAATATCATGTCCACTCGAGGAGAACCAATGTATCGCGGGCACAAGCTCGACGAATTAGTCAAGATGAGTATGGATGAACTCATCGAGCTGCTCCCCGCCCGCAGGCGTCGCACCCTTAAACGTGGACTGCCTCCCCGTCAGAAAAAACTCCTCAAGAAACTCCGCGATGCGCGCAAGGCCACTCGCAAGGGCAAGGACGTGGTGGTGCGGACGCACTGCCGGGATATGGTGGTTCTGCCTGAAATGGTGGACCTGACAATCGCAATACATAACGGCCACGAGTTCAAGCGCGTCAAGATCATTCCGCAGATGATTGGGCACACGCTAGGGCAGTTTTCAATCACGAATAAAGAGGTCCGTCATGGAAGCCCAGGAATCGGCGCTACGAAGAGTTCTGCGTACGTTCCGCTGAAGTAAACGATACAATCGACTCTTAGTAATTCCAGGGCGGTATGCGCCCTTTTCTATATGCCATGTTCGACTCTGTTTTCGAGCCATAGCGAATGATAGAACTCGGAGCTGGAGTTCACCCTGCCAACCACACATGCGACCCCCTATGTGAAATGTCAAGATGCTGCCTCCACATCGCAGACTTCGGTCCATCAATCATTCTACTAGTCATGGATTTGTCCCTTGGAGAGATTCTCTTCTTCGTAATCATAGGGGGAACAAGGAAAATCGATGTTGAACTACATCAAAAGTCGGATGGATTCCTCGATGTGGAGATGATTTACGCCTTCAACGAGAGGCTTCTACGTCCGTGGTTCAACTGACTTCTCAATCTTTACTCTACCAAGGTTTTCGGCCTCGGCCTTCTGCCTCAGGAACCATACAGGCACCTTCTCTCGGCCTGATTCTGTGGCTCAAGATGAACGTTCGTGTTCCCAGACTAGTCCAAACCAGTGATTCCACCTACCGTTTGTTTGGTCCATGAAGCTTCGAATAATCCCCTCGGCATGAAAGATGAAATCCTCAACAGGGAAACCTCTCTCAGCTAGAATCCTACGTCCCTCATCCTCTTCGATTGCCCCAATTCGAGGCACATCCTGCTCTCTTAAGAGTTTGATTACGGCCTTCTCGATGTCACTCAGAGATTCGTATTTCTGCTTTCTCTGGGAATCCATGATCTTCAGGTTCCACACGGGACCTCCCTCATAGTCGTCAACCCTATCCTCCATCCCCTTAGTCAACTCTGCAATGGTCCTGTCAACTCGCCATTCGTCCACCAATCGGCCTATAACTTCATCGACTTCTTGCGAGTCTATGTCCAGACCATGCTTCCTTCCGCGTTTCAACACCTCATCTCTAACCAATGAAACTGGAACGCCAGCCCAGTTGGAGTCCTCCTCCAGAATGGAGAAGAGAATGTGTTCGAGTTTGTTAGTTTCCGTTCGCATCTCCACACACCCCTTGGGAATCTAATTCTCTTCGGATTTTATCAACTAGTTTTTTTCTCTCTTCCATCCGTTCCTCAACTCTTCGCCTTTTAACCTCGTCATTGGGCAAGGCCAGTACACCAAGACGGGCGGCACCATGGATTGTAGAGGTGTTTGCATGCCACAGAGCCGACAATCGGGACGATTTCTTGTACAGAGTAATCGAAACGAAGCACGGCATCGCATCAACGCCTATCTTCCTCAATGTTTCCACCTCGTCCAACATCAGTCTGGGAGGATTGGTGAACAGATTGAAGCCAAGTAGTTATGGGGCAATGTGCCTTCTGTTATCAGCGAATCTCCTGTTTTCTCCACCGCGGCTCTACGGTGTGCAAGGCTGTTTCAAGAACGACATACCAATTGATTACCGGATTAGTTTGGCGAACGAGACCGTATTCAAGAACTACTTCGCCACTCATGACTCCATAACAAGTGAGTATCAGAATCCCACAGTCTATAATAGATGTGTACGACCCGGATAGCATCGAAGCAGTCGGGTTCATCTACAGGCGGGCCAATGAGAGCGCAACCCAGACTGAACCAATGGACAAACGGCCCTAGGGTAACAGGTACTATGGCATCTTCAGCGTCACAGTCAGTGAGCCTGAGACCGACTTCGTCATCCGGTTCTATGCCAACGACACCCTGGGGAACACCGCGTCATCACGGGAATACAAACTGAGTGTCCATTATTATCCCTACCACTACCATGATTCCGGTATCGTTCTCGGACCAGCCCACTTCATCCTCCTGGTTGTCATTCCTCTCTCGACGGCCATCGTTGCAGTTCTCTATATCGTGTTCAGGAGAGTCAGATCTTAGCACAAGGCTAGAAGATGACTAGTGCAGAGATCAACATAGATGGCCCAGAATAGGCATTACGAAGAGTTCTGCGTACATTCCGCTCAAGTAGAATGATCTTCAGAAACAAGGGGCATCATCAGCCCTTTCTTCCTTTCTTCTCCTTACGCTCAGCGCGAGCCCTGTCAGCCGCATCGATCTCC
>CAYYQL010000061.1:0-10370 GCA_964473825.1 uncultured archaeon
TATGCTGTAAATCTTGAGCCACAAATTGTGCGAGCCGACCATCAACTATCTCGAGAAACCTATATGAGGCCCTGATTTGTGGTCAAAGCAAGCTGTGGCGTTGAAAAGAACTTGAAATCGCCCAGCACCACGGAGCGTTGCATGTTTGCAAGACGTCGTACAGGTCTTCACAGATTTGATTCTCGAGGGGTATCTCGGGCTGTTCTTAGCCTGTTTGATTATCAATATGGTCCCGTTTGTGAGCCCCAGCAATATGGTTCTGGCTGGCGTTGCGTCTTTGCTGCTCCCTTGGATGCATTGGGTCTCAGTGGGTCTAATCGTCGCTATGGCCGCCACACTCTCAAGTTTCATCTATTATCTACTCATTCGGGGCTCAAGGGTGGTTCTCTCCGCCGAGCAAATCGAACGACTTGATTCAGAACGAAGACGGATGGAGCGGTGGGGTTCACTTGCTCTATTCTTGGCTGCAGCATCTCCTGTGCCCGACGATCCTCTGATAATATACGCCGGTTTCATAAAACACCCTATTCCTGCATATCTGATTAGCTTCTTCTCAGGCAAGGTTCTTGTTACACTGGCCGGTGCACTGATTGGATACACCGTGGGTGGCATCTTTACGTCTTTGCCGATTGTCATCGGATCGATTGCGCTTACGGCCCTTCTCACGGGCTATCTCTTCAAGTGGAGGACGCAGAGTGAAGAGTCTGATCAGTTTCACGACATATTGGATGAGGCAATCTGAATAGTATCTGTAACATAGATGCAGTCAGACTGGATACTTCGGAACTCTTAAGAGCTCTGACGCGTGGGCTCGTTAAGCACCGGTGAGCAAGATGCCAGGTACAAGCACGGTTGAAGTGAAATGTGTTAAGTGTGGTCGTGTATACGAAACCGAGGTCATAGACCACATAGATCTCTCTCAAGACAGAGACCTCTACCGAAGAATCCAACGGGGTAAGATTAACCGTGCACAGTGCCCGAAGTGTCGGAAAGTCATGTACATGGATCGCAGTGTTGTTATCAACTTCGAGCCATTGGATCTCATTGTTGTGTATGATCCTAATGCCAAAACGGCTGTGGCCAAGAGGGAGATTGAAGACCAGTTTCGCAATGTCACCTCATTCAACGAAGTACTTGAAGAGGTTGGCCATGACGTTGAGTTCGAGGTCATTAGTGACCTCAAGAGCCTCAAGAAACTGATGAAGGATTATCTTAAGACCTATGGATAGACTTCATCTCTTTCGTTTTCCAAGAAGGAACTCTTCAACCCATCGCTCAGCCTTGTACATCTTGGTCGCTCTAGGAGGCTTCTTGAATCCATAGGCGGAGATTGACTCGAGGGCTCCACCTACACCTCTCTTGAGAGCGAGTTTGGCTGCGCGAATTGCATCAAGGAGAATCGGTCCTGCATTCGGTCCGTCGGTGACTTCCATTCTGATATCAATTCTCACTGGAGCCGCTCCAAATTGCCTTCCGTTTATGTAGAAGTATGATTCTCTGCTATTATCCATGAACGGCACAAAATCTGACGAACCCGCGACCAATGATGCATCGTACGGGAGGTCTTGGCTTACGGCCTCACTCTTCACGCGACGCTTTCTCATTCTGCCCCTATAGTGGGAGTCAAGCGACTCCGCACCACCACCAACATCAAGCTGATAGCTTTCATCTACCCGTACACCACGTGCAACCAGAAGTTGTAGAATATTCCTGTGAAGAATAGTCGATCCGAGCTGATCCTGGATGTCGTCGCCGACCAGGGGAATACCACGTTCTTGAAACCGTTCTTCCCATTCAGGGTCTGAAGCAATTGGAATAGGTGTTCCATTGATGAACGCACATTCCGCCTCAAGGCATGCGTTGGCGTAGAATGCAGTCGCCTGTACAGATGAGCCCGGTAAGAGGTTGATTGCTATCTCTGCTCCAGTATCCTTCAGAACCTTCACAACATCCACTTCTGGAATCTCAGCCACCTTGACTAGTGCCCTCAGATTGTCGTCAATACCATCATGGACCGGTCCTCGTAGCACTTTAACGCCTGTCTTGGGGACCTTCGCGAATCGCATGACATTATTCGGCTCGGCGAAGATGGCCTCCGAGAGATCAAATCCGACCTTTGACTCTGTGACGTCAAACGCAGCTACGAACTCGATATCACTAACATGGATTCCTGCAAGGTCCGGATGAATCAGACCGATGAGTTCCTCTTCGCTCTTGGCATCCTTGTAGTGTTGCAAACCTTGTACAAGTGCACTTGCGCAGTTTCCTATTCCTATGAGCGCTACTCTAACCTTATCCATTGGATATTCCTCTTGGTCCAGCTCGTTGGTTCGGCTTCGAGTGTTCGTCTGGTCTTATAAGTTGTTCTATGGCCATAGAATAGTATGCGGTCTTAGGTGGTCTTCCTCTGGCCTTCGGACCTTGGGAAATGCTTATGTGAGAAGCTGTGTGTATAATTGGTTGGACGACGAATCGACAGACATGAGCTTCACAATTGGCCCGTCAGGGTGGGTCAACAGAAAGCTTCGTGACCAGCGGCTGACCTGAATGTCCTACTATAGGAGGTTCGGCTCTCACCAAATGGTTCAGAGAGAGGCTGTAGTGGCGCGGGATGTGGGGCTGCGATGACGTTTATCCAAAAGAATGGGTGTGTTTCATAGCCCGTAGGGCACAACATACCAGTCGATTGTCGTCCACCTCATTCTCCCGTCCCATCGATTTCAATCGGTACGGTCTGAATTGCACAAGGCCCGACTGCAGTTTGTCAGCGAGCTGCATCCGGATACTCGTAGTTTTTTCTTTTCTATTACTTGTGTCAACGGGGGCACAGTCTGCACGAGGTTCTGAAACAACAGCTGCAAAATTCTGTCGGAGAACGGAATTCTCAGATGAAGAACCTTAGAATGGCATTTGGGGTTCTGGAGACGGGGAATGCTTGGTTTCTTATTTCCAGCGCAGAATGCTCAGCTCCACGCTGTCACTCCTCTTCTAAACTCCGCGCCAGAAGGGTGACAACATCGATGACGTCAACGTTCGAATCGATGAGGCTTGCTCCAGCACCAAGGTTGTGTTCACAGAAAGGGCATGCTGTTGCCAAGACGTCGGCCTCCGATTCCTCGGCATCTCTCACTCTGTCTGCTCCAATACGCTTTGCAAGGTCGGAGTCATATGATCTGAGTCCCCCACCGGCACCACAGCACATTGCCTGTTCATGATGGGTCTCCATCTCCACAAGCTCAACCCCCGGAATCGATTTGAGAACGTAGCGTGGGCTATCGTAGATTCCGAGTTCACGTCCCATATGGCAGGGATCATGGTATGCTGTTCGGTACTTCCTCGGTAGTCTATTCGGTCTGAGTTTTCCCTCTTTGATCAACCTCTCGGCATACTCTACTATATGCAGCACCTCTGGAATCTCAATGCCCATCCGGGGGTAGTCTTCTCGAAGGGTCTTCAGACACCCTGCGCAACTAACGATGATCTGCTTTGCACCAGTGGAACGTAGCGTTGCCCCCACTTTCTTGGCGTTGTCCTCCGCCTCCTTCGTTCGTCCGGTCCTGAGCATGACCGAGCCACAACAGGGCTCATCCTCCATAATTGAAAAGTCCACTCCGGCCGCCTTGAGAATCCTTGCCGTATCTTTAGCTACATCTTGTATTCGCATACCCGCAGTACACCCAACATAGTAGAGCGTATCTCCTTTGGCTGGAATATCGAGTCCGAGTTCTTCAATCCACTTTCGTCTGACAGAATTGTCTTCGTCGTAGGGGTTGTCGTGAGCAATTATCTTCTCACTAATAGCATCTCTGACATCGTTTGGAATCGCATTCAGAACGTGTCGTACCTGCTCCAGCGCTTTAGCAGGTTCGAACTCTGATGGACAGATTGCTGTGCAATTGCCGCACAGAGTGCATTGATAGAGAGATTCTGCGTTTTCTGCCGTCCTTTCAAGCACGCCTTCAAGAAGACCCAATGCAACCATGATTTTTCCTCGCATGAAGCTAGTTTCAAAGCCGCTTGAGTTCTTCCACACCGGACAGATTCCATCGAATCCTCTGCTCTCGTAGACTGCGTTTCTGCACAATCCGCAGCGTCTGCATTGAAGCAGCTCCTCTTTCAGATAGTCCAGCTCAATATCAACCATTTTATGTAACTCTCACTCTTTCGAAGTCACTACCTTCTCGGTCAGGCATGAGAATACCTGGATTCATGATGTTGTTTGGGTCGAGGAGCTTCTTTAGAGCCTTTATGAGTCTGAGATAGTCTCTCATCTCCTCTACACCTTCGACCCAATAGGTTGCAAGTTTGAATGGAACTGCTCCTGTCTTGAAGAGTCTTCTCGAGAGAGCAGCATGTGCATCACGGACCTTCTGTTCTTCCTCAGCATCTTCCGGGTCAAAATAGAGGTGGGGATAGAAATTGTAGCTAGCGTGACCCGTAAGGAAGCCTGCGGTGTGACCAAGCAGTCCGAACTCATCCATCACTTCCCAGATAGACTCAACAGACCTATGCCAGTTGGTAGGTGTCTGGTGATGATAGAGAATGCGCCAGTGCCAGCCGTGAGCATAGGATGAACGCGCGAAGGTTCGCATCCGATCATCCCACTCTCCCTGGGGCAACTCGCTAATCCCGATGATATCCCCTCCAAGACTCTCGCAGATCTCAGCCGCCTTCTTTACATCGCTCGTCAAGTGGTCTGCTCTCAACCTGCCAATTGTCACTGAAACCGTGAAAGATGGCCATTCGTGCTTCGGGATGCCGTATTCCTCTCCTAGCATATCCATAAAGAACTCGAGAATTCGTCCCTCGTAGATTGAGGCGAAGACCGCCTGCACATCGTTCTCCCTCAGACCCAAGAGAAAACGCTCAGCCTGTTCGGCGGACTCGAATCCATAGGTTTCATAGTGGAAATTGCGAATACGCCTGAAAATCTTCACTGAAACCTTGGTGATGATTCCTAGTGCGCCCAGTGAACCTATGAAGAGCCCGGTTATGTCTGGCCCAAATGCGTATCTCAGGAAGGGTCCTGGGGCGTCAGGATTTGCCTCTGAACCCGTCTGTATGATTGTTCCATCGGGCAGAACTACCTCAAGTCCTAGGACCATCTCTGCAATACACCCATAGGTGCTTGAACCCGGTCCTGCTCCATTGACTGCCACATTTCCTGCAACAGTACATACAAGGGACGATTCAGGGTAGATGGGTACCCAAAGATCATGCTGGTTCAAGTACTTGTCGAGCATGCCGAATGTCACACCCGCTCCCACCCTGACTGAGCGCAGGTCTTTGAACAAGGTTATCTCATCCAGACGCATGAGCTCGACGACTAGGCCTCCTTCTTCTGGAATGACTTCTCCCTGAAGGCTTGAACCTCCTGACCTTGCTGTAACAGGTATCTTGTATTTGTTTGCGACCTGCAGAATCTTTGAGACCTCATCTGTACTTCCCGGACGGACAACTGCTCCGGGCAATACGCCGTCATATCCTATCGACGCGGAGTGCGAATAACTGAGAAGCACATCGTTTCTGGTCGAAACATAGGAATCTCCTACTATGCTGGCAAGCTCACTCACTACCTGCTGGTCCACTAGATGGCCTCCAAGAACTGAATCACTGCGACTAGAATATGTGTCGAATCTTCATGAGGTCAGAAGCTGACCCCTTGACTTTGAGTTTTCTTCTCAACAGTGCCGACGCGGCACTCATCTCTTCTAGGAAGAGTTTCCTGATGGAGTCTTCGTCGCTCTCAATCTTCATGTCGTACTCTTCGATGCCACCCTCTTCCACCTTGATGTCGTTGTCTTTTACAATGAAGTGGTACTTCGGTCCTTCCTTTAGTTCGAGGAGGGCCGTTTTCTCCCAGCCGTCGATTGCTTCGATTGTCTTCTCTCTCTCAAGGCCAATGGCGATTCTCTCTCTCATGAGGGATAGCAGGTCTTCTGTCATCTGTCAATTCTCTCCTGTAGATGCAGGGCCACTCGCACCATGTTTTAGTCTTTTTCATACCAATGCATCGGCAGAAAGCGAAGAATAAGAGAATGATGGTTGTTCATCGAAGTATGGACTTCATCTCTCAAGATTCTGAATGACCCAACAGGAATCCAAATAAGAGTTCATGGCTTGCGACCAGATGATTTTCATGACTAATGGGGAGAGTTCACGACCAGATGAATTGGAAAACAAGCCGATGAGCTGGAGCCGCGGAGACGAGATCAAGGAAAGCATCCATGTCATGCTGTCACATCATCCCCCCTCTCTCTATGGGCACTGCCTTCGAGTTACGTTTCGCGGAAGATCTTTGTATCTGTGCGGAAGATGTACTGGAATATATGGTGGACTCGGTTTGGGGATTCTGAGTATAATACTTCTACAGGTTCCCCTTGAGCCTTCATGGGCATGGTTTATTCTTGCCGTGGCGATGGGTCTTGCAACTGTGGTGGATTGGACAAGTCAACGCCTTACCCCCCGAAAGACAACCGTGCAAGTCAGATTCTGGACCGGCCTCTTCAGTGGATTCGGATTGGCAATAATCTTCATGCTTCGGAATCTGTTCTTCATGCTGATAGCTCTTGTTGGAATGACTGTATCTGTAGGAGTAGTCAGTCTAGTAGAGAATCGACGAAACCAGCAGGCAATAGAGGTTGCGCGAGAAGAATCCACTAGTGAATAGAGCGCGCCTTCTTGCAAGAACGAGTGGTACAGATTCCATGCTAGCCAAAATGTTTTATCTGCCTTGGAGCGCTCCAAAGAGCGGTGAATATGATGATTCCCATAGCTCGCCCCATCATCGGCCAACCAGAGATTGATGCCGTCCTTGAGGTTCTCAAGACGGGCTTTCTTGCTGAAGGTAAAGTATCAAGAGAGTTCGAGAAAGAGTTCTCTCACTACATTGGAACAGAATATGCAACAGTTGCCACAAACGGCACAGTTGCACTGAGTACTGCCCTGGACGCTTTAGGGATTGAGCCGGGTGACGAGGTTATCACGTCCCCATTCACTTTCATTGCATCAGCTAACACCATTGCTATGATGGGCGCAGTCCCTGTCTTTGTAGACATAGACCCTAACACATACAACATATCTCCGGATGCAATTGAGGCCGCCATTACTGAGAAGACCCGTGCAATCATGCCCGTTCATATTTTTGGTATGCCTGCTGAGATGAAACGGATAATGGAGATTGCAACGCGTCATGACTTGCTAGTTATCGAGGATGCTTGTCAGGCACACGGCGCAGAGATTGATGGCAGAAAGGTGGGTTCATTTGGCCACATCTCCGCCTTCTCGTTCTATGCCACGAAGAACATGATGACAGGCGAAGGAGGCATGATTACTACTGATGATGAAGAGGTCTACGACCGTTGCTTGATGATAAAGAATCATGGTCGGGGTAAGAAGGGCGGCTATAGCCATTATCGGATCGGTTTCAACAATCGAATGATGGACCTTGTATCGGCGATTGGAAGAGAGCAGTTGAAGCGTCTGCCAGAAGTTGTGAAAGCCCGCAGAGAGAACGCCGCTTTCTATGACAGACTATTCGGCGAATTCGATTCTGTCACTCCCCAAGAAGAGCTTGATGGATTCAAGTCTTCTTTCCATGTATATGCTCCCCGTCTCCGTCACGACGATATCGACCGTGATGAAATGGTCGAGCTTCTGAAGAAACACGAGGTTGGTTCGCGTTCGGTATATGCCCTACCCTGTCACAAACAAGGTACTTACCTAAATATCGACGATTGGCGCTGGGCTGAGTTTGTTGACTACCCTGACTACTCGAAGGCGAGTCTACCAGTCTCAGAAGAGATAGGAAACACGCATTTTGAAGTGCCCGTACATCCTGGGGTAACGCGTTCTGACCGAGAGCACATCGCCCATGCAGTCAATGAGATATTGGGCTAGCCTCGCTCAAAATGCCGAAGAATCGAGCGAAGGTCTTTCGACCGGATTGTGATATCGGCGGCCTCCTCGACTCTCTTCGACTTGGGATTGAATGCGATACTGAAGGCTGAAACGCCGAACATATCGATATCATTCTCGCCATCACCTACACTCGCAAGCTTGGCTGGAGAAATGCTCTCGTCCTCTAGGTATCTGAGCACCGATTCCGCCTTCTGTTCCCCCAACATGACGTATTCGACCTTTCCATTGTGCTTACCATTCTCTTGCCCTAAGATGTTGGAGTAGGCGAAATCTAGGTCCAATCGTTTCTTGAAGGGTTCCATGAAGAACTGACTGGCACCACTTGAGATGCATCCGACTCTGTATCCTCCCTCTTTGAGAGTAGCCACGGTTTCCTCTGCTCCTTCCATCAAGGGAAGGTTCTCGACGAGTGGGTCCAATGTGCCGTCAACAGGAACGCCTATCCAGATCTTGGCTCCCTTCGTTATGGTCTGTTCCAGCCTATACTGCTTCTCAGCAGACTCCCTGAAGATGCTGAAGAATCTCTCTGCGAGACCGAGCTGAGTTGCGAGTGGTTGCACTGCACTTGGGCCATCGAACAGCACGCCATCCAAATCTAGGGCTATAACTTCGATGTTTCTGCTTACCATCTCTATCAACCGACCATTCTATCTGGTGGACGTGCCTGCAATGACCGCCTCTGAATGGTGTTGCCCAATATTCCTCCGAGGATTGCAATTGCAGCCATCAGCAAGGCTGCGACCCCAATAGCTACGAAATCCGCTTGCTGGCCAGACAGATTCGATGTTAGCATAAATAGAGGGATGTATGCAAGAATAGCTCCGATTGACGATCCTGCTACTGCATCTTCTAGCTTTACTAGGAGATAACCCACAACTGCACCTGCCACAAACGGTGTTACGAACCAGAGGATAGAGTAGAGCCCGACATTGAGGAGAACACCAGCCATAATCAACGCAAGAAGCCTGGCGACTCGCACCCTCTTTCCTCTATCTTCTGCCACCATGTCATATCACACCTCTCTGTCGCATATCTACTGGTTATAATAATGCCTGATTCCGAACGGGTCTCTCTTCTGATGGTATGTATTAATATGTGAAGTCTGCTTCAGTTTGAGCTATATACTCTGTGTATGTGGAGTGGCATGAACAATGAACACAGAAGAAGAGTCAACAGGTCAGAAGATTAAGCGCAATCTATCCTTCAAGATTGGGAAACCAAGGAACCCCTTTAAGAAGAACCCGTACAAGAAAAAAGACGATTCCGGTGATTAGGTGACATCTGGTCGAACTGACCTTGGGTAGCCGGTTTCTCAAGGATGCAATTTGCCGCCTGACGGTTTTCTTATTATGATATGTCTAGTTGATGCAGATATGATGGATGGCTCCAGCCAGAAAACAACACGCATCTCAACAGACGGGTATAGCCTGCTGAAATCGGTCCACGCATGGATATTTCCCGACATTCAGCCTGTCCCAGAACGCACTGGTCCTGACTCCCTCTGGCGTATCTTCACATCTGATGCCATCAATTTTCCCGCTCGCATTCAACAGAACTCTGCAAACGAGGGATTAGTGATCACTCATCCCAGAGAGGCTTCAGTCGCATTGACAGAGCAAAAGATTAGGACCGTCTTAGGTCTTGAAGTAGACACTGAGAGTGCAATTCATGAGATTCGTCAAGACGATGTGCTCAAGAAGTATGCTGATAATCTGCAATTCATTCGTCCTTATCAAACCGACACTGTCTTCGAGTCAATCATCAAGTCGATCATCCAACAACAGATATCCTTCAGAGCTGCGAATTCCATCACAAAGCGGTTGATTCTCGCCACTCAGAAGACTCTTACATGGAAAGGATGTGGCTTTTTCGGGTTTCCTAAGTTCGACTCTATTCTGAATCTGGGTCTGGAAGGATTAAGAGGACTGGGGCTTGGCCACAAGGCCGAGTATATCTTTGACATCTGCAAGCTCATCGATAAGGCGGCCCTTTCTCCTGAGAGTCTGCGACAGGAATCATATTCTTCTGTAGCTTCGATACTGGGTGAAATACGTGGAATCGGACCATGGACAATAAACGCCGTTGCTATCTCAGGATTAGGTCTCTATGAGGTGTTTCCTTATTCGGACCTGGGTATCATGAATATAGTCGGGAGGTTGACTCGTGGCGGTCAGCGAGCATCTATCGAGCAGGTCATCAAGTTCAAGAACCGATTCGGTGACCATGGTGACCTTGTTCTGTACTTGCTGATGTGTGGAGAAGTTCTTGGCATACTAGACAAGAAATCGTGAAGTTTCTTGAAAATGCATAAAAGCAGGGATTAGGATGCAGAAGCAAAGCACGGTGAGCCCCTTTGTCAACCGAAGAACTGAAGAATAGCAAGATCTGGCGTATCCGGTCCATGCTGCTGAAGGAGCTTCGACTCATTCAGAACGACCGTTTCGCTCTGC
>CAYYQL010000062.1:0-10305 GCA_964473825.1 uncultured archaeon
TCGTTGAGGACGTGTGCAGGAACATCCTCCAGAACGCAAAGGAGTCATTCAAGGACCGCAATCTGGAGATGTATGCAGAGGCGACTTCGCTTGAAAGCATTCACAAACACGATGTGATTGCACACGGACATATTGTCGTCAATGGTGGATGATTCGAAAAATCGGAACTGATATGTCAAGACAACCAATATATTCAGAATCTGCTATTTCTGCCTTCCCCCTAGAAGAAATCTTGGTATATCTGACGGATGTGCAGTCACATGAGAGTTATGAGGGCAATCCTGTCCTGTCTGTTCGTAGTAACACTGTTGGTAAGCACTGCTCCATACCTGGACCATATGCAATCATCAGGTTCTACATCATCGTCTGAGAGGCAGAAGTCGGTGCCCGATGGTCCGCAACCACTCGAAACGGAATCTGTAGGTCATGTGTTTTCTGAAGAATCCATACATCAGGGCATTCTCAATCCTGCTCTTGTGGAACAAAGAGGGTTCGTGCTGTCTGACAACATCAGTGCTAGAACGGATACGACGCCTTCACCGACCGTTAGTCTTCCGCTGGATATTGAAAGCTCGTGGGCCTTCAGTGAAAGCTCTATCGAAATCTTTGGTTTGGAGCGCCTCTACGCGGTGAATGGCTCCTTTGATGAAGGTTACCCTGGCAGCAACACGGATCCTAACGGCACAGTCGCTTACTATCCCTATGGATGGACAGCGAACAGCAATAGCAGTTCCGATGATACACAAATGGCTTCCTACGTGCAGAGTTCTGAGGACTATGTACTCGTGGAGAATCAGGGCAGGAAGAAGGAAGGTACGGCAAACATATACCGCCACTATGCAGGGAGCGCAGTGTTCTGGGAGCAGGAGGTGAGTAATTCCCCTTATACTGAAGACTTCCAGTTGTCCCTGTCTTTTCTCTATGACAGCGGCCCATTGGGTCAGAACATCGCAGAGGGATGTTCCCTGTACGTTTCTGTTGATGCCGTCCCCGTGTGGAAGGTGAATCTCGTGAATCTTACACAGCGAGATGTGTGGTTTGATAGCGGGATAATTCCAGTATACTACCCCGGAGCGCCGTTGTCGTTCAACATCAGTGTAGGTTTGATTATCGACAAGTTCCTAGAACTGGATGAAAATGATGACAATGATCTAGATCTTAACCCTGACGGCCTTGCTAATGCCAAATACATCACTGTGTACATAGATGACTTTGCTCTGACTGGAACTGAACCACCATCTTTCGAGAGTGTTGACCTATCGCTGGTGGCCGGAGGTGAGGTCTGCGAGATAACCGGAACTGATGGTCGTGGAAATGCCACAGTCTACTTTGATCCTCTCTATGATACAGACCCTCTTCTTGTTTCTGTCCACTCCAACACTTCTGTAAGATTCAACTTCATAGCAAGAGCACTTGCGCATCGGTTCATCAATTCCACATTCAATACTGACATTGATGATGAAGGTGTGATGTATGAGGCGTCTGCAAACAAAGGTGTGGACCTGCTTCTCTTCACTTATCTCGGCTTTGTCGGCGATTACACCAACTTTACCGTGAGAATATACTATCCTGAAGACTGGGACAATGTCACGGTCTATGATCCATTCTTGAAGGATGTTACATCCGAGTGTGCTATCTCTCCTGGTATGGTTGTGTTATCAGGCTCAATCTTGTCGAGGCTAGGTTGGTGGGAGTTGAACCTGCAATCTCCTAATTATGCCCAGAGTATCAAGACACAGAAGTACGACTCTGGCTTGGCTTCGTGGCTGGACTCGGAGAGTTTTAGAACTGACAACACCACACGGGCTCAAGTCAGTATTGCCACCTCTCTGGAAAGCCCCTACCTCAATGACCCCATAAACTTCACGTGGTATCTTCCCAATGGTTCTCTCTGGGTGGGCTACTCATTGACTCCGAATTCTGTTGGTACAGTTAACTCCAGTTCACATACAATCGGCGCTGGGAACTCGAGTGCCGGAGAATGGTTCGTAACTATGGCTTGGTCGAACGGTACAGAGGTGGCTATCGGTGCAGCCCGGTTCGTTGTTATCCACTCGAGCTCACTCGAAGTGGTCGTGGACGAGATTGAGGTGACATCCGGAGAAATAATCTCGAACTTCGTGAAATTCAAAGACAGTGAGACGGAAGAATACCTTACAGAAGATTACATCTCAGTGACGGCGAACTGGACCGTTGGCTCAATCACCTTCACACAGAATCTCGTGAGAAAACGATACGAGGCCGATTTCGATACTTCGGACTTACAGCAGGGCATAACAGCAGTCAACGTCACTGCTGTATCGTTGTATCATGACACATCCTCGATTCACTTCGTCATCATCGTGCCCTATGGAACCACTGCTACTCTGCTGGACGCAGATGACGGGGTTGTAGAGGTTGACATCTACGTCCCAACCCCTGTGACCATGCGATATGAAAGAACGGATGGCGCTGGAATCCAAGATGCTAACATATCTGTGCATTACTCGGGATCTGCAGGTGGTATGGACTGGGTTGAAGTAGCCAATGGAGACTCTGGTAACTACACCATTGAGTTCACAGGTAAGGAATCCGGTATCTACGAAGTTGATATCGTCTTTTCGAAATACGCGCATGAAGATGCCCAAACATCCTTTCTGTTCATCGTTGCAGAACTTGGCTCAGTACTCACTCTGCTGAATGGAACTTCAGAGTCAATCGAATATGGCAATACTTTCGATCTATTTCTTCGCTACGAAAATACTACAGGGTATGGACTCGAGAACGCCAGTATCTCAGTCCAATCAACTGGAGAAGACGATGCGATCCTTATCGGTGCGGTATCGGAACTAGGTGGGGGAGATTACTCAGTTCAGCTCTCACCCTATGAGACAGACACATTCACAATCATAGTGGGCGCCTCGACCCCAATCCACGATACACAGTATGCCACCTTCACTCTCACTGTGATAGATATCGATATGACCCTCACGTACCAGTTGTCCGCATCAAGCATTCCCATTGGGCGTAACATCACTGTCACTCTCGAGCTCTATGATGCGAATTCAGATCCAGTCACAGGTGCACTACTTGAGTTCATCGACCCTCCATCTTCTGCTATTCTTGACCTATCTACTAGTATGTACTCAGACAACGGTCGATACACATTCAATGTTTCCTTTATCGAAACAGGTTCTTTCGTTCTGAGTGTTAGGGCGAACAAAGAGAACCACCGGAATTCTACGAGTGCCATTTCCATTGTTTCGACAAATATCCCCACTTCATTATCAACATCAGAAGGTTTCAGTTCGGCGGCCATTGAATATGGCTCAAGCTTGGAACTAGTTCTCTTCTTTGTTCGGACCGACCTCAAGGCAAACGTGTCCGGGGCAGTCGTCGATGTTCAGGCCGATGATCTTTCAGGATTGACTATCTCTATCGTTGAGAGTCAATCTACATACAGGGTCAGAATACGCTCCAACCGGACTGGCCGCTGGGTCTTTACTTTCACAGCAACCAAGATGGACCACGACCCGGATTTGATGCAATTCACGCTTGACGTTCAGCTGATTGGCACAGACCTCAGTGGTACAAGCCCAATGAGTTCCATCTATCTCTTGCGAAACTATGTTTTTCCCTTCTCCTATGAAATGACAAACGGCACCGGAATAATTGGAGCCTCCATATCTGAGTCGGGACCCGGTTCAGAATATGTATCTGTAAGGGATGATGGCGAAGGAAACTATTCTGTTCTGCTGACACCTGAAGATGTCGGCACTTATTCTGTACGTTTCACTTTTAGCAAGGTGGGCCACAGGCCTCGTGAGTACACTCTGTCTTTCGCAGTGACACCGGTTCCTCTCGAAGTCACTGTAGAGTCTCTCTCTTGGTCTCAGGGTCTTCCTCTGGTTATTGTTGCCAGAGTTGTTGAGGCAGACACTGATGCCCCTGTTGATGATGCGTTTGTGCGATTTCAGCTGTATACTGATAACGCTGTCATAGCAGAGGGGACTCTCAATGCAGTTGGTAATGGTGTCTATCGCTCTCAAGTTGATGAAGAGTGGATAAATGACAACACTCTGGAATTATCCCTCTCGGTCACAAAGGAGGGCTATGACCTTGAGGCTCCTGTTGTTCTTAGCGTCATTTCCGTTCCGAATCCAGACATCCAGAACTACCAGAACTTCATGACCTACGGTGTTCCAAGCATTGGCATCTTTGTGTTTGTAGTCGTAGGTCTGCAGGCCTATCGGTGGAGAGAGAAGCGAAAACAGGAACTCCGCCGGCAGAATGCTCGTGTCAAGCAAAGGTTTGCAGATGCCCAGAACATCTTGGGAGTTCTCGTGATGCACAAGACGAGCGGCCTTCCTGTCTATTCGCAGGCCATGAAACCAGGTCTCGATGAGGGTGTGCTCTCTGCCTTCATATCTGCGATATCCCATTTCCGGAGCGAGTTTGGACTGGAAGAGGTCAGCAACTACTCAGCCATCCCGATATCTGATGTGGTTCGGGTGGTCCCAACCGAGAATCTAATCTGTGCCACTGTCACACTCACTCCTCCATCAGATGAACAGGAGGAGCGAATGATTGAAGGAGCGAAGGCTGTTCATGAGAGATTCGATGATCAGTTTGAGGAAACCCCTGTAGAGTTCCGGGATGAGTTCACGGCAGCCATATTTGACCAGATGTTCGAAGAATACTTGGATGGGTATCTCCTTCAGGAATACCAGATCAACCCTGACATGGATGTTCCTAGAAATCTTCGGTGTGTCAAAGAAGGAGTCGAGGCTCTAGAATCTCGGTATTTCAAGCTCTCACGTCTCGCCCGCTCTATGTCTTCATGTGGATTCAGTGACACCACAATTTACCGCAAGATATGGGACGCATTGGAGTATGGTTTGCTGATTCGTACACCTTCATCAGAGCCTGATAGAGGTCTCGACTGGGAGGCACCTCCCGAATCGTAGCCTCAGGCTGATTCGGTCTTCTTTTGTCGGTTGCCACTCCTCTGTGTTTTCGGACCCTTTCTCCCCTCGTCTTCTCATGGACATGGAAATCTTGCCCTTGTAGATTCCCTCGAAACAGCCTTTTCCGATGGATAATCCGCGATATTGCTCGTATCATGACTGGATATGCCTCCCGGTATTACGTGGAGAGTGGGCTCGTTGCACGCAACCTTATATGCTTTCCAATCGAAGTAGGGGTGAGTTGTACCACAGCAACTGAATAGTACAAGGAGATGGCGAATGATGGCCGAAGAAACAACACAGAATCCGCGTCCGAGTTCAACTCTGCAGAAGAATGCCGAGGTTCTGAATGTCCTCTATGGATTACTAGACAGCGACAGAGAACCGACAGATGATGACGCGAGGACTCTTCGTTACCTCTACTCCAGTTCTTAGAACATCTTATGCTCCTCATGTAACAATGAGGTCTTCATTCGCTGTCTCACATGCACCTCCCGGCAGGCGAGACACAGTGGGACGGGTCCTCTGATTCGTCCCACACCATCTCTTGGCATCTTCCAGTTGCCGACAATCCCATTCTCGGAAGATAACTAAATGGAACAGGAGCGGCTGTGAACAGTCTGTCTACGACTCTGCGTTCCTTGGTAGTTCGACGGTTCCGTGATCTGATGCACCCCTCTGCGAATGCTGGTCTACTCAGTCTTCTGTGTCATGGGTTAGTTCTTCTTGGGTTTCCTATTCTCCCAACCAGACCGCAACTCCGATGGAGCATAGACAATCAAGAAGACATACAGTGGGAAATCTATTAGGCGACGTCTCGTGCTTGACGAGTATGGTTTCAGTCAAGGTGGTCAGGACTGAGTTCGAGTCGGGTGGCCACCATATCCGTGGAGATTTCGTGTTACCCGAGGGCGATGGCCCACTTCCCGGTATATGCAAGTATCACGGTCTGCCGGGTGGAGATGATCAGGTGCGTGGAATTGCTACTGACCTGGCGAGAGTTGGGTTTGCAGTTCTTACGTTCGACTTTCGCGGTTTCAGACGGAGCGAAGGGGTCTTTTCATTACCGGCCCAGCTAGACGATGCCCGGAATGCAGTAACATGGCTTCTCGACTCAGAGTATACTGTAGATGATTGGGTGGGCATCTATGCAGCCAGTTTCGGAGGACCTGTGGCCATCATATCCGCGGCTCACGATAAGCGCATTGATGCGGTCTGTCTGAGAGCGCCAGTCTATGACCTTCTTTGGTTCGTGGGTAGTCCGATGGTGCCCGCAGAGATGAAGCGACTGATCACTGAGGAATCTGATGTGGTCCACGGATTGACAGACGAAACAATGAGTCAGATGTATGACCAGATGATGGAAGATGCCGCAGGTTACGATCTGTTGGAACTCATCTCCCAAATCTCGCCTCGTCCGTTGATGATTACAACAGGTCTTCTTGACAAGGGGATCGACTCGACGGGTGTTCGACGTCTGTTCGAGGCTGCGAAAGAGCCGAAGGAGCTACATCTTGTGAACGAGGCCGATCATGTTCTAAGCAGTCCCAGAGCATATCAAGAAACGTCTGAACTTGTTCTTGACTGGTTTCTGAGAAGATGTCCATACAGGTGACTTTGGCCAGAGAGCGTTACAGTTATATCAGCAGAGAAGACGCCTATTTGTATCATTCTAAGGCGGGAAGAAAGCTTCAAGGTATCGAAACTAACAGACCTGACGAACGGATTCGAACGGCAGTCCAGTCCAGAGAGAGCGCCCCGGTTCTTGCTTCACACAGGTATCTGGTGCAGTCGGGACTAGGCGATATCCGCCAGAAATGATAGGAGTGTGACAAGATTGGCCAAATACCCAAGCAAGGAACCAGTACTAGTAACATGCGGACTACCATACGCTAGCGGACCTATGCACATTGGTCATCTCCGAACCTACGTGCCGGCCGACGTATTCGTCAGACTCCTGAAGAAGATGCAGACCGAGGTAGTATTCGTCTGTGGCTCAGACACCCACGGGACTCCCATCGTGACTGCGGCTGAGAAGGCGAATGTGAGTCCTGAGGTCCTCTTCCAGAAGTACCACAGACACTACATCGAGACTTTCCCGAAACTGAATATCATATTTGACAACTATGGTTCGACAGATGATCCTGAGAACCATCACCGGACAACGCAAATCGTGCAGGCGCTTCAAGAGAAGGGGTACATCTATCCAAAAGAGCTTGAGAGTCCGTACTGCGACACTTGTGGGCGGTCTCTACCTGACAGGTTCGTGAGGGGCGAGTGTCCCTATTGCGGAGCAGACGCTAGGGGTGATGAATGCGATCAGGGATGTGGACGATATCTCGAGCCAGGTGAGATCCTGAATCCCCGTTGTGCCATCTGTGGTTCGCCAACACGCCCTGTGACAAGGACCCACTACTACTTCCGACTCACAGACTTCAAGGGATTCCTTGATGAGTTCTTGAACAACGTCGATGGAACGAAGAACGCCCGAAACTATGCCTTGGGCTGGGTGAGGGAGGGCCTGAAGGATTGGTGCATCACACGAGACCTTGATTGGGGTGTTGAGTTCCCCGGAGATAAAGAACTCACCCTCTACGTCTGGGTTGATGCCCCTATTCACTACATATCCAGCACGGAGCAGTGGGCAAAGAAGAGGGGCACACCGGAGGAATGGGAGAGGTTCTGGAAGCCCGGCGATGCTCGCATTGTTCACTACATCGGTCAGGATATAGTATACCATCATTGCATATTCTGGCCGGCGATGCTGAAGGGAAGCGACTACAACCTTCCCGATTCCATCGTGGCGTCAGGGATGGTGAAAATCGAGGGACACAATTTCTCTCGAAGTAGAGGATATGTTGTCTGGATAGAGGATGACTACTTGGACCAAGGCCTTAATCCTGACTACCTCCGCTACTACATCGTATCGCACAGTTCTCAGACCAAGGATTTGGACTTTGCATGGGACACATTCCGTGACAAAGTGAACAATGAGCTTGTTGGCACCTTCGGGAACTTCGTCTACCGTGCACTCCATTTCACAAACAAGAATTTCGGGAGGATTCCCAAGGGTGAAATTGAAGATCGGGTGAATGAACGAATTGCGTCTACCATCAAGGCTGTTAAATCTGGAGTCAACGAATACGAGCTGAAGAAGGTCACCGACGCCATCTTGAACCTCGCTACATTTGGAAACGAATATTTCCAAGAAAACAAACCCTGGGAGCTCTCGCGGAACGACTTGGAAAGGTGTGGTGAGGTACTTCACAACGCTGTCGCGATTGTCAGAGCTCTGGCCATACTCATCGACCCCATGATGCCAAGCATTGGTGAGCGTATATGGGAACAACTCGCAGAAGAGGCCGATGTTCATACTGTTCAACTCGAGCATGCAATGAGACCCCTTGAGGCAGGTCGAAAGATTCCTAAACCTGTCCCGGTCATTGACAAGATTGACGATGATCTCTTAGACGACTTGCGCTCCTCTATTGAGGGACGCATAAGAGATGCAGAGGCGGCCGAGCGAGGTGAGAAGAAAGTGACAAAAAGCAACGTGGAATTCGAAGACTTCCAGAAGATGGACCTCCGTGCAGGTAAGATTCTCGAGTGCGAGAAGGTGCCAAAAACCGACAAACTACTGAAACTCAAAGTTGACATCGGCAATGAAATGCGGACGATAGTTACTGGTCTGGCGGATCAGTACAAACCCGAGGAGCTCAAAGGCATCACAGCTCTATTCTTGGTCAACCTTGAACCCAAGAAGCTTGCTGGTATCGAGAGCCAAGGCATGATTATCGCAGTTGAAAAAGCCGACGAGAAGGGAAAATGGCTTCCTGTGACCATTGAGGGTGTTCCTCCAGGTAGCAAGGCTGCCTAGAGTAAGAAAATGTCAGGTTTGCGAAGATACAAAACGATTCGCGCGCACATCATGAGGGCAGGTGTTTCTATGCAACGCAACCGAATCTTAGCAGGCACACTCGTCGCAATCCTGACATTCATGATTTTTTCTGGTTTGTCAACAACAAAGGTCCAAGCACATACTCCATCAGGAATGACCTTGGAATACGATGCTGAAACGGATGAGCTAGTGGTCTCAGTATCACATAGCGTGACGGACCCGAGTACGCACCACATTGAAACAATCACTGTCTTCAACAATGATGTGGAAGTTGATTCGAGAAGCTACACAGACCAAGATTCAACTTCTGGTATGAGTGATGTCTTTACTGTGGATGCCGAGGATGGGGATGTGCTGAAAGCAACAGCGGTATGCAGCATATCTGGATCCATTACGCGAGAGCTCACTGTTTCGATTACCACAACCACAACTACCACAACTACAACTACTACGACCACAACTACTACGACCACGACCAATGACACCCCGCCAGCTGAGCCTCTTCCAATCCTCCTCATAGCCGCGGGAATCGGCGCTATTATCGTAGTCGCTATCGTTGGTATTCTCTTTGTTCGGAAGTAGTCACTCAAGAAGTCTAGTTAGGTGGCATTGTGGGGTCCTGATAGAGTGGATTCTGCGGGTGCGGTTTCAGTGAGAATCATCTTCTTGCGACATGCGGAAACTCGTGTTCAATCAGAGATTCCATCTTCAGAGTGGGTCTTGTTTGCGGAGGGCTGCCGTTCTGCAAGAAGACTGGTAGCCACTGGAGTCTTTGATGATGTGGATGTCATTGTCGCCTCTGATGAGAGAAAGGCGCTACAGAGCATTGACCTGCTCTCCAAGAGACTTCAGCTGCAGCCAATCGAAGAGCCGCTATTCCGAGAACTTGATCGCGGTGTATCGAATCTCTCGAGCTCAAGCGAGTACTCGGCTGTGGTCAAGCAGGTGCTGATGAGTACTGCTGATTCATTTCACGGCTGGGAAACTGCGTGTTCAGCTCTCGATAGATTTCGACTGGGTGTCCAGCGCATAGAGACCGATTTCACTGAGAATACAGTCCTTGTGGCCAGCCATGGGATTGTCCTCTCACTCTATTTTGCGGACAAGCTCGGCATGATGGACAAGGTCTATGAAAGATGGTCTAAGTTGGATTTCCTCGACTACGGGGTTGTGACAGATGGAGTGGTCACAAGAGACTTGGCGGGATATGCCAATCTGTAGGCTTGCACGATGTGACTGCAAATGGTTGGAAGTGCCTGCCTGCGGCTCTGTAGAATAATTCACATCAGGTGTGGGAGCGAGTCCTGTCCTTGTTCCAGAATGTCCGGATGTGAACATTATGCTAGCAAACTGATGATGATCATGGTCATCGCGACCCTAGTCCCGTTGACTTTTTCTACAGAGCCCCTGCCTGCAAAACCCTTTTCTCTGCTAACCTCAATCTCGGAACGGTGTTAACTC
>CAYYQL010000063.1:0-10266 GCA_964473825.1 uncultured archaeon
CCACCACCATGGCATTCATATGTTTTCACGCATATAATGATTCACATCAGCGAGGGGCAAACGACGGATGACATGGGCAGTCGGGTTGTCATTGTTATCAAGATGCTCTCTTACGGACGGTTCATTATCAGTTGTACGGTCTTGGACACCAGAGTGTCGAAGTACCAAGGAACGGTAATAGAGCAACTCTGTGAGGTCTATACTGTTTCAGGTCAGCCGCACCCTCTGATGATTGTTCTGAGCCACATAGGGACCTATCAGTTATTTCCAGCTGTTGTCTGATTGATATCGAGTTATATCCAGGTTTCACGAAGCGTCCTGCAACCCGTAGTTCTAGGTATCACGACGGTCCTTGCAGCCGGGCCGGGGTCTAAGGCCGAGATGGCGCATTAGCTTCCCACCGGGCATCCTTCTTTCTTCACTATCTTCATTATCAGATGAATCCACGGGCACGTCTCGGCGTCCAACCTGTTTGAAACCATATGCAGTGATGAGTAGCCGGGATGGGCGATTCTTCTCGAAGACCTCACAGTAAATCTCTTCTACACCTGCTTCGAGAAAGTACTCGGAAGCTCTCTGAATCAATGCGGTAGCTATTCCTCGACGTCTACGAGAGGGGAGTACGCCGATACCTGTGATTTCGCCGTATACAGACTCTTCATCCTTCTCCACAAAACAGGCAATGAAACCCGCGAGGTCCCCGCCAAGTAAGGCAACAAATATGCCATCGGTATCAAGATTCTTAGCATCTTCCAGAGTGAGTGGACAGAAAGGGTCAGGTGAGGCGATGAAACAGCGATTGTAGAGCTCAACAAATCCTTCCATCTCATCTCGACGAAGGTTTCTGACCGTGATATATGTCGGAATGTCTTTGTCTTTCCACCAGTCGCTGGCCAGTTCCAGTGCCTCTTGAGCATCCGCCTTCATGATCAAGTAAGAGTGCACAGAAGTATCCGTCTTAGACTCAACTCCATCTGCGGCCATCAGCCAGTCCTCCATTAGTACTGTGTAATCATAGATAACAATCTGTTGATAATTTGTATCGTCTACTCCGATAAGAGTGAGTCTATGGCTGCCACAGTTGCCTGTATCGATCTCTGAACAGCCTCGATCAAGAGAGGGTTCTGTTCGCCCGTTTCTTTACTCTCGTCCTCTTGTTCACCCTTTTGCTCACCGTGAAGATTACCGTCGCAGGATAGAATCGATGCGGCCTCAAGACCGCGGGTGCTTGCAAACACGTACACGAGCGAACTCTCCATCTCAACACACTTGACGCGCGCCTTTGTCCAGATGTCTAGCTGGTCTGCAACCCGGGCAGCATAGTAGACATCACTTGTCCAGCATATTCCTGTATGAACACGGTCAGGCGGCAGCAGCTTAGCAACCTCCCCATGAAGGGCTTCAAACCACCTGTACGAAGCCACCGCAGGATACTCAATGGGTGCATAGTTGAGACTGGTCCGTTCATCTCGAATGCATCCAGTTGGAATAATAACATCTCCTGCCACAACCTGAGGATCTATACCCCCACAAGAACCGATACGGATTATAACCTCGGCCCCTAGCTTAGCAAGTTCTTCTATGCAGATATGAGTTGAGGGGGTCCCAATGCCAGTGCCCGAGATTGTCACGGGAATCCCTTGGGGCGTATACGCCCGATATGTCACAAAGCCTCGATATCGAGCAATCTCTTCCGCATCGCTCATTGCAGAGGCGATTTTGGGAATCCTATCAGGATTCCCTGCAATCAATACTATTCGTTCTACGTCACCGTCTCCAACACGAAGATGCGGCTGAATTCGACGCTTCAAGTCAAACACCGGGTAGCAGATGCGACTTGTTTCCTTTTTCACTGTTCGGTTTCTGACTGGCCGGGCGAAGACTGAGGGGATTCCATTCTCTTCATCACGCAGTCAACACAGACCCAGTGACCTGCAACCAAGAAAGTCCTTCCTAGATACACCAGTGATTTGCCGCATATAGAACAGGGGTTCAGCGAGTCGGGATAGTTTTCAGACAGGTATACCAGTAGAAGCGATATGAGTCTCCTGTGGCCAGACAGCGTTTGCACAACATCAGCATCCTTTCCAATGCGTTCGCATGATTCCTTATTAGCTCCGAGAACATAATTCTGATCTGCTCATCCCAAGAAGATTCCTATAATAGCATTCTGTGGACAGACATTATTTACTGGTGTGCACGGCCTGTCCGCTCATCCGAGTCTGAATGATAGAGGTGCGAAACTGGTAAGTGTAGGCTTTGACGATGATTGTTACCGACATGGTCAGAAGGACACCTTGGAGTTTTCGTGGCCCGAGGGCCCAAGCTCTAACCACCTCGAACCGAGCTGCAGTGATGTTACCTGTGCATTGCTCACGATATGTCCATTAGACCAGCGACCCTCCATTCCTGACAAGCTTCTCATAGACGCAACCTGCCCGGGTGGATACAAATCCTCAAGGGGCACCCCAATTCTTGGTCTATACTGATGACCATTCACTAGCAATGATAGAATGGAACGTGGCTCTCCTTCTTTGGAAAGAGTGTTTCGACCAGCCCCCGTATTCTACCACTCACGATGAAGTCCGAATTCATCTCGCTTAGTTCCTTTACACTATTATGGCCAAGCAAGAGCCTGACGAAGTCCTGACGCATGCTTCTGAATTCAGTATGCTTGTCGTGCCCTTGGAAGCCGATATTCTCCACAGATGTGATTTGTCCCTCAACAACGCGGAGTACGTAGCAGTCACGATAGGTGTTTATGGCGAACTCTCTCGTGAGAAACTCATACATCGTGCCTTCCAGGCGTTTCTTAAGAATCGGAGCCGCCTTTTTCAGGAAATTGGTCACATCAGGAATCCTGACTTGGTAACGCCAGCCACGACTCATCTGCCCTCCTAAGTCTAGACCGACTTGGCTCATATTACAGACCTGAGTTCCTGGAAGGGCAATGTTACAGACATCATTATCCTTTGCCAAATCACGAACATGGACAAGTGCACGTAAGACACCGGGATAGCTGCGTATACTGCTCTCTAGGATATCAACAAGGTGAATGCTCTCGGCGTCTTTCTCTCGGCGAAGTGTAACACGGAAATAGCCTACAATCCCGCCAGCATCCTCCAATACGTAGGTGCTGAAGGGCTGTGCATATTCTTTTTGATTCGTTTCTTGTTGCTCCCATAGAAGCTTTGACCGATTTGAGCTGATAAGAAGGCGGTCACAGAACTGTTCATAGAGTACTATCATATGCGGGATGTCATCAGTGGTTGCGTGCCGAATCTTGAGGGACATAAGATTGGGAAAGTCGTCTACGGAGGTATCCGGAATCTGATCTGGTCTTATGTAGACACTACGTCCCAGAGGAATGATGAAATCGTAGTCGAATTGACGATAGAAGAAGGGGACCCCCATAATAGTGGAGATGTCGTAGTTGCCTTCTCTCAGAACTCTGTCGAAGTACTGATACAGAAGCGCCACGAGGCCCTTTCGCCTGTACTCTTCAGTGGTTCCGACAAAGCCCAGCTCCAGGTTCCTAAGTGGGATGCCTTCGTAGGACCAGACACTGGGAATTGAATTGAGAGAGGAAACAATCTTGCCGCTGTCACTCTCACGAATGTAGTAGTTCATCTCCCTGCCAAACCCTGGGAGACATTCAATCATTCGACGAAGGGATTCACCATCCTCATCTCCGTGAATGGCGACATTGAACTCGATTAGCTGCTCCTGTTCCTCGTCGGTTTCCACAACGCCGAACTCTAGACCGTCGGGGATATCTAACCCATCAATGTTTTTCACGGTCATGATAGACTCATCTCCATGAGTGTCCCGACCATCACATCTCTGCTTAAGAAGCATGTGAAGAAGACCGCATCGTATCAGCTAGCCTTCAGGTAGTAATCACATAGATTCGTGAGGGGGCAGACCTGGCACCGAGGGGAATTCCTGAGACACACTAATGCGACAAGGTCAATCATTCCCCAGTATAGCCGCTTGTCGTGGTCGGGATGCCCAATATGGCTAACCAGCGTCCAGATGGCTTCATCATCAGGAGAATCTGCCTCAAGACCGAAGAATCGTGAAACTAGATGAGCAATGTTACTGTCCACCATGGGCACAGACTCACCGAAGGCGAAATTGAGAATTGCTGCAGCGCTATAACGTCCGAGTCCCGGAAGCGTGCACAAGATATCATAATCATCTGGTACCTCTCCTCCATGTTCATCTTGGATTATCTTTGAGGTTTGAGATAGATGCGTTGCCCGGACTCTCTGGAGACCTAAGCCCTCAACCGCCCCCTGAATCTCATCCAGCTCGGCCTGTGCTAGTTCCTTGATACAGCTGAACTCGTCAAGGAAAGGCGTGTATTTCCGTTCTACGGCCGTGGCCGTGGTGCGCCGCAGAAGCATCTCGGCAATTAGAATACGATATGGTGTTGTATCTTCACGCCATGGGTATTCACGGCCATTATCAACAAACCAGGAAACGACAGACTCCCTGAATCTGCCAAGAGTCTTCTCATCGGGTATTTCCACAGAAGGCAATCTCATCAGTGTCCCTGTGATTTCAAGTCATATAACGGGAGAGGTCTAGCTGATATGGGTCGATCTCCCAGTCGCCACGTCCGTAGGACCACTCTGTGGCGAAGTCGGTCGCTCCTCGCGATCCTTTCACTCTTACAGTCATGATTGGTTGAACCAGATCGATATCGGGGCGTTCTTCTAGATGCTTGAATGTATTATAGTATTGGACTTGATGTTTTCCAGGAACGGTCAACCACACGATTATTCCCTCAGCCGACAGGAAATAGGTGGCTTGTGGTACAAGAGTCAGAATACGAAGGATGTAATCCCGGCCATGTTCATTGCATATTATCTCGAAACAGAAACTAGAGTCGAGTCCTAGTCCATCGAAGCTGATGTAGGGTAAGACGATTCCCTGTTTCTTAAGCCGCCGCACAACCGCGCCCACCTCCACCGCATTAAAATCGAGTCCTCTTGTCCGAAGATTTCTCGCTAATTCACTAGGTGGTGCGCGGTAGTCAAGTTTCAATTGGCTACCGACCACAAAATCGACGGGTGAGAATCCTTCAATTGGACCACGACATCTGAGCATATAACGGTCAAGGCTCTCCAATGGAATCTCTCCACCCTTATGGAACCCCAAGTGTTCGGAGATAACCCACTCATTGTTGTTGAAGAGACTGAAATTGTACCTCTGGCCTGTCGCTTGCTGCACGTGGATAGTTGCGTAATCGAAGATGTTATGCGTGAGCTTGGAAACACTACGACTGAAAGCTGAAATCCGTTCTTCTCCTCCCGGAAACAGAAATGTCGCGTAGCCCAAATCGGTCATTGTCGTCTTCAGAATGGTTTTTGTGAAGGGAAAGTGAGCCAGACCCATCTCTATGTTCGGCCAGTCAGCGCCATCTTGTAACCTAAAGAATACTACGACTGAATTTATCCCAAAAGCGGTCGTATCTAAGAAACAAGAAAATCGGAGGTATAGCCGTTCTGTTAGACGCTTCAGGGATCGCGTTACAGTACGAGATGAAACGCCAAGATGGGAAGAAGCATCGGCTGTTGACGAGTCCGGATTCTTGGCAAAATATGCGAGGGTATTGAGGTCATTGGCTGCAATCGGGGTTTCGGGCATTAAGAATGCAAAGGTCAGCGCAGACCTCACGGAATCGGCATTGTTGAGGTTATACTTCTTGAGTGTTCTCAGGTTGTCGATGATTCTCTCTTTCACAACCTCGTTCAGAGGAATGGTAGTGGGATTGAAGGGATACTTTGTGTATTCGGGGTTCTCCTTGAGCTCTGAAACCCCCTTGGAGGCAAGATCGAAAGATATAGTCCCGGAACACAGACCGAGATAGATGCGGATGGCATCAAGATAGAAGCTCACGGTTTCATCGTTTGTGGTGGGGACTATATCGTCGTAGGGTGTCACAATTTGTGACAATGCATCGCGTTTGGTATCCACGTGGTGTCCCACCTTGGTTAGGACGCTGCTATACTGATCAAAAGAGGTACGGCAGAATGTCCTTCAATCCTTTTCTTATAATCCGTGCTTCCGTTATGAATGTAGATACTTGCGCGTCTGACTTAAGCATGTTGGATAGCGAAATTGATAGCCCAAACCAATCAGAGGCACTAGGTAGGCTGATATCCACTGCCATAAGTCGACTCCCCGAGAGAATCCTAGCTCTTGGCAATAGATGCCCCTGAGTGTGCAGGAGTCGTGAAACGCTGCTGCCCCTAGTAAGGTCATTGACACAAGTAACGATACTTGGTCCGAGTCCTATGTTCTGAATCTCTATGTAGGGACGAGCCAGCCGTTCTCTATAATCAGAGAGCCTTCTTCGGATTGTCCTGAGGGAGGGGGGCGAAAGCCCAAGAGTGAGCATATAATCATAGACCTGAGCAGCACCGGAGTAGTAATCACTCTCAAGGCACGCTCCAGTTGCATGAATATCGGCTGAAACTCCTCTCGAAGGCCCCTGGTCGAGTGGAGCGTTAGCTGGAAGGATCTCTGAGAACTCCCGTGCTGCGTCGATTGATGCCTCAAACCTGAAATCAGTCGCGAAGTTCCAGCTATTGCCATTGAAGAGCCCAAGGTTCAGGTGTTCGGTGATGGTCGAAACAGGTTCGCATTCGATATTCAGATTATAGGGGCGCTTCTCAAACCTGGCCAGTTTCTCCAAGAAATTGGAATGGTGCCGTCCAAGAGGCAAGAGTACTTCGAAATACACTCTCTCGTCCGTCTTGGTACTCATGAGCGCGTCTGCCTTGGCTATAACAAACGGATTTGCATCAAGCCATCTGGAGAACTTCTCAACGGCAGCTGCATCTTCCTCACTCCATACCCAACCAATAAGTATCGAGAAGCCAAGGACGTAGTAGTCCAGAAGACAGCGAACACGGAGACTCCTTTCATCCACTAATCGATTCCATATCTGGCTTACCGCAGACCGGCTGACACCAAGCTGTTCTGCAATACCAACCTGTCTCTCTGTAGGGTTGATTGCCAAGCGCCTCAGCACTCGAAGCTCAGAAGGACCAAGAGGTTTCAAGTCAAGTCATATCAGGATACTCGTGGCCACTTGTTAAGATTTTGGGTCGAGAAATCGTCAGGATTTTCGGTCCTGCGAGCCAACTTCACGAGAGCGAGCTCCCCCATGCAGAAGAATGGAGACAGAAGGCTTGGAATATCGATTTTTCGTACCCCGCTTCTTTTATTTAGGACCTAGCCCCCATATACTTGTCAGTTGTAAATGGAGTCCGACGAAGAACGGTCTCTATGAAGTGTTGCGCAAATGAAAGCCACACAGCTTCAGTGTGGACACTTAGATACCTGACCATCTGGCGGAAAAAGGCCAGGAGGTGAATACAATCAGCGCCGCAAGTATGCGAGAAGTGTACGAGTCTTTGACAGAGAGTCGTATCGTTCTCGAGCTCTGTGCAAAGGGTGTCGGTGATCTATCGACCATCGTACAACCTCCATGCGAAGATCCTTGTCCTTTCTAGACTTCAGCTTTTGCTACGAGGAGACTGAGGTCGGGAAAGGTCAGCTGACGGCGTTGACTGGCCGTAAGCCGGATGTATGATAACATCGACTTACAGCAACAATTCACAGGAGGATGAGAGAAAAAATGAATCCGTCACAATGGGAAGAACCAGAACCATTCTAGAACAAATACTTTGAGAGATGTTGAATGAACAAAGAAAATCGGAGGAAAGAGTGATTGATCAGAAGTGAAAGCATCGACACGCTAGCATTCCTAGTCCAGCCTGAGAATGGACGGGCAGTTGACCCCTTCAACGACCCTGAGATTGTCAGGTTAGTAGCAGCCAACCTTGAGATGGCAGTCCGGAACTTGATGATGGCTAATTCATCACCGGAGTGTCTTGTGCTGACTGCAGATATCTGTAGCCACAAATTAGTTGCTGCTCCAAAGGCAGACGGAAGCATCAGTGTCACAATATATGATGAGTAGCCAAACGTTAGACTTGTCACTGTGTATTGCCGTGTCCGAGTAATTGGGCCGGAAATATTGACAGCAAGAATCGATGGGAGTCTAAATAGCTATGTCAGTACTCAAGAACAGACTCTGCGTGGGCCTATCCACGCAGATGTCAAGGTTGGCTCGGTATTTACGGGTCAGGAGAGTACTGTATGCAGAGGTTACAAGAAGATAAGAAAGAGGGATCAGCTACGGAGGACCGCGAACCTATCACCAGCGTCCCTCCGCACAACGAAAACGGGGAGTATATTGAGGGCAAGAACATTATTGCGTCACTGAGAAGAGTCTTCTCGTGGCAGAACTACGTTGTCTATTTGCTTACCTCATGGACTTTCAATGCTCTGATGACTCTGGGAAATTTCTTCAACCTGTATCTGCGGAACCTTGGCTGGGAGTACATCTTGATTGGTGCGGTCGCGAGTATCACTGGTGTGGTGGCTGCACTTTCGAGACTTGGAGGCGGATACATTGGGGACAATTATGATAGAAGGAAACTCTCCGTCGTGGCGATGGCCATGTACGCGCTATATTACCTGCTGATTGGCATAACTGACTCCTTCATCATTGTATTCGTTTCACTCAACATCTTTGCCCTGACGAACTTGGCCAAGGGGGGTTCCACGGCCTTCATTATGGACAGTATACCGAAGAAAGATAGTGGCTTTGCGCTCTCACTCTTTAATGCAGGGAAGGCTTTGGGAGTCATCACACTCTTGGTATTCTCAGCTCTGATTCCAGTATTTGGATTCGTTGAGAGCTTTCGGATCTTGTATCTCTTCACCGGAATTTCCCTTCTGATATGCGCTATCATACGTGACCGTCTGCTACTGCCAGCTGAGGAGAATGGGACACGAGAGAGAGCATCTTCTCTCTTCAGGGACTTCATGCAAGAGAATGCCAAGGCCGTACGACAGCTCCTTTCCGTCATCCCGGGTGTGATCCTCATTGTAATCATCGATGCGCTAAGTGATGATATGTTTCACTTTGGAGCTCTTATCTATTCTAACGAGATTATTGGAGTTTCAATCAGTGGAATCACTATCATCGTGCTTGTCTCCTTACTCCTTAGCGCACCGCTTGTCTTGAAGGTCGGTCGAATGTCTGACAGAATCGGAATCAAGAAAGCAGGAATCGCTGTGTATACTCTTATGCCTGTTTCTGTATTTCTTCTCGTCCTTGCTTCTTTCGTAACCTTCTGGGGGCCCATCGAGCTGTACGCCTTGGCGGAATCGCTGTGGCCGGGCTTGGGGACGATCTTCACAGTCCCCTTTGTTGCCATTGTAATGAAAAATGTCAATGATCTGCTCTGGTGGGTTCTACTTATCACAATGGTACAGAAGTCCCTTCCACGGACGGATACAGCCAAGATGCTTGCTTGTTTCTGGTTCACGGTTTATGCAGTAAGGGCGATTGGCCCTCTGGTGGCAGGATTCATCTTCCAGTATTCCAGTCCAGTATTTCTCTTCGTCATCATATTCTTCATGAATCTTCTCATCTTGGGATTGATTCATCGGGGAGCCTTGAACATCAACGGAGAAGAGAAACCTGAAACAGAAAGCAAGGAAACTTAAGGTCTGCCTGCTGCCTCAATATGTATCGAACAGAGATACCATTCCAGATGAGGAATCCCAAGATGGATTTTCAAGAGCGCGTAGAAGAGGTCATGAAACGACTGAAGAAGGCCTACCCTAATGCTCCGCCCACATACCTAGAATACAGTAATGCATTCGAGATGACAATTGCCACGATTCTCTCAGCTCACACAACTGACAAGAGTGTGAACTCAGTCACTCCAGAGCTCTTCGATAAGTATCCAGACCCGAAGACCCTGAAGGGGGCAGACCCCGACGAAGTCAAGGGAATCATCAGACCAGCGGGCATGTACAACCGGAAGACCGAGTACATCATGAAAACGGCCAAGATGCTGGTTGAAGACTTCGGAGGAGAAGTTCCAACGACCATCAAGGATCTCTCTAAGATGCCTGGCATATCACGGAAGACAGCCAATGTGATTCTTCAGACTGTGTTTGATATCAACGAGGGCGTGGTTGTTGACACACATATTCAGAGAGTCACTCAACGCTTGGAATTCTCGGAAGAAGAACGCCCGGAGAAGATTGAGAGGGATTTGATGGAGATCCTACCCAAGGACGAATGGGACGACTATGCACGCATAATCGGTGCTCATGGAAGAGAGATCTGTACAGCCAGATCTCCAGACTGCCCTGCCTGTCCGGTGA
>CAYYQL010000064.1:0-9685 GCA_964473825.1 uncultured archaeon
CAAGATTTGGAAAGATATTTCTACTCTGCTCCTAGTGCAGATGGTAGCAATGACTCTTGATACTGTTGAGGTTCTGTCCAAGCTGGTTTCAATTGACACAGTGAACGATCGAGATGCAGGAAAGCAGGCATCAACCGAATGCCCAGAGTACATCAATTCTATCTTGGATCAATATGGCTTTGAAACAGAGACCCTGGAGTCAGATGGATACTACACGGCACTGGGAACATATGGCGATGGGCCTTGTTCGGTTCTCTTCATGGCCCACTTTGATGTGGTTCCCACTGGTGGAGGATGGAAGACTGACCCATTCTCATTGGTTGTAGAGGGAAATCGTGCAATCGGCAGGGGCACCTGTGATGACAAGGGCAATATTGTATCGCTACTTCATCTTGCGGAGAAACTCTCGGACTCCGATCTGTCCTGCAGGGTCATGGTGGCGGCCACCGGCGATGAGGAGATAGGTGGTGCTCATGGTGCACGGTATCTTCGTGATTATCTCTTAGACCGTGGGGCGTTTCCTGACTATATCGTCGTTGCGGACGGGATTCATCAACAGGTGATCTACAGGCGACGGAATATATTGCCTACCCATATTAAACTGCATTCAGTACCGACCACTGACACTGGCGTCGTGGAAACAGTGCGGTTCAAGACGGAGACCTTTGGAACCGATACTCGGCACTCTGCATATCTGCGGCTAGGAGTTGACAGGCATGCCATGTTGACAGCTTCCAAGTATCTTGATCTCCACCCTCAGACCTTGGTACAGAGTTTGAGAGGGGCATTTGTGAAATCGAATGTAGTTCCAGATTGGGTTGAACTTGACGTCCTGCATACTGATACTGAGGGAGAAATCCACGAATATGATGAGGCTCTGACCGGCTTGATGCGATCTCTTCTATCAGTGAGTCAGGCATCGTTTCCTACAGAACACTCAGACAAGGGTACTGTCATCTGTCCAAACCTCCTTGAGAGGCGAGATGAAATATGGGACCTCTACTGTGATATCCGTGCTATGACCAATGATGGTTCGACTGTCACGACTGCAATCGAGAAAGCAGTGGGCGAGTTTGTTCGATTTGACTCTGTGGTAGCCAGCAGCGGAATAGGATACGTAGAGAGCAACAGGAACTCCCCTCTCATTCAAGCTGCAGAGATCGCTCTGAACGATGTTGGCATACCCTTTCAACTGGTCGAGGGCTTTGGTGGTTCAGATTCTCGGTATTTCAGCGGGTACGGGTCTGATCTGTTTGACTTTGGGCCGGAGGGTGACAACCTGCATGGTTCTAATGAATGGGTAGAGATTTCTTCGATTGAGAAGAATGCCGAGTTCTTCTACCGACTTGTTGAGATGCTGAGTGACAAACATCAGTAGTCATTCACTTCGGATTCATGCCTATCTTCAAGGTCAGGTCGTCTACTTCCCAGTCCTTGACATATTCATATTCTCTCCAGTCAATCTTAGACTTGGGTTCAATGAGTCTGAGTTCATCCGCTCTTGTTTCGTTGGCTAGGTATTCCTCGAACATTTCAGCAAGCTTGACTGACTCATCATCAGAGAATTTGATCAGTAGATCTATGGTCTGCTCAACTTTCAGATCGAGCTCTTTCCTCATGACTTGAACTCGACGTGTGACATCCCTTACAAGACCCTCTGCTTCGAGGCTTTGGGTCCTGGTGACGTCGACAAATACTCGTCCAACCTTACTCTCTGATGAACTCAGGCCCTCCGGCATGGTCTCTTCGAATTCCACGTCTCCAGGTTGGAGAGTCACGGTTGTATCGTCTAACTCGATGGTTGCTTCTCCCTCTTCAAGGTGGCTTCTTAATTCCTCAGCGTCAAGCGTGCCTAACGCTTCGACCAAATCCTTCATCTTGTCCTTCAATCTGGGACCAAGGGCCTTGTAGTTGGGTTTCATGGTGAGTTGCACGAAATCCTCCATCAAGTCGGACTCAACCACCTGGAACTCTCGAGTGTTTAGATCGTCAAGCAGAAGATCCGCTAGATTTCTTGCACGTGCTGCTATCTCTTCAGAGTCGGGAACAAGCATGACCTTTGCAACCGGATGTCTGAGTTTGACCCCTTTCTTGTTCCGAGCGTGGCTTGCCGCACTACGAAGCTCCTGAAGCACAACAAAGGTGGCCTCCGTTTCAAGGTCGAGGAGGGATTCATCGACTGATGGCATGTCCGCCATATTCACTGACTCGGGAAGTTCTCTTCCGAATCGAGTGAGAAAGTCCCGATGTATCTTCTCTGACAGAAATGGCGTGAGGGGGTTGAGCAATTCTATTAGAGTCTTCAGAGCGAAGTAGAGAACGTCGTAAGCCATGACCTTCTTCGGGTTATCACTATCGAGCCAGACACGTTTCTTCACCAGTGGAAGATACACTCTGCTCAGGTCTTCACTCATGAACTCAAGCAGAGCTCTGGCTGCACGATGGTAGAGAAAGCTCTCCATCTGTTCGCGGAACGTCTTGGTGACACTTTGCACTCGGGACAGTAGCCACTTGTCCTCAGGCTCTGCGTCACTTAATGAGGTCGTCATCCGTTCTTCATTGAAACTGAACTTATCCAAGTCCATGTATGTCTCGGCAAAGAGAACGACATTCCAGAGTACATCGAGGTTCTTCTGGGTCAGTTCAATCTCCTTCCTATCGTAATTCATCCGAGTCCACGGAGCTGCGCGACTCATGACGAAGATCCTGAAGGGATCCGCTCCGACTTCATCGAAGGCGTCGTTCATCCACACTACGTTCCCTTTGGATTTGCTCATCTTGCCTCCGTCCTCGTCTAGTACGTGACCCTGACTCACGCAGGCCTTGAATGGGGCCTTCTCATGCATGACCACCGAGGTATACAGCAGGCTGTAGAACCAACCCCTGGACTGGTCCACTGCTTCTGTGATGAAGTCATAGGGGAAGAGCTCGTTGAACAGAGCCTTGTTATCAAGATAATCAACACTTGCAGAGTGTGCCATTCCAGAATCAAGCCAGCAGTCTGTGACGAAGGGTTCCCGATGCATATCCCCGCCACACGCGTGGCATTCAAGTACGACTCTGTCAACCCACGGGCGGTGCATCTCGAATTCGTCTGGGAACTCCTTTGCACGTTCTTCTAGTTCATCTCTTGATCCGACTACGACCTCGCTCTGACAATCATCGCAGACCCAGACGGGAAGCGGTGAGCCCCATATCCGGGAGCGGGATATGCACCAGTCATCAGCGTTGGCGAGCCAGTCCCCAAATCTTCCACTGCCGGCCCACTCTGGAGTCCACTCTATTGAGGAGTTGTGTTCAACCAGCTTTTCTCTGACTCCTTTCATCTTGAGGAACCATTGATTGCTATCTGCGAGATACACTAGTGGTGTGTCACATCTCCAGCAATGGGGATACTCGTGTTCTACTGTTTCTTGATGTATAAGCAGCCCCTTCTTTGTGAGCAATGCAGGCACGTCGGCATTTGTGTCGAACACGTATTTGCCTTCGAACATGGGCACTTCTTCAGTGAACTTACCGGACCGGGTCACAGGACAAAAGACTGGAACATCATACTCCTTTCCCATCTCGAAGTCATCTGGCCCGAAGCCCGGAGCAGTATGAACAAGCCCTGTCCCTTCCTCGACTGTAACATGATGCCCTGTCACCACTGCATGCATGAACTTCTCAGATCGGTCCTGGTGCCAAGGCACCTCATCACTGAAGGGGTGTTCGTATTTCCAGCCCTGCATCTCCCTGCCATCAAGCCTATCTTCGACTCTGTATTCCACTATGCCAGCTTTCTCCATAACCGTTTCAAGAAGATCTTCGACAACCCACCAGTACTCGTTACCAACATTGGCTTTGACGTACTCATAGGTGGGATGCACCGTCACCATCTCATTCGAAATCAGCGTGAAGGGTGTCGTTGTCCATATGACCAAGTATTCGTTCTCTCTATCCACTAGCTTGAACTTCACGTATATTGAGGGGTCGACCTTGGTTGCGTATCCCTGAGACACTTCGTGGCCTGAGAGTGCTGTTACGCATCTGGGGCATGTGGGATTGACGCGATATCCTCTGCCGAGGAGCCCCTTGCCATCAGCCAACTTAAGAAAATGCCAGACATGTTCTATGTACTTGTCCCGTCTTGTTTGATATGCATTTTCATAATCAAGCCATAGACCCAATCTGATAGAATCATTGACCCACCTCTCCAGATAGAAGTCTACCAGGTCTTTGCACTTCTCTACAAAGAGGTCTAGGCCCAAGGAGGTCTCTATATCGCCCTTCTGGGCTATGTCTTCATTCTTCTCAACTTCGAGCTCGACAGGAAGGCCCTGCATATCCCACCCACCACGACGCCATACATTGAAGCCCTTCATGGTCATGTATCGCAACTGGGTGTCTTTGATTGCCCGCCCCCTTGCATGACCGACATGCATGAATCCGTTAGTTGTTGGTGGCCCCTCAAGGAAATTCCATCTTGGCCCATCCCTTCTCAGTTCTATGGTCTTCTCATAGATGCGTTTCGATTGCCAAAATTCAAGGATCTCTTCTTCAACAGTTTTCGGGTCATATCGCTTCGCAAGGGGGCTCATTGTAGTATCCTCTCATTTTGCTTATATGATGAATAAGAACGGTGCCCAGAGGCTGTTGATTGCAGGAATGGAGGATGGAATGAATCAGGAGATGTCTTCTCGTTCCTATATGATTTGACAATCCATCCTTGTATCACCTGTTGGGCTCTTTGTTCGGACAGAATTATCTTCGTTAAAAAGGTTAGGCTAGCGTTAGTTGACCATCGGATGCAGTCGGTGAAGACTTAATTGAAAGTTACACAAGCCTGTTCGTGAGGCTCAAAGTATAAGGTGAACTGAATGAGTGCGTTAGAAGAAAAGTCTCTGGACCAACTGGCTGATATCATCCTTAATGTAAGGTGGCAGGATTTGCTGGAAGTCTGGGGCATAGTCAGGAAGAAGATGGAGACAGAAGGCCAAAGTGCTGTTCAGGAAGCTTTCCAGGAAGCCCGGCAACGACTTCTAGAGGGCCCGTTTGAAGAGCATGTTGAGGTGCGCTGGGGAATGAATCTCTGTCCACACTGTAACGATGACAACGTGGAGAAGAATGGAATTGCCTATACAAATCCATCAGGAGATGGCCTCGAGTTCAATCAATGCCTTAACTGTCGGATTGGTATTCTGTATAGGATTGAGGGGGCGGTCGCGAAGATGGACACGTATACAATTGCACTCGGACAGCCGGGGCAGTTCAACGGTTACTCTGTTTTCTGGGACGCGATTGTCCCCGATTCACTTCAAGACCTCCTGCCAACATACCAGCTCATCAAAGATGGACAATGGGTGGGAACTGTGTCGGTTGATGATGAACGCAACCTGAAGTACCTTGCATTTGAGTCCATGACGGATGATATCGCGCGTGACGCAATGAAGCCATGGAGCAGCAATCCTTCCCAAGAGATACGGGCGGTGATGGATAGTTTCTTTGACTTTGCCAGGGATCATATCGAAGCTGCCCTAGTGATTGGCCGCGTAGAAGATGGTGCCTAGGTTGCCCGATGAGAAGCTGGTACGTGACTTCATTCCTCGGATTATCCGAGATAATGGTGGTTCTCCCTCTGTGAGAAGGGCCACTGGCGAAGAGCTAGACCTGCTAATCCGATACAAGATTGTGGAGGAAGCTTCTGAGCTTCTTGACTCGGGGGAGGAAACAGAAATCGCTGATGTCTTTGAAGCAATCAACGCCTTGCTTACTCACCGAGGTCTTGGACTTGACCAGATCGAGGACTTGCGAGAGCAGAAGAAACGCAAACGAGGCGGTTTTCGTGAAGGATATGTCCTAGATATGGAATCCATCTAGATCGAGTTAGTCCTTTGATTCATACTCTGAAACTTCGGACAAAGGTTATATTGATTATCTGGTCCGCAGGGATGTGGAATACCACTACTTTCAGTGGTGGCATTATTCCGAGTTGAGGCGATAGATAATGGAGCCCGAGATTAAACCGATCCCTGAAGAGCCCCTCACCCATGTGACAGATGGCAAGGATATCTCACGTTATCATTTTGAGAAACATGAGATTCGAGAGCTTCCCTATACCACCCAGTCAATCTGTCCTGAATGCTTCCTAGCGAATGATGAGGTTTCGGTGATCGATGCCACACTCTTCGAAGAAGATGGCAAAGTGATGATGAAGAAGACGTGCGATAAGCACGGTGAATTCCTTGATGTATACTGGGGCGATGCAGATATGTGGCGCAAGGCCCAGACGTTCTGGTACAAGACTGTGGGTCTTGATAATCCTCGAACCGAGACCGTCAATGGCTGTCCAACTGATTGTGGTCAGTGTCCACAGCACAAGTCGCACACAGCACTTGCATTGCTTGATGTTACCAACAGATGCAATCTACGGTGCCCTATCTGTTTTGCACATGCAGCTGAATCTGGTACTGTCTACGAACCTACGCCCGAGGAGGTTCTTGAGATGATGAAGAATCTCAGGAGGAACAGACCGGTTCCTACTCCTGCCATCCAGTTTGCTGGTGGGGAGCCTACCGTTAGTAGACATCTGCCAGACTACATCCGCTGGGCGAAAGAGCTGGGTTTCCGTCATGTGGAGATTGCCAGCAACGTCATCAGAGTTGGGAAGAGTCTGGACTATACCAGAGAGCTTCTTAATGCAGGTCTTTCAACAATATACATGCAGTTTGACGGATTGACTCCGGAACCATACATAGAGGCGAGAGGAACGAATCTCCTCCCTCTGAAACTGAAGGCCATCGAGAACTGCCGCGAGGTTGGACTCGACTCTCTTGTGTTGGTGCCCACCGTCGTAAGAGGTGTGAACGAGGACCAGCTCGGTGACATAGTCGAGTTTGCAGTCAAGAACAGTGATGTTGTGCGCTGTGTGAATTTCCAGCCGGTCAGTATTACCGGTCGCATTGACTACGATGCCAGACAGAGAATGCGAATAACGATACCCGACTGCATCAAGCTTATTGAGGAGCAGACAGATGGAAGAATACCTGCCGATGCATGGCTCCCGGTTCCTGCGATGATGCCCCTAGGACGGGGTCTTGGTCTCATGAAGGGCTCTCCACAACTTGAACTCAGTTCCCACTTTGCGTGTGGAATGTCTACCTTCCTGTACATCGAAGAGGACGGATCCTATGTGCCCATTACTGAACTCCTTGATGTTGACAAGTTCATCGAGCTCTTCGAGGAGATTTCCAATCTGTATGCTGACGAGAAGCGTGCTGCCAGCAAGAGGGCCAAAGCGAAGCTTGCTGCCGGGATTCGACATATCAGGCGTAAGGGAGTCATGCTCGACCTTCTGAAGGCGTTCTTGAACCGGGGTGATTATAACTCATTATCGCAGTTTATGGACCGTGTCATCATGATTGGCATGATGCACTTCCAGGATCCCTACAATCTCGATCTGGAACGGGTTCAGCACTGTGATGTCAACTATGGTGTTCCTGACGGCAGAATCATACCGTTCTGCACAATGAACACTATCCATAGGGCACATCTCGAGAAGGAATTCGGTATACCCATCGAGGAGTGGCGAAAGCGAAGCAAGCCAGACAAGATGGAAGAAGAGAGTATCTCTACTCCATACACTGGTGACTAGTGTCTTATTGGAGCACCCTCTTGGTGCTCCTATGCTTCTTTTTTTGCTTGGTCACTCGCCGATATCATAGATGAGGTTCCGCCTAGATATTGCTGCAATGATGACGCCATAATCTGTCCATATCCGATGACAATCATTGACCATTCAAGAACAGAATCAGAATGCTAGAGGCCTAGCACCAAAAAACATCAAGTTTTCCAACTGCCCAAACGAAACTTTAATATGTCCTGCCAAAGGAAACTCGATATCAAGAAATGGTAGGCGGATAGAAACAACATACCAAGGCGGGTACATGGGCTAGTTTTTCGTTACATGCCCTCAATTACGAAACTCCCCCCTCCTACCACGATTACCCGTGTGCCCGCCACCTTCTAATCCCTGCTTTGAACCTGTCTTCTCCGAAGGATTCTTGGAGATAGGCTTATGATTATGCTCCTCCCATTTCAGCATCTGAAATAAGATAGCCAGACTACTGGATTCACAGGGTTCTTCTTGGATGAAGACACAACAAAGTCTGATGACATTCCATTATTTCTACGATGAGGAGCATTATCAGTTCTTTCCTGAGTTCAGTGGAGTCCGAAGACAAATTGCCCGCAGGCTGACCGAATACTGCTCGATGTCAGGATTGATTCTCGACGCTTCAGCTGGACATGGCTATCTCGGACTTGCCGATGCACAGCGTTCTGGGGACCGAATAGAGAAAGATGACATGGCCTACTGTTCAACCTTCAGATTGCTCTTACTCTCGCGATAGACGGCCGGCCACCACCTGAGTCACTTGGAATCAAGAGGGGCCCGAAGGCTAAAAGCCTAAATTGATGAGTCAGATTATATAGGTTGAGGTTATGGTGCAATGCAATCAAAGCGAGCCCTTGATGTGATCCAGGTTGACGCATTTACTGATACGCCGTATGGAGGGAACCCCGCCATGGTCATACTGGGAGCTGACCGTCTCTCTGATGAGAATATTCGCACTATTGCAAGGGAGATGGGTGTTGGTCAGACAGTCTTCGTTATGGGTTCCGAGAAGGCCGACTATCGGTTCTCTTATTGGACCCCGGGAGGAGAGATGAATTTCTCGGGCCATCTAACCTTGTCTGCTTTTATCGCATTGATTGAGGTCGGGCTCGCTGAGATACCACAAGATGTAACGATGTTTGAATTAGAGACAAGAATTGGCATGCTTCAAGTCGAGGTAGTCAAGAATGAGCAGACAGGTCTTCACGAAATTCAAATCACTCACGAAAAAGTGGAGTTCATGGAGACTTACGACCCGGTAGACTATACAGAAGCCTTGGGTCTCAGTCTTGCCGACATCATGACTCCCCACCCCATCCAGACTGTGAGCGCTGGAACGCCGCAGCTCATGATTCCGGTGAACACGCCAAAATCGTTGGAACGGATACAGCCCGACTGGAAACGACTCAACGAACTGCAGCAAGACTCTGACTGGATATCTATCCAGGTGTTCTCTCCTGAAACTGAAAAACCCACGCCAGATGTTCATGTTCGCCACTTTGCTCCAGCTCTCGGTATTAATGAGGACCCTGTGACCGGTTCAGCTGCAGGGAGTATGTGCTGGTATATGCTCCGCTACGGCATACTGGATGCGTCATATCCAGTGACAAGCATTGTTATTGAGCAGGGAAGTCACGTCAATCGGCCGGGGAAGATATTCGTGGAAGCACGGGGCGACAATGAGGCAATTCAGAACGTTAAGGTGAGCGGAACCGGAGTTATCATTCTCCGAGGCAAATTGTATTTCTAGAGATGCTGCTCAACTCCAAAGCCTTATCTCTGCTCAGGTTTGGCCTGACTCTGGTGCTACCCTAATGCTAGATACAATCCAGGCTGCAATGGATTGGTTTTCAGAAATCGACATCACGTCTGCTGACATCCGTCGTGAGGTTCGTCAAGGCACAGATATGATGATGATCAACGGAGTACTTCGGCGATTCAACAGGGGTGGAAGATCGGGCACGGTCGCGAGGGCGTTGGTTGGGGAATGTTGGGGTCAGGCCTCAACAACCGACGATGTGACTGTTGAGA
>CAYYQL010000065.1:0-9643 GCA_964473825.1 uncultured archaeon
TGCCTGAGGTGGGTAGGACGAGCGTCGCCAGTGTCTTCACTAGTGTGGTCTTGCCTGCTCCATTTGGGCCTAGGAGACCGTAGACTCTACCACGCGGAATATCCAGTGAGACCGACCTGAGCGCCTCCACCTCTTTCTTTGAGGTGGGAATTACCATTGCTCTTCTCTTGGTCGACACGAATGTCTTCGATAGGTTATCTACTTCTACACTGAGATTGTTCAATTCGACATACCCTCCATGGTGTAATGGAGTTTGAATTTCAGAGAGCTCAGAACCAATATGCCCGATATCGCCCCAGAATACTACTATTCTCGGATCTCTTATGCCGGGTCATTTCAGAGAATAATGCGTTCGTCCGACATACTAGGCACCGTTCTGGTGAGCATGGCAATAGGATATAAGAATTTCCACACACGCGGCTCTGTAAAATAATACAAGGATTCAGAGGCGAATTGGCCACATCACATGATTCATGTGCTACAATGCCTCATATGAAGCGGCCAAAGCTCGCCGCTTTCACTTCCTACTTCAAGAGCTTATGAGCCTTTGCAATACCATTCCGGATGTCAGGTCTCGCTATGGCCGACCAGTGGAGTTCCCCCTCCCGGTGTTGTTTGTCCTGTTCGGACTCAAATTCGATTCCGGCATGGGTTATCGTGATTTCGTGGCATGGCTGGCCTTTCAGCCAGAACTCCTCCATCGACTCGGGCTGGAGCGACCACCCAGTCACACCCTCCTCAACGGAGCGCTGAAACGACTGGAGCCCCCTCGTCTTCACCGGCTGTACGAGACCGTTGCCCGGCGACGTCCCCCTCCCAGGCGGGTCGCGGTGGATGCCACCGGGTTCTCTCACTCCACCGGGGGCGAGTGGCAGACTGTCCGGTTCAAGAGGACGCGGAGACGACGGTTCACGGCCCTCCACGCAGCGGTGGACACGGACTCCCTCATGGTCCATGCGGTCAGAGTCAAGGCTCGCCCCGGGGGTGATGCGAGACATCTGGTGGCCCTGCTGAGACGGGTGCCGCAGCAGCGACTCGACCATGTCTATGGTGACAGGGCCTACATCTCCCGACAGAACGTGCAGTACGTCCATGACCTTGGAGCATACCCGGCCATTGAACCGAAGAAGAGGTTGACGGCGCAGTCACGGGGCTATCGAGGCTACAAGGAGGTGATCCGGGCGTATCGAGCAGATCCTGCTGAGTGGAAGCGGGTGCATGAGTATGGAAAGCGGAGTCTGGTGGAGACCGTGTTCAGCATGTTGAAGATACGATTCACCGGGAGTCTGAGGTCGAGAGGATACCGAGAGCAGCGGCGAGAACTGCTGATCAAGGTCCTCCTGCATAATATCCACCAGTTGAATCTCCTGGAGTGTGTCGCAGGATGAATTATTTTACAGGGCCCAGTGTCTCGAAAGACGTATATCTTCCTGTATATCCTATTTGTCCTAATCGAAACGGAGGACTACGGATGCCGAAGAGGACAGGTACACCACTTGCAAGAGGGAAACCGACGAAGCGGAAACGCATTGCACAGATCATCGCAGTAGTCATTGTATTCCTCGTGGTGATGGCTCTCGTGTTTGTCTACTTGGTATTGCCAGCAATGGGATGGATGGCATGAGGATGACGATGGGCGCTTTGTGGAGATCCAGTGGCTGTTGAAGAAGGAATGAGGAGATGGGCGAGAGAGATACATCGAGTATGAGTCTGATTGGGGAGATTCTTACCTCTATGCAGCGACTCCAGGAATCAAGACGGTATCCCACGCTCCAGACCTTGAGCTGGATAGTAAGCATAGCTGCTGGCACAATTACTTTGGTTTCCGTTATCTCTACCTCAGTGTTTGGCAATCCGATTACACCGTTCACGCTCCTCCTCTTGGCTTTAGCGGCAGGACTGATTGCCTTAGCGTATCTTGCGATGCCAAAACGGGGAGAGATCGACTGGAAACGCGCTCTGAATGACATCGAGGACTCGCACGGAATCACAACGGCCATCGAATGTATCCGTGACATCTTCCCAGACATGACGTCTGCAGGACAACTGCCGGAATGGGCCAAGGAGAGGCTTGGTAAGAGGTATCGAGAGGTGTTCGAAGAGATTCGGAAGCGGCAGAGTCGCCTTCGGACAGTCTATCGGTATGCCCTTCTCGAGGGCAGAACTGAACTTGCCGACGATATCAGGCAGGATTATGATGTCTTTCATCAATTTTCGAAATTCATTATAGAGATGATAGAAGATGCTGACAGTTTCGGGTATTTCGCCGAGTAGCCCTAAGTATGCCCTTGAGGCTGATACATGATAGCACAGACTCGAATACCTCAACGGTCCTCTGACTGCTCCTCATCCTTGGGGACTTGAGGGATCTCCAGCCTTGTCAACCTGATAACCAGTGCATCATCTTCTAGCTGGATCTGGACATCGAACATGGTTTTCTCGTATCTGACCTCGAGCATGACCCCATCGCCCCTGAACCGACGGGTCTCGCGGATGCTGTCAATCATAGGGATGGGGATAGCTCATAAGTCGTGTTCTGCGGAAGAAACATATGTCTCTTCGTATCCTAATTATCCTATCAAGGTATGGAGGTCATAGTAGTGGTAATCAAGGGACTGCTCTACGGTAAGAAAGGATTCCTGACCAAACTCTTCGAGCCCTACGGAATCGAGCTCCAGGGTATCAAGATGCTGGAGGATGATGCGGATGGAACGAACTACAGGTTCATCTGGGACGTGAGAAGTCTGAAAAAGAGAGACGCCGCCACGGGGGAATTGCAGGATCTTCCATGGCGCGAGGCCTCCCGGTATAGGACCGTCGAGCGCCTGTTACAGGACAATTTCCCAGAGAGAGATGTCGAAGTAGAAATCCCGGGAAATTCTCATCGCGTAAGAGTCACACGTCGGCGATTCGCTTGGAGAGCCATTGCCAGGGTCTACTTCTACACAAAGGATGAGGAGGAGTGAGAACATCAGCTACACTGATTGGGACGCAATCACAGGCGCCGCACGGGAGTGGTGCATGAAACAGTCCGATGCAGAAGAAACCAAGAAGCCCGATGGGATGCCAAAATGGACATTCGATTGGGAGGGACCTGAGGTGACGGTGGATCGCGGGGAGCAGAGCAGTATGATTCTGCAGAACTTCGGATTGGTAGGTGATGACTTAGCGTACTACCAGATGATAGGTGGCCATGATTGGCGCGTCATGATGCGGATGGCGAATGCTCAGCTTGGCAGGACCGAGATTGGTTTCTCTGTGGATCCGTTACCTGGATTCGTAGTGGCCGACCGTCTGTACGATGATGCATTCTCCGTAGATGAGCTAGCCGGGAGAGTGCGGAACGTAGCTCTGACAGCCAAGTACCTCCTGATGCTCCACAAGCATATGAAGATACAGGCGGGAATGAAATACGCGGAACCAAATCCGGAGTGGTCGACAACTCCCGAGGGGCGGGACGATAGGGCTACGGATCTGGAACAGGACAGATTACGCATGTCTGTGAGGGGGATGATTGGAGGAGTAGAAACTGGCTCCATTGAAGCCCTAATGGATGCACTTGTCCTTCAGACGATGCAACTGTTGGAACAGAAAGACGAAGTAGTGGATGAACAGCATCTACGCCAAGTAATAGCAGCCGAGGGCAACACCCCGGAGCATCTGATTGAACCAGCAATACAGCGTCTCAAACGTGACGGAACCATCTATGAGGTTCAACCCGGCAAATTGAGGATAGCCCGAAGGCCCTAAGAATCCATCAAGGGCACACTAGTTCTGGTCTCGAACATAACGCATCTCTCTGGTGATCCATGCTTGAGCAGTCTTAGAGCACTCCGCACTCTGTATCTGATCCTTGCCACTCCTAGCTTTGGGCCTCGGATGCACCTTTATCTTCCGAGCCTCCACATGGATCTTCTCGCCTTTGATGGAATCGCCGTATCTGAAAAGTACCTTCGGGCCGGCTGGTTCATTCCTGCTCTTCGCCAATCTCCTCAAGCACCCCCTTCTTCATCAACATCGTTGTGATCTTCATCACCTGGGCGAATGGCAACCTGAGGTCCTCAGCCACATCCTGAGGCCATGCCCGCCCGTGTTCTCTCATATACTCTTCTATCAGCTGTGTTGCTTCTTCATCAGACACGTTTCTGAGCTCGATGGCATCCTCATCTTCTTCGATGCCGAGATGCTCCTGTACTCGCCTCAACATTCTAGCCATCCTATCCTGTCCATCTTTAATCTCATCAAGCTTCGCATCTGTGCTATGTGCTACAGTAAGAAACTCCTCCATGTCGCGTTTTAGATCCAGAGTACTGTACTCAAACCTCTCGAACTGCACAGATGTCTTGTCACTAGGAATTACCTCCCAGGCGGGATAATACTGCCAGTCGCCTGACTTGGTATAGGCGTACGAGAGGGAGATGCTATCTGATTCCGAATACTCGGTCTCACCGATCTTGACCTTGTGTGAACGAGCCATGCTACTCCTCACTCTCATGCTCCTTAATCATATCTGCAGCAGTCTTGGCCAGATCCCTGTACGTCTGCATGGGCAGTGAAACAGAGGCCACAAACCGCCGTCTGACTCTTCGTGGCCCGTCATAGGCCTTCTCAACGACGACCTTTCTATTCCCTTTCTTACCTTCTCTGAGCTCCTCTTTTGCAACGTCGTCGATGGGCTCATCTACGAAGAGGTTCATCTTGACCTGATAGGGTCCCAGTACCAGGAATCGAACACCGGTTGCAAAGAACTCCGGGATATCCTCAGGATATTCGTATTCTATGATGGCAACAGTCTGTTCGTCTTTGCCCTTCTTTTTGGACACCATTCCTCACCACAGCTTGAGGGCGCGGCACAGGATAATAAGGATATCGAGTACGGCTATGCTGTACTCTTTGGAGCCAGCCACGTGTGTAGTCTGACCTCAGCCGCCTCGTTCAACTCGTATTCCAAGGCCCGTTTGATATCGATTGCGAGCAGATTCAGGTCATCGTCGCCTCTGCACTGGCGCCGCGTGATGATCTCAAGGACTGCATTCAATGCATCTATTCTGGCTTGTCTAGCGATTCGCTGCAGTAGTTCGATATCCAGTCTGTTGTTCAACACCATGAATGCCAAGAATGCGTTTGGAGAGCCGCTAATAAGCACCACTTCCGTATAGTGTGCTCTTCATGCTGACGAAACGCCACTCTAACTTTCACGAGTCAGTCTGTATCAGGGGATGAGAGTTGGTCTATGATCTCACGGAATTCGGCTTCCGAACACCCAGCACGCAGCCTTCGAAGGACACCCTTGATAAGATCCAGAACCAGGTCAATTGTCTTCTCTGTGAACTCCACTGTCGATTCACCATTACGGCTAATGCCATTTTATGGCTGATTTCGGCTTCAGATGGCGCTCAGCCCAGTCCCTCATCTTAAGACAATCAATAGTGCTAAGCAGAGAGCCATGCCTCGGACCGTGTGTTTCGCAGAGGGCCAGGCTCTTGCCACAGACAGTCTCGGTCTCTGTGTTTCGTGACGTGCATCCTCGATATTCGCATACATCTCCTCGCATCGCGATCCAGTCCAGTTCTCTTTGAGAGTCTATTAAATGCAGCCCTCATTCTTCCGCACATACACCTCTTCCCCTAGAGGAATCGTTTCGCGTATCTCCTAGAAAGCTTCTAAGCGGCGTTGTGTTCTCTATGTCCGGAGGAAATGTATCATCGCTTCGTGGAATTCTAGAATCGCCACGTGAGACTTATCTTGACGTGGGTCTCATATTCGACATGATTTCCAAATCGCACGTTCGCGACCCTGATGAGTATCTTAAGGAACTCGTTTCTCGGATTCTGTCGTACCGGCTCATAGAAGAGATGTCTTGGCAAGAAGCAACTAACCTTGCGGCCGATGAAACACGAAAGATGATGAAAAAGGACCTCAAGAAAGATATCATTAGTGGTCTTATTGAAATGCTCTTTGAGTAGTCAACAGGAATCGCCCTGAACGTAGAATTCCACTGATCGATTGCGTTCCAGACGTTAGTACAGTGAATTCCCTATCTTTCAGTTCACTTATATCCGGCCCATGCATACACTACAGCTGCTCACGGGGCACGTACCGAAAAAGCTAAAAGCCTTTTTGAGTAAAATGTCGCGAGTTGCTGCCCATGGGAAAGCGAAAGAGGAGATATATTCCCCATCTTGCGGAGTTCTATCACGATCCGGACACTTGGACTGCTAAGCAGGCGAAGAGCCTGTTCCGAAAGCGGAGGAGTCCCTTCGAGAGCGTCCCGCTTGACTCAGTGCTCTACGAAGACTGTGTCAGTGGAATGAGATCTCTCGAGAAATCAAGCGTTGATCTAGTGATTGCAGATCCGCCCTTTGGAATAGACTTCGATGGGAAGAGTAGTGCCTACAACCGGGATGCAGACAATGTGGTAGAGGGATATGAGGAGGTCGAGAGCGACTACTACACGTTCTCCCATACTTGGATGAAAGAGGCCAAACATCTCCTCAAGGAGCACGGTTCGATGTACATCTTCAGTGGTTGGAACCATCTTGATGATGTCATCAGAGCCACCAAGGACTTAGGCCTTGAGACCATCAACCATATCATCTGGAAATACAATTTCGGCCTGTTCACGCGTTACAAGTTCGTGACCAGTCATTATCATATCCTTCTAGTGGCTAAGGATAAGGATGAGTACTACTTCAACAAGATCAAGCACTATCCCCTTGATGTCTGGGAGCTCAAGCGAGAGTATCAACCAGGCGAGAAGAAGAACGGGACCAAACTGCCGACAAGATTGGTTCGAAGGCTCATCAGGTACTCGTCGAAACCAGGCAATATCGTTCTTGATCCCTTCATGGGGAACGGAACGACAGCAGTGGCTGCAAAACAACTCTGGCGACACTTCATAGGCTTCGAAATCAATGAAGATCTCGAAGAAGTCATCGAAACACATCTCTCTTCGGCAGAGGCCGGAGAGAAGCATCGATGGTTCGACAAGAGAGCACATATCAAGCGACTTCGGGGCAAATATCCTCGTGCAGCAAGAGAATTTGACCGGAGAGAAGCAGAAATTGCAGCGAACAGTTAGAGAGGAGGCATCTTTGATAAATGACGCAGTCCTGGAGAAGGTCGGGGGTCACACCGAACGGGGCCCCAGCTGGGTCAACGGGAAGGATGCTATAAGAGAAATGAAGAAGGCGGGCTTCGGCTCTTGGAAAGAAGTTGAATGGCCCGGATATTATGTGAAGTGGGTTATCCAGGATGCTATCCAGACAGGATTTCTATCAGGCTTCGAGCCCAAAGTCGAACAGAAGCACTACATGGCAGAGGGGAACCACCTCTGGGACGTGCGGACCACTGACAGTGAGAGTGAGACAACCATTCTGACAGATTGCTCTCGGTGGGACGATCTGATTGCCGAATTTGGTGGAATCGGCCTCATCGTCTTTGTCGTTGAGTACCAGAAAGATACTGACGGCGAGTTCTGGGAATGGCAGGTGAAGTTTGGCGGAGGTAAGTCAGATTATGTCGAGGAGAGGATTGCCCGGGGAGCTCCAAGACGTGTGAGAAAGACGCATTTCACCATATGGAACTCCTTTGCGTTCTACTTCGACAGGAATCTTATGGACAATTGTCTCAAACAGGGGTGGATGACTGAGATAGGACGAAACATGCGGAATGCGGATGGATCACCTAGGAACCCAAAGTATCTGTTTCATTGGGGAGATGCACCAGGTGATATTCTGTTGGGTGTAAGGCCCTTCAGCTGGGACCCGGATGATGTGGATCGAGCGTTTGATGGACATTCGATTCTCTGAGAGCACGACCTATCCTTGGTCGTGGGTTATTCCATAACCCATACCTGCAGACATTTCGAGTAGAGAAACGTAGTCATAGCTGAGATCCACATACTCGCAGGATTTTCCTTCAGGGCGAATCGCTCTCTCTTTCCAATGATGCACCATCGGTCTTCTCGGCTTCTTTCAAATCAATAGTCCTTCTGGATTGTGCGCAGAGAATGACTAACGCTAGCACTATCCAAACGAAACTATACGCCATATTCATAGGACCCTGCAAAGGTTCAGAATAGACCGAAAGGAGAGAATATATCAGTGAGATCAAGAAACTGAGGGCTACACCTATCAGATAGCCCCACCAGACCAGGTGAGTGGGAAACCACCTGAATCTTCTGACAGAATGGACCTCATCCGTGGTGCGGCTCGAACCACCAATGTAGAGTGGGCTGGGTCGCTGAGATAGGTTTTCTTCTATAACGCGGAGTGTGAGAAGCCTCTGTTTCGTTTCTTCAGATATCTCCCAAATCACGACTTGAAAGGCCATCAGTAGAATGCTAAGGAAGAACCATCTCAGGAACTCATCCGAGAAGGAACCCGTCACTACTTGTCCGAAGAAGAGGGATAACGCGACCAGCGTGAATCCTACGATCTGCCAGACATTCGATCTGTAGCTCCGAATATCGCTCCATACTTCCTTCATCTGAACCAAAAGTATCTCGTCTTTGCTGGCTCGATCTGACTCTATCATGTTCTTCCTCAGTGGTTCTTATCCGGTGAGAAGATCCACTTGACGGAGATAAGACTTGCCGTTGGTCGCCGACATGTCCCGCACACACCCCCCTCTCTCCCAGAAAGCTCCTAGGGGCGCATGCTGCGCCTCTCCCCTCCAGCAAGCTCCTGGGAGCACGCTGCGGCTCTTCCCCCAGAAATCCTTCAGGAGGCCATCTCGCCTATCCCCAGAGATCTCCTGAGGGCATGCTGCGTATCATGACCATACCACCTCGCCGGCCATGGCACCACCGGCTTCCACGTGGAAACCCCCCTAGCTGCCAAGGGCCCCGAACTGCAACACCCGCACCAGCTCCTCCAAGGACACCAGCCGCCCGTCCCGCCGCGCCTGGGCCAGGGTCTCCACCTCTCCCGGGTCCATCATCACCGCCACCTGCACCGCCTCCCCCTTCCCCACCGCCTCCATCACCACCGTGCAGTGGGGGTCGTGGCGATACTCAGGACTACTGTGTACCACCGACCCGTCCCGCTCCGACAGGAACAACTTCACGTTCACCGCCATGAACCGGTGACCCTCGATATCTCCAACTCCTATGTCGTGATCGTTGTCCTCCACCTCCAGGCACTCGCAGCGGGTCGAGCCGAGTGCACTTGCTGCCGACTTTGTCTTCTCTTCAGAAAACATGTGTCTTCTTGGGAGAGCCTGACATTGGACAAGCGAAGAAAGGCCTTCACAAAGAACAGGGCCGGCAAGAATTCATCAAAGGACGACATGACAAAACCGGATGCCTCAACTCTCTTCTGATTCCCTCTCGTTTCGGATGATCTTCGCCCAGAAAACCGAGTGTACTTCGACGCATTTCCCTCCATCAAGCGTAAGACCCTCCTCTACAAGACCGAGGTGGAGTACGGCGATTTCACGATAAATCACATTCTGGGATGTGCCCACGGGTGCAAGTACCCCTGTTATGCGATGAACATGTCAAAGCGGTGGGGCAGAATCATGGATTACGAGGACTGGATGCTTCCTCGAATCGTATGGAACTCGCTCGAGCTCCTTGAGAAAGAGCTTGAGAAAGAGATTCCGCGCTACAAGGATAAGATTCACTTTGTACACATGTCCT
>CAYYQL010000066.1:0-9544 GCA_964473825.1 uncultured archaeon
AATGAAACGGTTGCATTCGCATACCAGCTGCAGGCCACTGACCTATCCGCTCTCACGTGGAGCGTCAATGACACAGTTCATTTCGCAGTTTCTTCCGAAGGACTGCTAACAAACACTTCTGTGTTATTACCCGGTGCGTATGGACTAAATGTGACCGTCAGCGATGAAAGCGGAAATGCTGTATCTGCAGCCTTCACACTAACAGTGCTAGAAGTGACGACAACAACGACAACTACCACAACGACAACTACCACAACCACATCAACGACTACAAGCACAACGACCACCAGCACTACGACTAGCGGAACACCACCCTTCGATCCATTGCTTGTCACGCTGATTGTAGGAGCTATAGGTGCCGTTGTAGTGGTAACCGTGCTGTTCGTCAGGAGAAAGCGGAACTAGCCAAAGTACTTGGACCAACTGTTATCGACTTTCCAATGCCTAAGTCGATTTGAGAGCCCAGGATTCTGCCTGATAGGCCGCTCACTCCCACTGTTGCAGACAACGAATCATCCTGTCCAGACCCTCATTGATGACCTCGGGATTCTGCGCAAAAGACAGACGTAGGAATCCCTCGCCAGACTTGCCGAAGAGCGTACCTGATGCTGTAACCACGCGTCCCTTAGCATAGAGGTACAGCATGACTGCAAGTGACGTCGACTCATCCAGGTCCTCGGGTCTGAACAGAGATGAGGATAGACCCTTCAGGTATTGCTCACCAACGGGGCCCCGTAGATACTCAACCATATCACTATGATATTTTTCTGCAAGCTCTTCGATATTGGGAAACATGAAAAAGCTCCCCTTGGGAGGTCTCACACTGACATACGGAACTTCATTGTTGATCCGGTCGGCAAGAAGATTCCTCCGACGAGCATACTCGGTGACCATTTTCTTGACCGGCTTGTCTGAACCGGTAAGCGCCGCCAGTGCGGCGTACTGCGAAACGATCGGTGCACAAATCGTATTGTATTCGTGCAGCTTCTTGAAGCCATCAAGTAAGTCTCTTGGGCCGGCAATCCACCCCATCCTGAACCCGGTCATAGCATGACTCTTGCTAAGACCGTTGAGCACAAGGGTCCTTTCTGCCATGTTGCCAACGGCAGCGATGCTTTGTGCCTTCACATCATCAAACACGATTCGCTGGTAGAGTTCATCAGAGAGAACAACTAGGTCATGGTCTTCAGCTAAGTCAGCTACCGCTCTAAGGCTCTCCATCTCCCAGACCGCACCGGTCGGATTGCTTGGCGAGCAGATCACCAGCATCTTTGATTTTGGACTGATGCACTCCACCAGGTCTTCAGGAGTAGGAATGAATCCGTTTTTTTCATACGACGGTACGAAGACTGGCTTCGCGCCGATTATTCTAGAAATATAGTCGTATGCGAAGTAAGAGGGATTGGGAATGACGATCTCCTCACCACTGTCAACAAGAGACATCATAGCATTGAACACTGCTGGCGAGGTTCCTGCTGACACTATGACTTCATGCTCTGGACTGAAATCAACTCCTGAGTCAAGACGAATCTTCTCTGCAATCGCCCGTCGGAGATCCAAGATGCCGTAGTCAGGTGAGTAGTGGGTCTTGCCAGTCCGAAGGGCCCTATGAGCCGCCTCGATGATATGGTGTGGAGTATCGAAGCTGGGTTCTCCCGTCCCAAGACTGATTGTTTCATTGTCTTCGGCAATTGCAAGAAGCAATCCGATTCCAGATGGGGGCAGATTCTCAACGTGCTTTCTCATGCTCAAAACCCTGCTGTCACTTTAACTTCTGAAGAAAGAAGGCAGCGGTCAAAGAAGCTCAAACGACCTACTTACCTTACATATCTAAGCTCATCACGGCGCAATAAGCAAGTTGCGGTTGAGGTGGCTGGTTGCAAACCAAGGCACTGCCTTTTGCAATTTATTCCATCTTGCAATCCTTCTTTGAAATCCATCCAGATTGAAGTCTGTTTTTTTGTGGCTTCATAACGAATATAAAGAAGCATGTCCTGTCTAAGAGTGCGTGACACATTCTCATTCACTTCCAAGAGAAGGAATGGAGTAGGCGATTAAAGTTGGCAACGAAGGAACATTTTGAAGAAACGAAGGATCGATACAGAGAGAAGACAGGCAAGTCCAAGGCGCTCTTTGACGAATCGATCAAACTCCTGCCCGGTGGCATCGGTGGCTCGGCACCAGATTTTGCGCCGTACCCCATGGCGGTCAAGAAGGGCGAAGGTGGAAGGGTCTGGGACCTCGATGGTAACGAGTACCTAGACTTCAACCTGTGTTGGGGCGTTCTGATGGTTGGACACAGACACCCAAAGATCATTGAAGGACTACAAGAGCAGCTCAAGTACGGAACTATGTACGGCTTCCCCCACGAAGATATAGTCGATACGGCAAAGGAGCTAGCGTCGAGATTCCCGCCCATCGAGAAGCTCAGATTTGTGAACTCGGGGTCCGAGGCAACCCTTTACGCGATTCGACTCGCAAGGAGATATACTGGCAAGGACAAGATTGTGAAGATCGAGGGAGGATACCACGGAGTGATGGACTCACTTCACATCAGTAAGAGACCCGGCAAGGGTGAGTACGGTCCGCGCCGACGCCCTGCAAAGGTGCCCTACGGTCAGGGAATCACAGAGGGGACCATCAAAGACACCATCATTACTCCCTTCAATGACGTTGAAACCCTGAATGAACTTCTTGAAGAAAACTTGGGAGAAGTTGCAGCACTCATTGTTGAGCCCACCATGATGAACGCTGGAGTAATACCCCCTCAGGAGGAGTATTTGAACGAGCTCAGAAAGATTACCGAAGAGCATAACATCGTCTTGATTTTTGACGAGGTCAAGACTGGCGTGAAGCTGGCCCGTGGTGGTGCAACCGAGTACTTCGGGGTTGAGCCGGACATGGTTTCATTGGCGAAAGCGATTGGCGGTGGTCTGCCAATTGGAGCCTGTGGTGGCAAAGCAGAGATAATGGATGGAATTGGTCACGAGGGACTCTTTGGGACTTTCTCGGCCAACCCTATGTCTATCAAGGCAGCCAAGATCACCCTGACAGAGATCTTGACAGACTCTGCATACAAGCATGTTGCGGAGCTTGGTAACGAGCTCATGAAGGGATATGAGGACATTATCAAAGACAACAAGATGGATGCGATTGTCCAAGGTGTCAATGCTGTGGGAGGGATTCTCTTCACCACTGAACCAGTCATAGATTATAGGTCTTGGATGAAGGTGGACAAAGAGCGAACGATGGACTACTGGATGACCATGCTCAATGAGGGAGTCATTGCCATGGCCTGTGGCGCCGATGAGGAGTGGCTGATATCAGTTCAGCACACAAAGGAGGACATCGAAACCCACCTCGAAGTCTTCAAGAAGGTCGCACCAGAGATATAGACTATCAGAGTCAGTAGGGGCTTCGGAGTAGAATCTCTCCGCGCCCCGTTGTTCTTTTTCTTTCGCTTGAATCTAAGCTGGCCAGTTTCATATCATCCATAGTTGCCAGATCCTGAATCCTTGATGATGACCCCTTTGGTGATAAGTGTCGCAGCAGTAGCAAGACCACGGTTGACATCATGCCCAGAGGTGTGAACAGACTGGACAGTCGCTTCTATGTTTCACCTCTGTGGACACGTAATCCATTCGTTCACCATCGAACAGTAGTAATTTTCCTGCCAGTGTTTCACCAAACCCAACGAGGATCTTCAGAACTTCCATGACCTGTAGCATCGCAAACATGCCGGGTGTTGCGCCAATCACAGGGAATGTAGTCACATCGTTTGGGTCCTCTGACAAGATACATCTGAGACAGGGTCCTTTTCCAGGGATTATGGTCGTGATCTGCCCGTAGAGCCCATAAATCCCCGCATGCACAAATGGGATTCGTTGGGTGACACATTCCTGATTCAATAGGAACCGAGTAGGCCAGTTGTCCATGGCATCAACCACCACAGTTGAACCCTTGAGAACACTACTCACATTTTCTCTTGTGATTTCCATAACCCGTGCTTCTATCTCAACATGTGAGTTCAATGCTCGAAGCTTCCCGGCCACAGATTCAGCTTTCGGCTGGCCAATATCTTTTTCCCAAGCGAGAACCTGCCGGTTGAGATTGCTGAGCTCAAATTCATCTTTGTCTACCAGCACAATTTTCCCAACACCCGCTGCAGTCAGGTATAGAGCAGCAGGACATCCAAGCCCACCTGCACCTGCTATCAGAACTGTTGAGTCCTTTATCTTCTCTTGACCTTTCTTTCCCCAGTCATCAACCATGATTTGCCGATCGTACCGCTTGAGTTCAGACTCGGATAACGACGATTCTGATTTCATCTTTACAACAACCTTCTCTTGACCTACTACGTCGAAGAATATAGGAATTGTCCAAGAGAGTGGCCCCAGTCAAAATGTTGAAAAACAAACTAGAGAATGAAGGAGTGTATCTGGGTGATTCGATGAGCATCGTTGTAAACTACTTCGGGTTGCTTGCTTCGAAGATGGCAACAACCAATGATTGCGTGGACCTCCTTGATGGTGCCAAGATCAGAGACCTCCTTGGCCGTCTTTCCGATAAGTACAGAGAGGCCTTTAGAACATACATCTACAATCCCGAAGGAGAGAAGATTAACGCGGATGTCATGGTAAATGTCAATGATATTCCAATCCTTCAGATGCAAGGACTAGATACCATTCTGAACGATGGAGATCAGGTCGACTTCCTTCCAATCTTCGCTGGCGGCGGCTAGAGATCTATCTCTGCGCCGCTTCGGCAGGGGTGCAATACTGGAGATCAACCTACTCGAATATCAGACATCAGACACAGTTTCCATCTGAATCACACCCTCAGCCTGCATGACGGTGTATCTGTACTTCTGGGGGTCAGCCTCCATCGTCTTGGTTTCGTCAACGTTGACAACAAAGACGCTATGGATCTCAGATGTGGCAAGTGCATCATATAACACGGGTGGAGAGAAGTATTGCGAATCACAGAGGTTCTTGAGCTTCAGAAGCTGAGTTTCATCTCGGTGACCGACAGGCTGTAGCATGACATCAGGTATCTGTAGAACGTGATAGTGTGGGGTTGCAAGACTGAATCGATGACTGAATCCGGCATAGCGTGCAATCTTAGCAGCAATTCTTGTCAAACGGTAACCCCCAGGGTTGAGAGCCGCTTTTGGCGGCACGAATCCAGTCTCTACTTCCAAGACAAGGGTCTCCTCGTCTTCTGCGACGCCATGCATTTCACTTAGGATAGCATCTCTTGGGTCTTCACCTAGGCCGAGCATCCTCTCTCTCACAGCGAACAAGTCCGCTATTAGGCTTCCACCGTTAAGAGAATACTCCACTCTGACTTCGTAGCCCTCCTCAATGAGGTGTTTAGCGCATAAGACCTGCATCACACTGTGGTTGATTTTTGCTAAACCTCGACGGCTTAGTTCTACTAGACGATCACGTATCTTGTATAGATCATCAAGATGATCTGCCGAGATAGTCGGTCCTATCCTGTCAATCAGGGTATCGAGGTCTCTTGCGAACTTCTTCTTAGCCATAGAATGACACAAGCCCTGTATTTACACACATTTCAGAAATTGAGAGTGGCCTAATAGTCTATCGATGCTCATAGCTCCACTAGACCCAAGACATGTTCGTAGTGAATGATTGAGAACATCAGCCTGTATTGAGTATCAGATCGAGTAATGACGAGGTGAACTCAGAATCACTCAAGATAGCAGACAAAGTACTCTACCCCTAGCAAGCATGTAGATGAACAGGGTCGCATTGCTATGCTATCCAGCTGAAGAGAAAAGACTTATCATGCATATCAAAAATCTCTTATCAGCATCTGCAACGGACAACAAAGGTTGCATGGCAACATCCTGATATTATCCAATATCTTGAATGGAAAGTACACGTGCCTTCACATTGACTCAGTATATGCTAGTGTGGTCCGCTGACAATATGTCACTTCGAGTGAAACTAAGATTTGAACACGTAGAACAAGGCGAGAGGCGAATATCCATGGAGGACGGTGATGACAGTGAGGCCGAATCTGCACAAGATGAAGAAACCAGCGCAGCTTTACGGTCGGTCTGTTCTTTCACTTGCCTTCAACCTCGGAGGAATAGCCGCTGGCTTCTTCCTAGCAACCTCTGAATCGATCATCGGTGCCGTCAGCTGGGGGTTGCTCCTGTATCCCTCTGTCCTGAGCGTGAAGGGTGCCATAGGGGGGATGTTTAGCGGCAGATTGTCTACTGCCTTGCACATTGGTACAATAAAGCCAACTCTGACAGACAATACAGAGCATTTCCACGTTCTTACAAGTACTATAGCATCTCTTTCACTCGTAGCATCTATCGTGATGTGGGCATACGCATGTGTCTTTGGTCTTGTGTTTATTGGACTGACAGCTGCTGACGTCATGGCGATGCTTGTTGTAATGATAGCAACGATGGCCTTGGCCTTTGCGGCCATCTCACCAGTTACCATACTCGTTTCATTCGTCGCGATGCGGAAGGGGCTTGATCCCGATATAGTCACATATCCGGTTATCTCCACAGTTGCAGACGTTCTTGTCACAATCATTTACTTGATAATTGTCGCTTTCTCGAGTTCAGCTGAAGTGATGACAGTACTGATAGGCATCGTCGTCATATTCAGCCTTATTATCCTGAAGATGACGTGGGCCAACCGTAACCAGAAGGTGCTCCGAAGGGCAATGAAAGAGTTTCTCAGCGTCCTTTTCATCATAGGTTTCTTTGTGAATATTGCCGGATCGGCCTTGGATCGCATCAGTCAAGTTGTGGCTAGCGTTCCACACATCTATATCGTCTATCCTGCAATTATAGACACTGTCGGTGATGTAGGGTCCATCATCGGGTCAACTTCAACCACGAAGCTCAACCTTGGTACGATTGAAGCGAATCTACGTTCCTTCAGATATCAATTCGGCGAGATTGCCTCTACATGGGCTGCATCTCTTACCATGTTTCTTGCTTACGGACTCATAGCTACTCTTCTTTTTGGTGTGCTGCAACCAGACAGTCTCGTCAGATTCATTGAACGGTTAATCTTCAGCAACATTACGGCTGTTGCGGCTATGGTTATTATCTCGATTCTCTTGACCGTGATAACCTACAACAGAGGTCTAGACCCTGATAATTTCGTCATTCCCATAGGATCGGCAATAGCGGACGGGCTCACGTCAGTATTCCTTTTACTGTCCATCTTTCTCATCATTTGAAACCATGCTCTCAAAGGCCTTGAAGACTTGAGATTCATCCTTCGTTTGAGCGGATTCGAACCATGTAGAGAGCAAAATCAATTGACCTATTTAGTACTCAGAACCCCGAACGATTCTAGTTCTGCGTTCCACAGCTTGGATCAGCCAGACACTTCATGTCATCAAGACCTTCCTTGTACCCATCGAACACAAGCACATCGTCCTCTCGAAGTGTGAAGTCAGCTGACGGTCGGTGGAACCAATGGCCCCCACGCCGCACTGTAAGGACATAGATGCCGTAATTATCGTCAAGCGCCAATTCTCTCAGTGTCTGACCTGCAAGGCGAGAATCAGGATGTATGATTACTCGACTCACAATCTCCTCGGCCTCGTCAGCAATTGAAGCTATCACAGGATGGGTCTTGAGCCCGCTAAGCTGGACAGCTGCAATTTCCCAAGCAGCATCAGCTATCTGCTCAGTAGCGATGACCAGACGTATCAGATCGAGCCGACGATTGACACTCTCATCGCGAAATGAAAGTATTTCCCTAATGGCGGAATCACATTGCCGGTCTACTCGCTCTTCCAGTTCACCAACCTCTTTTGCCAGTTCAGAATCTTGATATTTCACAGCTGCGAAGGCAAGAGACACCATGAACTCTGAAGTTTCTTTCATATCAAGAAGGAGGCGTTCTAGATTGTCTTCAGGCTCAAGTCCACCTTCTTCAGTTACCTCAATCTCTGTACCTGATGCAATATTCTGCACTTCAACAACTTCTCTGGGTGACCCTCTCACGAATACAACATCACCTTCGTTGAAAGCCCATTCCCGCTGCGGATTCACAGTCCACTTCCTGTTTCTGCGGACTGCAATAGTATCAACATTGATGTCATGTTCGTCCCACAAATCACCCACAGTTGAGCCAATCAGAGAAGACCCTTCAGTAACCTCCACCTGCATGAGGTGTTCTTCCACATACTTGAACATGTCCTCAATGATGGGATGAACCTCCCCGGTCTTCCTAGCCAGTTTCGCAATATCTGCTGCAGCATCAGAGACCTTGTTTGTTGAACCGGCCACTCGAAATAGACCCACAGCCAGTTCAGCATCATCCTTGTCTCTTATTGAGAGTGACAAGGACATGAGAAGCTGATAACCCAGATGGTCTACTTCCTCCTCGAGCTCCATTACCCATTTCGTCAATTCGGGGCTCGAGAAGAGAATGGATGAATAGGCAAGATCCAGCATGAGCTCTGAGTAAGTCTTCATCTTCGCAAGAACTTCGCGGACTGAAACCGCCTCGTATGATACGCGGTCAGTGTTCTCCTGAGAATTAGCGTCTATTCTGAAATCCTCCAAACTCTATTTCACTTGTGTCAATATCAAAGAATCTAATGAGTCGCTTGAGATTCAGACTCGACACATCCCTGAAAGGTGATTAGTTTCCAACCTTGATAAATCTGCCCAATAAGTAGATGAGCCTGGTTTCATCATGAAGACTTGTGGAAGGAACAGATAGTCTGACAATAATCCATGAAGTTTTGAGTCGGCACATCTGGAGCGCAGAATATCTACGGTTCCGACTCTTCTCTTGCCTTCAGATTGCCAAAGAAGAAAGTAGTGAATGCTTATATTGAGATGTTCTCAATCATTTATGGCCGTCTTGCATCACAGGAGGACATCACCCGATATGAGAATACTTGTTCTGTGCGTTGTGGGAGTGATACTGCTCGCCGCTCCTATTGGAAGCAACGAGTTGGAGACTTCCGCGATAGCAGCACTCGAGCCCCCTCAGAGTTTCAGTATGGCATACATCGAGTATGATCCAATCGTCATTACCAGCAATGCCGACTTCGAAACTCAGGGTTGGCCGGGAGACGGCACTCAGGGAAACCCGTATGTCATTGGAGGACTGAACATAACCCACAACTCAACGTGCATCAGCATCAGCAATACTGATGTCTATTTCGAAATCAGTGATTGCCTGATCTCTGCTGCGAATCCTGTAGACACACACGGGATTGTCCTCAATAACGTTGGCAACGGCACAATCCGCAACACCATCGTCAGTTCACACCGAGATGGGATTGTTCTTGATAGTTCAAATAACTGTAGTCTCTTCAACAACACAGCAAGTTCTAACACCCACTATGGCTTCAGGCTCGAATACTCCGAGCACTGTATTCTGACCAACAATGAAGCTGTGGGAAACACCGAGGCAGGATTCTACTTGTATTATTCGCCAAATTCTACTCTGACCAGAAATAATGCCGCCGACCATGATGGATATGGCTTCCAAATGCATCAAGTTCATGGCTCTACTCTAAC
>CAYYQL010000067.1:0-8650 GCA_964473825.1 uncultured archaeon
CGAGCTCGATGTTCTCCACGGCTTCAATCACTCTACGCGGGGCCTCATAGACCTCTGCGTGCCGACCGAGATGACAGGGGTCGTGATACGTCACCTTGATTGGTTCAGGTGCCTCAAAGGATGCCTCCTCGTCCTGAATCAGTCGATCCAGGTATTCGGTGATGTGAAGGACTTCAAACGGGTATTTGTAGCCCTGTTCCGGAGCATCAAGCTTCAAGGTTCGGAAGCAACCTGCACATGCCGTCACCACCGTTTTGGCCCCCGTTTCCTTGATAGCATCTATGTTGTGCTTTGTCAGATTGCCGAAGCTCTTGGTCCGTCCAAGCCGTAAGAGTACGGAGCCACAGCATCGCTCGTCTTTGAGGACTGTGTAGTCCGCCCCAATCTTGTCAAGCAGTTCAACGGTTGTCTTTGCTATCTCCTTCTCGCGGTAGGCACTAGTGCAGCCGACAAAATATACGACTGATGCCTTCTCCGGCCACTTCCGATCTCCAAAGAGATCAAGCCGTGTATCTCTTGATTCCTTGTACGGATTGGCCTCATTGGCTATTGACTCCTCAATCACTGCATGCTTCTTCATCTCGAAACCGTTCTGGACGATATCTTTCCGCAAGGCCTCAGTCATATCAGGGAGTTGAATCCCGTCTGCTGTTGCGGTACAGGTCTCTTGGCATGACTTACAGGTAGTGCAAGTATAGAGCCAGTCAACAAGGGCATCGTTGACCTCGAGGTCCCCGCTGAGCACGTCATTCATGACCATGACACGCCCTCGAGCCGAATACGCTTCAAAACCGAGTACGTTCTTTACGGCACAGGGATGGTAAACATCGCGGTTCGAGGCAACCGTCTTATCAGCAAGCGCGCAGTCGCCGCATCGCGCACAGAGCCAGAGATCTTCTTCGTACTTTCTTAGATTGGCGAACTCCATCTCACTCAATCCCTTCAAACACATGAGGACTGAAGACATTCTCAGGATCGAGTGCCTTCTTGATGCTTCGGTACGCATTCAGGAAGGGTGCTTTCGTCCTTTCGAGCGCCCTGTTCTCCCACAGAAGTCCGTTCCAGTATGGGCTGCCGTCTGTTTCTATGATTATGTCAAGCATCTCATTCCACATTTTCAGACCGAGTTCCATCTTCTCTCTGTTGGGCGGAAAAATTGTAATCCATCCAGTCGCGTAGGTCCGCTCCGAGCCGAGACAGCTTGCTATCCACTTGATACCATTCTTGAGAGCATCGTACTTATCGAAGATTGCCCACAGCTTCTTCATGACCTTCGGTATAGTCGGGATGGGTCGTAGGTGACACGTGTTCAGCCAGAAGCCATTGTTGAAAAGCGGCTGGACTAGATTGAAGAGCTCACCCCAGTGCATCTGTGAGGCAAAATTACCGAGGTCTTTTCCGCCATGCTCCAGTGCTATCTCTCTGACAATCTCCATCTTTCTCTTGGCGAGCTGCTCGTCTGTTTCTTGCACAACCGAGGCAAACATGGACTGAATCTCGGGATGGCTGTCCAGAAAGCCAGGGAAGAATGTGTCAGTTGACTGCCTGTCTGCAAGGAGATTCAGTTCTTCGGTGAGGCCCAGTTTCTGCACCTCGTGGAAAGCTGCAGTTGCATCTTCAAGACTCTTGAACCCAAAGTCGCCATAGGCAAAATGTTCCGCCTTTGGATAGATCTTCAGGGTGACCTTGGTCTTCACACCCAGCGTCCCGTGGTCACCAAGGAAGATTCCAGTCATGTCGTTATATGTTGAGTAGCGGCCGAACAGCTTGGCTCCCTCCTTCCAGCCTGTACCCGTGTTCAACACTTCTCCATTCGCTAGGACAACTTCAAGAGAAACGACCCCCTCAGTTGAGGGACCGTACTTTGAGGCTGCATAGCCGATGCTGTTGATACTGGTTGAACCTCCAACCGTGCCTGCGTTCCCTCCGTAGGGTCCACGAAAACCAAGTTTGTAACCCTTCTCATCAATTCGATGGATGAGCTCCGCCCATCTCTGACCGGCCTCGACGGTCACCGTCATGATATCCTCATTGATTTCTATGATTCTGTCCATCTTGACCATGTCTAGCATCACGGCATTCTGAACTCGTGGTAGACAGGCGCCACATATTCCATTTCTGCCCCCTGCAGGGACCAATGCGATACCCTTCTCTCTGCAGAGGTTCACAATCGCTTGAATCTCCTCAACAGACTCTGGCATCACAACAATGCCGGGTTTCTCGGCAGTAAGATGGCATGCGTCCTTACTGTAGGAAGAGATGATCACAGGGTTGTCGTTTACTCTCGTGTCTCCAACAATCGCCACCAGCTCAGTGAAGAGTGGGTGCGTTTCAGTCGATTTCACAGCCGTCATCTTGCAGCCTCTGTAGTACCTTCTCCCTCTTGTTCTTGGGGGGAAAAATGCTGAACTTGTTATGCAACCGGTGTGCTCATCAGAGCCCTTCAATCTCACTAATGACAGTTACGGAAGGACACCCCAAGACGAAGAAGCCGTTAGAACTTGAAATGCGTTGGTTGAGAGAACCCTTTATGTGTTACACATCACTCTCACACTCGAGTGCACGATGGCGAAGATTGGAGTCGTTCTGGGTCGAGGCGGCCACACTGCTCAGACGTTTGCTCTAGTTGACTTGTTAGGAGAAGACTTTGCGTATATCTACCTGATTGACCTTCTTGACACGCTCACTCCGAAGAAGATACGGATTCCAGGAGTAACGCTAAGAGTATTGGCTCCCAGACTTCTTCCACACGATTCGAGGATGATGTCAGTCATCCGGACTGTTGCGACCCTTCTCCTGAGTTTCATCTATTTCGCGGTATTCCGTCCGGCTGTTGTGATCAGCTGTGGCACAGGTCTGACAGTTCCAACGTTCTTCGCTGCGCGAGTGCTTGGGATAAGGACTGTCTACGTGGAGAGTCTTTCGCGAGTCGAATCACTTTCTATAACGGGCAAGCTTCTACTGGGAAAGACAGATCTCTTCTTCGTTCAGTGGCCAAAGCTGGCCACGGCCATACCAGATGCGCGCTACGGAGGTCAGTTGCTTTGATATTTGTAACAGTTGGAACTGCTCACTTCGACCCCTTGGTCTCGGAGATTGATCGATTGGTAGGCTGTGGTGAGATAACTGAGCGCGTCGTGGCCCAGATCGGTCGCGGGTCGTACATTCCAGAACACATCGACTATTTCAGGTTCATTCGTTCACTGGAGCCAGCATACAGGCGAGCGTCTGTGATAGTGAGTACTGGTGGAGCAGGCACCACGATGGAGTGCGTAACTCGAGGACTTCGACTTGTTGTTGTTGAGAATACTACACTCATGGAGGGTCATCAGGCCCAGCTCATTGGCGAGATGGCCAGACGTGATCATCTTCTGTGGTGCAAAGACGTGAAGATGATTGGTTCTTGTATTGAGCTGGCAATGAACCGCTCGTTTCGTTCCTTTGAGAGTGATCCCCCGTTCATTCACAAAGAGATTCTGCGGCTTGTATCGTAGGTTCCTTAGTCTAAAACACATTTCGCGCCAAATGGAACTTTCGTTTCATTGTCTATGCACTTAATTGCTCCAAATTCATACCCTGACATGCATCTACGTATTATCTCGGTATAGCTGAACTAATGCCTAGGTTTGATGTCTGCTTTATATTGGAAGTTTTCCACTGGAAGTCGAGGTAAGTAATCACCCCTGACGGCAACAGCTTGTCAAGTTCACGGCATGCTGGTGGCAGTGAGTCGGGATGGATCTTGACCTACAAAGATTGAAACATGAGATGAGGCAAATTGAGCAAGAACAAGAAGAATAAGATTTCCTCAGCGAGCCGCAAGTTTGTTGAAGGAGTTAGAGGGATCAGTCTGGCAGTCAAACTCTACAGGATGACACCGCCCGATCTATCAACAACGAAGTTGAAGGCTTTGCTGAAAGAAAACCCCTACACTCCTGGCAAGAAGGATTCTCTCAATGCGGGTTTTGGCACAGTCAAATCGAAGGGGAAGACGATATCAGCTGAGTTCTTCTCGGAATTCCGAGTACAGGTGTTGACGTATAAGCCAGATGGCAGTCTTGCGTCCGAACCCGTCACATCTGTTAACCGTGCTCACGTTCTTATCAAACTTGACAAGAACATACTTGAGATTCGAGGTGCTGAGAGGACAGCTCGGAGGTTCTTGAACAGGTTTGAGGAACTGACTGAAGTCAGCACTGCTCCTCTGAATCTTGACGGCGGTGCGAAGAAGCTCTATGACTCAGCAGCTGAGATATCATCCGTTCTGTTCTCAGGACTAGAGAAAGGGAATCTTTCTCAAGTCGAACTCAAAGGCGAAGGTATTCAGACCGAAGACGAGATTGCCCTTTACACTCGTAGGTACAAGGGTGAGATCAACAGATTCAGGGGAAGTTTCGCTTATCCAAGTGGAGCCTTTCTGACTACTTCGATCAACGCTCAAGCCGGTTCATTTGTGGTGTATAAGAGCGGAGATGGTATCCTCGAAAAGGATCTTAGTTGGATTGTAGCGCTCATGGAAGATGCCGCACTCAAGTAGGAGAAGTATCTGGACGCGGGCTCACATGCCCCCTCCCCTTACTAAGGACGTGGAATCACATCCACGTCGCTCCCTTCTTCTTAGTGCATCCAATCCTCTGGTTTCTTCTTCACACCAATGATTGTGCGTGTATTGTCGATATACCACCTTGTCTTGTCTCTGAAGAACGGCCAGAACTCGAAGAAGGTGACCGGGTTCTCAGTTTCGACCAACAGCCAACCGTTCCATTCGGTTCCCCAGGCATGTGTATAGTTGCCGACAATCTCCAGGTCTTTGGGCCAAGACTCATTCCTGAATTCTGCCCAGAATTCACTCGCCTTTTCTGCCTCTTCGGGCGTTAGCAGTTTGAATCTGTAATAAATCACAAAGCCGTATGTCATCGACTGAGCACCTTCAATTACATGCTTGTCGGTGCATTAAAAAGATTGACTCTCTTGACGCTGTGACTGAACCATGACTCCCGACGATTCTGATATTGTTGGAAGAGAATACCGGCAGGGCAAGGTGGCCTACGAGTTCCAATGGAATCGGTCGAACCATGAGGCACTGGGAACTACAGACGGTGACCTGGCTGCTCTCTGGGCTCATCTTGAATCCGTGGCAAGAGGCAACATTCCTGAAGACCCCTTCAGTGATCCGTTCTACATCCGCGCCTCGTCGTTAAGACTGGCCAAGATGAGTCCAGCATCTCATGTCGGATTACGTCGAAAACTTATGAAAAGCGGCACCATCCGAACATCGGTTGAAGATGACCTGGTCAAGATGATACGTGACTTCCACAGAGAGATTGAAGACCTTTCATACTGTGCAGATCATGGCATTCTGATGGAATTCCTTTGCAGGGATCCAATGACGGTTGCTCGGGAGGTTCCTGTCTGGTCTGACTACTACCATCTCTCCGGTCACATTGATCTGGTTCGATATTCGGACGGAATGATTCAAGTCTGCGACTACAAGCCCGGCCCCCTCGAATCTACGAAGAAACGCTTCTTCGAATCCCTCCCTCAGGTCTCGGCTTATGGGGAGATGATGACTTACCATCTTGCATCCACACTTCGCAGTGCTCTGGATGCCCCCACCCTCCCCAGAGTATCTTGCTGTGTCTTTGACTCCCACTCAAGCTGGCATTTTGGGGCTGAGATGTTTGTCACACTTGAGAAGACGGGGAAGATTAGCGGTCTCTAGCTATGAACCGTTGGGGATGCTTACCATACTGATGTCTTCTTCTATTGTTGGAGCTGCAGAAGTATTGCGGTTCAGTTTGAGCTGGATTGGTGGGCGTTGCGATACTAACCCCTCACGGATACGTGAAAAGTAATTCTCGTTCAGTACTCCAAATCGATTGAGGGCAGGGTCGACAGGAATCCAGCCCAGCCGCTCAAGAAACACTTCACACCATGCATGAGGTTCTGGCTCTAGAACTCCTTTGTAGTAGTGGCCAAGAACCCGCCTAGCCGGAATCTTCACTGCCCTTGTGAGAGCAATGAGAAGATCCGCATGTTCATCGCAGTCTCCCTCTTTCTCTCTTACTGCTCTTGATGCCCCCCTGCGTTCATCGAGATGGATCTTTAGCTTCAAGCGGTCCCTGACGACCTCGTGTGCAAGTTTGACATATGATTCGTCAGTGGACACCTTCTCCGCAATGCTCTGGGAGAGCTCTTGGATGACCGGATCCTCGACCTCCCAGTACTTCTTCACCTTGCCAAATGTTCCTCGAAGTCGCGACTTGATCTGGTCCGGTGTATCCTGTGGTTCCATCATCCAGTCGCGCGTTGTGGTGTCAATTCTCAGGACTACTGTTGGAGTGAAGCTCTCTCCAGGACTCAGTTCCGGTACCTTTACAACTGCAACCATGTTGCGTTCTGCTTTCTCTACAAACCGCGCAGGAGGAAAGACATCGATCATGTCCACGAATTGATTTGCCATGTCTGTATAGAGATGCCAGAACATCTTTCCGTCCTTGATTTTGGACGTTCCCATGTTGTGAATGCTGGCCTGCATCTCTATCTTGAGTCGCAAATTGTATCACCAGACGTAGATTTGGTAGTTCGACCCGACTGCGAATAGATTTATGTGTTGTCAACCCCCAAAAGGCCTTTGTCCATTTGTATTGAGGTTAACGAGGTCCTGTCATGACTAAGGAGAACGACAAGATTAACGGCGAGGATGAGAAGACTGTAATCGGCAGACTCCTGAGTGATATGGGAGTTGATGAGGAGATGAAGCAGGATCTACTAGAGTCCGGTCGTATATCTGGTGACATATTCAAAGTAGAGTCTGCTGAAGAAGTTCGTCGAAGAGTTGAGATTGAGAAGAGCAACAAGAGACTCCGAGAAAACATCAATATGGTGGAACGAAACCTTGCTGCTCTGGACTTGAGCATCGACAAGATTGAGCGCGAGCTTATTCCTGTGGTTCTATCTTTTCTTGTCGGTCTCAAGGGTAATCTCGTGAATCTCAAAGAAAAAGTGACCTCTAGGAGCAGGAGGCGTGCCAAGACAAACCTGCAGCTCACCTACGTGGAGAAGGAGGTCAAACCGATTGTCGAGGAAGAGTTTGCTCACGTTGAAGAGACCCTCACCTCTGAGATCTCAACGCCTATTCTTGACAAAACCCGAGATTTAACCGATAGTCTGAAAGAGGATCTGAAAGTGACCTCGGAGGAACTCGCCGACTTGAAAGCGAGTACTGATGATTTCTTGCAGCGTACCAGCACAGAAATTGAGTTTCTGACAAAGGCTCTTAGCATGAAGCCTAAAGTCGAGGTGCCAAAGGAAGTCAATGAAAAACTGAAGACGATGGAACGTAGTCTGGAGGAGTTCGACAGGGACCTAACACTGACAAAACAGAAACTGGATAATAGAGAGAGTCAGATTCAAGCTCTCCAAGAGAGTCTGGATACGGAGAGGGAGAAGAGCAAAGGACTTGAAGAAGCAGTTGCAAGACTCCGATCTTCGCCATCTGCAGATACCAGTGTCATTGCAGAACTGCGCCAAACCGTCAAGTCGCTTGAGGCGTCTAGAGGTTTACTGAAAGAGAAGGTTGACGAGGGTAATCGCCGAGCTGATGAGTCTGAGGCAAAGACCAAGGAACTCCTTTCCCAGCTTGCAAAGAAGGAACTCGAGCTCGAGGATGCCCGGGCCAAAGTATCGAAGATGGAGGTCAACATCGAAAGGACGACTGAACGGTTGGGTGAAATAGATGATTTGAAAGCAAGAATCCGTTCATACGAGTCAGGTGACAAGGCTCGGGAGCTTGAGCGTGTAAGTGGAGAACTGGAACGGGTCTCCGCAGCTATGGACCGAACAACACGCGACTACGAGTCGATGCAAGCGCAACTTGAGTACACTCAGAATAGACTTCAGGGATATCTCGATCTAATGGAGAGTACTGAGAAGACAAAGGCATTCCTCATGATTGAGGAGAACCATGAGATGTCACTCCGTGAGATTCAGCGCTCTCTGGGCATATCGCCTGCTCAGGTCCGAAAATGGGCTGAAGAGTTTGAGAGCCTTGGAATTGCTAAGATTGTAAACGATGAGACCCTAGTACTGGCAAACCTGCCCCCTGATGAAGCATCTAGTTGAGATTTATCAGTGAGAAACTTTTCTCAGAAAGTTGGCTAGGTCAAGGAGCCCGTCTAGTTTCAGTGCGTTCTCGTATAGCTGCTCCAGTTCGACTCTGTGTGTTCGATTCTCCAGGTAAGCTCCTACTGCGGGTCTTAGAACCCCATCCAAGAAGATTGAACGGAGTTTCTCAAGTGCATCGACATAGGATGCAGTAAGACCCCTTGTTCGCACGGCTTGTTTCACTGCATGATAATAGCTATTGTTGCTCAATCCAGCCGGTAAAGTCACTCCATCGCTGTCTAAGGCTTCCTTTGTCAGATTCCAGTAATGCTCCAGAGCAAGATCCATATCTGATATGGCCAGCATCTTGGCATCTGAGCACTGATTGAGGAACGGCCTGCCACGAAGGGAAATCGCGTCGAGCAGTCTGCTCAGTCTGTCAATCTCAACAGCCTTTGGCATAGGCACACGTTTCTAGTACTCCAAGCTTTTCCTTTTAACAGTGTCTGAGTTCCCGGACATCGCGAGCATCTCTTCGGACACC
>CAYYQL010000068.1:0-8262 GCA_964473825.1 uncultured archaeon
GCATCGACTTTATGTAGACCTCCCGATTCATCTCCATCACCTTGTCAATGAAAGGGGCAAACACCGTTTCATCTTTGATGGGGAATTCCACTACTCTTTCCACGAATTGCCCGGTCAACTGCTTACGAATTCGTTTAGCGATTGAATCGTCAAAAATGAATTTCATCTCTTTGGGAACTCCCGGTAAAACGATGAGAATTGTCTTTTCTGTTTCAATCAGGATACCAGGTGCGCCTCCTACTCTATTATCCAATGGTTTGGCCCCTTCTGGTATCATCGCCATTTTCGCTCTCTTCTCAGTGTAGTCGGGCGAATCCACCATGCCTTTCTTGTACAGCTCTCGATACTGCCTCTGCACAATTTCGGCCGCAGTTTCATCTTCTTGAATTTCCACTCCTAAGTATTCGGCAATTGACTCCAAGGTCATGTCATCATGAGTTGGGCCGAGTCCTCCGGTTGTAATGACCATATTGCAGCATTCGAACAGGAAACTCAGTCCATGGGCAATCTCCCTCTTATCATCCAGTACTGTGGCATGCCGCATAATCTTGACTCCCAATACCCTGAGTCGTCTTTCGAGCCAGTTGGAGTTCGTATCTCGCACTATCCCCTCCAGAACTTCATTCCCTATTGTGAGGATTCCGGCAAGAAACTTCTCGGTCATCTTCTTTCCTCCTTCAGTTCGAGCTCCATCCTCAGAGCATCTCGGAATACTTTCAGGACAGCAAGTCTGTCAGCGGCGAGCAGCTTTCCTAGTTCTGTGTTCATGCTCTTCGCAATACTCTCTGCTAGCGGCAGAAATTCGTCGAACGCACTAAGGAAATCGCTGGATGACCTCCCCGGTTCGATAAGAACCGAATTTAGGATGTAATGGATAATACCGACCGCTCCTAATTTGACGAGCTTATCGGCATCCCAAAGAGATCTTGCCTCTGCTGTGTCAAGCGGTTCTTGCAGTGTCAGTCCGACATGTTTCATAATAGTATCCTTTACAATGTCGATTCTCTTTCGTGAAATGCCATGTTTTCTAAGGAATCGACCTGCAACTTCAGCACTCTTTCGTCCGTGGTCTTTTACTGGACCCAATCCGGGCTTGGAGATGTCATGGAGCCATGCTGCCATTGCGAGAGCCTCCAGGTCTGCCCCTTCTTTTTTTCCAATCTCACAGGAGAGTTGAACGACGTGGATGACATGATCCAACCTGTAGTTGAAAGGGGCGCTGTTTTCCCTCATCATAATCCTCTTCCAATCTTCTATGGCTGCATGCGAGGTTGCTGCTTCCACAGAAGAGCGTAGTGCATCTTCCAGTTTCGTCATCTTTCAACACCGAATCCTGACAAGTATAACATATGACAGTTATGACCGTTTGATTTTCGAATGTGCGGCAGACGTTTCTTGGTCCGCTTTCGCATAGTTTTCACGTTATAGCTTGCCTTTGAGAGAGATTTCATATACAAGAAACGGCAAAACCTTAGGTACTGTCTGAAAAGGGTGGTCAGCAAGCAATCCTATCCTTCTAGTGGACATTCCTCCGACCAGATTCTCATTCGTCTGGTAACAAATCCTGCATCTTGTGGTTCGCTAAGTATTCGTCTCTTAGCTCGATTGCCGTGTCTATGTCTTCTGATCTCTCCGGCCTCAACCGACGAATATTGGCGTAATACTCCTTGGTTTCCTGCAGCACTGATGTATCAAGGTTGTGCTTCTTGGCTAGAGCCTCACATGCATCGAGCAACGTAGAATACAGCGGAAACCAGAATATGTGCTCTCTTGGGCTAGGAACATACTGGTAGGGATTCCGTTCTTGAGTGACCTCATGTGATGCAGCCCACATCAGTAGTACTCGATCGTAGATGTAACCGATGATTAGAAACGCAAAGAAGATTGTTGCGGCAAAGGCAAACGGGCCCACAGCTCCAAGATGTGCAAAGAGTGGCATATATCCAAAATACGCATATGCTAGTATCAGAATCCCATAGAATAGCGACCATATAACTCTGATTTGCACAATTCTCCATTGCTGTTTCATAAGCCATTTCCTGATTTTCATGTTGTCACCCTTCTGACGGATATACACCGAAGAGATCTTTCCGAGAGTCTTGGAGTTCTCGGGCCGTTGAGATGTCTTCGTCCTCTGAAACACGGAGTTTGCCATATTCTAGCAAGTAGTCCAACGTTAGTTCAACCTCTCGGTTTTCGATATTCTCTGCGTGCAGTATTTCGCTGAGCGTTCTGAGTAATGCATAGAAGAACGGGAGTTCCAGAACGTGGTATCTTGGCGGCGGCACGTAATAGAAAGGATTCCGCTCAGCATTTACGACAACGTTGGCCGACCATGCCTGCAGCTTCCTGTCGTAGAACCAACCAATGAGTGTTATTCCAACCAGGAGAGGGAATGAAATAAGCAGCAAACCCAACATCAGATATTCGACTGGAACCATGTTGTTCTGCGCAACACCCGGAAAGAGTATCGTGACATAGAAAGCTCCAAACACAAGAACATCTTGGTATATTCCTGTCAGTTCATGTACCCACGAAAGCCTCAGAGCACCCAGCTCGAAGCCATACTTGAGTCTTGCCGTTAGGCTAATCTCATCTCTCTCCTCTACTTGATTAGAGAATGGGTAATCATCAATGAATTCTTCTGCGACTGGTTCAGCCCTCTCAATATCCTCCCTTTCAGGCTTTCTATCATAGTAGTCTCGAAGATACCTGACAAGATCACGGACCTCCTTTGTGTCCATACCGTGCTCCTGAAAGATTCCCTGAAGTGTAGAGAGAACGGCGTAGGTCACCGGAAAATCAATGGCGAAGCTTCGGTTGTTGGGAACAAATCGGTATGGATCTCTTTGAACCCCGACCTGCACTTTCTGCGACCACATTCTGCCCCTTTCGTCGTAGAGCCATCCTATTCCAAGGAATATGATGACAAGTACTACTCCCAGAATAAGAGCTCCCAACAGATCCAAATCCGCGAGGGCAGGAATATAGACATAGTAATATCTTCCGAGAACAAGCATACTCATTCCTAGGCTTGCCAATGCTCTCATTGTCCCTACTCGCCAGTATTGCTTCATGAGCCATTTGGTCTTGAACAAGAGAGCTTCACCCCAGTGTCGTAGGTTTTTTCTGGACATATAATCTATTTGATTATAGAGTGACTGTATGCGGTCCAATCTAGGTTCCTTTTGCTCGAAGGCGTTTGTTGAGAATCGTGCGCTACTAAGAGGCATCCTTGAACGCACAAGTGTTGTTCATCTGTTCTTATCGATTGCTGCCATCATCTTCATATTGAAAGGGCATCTGTTTCCCAGTTCAGAGATGTGGTGGTTCACATGATTACAGTAGACGAGCTTTATAGGAAATTCTTAGTGGTTGAGGACGAGCTCTCTGTCTTTGATCAAGAGATTAATGGTATAAGGTTCTGGGAGAGAATTCGGGTGTCTGTTTACTTCTCCATATTCGATGCCAGTACCCAGAACCCGCCCGTATCTCCACCTAGACGTGTTAGCCTTGAAAAGGTGTCTTTCTATATCAAGTCTCTACTGTATCTCCACCGTAATCCGCTCTTATCAGGGAGAAAGGATGTCTTATTTGTGGGCACTCCTAGGAGGATCCTTTGTGAAGATGGCTTCTGGTGGGATATTTATACGGATTTCCTTGTTGACGAACTTGACATGGGCAGTGTGACAATCGAAGAACATCTTCATCTCAAACACAGAACGCCTGCGAAAACTCCAAACCTGAAGTACTTCGATTTCATGACATTTCTAGTAGGCATTGCCAAAACAATCGGCTACGGGAGAGTTCGAATACCCCAGAATAAGCTTGACATGTTGCAAGAGATACGTGGCGCAATTCGACGGACATTCAGTTTCGATATTGATATTGCCCGCATTACCCAGGACATACTCGCAAGGCGAAGAATCGAGCTCCCCTTTTACCGAGCAGTTCTCAACAGAATCAGACCAAGAGTTCTGATTATGGTGACTAGTTATGGAAAGGAAACCCTTATTGAAACAGCTAGGCGTCTTGGGATTCCAACAGTAGAACTCCAGCACGGCACTATCAGCCCCTATCATCCTGGATACTCGTTCCCTGGTGAGAGCCGGAGGAAAGAAACCTTTCCTGACTACCTCTTCGTATTCGGAAATTATTGGGCAACCTGTGCACCGTTTCCCGCACCTTCAGAGAATATAATTAGCGTTGGTTACCCGTTTCTGGAGAGCGAAAGAAAACGTTTCCAACATATCAAGAAACGAGAGCAGATTCTTTTTATTTCACAGGGTCGCGTTGGGAAGCAAGTTGCAGACTATGCTGTTGCACTATCAGAAGTCAAGAATCTCAATTATGATATCTTGTTGAAGCTTCACCCACTGGACTGCGAAAACTGGCGGAACCGTTATCCAGAACTATCAAAGTCTGATGTTCAAGTCATAGACGACCGAGCTACCCCACTGTACAAGCTCTTTGCATCATCAGCGGCCCAGATCGGGGTTTTCTCAACAGCAATCTTAGAAGGTCTCGCCTTTGGACTGAAGACAATCTTGTTGGACGTTACGGGTGTCGATAATCTGCGACCTCTTGTAGATGCAGGTGCAGCCACAATCGTGGATTCAGCTGACGCGTTAGTCAATCTTCTTCGGAACAACTATGGTATGCTCAACTTCGACAAAGAGTACTTCTTCAAAAGCGGAGCAGTGAAGCGTGCGGCTCGATATCTGAAGCGGATTGCTTACGGATTGCATCCAACTTCATCAATCGAGTGAATCGAAAAATGATGGAGAATACTTTGGGGAGAAGTATTGGAAGACATGTAAATTGCTCAAGTGAAGGAAGTATAGTTGTTTCTGTAGGTAAGTATGACGAAGGAACCGAGGACACTCCGCGAAGACAAGGGAGTCTGGAACACTATCTCATCTGGTCCTGATGTCAGAAATCGTGCGTGACCGGCTTGTGTTCGGGGAGAATGTTTAGATTGGAGCTACGAGCGACAAAAGGACACTTAGAATCCTTAGTTCATTAATTGAGATTCCCAATGTAGTGGTGCTGTCCTCCGTTACGTACAATATGGATGTGACGGGCAACAACAACCGAACCGCTAATAGAATCAGTAGTCTAGCTCGGATTGGTTACATTCAGCAACTGCCGAGAGAACATGAATACATCAAGGTGGTCTGGAAACGCACTGAAGAAGGAATTCCGGATAGTAGCCTTGTCAGTCCGAATGGATAATCTTACTATCTACAGCTTCACTTAACGGTTCTCTCAGGATACACCTATTCCAACAGCCCCTCAAGAACCCCAAGTATCTGTTTCGCTGAGGCCCGTCTTGTGAAGTTCTCAACTTCTTTGGGGTAATCTCTGGAATCTCGCTCGAAAGCTTGGACAAATGCGTCTGCAATTCCCTCCAGATTGTCCGACCTCACATTCACTGACAAGCCGTGTTTCTTGGCGAATCTGTACGAATGCTGTGACTCGTTATCGTAGATTTGTATGGGAAGAGCGCCGGTTCTTGGATACTCATATATCTTGGTTCCCACGGCCTCCGAGCCGAAGTAGATAAGTCCGTGACATCGTTTCATGATTTCAAGGGCCTTCTTTCGGGGTACCATGGGATGGGCTTCAACCTCGACTCCGAATCGTTGCGCCCTCCTTTGGGCTATTTCGGATCCCTTGCCGACAAACAACAGTCTAGAATCATGGCGGAACTCTGAAGGGAGAATCTCAAATGCTTTGAACACGGGGGCGAGATTGTACTCCTTGTAAACTGTCCCAATGAACCCAATTGTGGGCCTGTCGAAACGATCCGGGAGGGGCTCCTTGAACTCGCTCTCCTTGTATCCATTTCTAATGAGATGAGATGACAAGTCCAGCAGCTCCGGCAGAATGCAATCGTCCACGACTATCCTCTCGTCAAATTGAGACAGTAATCCGTAGTAATAGCGATGCCAGAACCTCCTAATGTAGGGGTGGAGAAAATCCCGTGTCATGTTATTGATAAAGGGGTCGCGGAGGTCTGCAACTGATGGCAGACCGAAGTGGCTAGCAAGAGAAGCTCCGACTCTTAGATCCGAGAAGGGAGGTGCCGTTGAGAGCAATACATCATAAGGCCATGAGTCAAAAAGTCTTCTACCGTTCAGGATTGCACTCGGAACCCAGCTATACTGAAAATCCATGAAGGACCATAGGGTTTCTTTGCCGGGCAGGAGGAATCTTAGCCACCTCGTGAAATAACTTAGAGGGATATTCACAGCTCTTACGGTTTCGACAGGGCTTGTGGCATGCGGGTCGACTGTGAATGATGAATCCTGTGTGACTGTCAGAACTCGCACGTCCCATCCTTGTCGCTTTGCCTCACATGCGAGACTCAGGGGCCTTTCAGTACCGATTGTCGCAAGAGGCGGATAAGCATAGGCAACAATGAGAAGTCTAGGCATTATACATCCTACCTCGCTTTGTGCTTCTTGCCTCTAACATAGGTCAATAGGGTGGCAAGAGGTGACTGCTGGAAGTGCTCTGTGACATCTGAATCCTCGCAGTGCCATGTTCCCCTTATCCACTCGGTGATATGTCCGCGAAGCATAGCGGTGCCATGTTGTCGAATGATTGCTCTTCTCAGTGCTCGCAAGACTGCCGCCCAAAACGGCCTACCTGCATAATAGGCTATTCGGCCAAGCCGAAAGGCGCCCACTTCGGTTACGCCGGCTGTCGGTCCCTCGTGGTAGAGGGGAACCCTCACAACACGGGTTTCATATCCTCGCGCCCTTGCCTTGATATTGTACATTGTATCCGGGCAGGTGTCCCAGAGTTTTTTGATTCTTCTTACAATATCCCATCGAATGAACTTGCCACTGTGCTGGGGTTCTCGTGTGACTCTGTCTTTCCATTCTCCTACTGGATAGCCCGCAACGACTCCAAGCTGAGGGTCCTTCTTCATGAGCCAGAGCATGCGCCCAAAGTAGTTGGGGCATGGTCTCGTGTCCACATCGATATTGGTCATATATTCGATTCCACGTTTCGTTATTAGATCTCTAGTCTTGTCAAGTCTGAGTTGATGTGCCTTACCGAGCATCAGGTAGTTCGCCTTGTTCTTCTTCTTGTTTCTAATAATGATGACCTCAACGGGATAGCCCTCGCTAGCCTCCACCATCTTCTGATAACTGTGGTCCGTCGATCCGTCATCGAGCCATACCCACATCTCAGGCAGGTATGGCTGTTTGGCAATTCTTCTGAAATGTTTCTTAATGTGTTCTTCCTCATTCCAGACATTCGTGAAGAGCACAAAAGGGTCTTCAGATCCTACCGTGCAGGGACACCCGTTTGATGAGAATTCACAGAACTGCCCAAAGCGCCTCATGGCATCATTTTCATCCATGTCTGAAGAGTGTTCCTCGGCCAGCTACATCACCTCACTTACCTGACTTGCGGGCTATTTCTAGAAGAGCTCCCATTAATAGTATGCTATGTAGGAGTCTGCATCTGAGAGGATTTGTCAGGCATGAATCAGGGCAATTTATGACTAGCCCGCTGCCCACTCTGTATTCCAGTCTGGGTACCGAATCAGATGAGTCCTGCCTTTTGAGCGAACTTGCGGTAGCCCTTCATCAGAAGTTTGACAATGTTCAATCTGAGATTGAACTTTATCCATTTGTCATCAGTCGGCTCTTTGAAGAATTCCCCAAACTGAGCCGCATAGTCATCCTCACTCTCGAAAGTTACTAGGTGCCGGACAGCCCCCTCTGAGAAGGTTAGCTCAACATCTGGATTCTCTGCTCTTCTCGGAATGACATCTATCGATTTCTTACCCGTTACATGGACGTGGAATCTCTCATCTCCAATGATATAATCGATAACCGCTCCTTTTTTGAGGCCGTCAAAAATCTTCGGGTGCTTGGAAAGATAGCCCATAAACTGGCGCTTGAGCTCACTTCCTTCAGCTCGCTTCCCCTTCTTGCCTGTCACCAGATAGGGTAAGACAAAGGTGGGTAGATCTACTACAGGCATGTCGCTGCCTGAGTATTTCGCACCGTCTTCAAGACCCCTATGACAAAACGGACAGGCCGTGACCAGAATTCCTGCACCCGTTTCTTCTGCCTCTTGGATTCTATTGGCAGCAATTTCATCTGCCATATCACCGTAGCTGCTCTTTACACCGCCTCCAGAACCGCAACAGTGGGCATAGCGCTTATTCGTTTCCATCTCCACGAGCTCGATGTTCTCCACGGCTTCAATCACTCTACGCGGGGCCTCATAGACCTC
>CAYYQL010000069.1:0-7975 GCA_964473825.1 uncultured archaeon
AAGTCATAGGCAGACTGACCTTTGTACCCCGGTAATTAAGCCTTTTCGAAAGGAGAAACGATGGAGTACCTACTAGACAGTGAAACATGCGCTTGAGCATTCGGCCTGTGTGGTTGATATCCTTGTATTCATCGTTGGCCGGCCATGAGTTTCGAATGCGCATTCACTCCTCGAAAAGGTTTTATCATGGTGGTGAAAACGGATTCATTAGTCTTCATTCAAGAAGATATACGGAGGACACGAAAGAGATGGATTCAAGATTGTACATCAAGAGAGCAGCAGCAGTGTTGCTGATAGCAGCCCTGTTTGCGCCATTCTTCGTTGGTCCTGTACCGGTCAGAGCTCAAGATGCTCCCGTGATAGTCTTAGACTATTCACATGGGCAGTATGCTTCGAAGCTCGCGAATACTACTGATCTGCAACTGGAGAATAACCTCACCGCGCTGGGCTACGAAGTGGTCTGGGCCTGGGGAGGAATCAACTCCAGCATCCTTGCAGATGCAGATGGTCTGGTACTGGCATCAATATACGGAGAAACCAATGCCTTTCTTGCAACTGAAATCACAGCGATTGCCGATTGGTTCAACGCTGGAAACAAGTTCATGTGGGTCGCATACGACTCGGACTATGGCGGTGGCAAGTACATCAGCGACAACGCGACTGCGATCCTTGAGGAGGTAGGTTCACACATCTACGGTGAGCCAACTTCAGTTGAGGACCCCGTGGAGAACTGTGGTGCAGGATATCGTCCCACAACAACCGGTGTCAGCGATGACCCCTTTGTGGCAGATATAGTAGCGGGCGTTGACAAGGTCCTCATGCATGGGCCCACACTGATATACGGTAGCGACAGTGACACTCCTGGTGCGGATGTAACCCCCGTTGCTCTGGAGACAGAGTCGATCGCTAATGTCTACCCACTGCTCTACTACAGCGAGAACGCGGTCATCACTGATGCGGATACAACGTACCCCTATGCACATGACGACAATGACGAGGGAGCATTCGTAGGAGCCGCCCTAGAAATAAACGCAGGCGCGGCTGGAACAGGAGCTCTAATAGTATCGGGTGCTTCACCGTATGGTGACTACCAGCCGATGTGCTCCTGGGAGTACTACGACGTTGAGTTGACAGGCGAGTTTGTCACCCAAGCTATCCACTTCGGTATGAACTACACTCCAGCCATGGACATGACCCTATTGTTGGTCGGCGGTGGTATTGGAGCCGTAGTCATCATCATACTGATTGTCGTCCTCGTCAAGAGGAAATAGTGTAATAACGAGTAGGCAGCTAAATCGCCTACTCACAACTTCTTTTTATTTCCCCTGAGTCTGTTGTTCTCCCGCGTATCTAGTATCTCAACTGGCCATGTGGTAATGCTTATCACACCTGTTTCAGCAATGATGCATGGAGGATACCGACTTTGCGAAAGAAGCGACTGGTTCCCGTTTTTGCGTTTATGGTTATAGCCATCATCATTACACCTATTGGAATATCGTTAACCGAAAATGACATGGCGTTTGGTCAGACAAGTGCCCAGGCGCAAACATATTCTGGAAAAGTCCTGTTTGACGAAGCGCACACGGCGAATGCAAGCAGCCTGTGGGTGCCCGGAAATGCCTCATTGTTTGGATGGATGCTCACCCAGAATGGATATAACACCTCGATGAATCTCGACGACGAGATTACATCTGGTCTGCTTAGTGGGTACAATGTCTTCGTGCTCTTCTTCCCCATGGTATCATTGACCAGCAGTGAGGTCTCCGCAATAACATCCTTTGTGAGCAACGGCGGCGGTCTTCTTCTTGCAGGAATACAGCAAGAGAGCAACTGGGTATATGACTCGTCAAGACTGAACCCCATCTCCGAGGAATATGGCGTCACATTCAACAGCGACATTATTCGGGGAAACACTGACAGTCTGGAAACTCATCAGATAACCACTGATGTGAGCCAGCTATCTCTTGAAGATGATGCATTTGGAAGCTGTTCAATCGATGTATCAACACCTGCACAGAGCATCGTAAGCAAAGATGGGTCTGACATCGTGGCCTATGCTGAATCTGGCAGTGGGCGAATCGTAATGGTAAGCTCGACGATACCTTTTCTATCTTACAGACGAGCAGCAGGTGGTTTCGGACAGGATCATTTTCAATTCTCGCTGAATGTCATAGACTGGCTTGCTGGAAACTCTCAACGAGAAGTCCAAGTCCCGGAGATTGCTGAAATCACTGTTGGCAGTGGACCAAGTCTTAGCTCAGCTGAACTGGATGAGTACAGCACCTTTGTTGGCCTATACCATGATCACACAACTCATAGTGATGGACAGGATACTGTGGAGAAAATGGTTGAAACCGGCATCTCCCGCGGCCTTGATTTCATGGTCCTCACGGATCATTCGCACAATACACCAGTTACGGTAGGTGGCATTACCGGAGCTCTGGCGGCGAGGACTCTTGTTGAGAGATATGGGCTGGATATCAAGCAGTATATTGGAGCCGAGTTGTCAACTGTCAGACACACTGTCGGGTTCCCGCTCACGGAAAACATATTCACGGCCGACCAGCAGGAGGCAGTGGATGAAATACAAGCACAGGGAGGAATTGCAGTTCTCTGTCATCCAACCATCGGGTTCACGTATGCTGACGTATACGAGTCGCTAGATAATCTCGGATACGACGCCTATGAGGTCAACAATGGAGGCTGGGTTTATGGCTCAGGAGAGGGCGGCCTAGTTCATAACTTCATTGGTGCAAGTGACGGACACCGCGCATCTTTTGTGGGAAAGGTACTCAATGCAGTGTTTGTCAAGAATCCGTCTGGACCTAACGGAGAGATGACAGCACAAGATTTGGCCGACGCCGTACGGGACAGGAGAGTCGTTATTCTCGACCGCGTCAATGATTTGGTCTATGGCGAGAAGGTCTGGCTCGACCGATTCATGGCGATGCTGGATGATGCGGAAGGTATCATCGAAGACGCCGAAGCCGTGATTGAGAACGAGCAGGCACTGGGCAGTGATGCTTCACTATCCGAGATGTACTTGGACTTGGCCAAGAATGCGCTGAATTACTGGAACCCAAGTCGTGCCATCCGTTTTGCGGCCAATGCGACCTCTGCAACCGCATTGGGCATCGACATAGAGCTCATCACCCCAAGAGTAGTTGATCCTCGTGCGAACTTCGACATCGTTCTCGATGTGGAGAACAACAACGAGTTTCCCATATCTATGAATAGCACTGTCTATCAAAGAGGGTCGGTGACTGTTGACACACTGAATGCAGTCATAGACATTCCAGCAGAGGATTCTGTAACCACTACTAGAATCGGCACAGCGTCCTCACAGGGGCTACTCTCATTCTGGGTAGTCATTCCGAGCTTCAACACAAGTCAATCCTTGGCACCACTCCTGATTCCATGGACTGCAGCAGTCGACAATGTGACAGCACTACCCGTAGAAAGCGGTTCAGGTTATTCCGCTGATGTGCGCTGGCACATGGATACATCCTCAAGGAAACTGGTATCCGGCGTACGACTGGCTTACGATGATGGCGAAACAGCCGAAGAGGTGAACATGGACCCAGCTTGGAATTGGTATGAATTTCGCCTCGGACCTTACTCTACAACAACAAATGTTACAGTCACCATAACTGTCATTGATACTGATGGAATGGAGTATGGACTCTCAACACGGATCATAACAGTCGGACCCGCGGTTGCACCAGCACCCGATATGACCCTCATCATCGGAGGCATTGGAGTCATAGCCGTAGTTGCAGTTGTGATCTTGTTGGTAAAGCGGAAACAAACGTAGTTCGGAACAGGGCTGGCAGGGCAGGAAGCGCCCTCCAGCCGTTCCATTTTCTTACCATTACTGATTAATACAAGACCACATAATATGCTAAGGTATGAACCATCGATATTGCGCTCTGTTTCTAATTCTATCTGTAATAGCTCTCCCCGCAGTTGTGCTTCCCACAGCAGTTACCACGGAGGCGTGGGGATTGAATACTCATCTGTTCATTGCGTCCGAGTCTATGGGAGCCATCACCAACCAGAGTTGGTATGATGCCTTTGCACTGTACGCCCCAGAGTTGCTTGCTGGAAGCACTACGCCAGACCAAGAGTGGCAGGACTGGGACAACCATCTGTACTATCCTGAAACAGGAGAGTATAATGCACCTTGGGCAGCTGAACACTGGTTCAATATGACCAGAGATAACTTCTCAGCGGGAAACTGGGAAGATGGGTTCTTTGCAGCCGGGGTCATGACACACTACTTCGCAGACCCATGCATTCCAGTTCATACCGATGAGTATTGGGACGGCCATGTTGGCTATGAGCGCGATATCAACGAGAATCTTGGAACTCTTGACTTGGAGAGCCCAACCGAGGTGCTTATCCACAATGTCAGCCAACTTGTCATAGACTGTGCAACATATTCACACCAGTATTATGATACTGTGCGCTCGGCATATGACAACAATGACTCGAGGTCACTTGACGACCCGACAATAAAGGCATTGACCGAGGACTGTCTCTCCATGGCCATCAATGGATGCCTAAGTCTCTTCTACACTCTCCAACAGTATGCCGAGCCACCTGATACATCCCTGACATTCCAGTACAAAGCACTGATTGATTACGCACACTCAAACGACTACATAGATTATAGCGGAGAATCACAACTGACCTCGCTGGAACTAACTCTTGAAAGAGAGGGTTTTGAGACATTTCGGCAGGAACAGCCCTTCTCAACTGAGGACCTCAGTGACGTCGATCTTCTGGTGATAACCTGTGCTCTCGATGCCTACACTCAAACCGAGCTGACTGCAATCGGTGACTGGGTAGACTCTGGAGATAGGTCACTTCTCATTACCAGTCGGGGTGACTTCTCTACGTATACTGACATTGCACAGGTCAATGCAATCCTGGCTGAGCTTGGCTCCATGATGCGTTCGAATGATGACAACGTCTACATGGAGGGAACGTATCAACCATGGTACAACGACCTGACCTCTGTTCCAGACCCCGAGGATACCCTGAATCTTACCGGTGGTGTAACCACTTTGACACTCTTCTCGCCGACAAGTCTGTACTTCTTGAATGAGAATCCAGTTCTGCCCCTGACGTTTGCGGATGCCTCTGGATACCAGACAGATCAGACTGGGCCGGGACCTGAAGTACTCTACGACATCGTTCAGGATGGTATCTATGGGGACCAGATCCCACTCATAGCGGCTGAAGAGATAGGCGACCTGAGGGTGCTTCTCAGTGGGACCACGTTCTTCAGCAACTTCGACTACGGCAAATCGTCGTTTGACAATGTCCAATTACTGAAGAACTTCTTAGAATGGGCTGTAGAGGACCGGTCTTTGAGAGAGATAGATGATATTGATGAGATAGGACCAAGGATTTCGAACCCGGATGTATCTTATAGCTCGGAAGATGAGGCGTTTCTCATGCGCATCAATGTAACTGATGTAAGTGCAATAGAGAGCGTCATCGTTGAGTTTCAGGCCACCGAGGGAACAGACCAGTTCACCATGACTCATGTAGAAGGAAACTTGTATGAGGGAATGGTTCCAGAAGAGGCCACAGTGTCATCCTACTTGAGGGTCATTGCTTCCGATGCGACGGGAAATACTGCTACACGAATCTTCCACGATATCGATATGACAGCGACAACCACAACGCCCATCGACGGATTACCGATCGAACTGATTCTTGTTGCCGGCGTTGGTGTGGTGGTGGTGATTGCAGTAGTAGTGGTGGCGAAGAAACGGTAACGGGAGTGGTGGTTCCGCTCGCTCCTCTTCGAAATATCGAAGAGGGGGCCGTTTACTCGAACTCTGGCCAGTCCTGCATATCTTCATATGTGTTGTTTGCGTATCTATAGTGAATCTGAGGGAGATGAAGAGATGTCGGAGATAACCATGCAAGGCCCCGAGAGTGAGATTGAAAGAGACATCCTCAGGGCTTTCGGGTGGTCCATCATCGAATTCGAAGGGGTTCTCTTCCAGAAGTTCTTGCTTATAGCCGGGCTAAATACAATCATGACCCCAGAGACCTTCAGAAAGCATCTCTCCAGAATGGAGTCAAAAGGCTATGTGGCCCCCCTCAGATTCCAAGACATTCCCTCTTGGAAAAAGCTAGTCGTCGAAGACAGAATAGAAGACACATTGCATCTGCGAAGAATCGAGAAACGACCCTACTCACAAGAGAGGAAGAAGACAAGACCAGAGGAGCATATGGTCACGGATACCCGTATCTTAGCTGAGGACATCCTGAGGATACTCAGAAACAGAATGTTTCCAGGAAGGGCAAGAGACGAGATCACCGACCATATCTTGAGGAATCATGTGATGGAGATGCGCAGAGCTCTAGCCGAATCAGACGCTAGCTTCTTGGAGTACTTGGACGAGCATCTTGCTACAGTGAAGCCGGAACTGGAACAGATACTTAGAGCTCGCGGAGAGAATCTTATGATGCTCAGTCTGCGGCTCGCAGAAAACTATAATCTCTAAATCTTAGTACTTCCTGTTGATGAGAAACTCGGAGAGGTCCAATAGAAACTTGTGGTACTTCTTGTTGAAAGCAGGTGCTGCTTGGTCTAACGCAGATTGGCCCTCATTCAGGAGCTTCTCCATTATGCCTCTGGCTTCATCCAAGGCTCCAGTCTCTCTAAAGACACCCCTGACCATGTCAACTTCCTGTGAAGACATCTCTGGCCTCCCCAGCAGCTTGTTCAGAATGCCCTTCTGCTCAGACCCTGCACGATTGAAAGCCTCAATGACTAAGAGGGTCTTCTTGCCCTCACGGATATCACCGTCTGCAGGTTTCCCCGTAACATCCTCGTCACCGAAAGATCCCAAGATGTCATCCTGAATCTGGAAGGCTTGACCCACTTTTGTACCAAACTCGCTGAGGGCTGCCATCTGGGAACTGCTTGCACCGGCAATCACGCCGCCTATGAGCAGAGACTTCTCGATAAGAACCGCGGTCTTCATGCGAATCATGTCCAAGTATGTCTCTGAAGGAGTAACCGGTTGTTGGATCAAGTTCATCTCAAGAAGGACGCCGTCTGCAAGATCGTGATAGGCCGACTGGTAGTATTCCAAACAGCGGACAGTGGTTTCAGGTTCCAGTCGAGCAGACGTTATGACCTCGGCACCCATGTTGAGAAGGGAATCCCCACCAAGAATCGCCATAGCCATTCCGAAATTCTCGGCCTTGTCCTTTGAACTACTCGTCTTCTCCCGGAGCCAATCGCGATAATAGGCGTGGATAGTCTTCCCGCCGCGTCGGGTTTCATCATGATCGATGAGGTCATCATGAAGTAGAGAACCGTTGTGCAGAAGCTCTACAGAGCAAGAGGCAAGATACAGATTACGAGGAGCGTCTGCACCCTTAACTGCTTTGTAACCGCCAACCACCAGAACTGGCCGAAGTCGTTTCCCACCCCTCATCAAATAGTCCTTCACCACACTGTAGTACTGCTTGTGAATTGGACCAAGCCGTCCAATCTCCTTGATCCGTGAATCGAGGTAGTCTGAAAGCGCTTCGTTCACTCTCTCTACTTCTTGTTCCATGATGGCTTCATAGTCGGACACTGCGGACCCCTTTCCTACTAAGGCGTGCAAACAACGTGGTATTTAGGCATTTCTGCTTATGTCGAATCAATCTTCGCTGATTAGCTTACCTGTGGCTGCAACAAGACCTATTGGCCCAAAAGGTCTGCTCCCGAGAATCCAAATGTTGGCATGACATATCGACTGCTCAGTTCTAGGGGATCTTCCTTGAGAGATTGGATATGCTCGCTTTCAACAACATACTCCTTGGGCAGGATAATTGGCTTTTGCGAATACTTGGCACTGGCCTTTGCCATACACGCCGCCTGAGAGAGGATAGCAAGCATACTCTCAACAGTCACATCGTCGGTTGTTGAGGCCTGACCCCAACATTCCCCAACCAA
>CAYYQL010000070.1:0-7892 GCA_964473825.1 uncultured archaeon
GAGCATTGCTTACATTGAATCTGATGGCGGCGGAGTCCAGAATGAGAGCTCCACCGTCCTGAATCAGTATATCACCATTGACTACCACAGTCTCGCCGGTATACTCGGTCGGTACTGTGATGACCCAATCCCCAGTTTCGTTGTAGACATCACCAGTCGCCTCTGCTCCAGTGAGGACGTGAGTGGGGGTAATCGGTGCCGATTGCTCAGAAGACACCTGTGTGGATGGCGTAACGGCAACAAGAATGAAAAGCAACGCAACTAGTAGTATCATGTTTTTTGGTGGTGTAGACGGCTTCAAGTCTCAGGACGCTCCTATACGACGGCCTGAAATCGACTCTCCTATAAAGTATTACGGTTAACGAATAGAATCGTCAACTAATGACATGATTGTCTAAGCGATTAGTCTGGTGTCTAGGAGCGCCATCGCACACAATCTTGACAGAAACCGAGAATCTCCATGGCGCAATCCTTTAATGCATGACCTCTTGGCCTCAGCCCAGTGTTGGACAATGACAAAGCGGATATTGGTTACAGGTTCATACGGCCAGATTGGCACTGAGCTGGTTGTGGAACTCCGAGAGAGATACGGAGGCGAAAATGTGGTGGCAACAGGCAGGAAAAAGCCCCCACAGATACTGGAGAAGAATGGCCCCTATCGAAGACTTGATGTTTTGGATACAACTCAGCTCCATACGCTGATTGTGGATGAGGACATTGACATTATTATCCACAACGCCTCAGTCCTTTCAGCTACAGGCGAGAAGAATCCCCAGCTTGCCTACAGAACAAACGTTGAAGGCGGCTACAATGCTCTTGAGGCGGCACGAATATTGAAGCTGGATCAAGTCCAGATACCTAGTTCCATTGCCGCCTTTGGGCCCAGCACACCCAAGGAAAACACTCTAAACGATGTCATCATGCGACCAACAAGCATGTACGGAGTCACCAAGGTGTTCATAGAGCTGCTTGGTGAATACTACGCAAAAAGATTCAGCGTTGACTTTCGTTCACTGAGATATCCTGGTATTATCAGCTCTGAAGCGTTACCTGGCGGAGGGACCACTGACTACGCCGTCGAGATATTCTATGAGGCCTTGAAGAATAAGGAGTACACGTGTTTCCTGAAGAAGGACACGATGTTGCCCATGATGTACATGCCTGATTGCCTGAAGTGCACAATCGACCTCATGGAAGCAGATGAGTCGAGTCTGAAGCATCGAAGCTTCAACATCACAGCGATGAGCTTTACGCCTGAGGATATCGCGAGTGAGATCAAGAAACACATTCCAGACTTCGAGATGAACTATGAACCAGACTACCGACAAGAGATTGCAGAGTCTTGGCCACAATCAATCGATGATAGCGCAGCACAAGAGGAATGGGCATGGGAACCTGAATATGATCTCGCTGCCATGACGGAAGACATGCTGAAGACCATCTCCAAACGACTCGAAATCGACTACTAGTTGAGCTATGCCAACACACGCGGGGCTTCGTGCCCCGTTTGTGTTGAGCCTAACGTCCTTAGTGTGAGCACGCTCCTACTCAGAAACATGTGCATTACCACTATGCTTATGTAGAGCACCTCGGGGAGGCCGATAGTCTGGGGCACCACTCTTGACCAAGCAGGTTCATCTATACTCACTACTCATACTGTCAATCGTCATCGCCTCATCGCTCTATCTCTCGTGGACAACAGATAGGGGACTGGGGGAACTGAATATAGAACGTCATGTCATAGAGAGGGAGCCAGGCAGACCAGTTGACTTCATGATCTATTCTCCGAAGCGTCCAACCTTTGAAGGACCACTTCCTTTGGTCCTGACAACCCACGGAATTGCTGGTTCAAAAGAGGGTATGTACTCCTTCAACATAGAACTGGCCAGAAGGAATTTCACAGTCGTCTCAGTGGACCTCCCCGGTCATGGTGATTCGTTGCTCTCATTCGAGGTGAGCGACTTCAACAACATGGCATTGGACTGCCTTGCAGCTGTAGAGTTCGTACAGCAGAGGGCGGGCGTCAATAGCTCTGTATATGGAGTACTGACCCATTCAATGGGATTCCAGGTATCAATGGCAATGAGCCACTTCGATAATGCGCCCAGTGTGTACGTTGCTGTCGGAGCCGTAGCTGACATGGGCCTTGGAAATGAGATAGAGTACCCCGGGAACCTGCTAATCGCGCTTGGCCAATACGACGAAATGATAGCACCCCATGTGGCACGCGACGCAATAAGAACGGCAACCGGAAACGAGTCCGCCCGTGAAGACGTCATGTATGGGTCTTTCAGTGAAGGCACTGCGTACAAGCTTGCCCTGGCACCAACAGATCACGTGTTTGCGGCAATCGATACAACAATTGTCAGAGAGTCCACAAAATGGCTTGTGAGAGGCGTGCAGGGTGAACAGCAACTCAGTCGCACACGAGACCCCGCAGATCAGATCTTCATCTACAAAGCACTAGCGACGGCAACTGGCATTTTTGCCTTGCTAGTGTCAACCATTCCATTACTCGCATTGATTGGTCCATCCTTGGTGGGAAGACGAAAGACTGACCAGCCAGAAGAGGTGCCAGCCACTACACGCGAGTCGGTCGTCATAAGCATAATCATAGGAGCCGCTATAATCATTGTCTTTGGGGCTGCATCCTATGCCACCTTCATATTGGAGAGTGCAAGACTTTATTGGCCGAACTCGATGTTTGCCACGGGCATGGCTTTGTTCTTTATCTTTGGAACTATGAGTATATTTCTTGGAATACAACTGAGCCTTGGTAGGGATGGACTAGAACTAGTGATAAGAAGGGCTAATGTGTACGGCGAAACAGTACGTCTGATTCGGGACGTTGGAAAAGGAGCTGTAGTGGCACTCATCGCAATTGCCTGGCTGATTGGATGGATGGCCCTGGGTGGACTTCCTGACCAGATGGAACCTTGGACCGTGTTCTCAATGGTTCGATATCCTGTGGGAATGCGATTCACAAACATAGTGATCCTATCACTCATCGCAATTCCATTCTTCTTCGCGGACACAGTCTGGATCAAAGGTCTGCTCTTTGTGGACAGAGACTGGAACGGAAAGAGCTTCTCAAAGAAGATGGTCTTCTCTCTGATAGGTAGACTTGCAGCATCTGCTGTCGCCGCTGCGGTGATGGTTGCTGCGACAACTGCTCTTGGATACATCGCTGGACCCATGGTACTGCTCGGGCTTCTGGTGATGCTCTTCATCATCATATCTTCATTGACTACTGTCCTGATTGCGTGGTCTTCAGAATGCATGGATAACCCTTGGCCGGCCATACTCACCAGTACCTTCATCTTGGCCTGGGTTATGATATCTGCTATTCCCCTAATCTAGGTTCCAACAGCGAGTAGACCATTCCGTTAGGAGTACTCCAACATCAATCTTCAAAGACTTCAAAGTCCATTCCACGTTTCTTCAAGAGCTCAAGCATGCCGGTCAATGCGGATTCATCAGCCACCTCAAGTGTGATCTCTAGCTCAGCCTTGTTTGGTGCGATGTCTGGGTCAGCCCTGTCATGTGTTACCTCTACCAGACTCACGCCTGACTCAGCCACAACGCTTAGCACTTTGTTCAAGCTTCCTATCCGATCCAAGATGCACCCTCGCACACGGACTCGTCGTCCTAATCTGAAGAGCTCCTTGTCGATAACACGGGAGAGAAGACTCATGTCGACGTTTCCTCCAGATAAGACCGCAGCTGCGTTCTTTCCCTTGATGTCTATTTTATGATGTTGAAGAGCAGCAAGGCCCACACAACCTGCGGGTTCTACAACAATCTTTGCTCGCTCTAGTAGATGAAACAACGTCCGGGTTATCTCAAGCTCTTCTACGGTCACTACATCGGTTAGAAGATCTCTTGAAATACCGTAGGTCAGCTTCCCCGGTTTCTTTACTGCAATTCCGTCTGCTATGGTATCCGTTCCTTCAATAGATGCGAGGTCACCGATCTGCATTGATTTCTTCATCGATGCTGCATTAGCTGCTTCAACTCCGTAGATGTCTACATCGGGTTTCTGCATCTTGACAGCTATTGCAATCCCACTGACTAGCCCACCGCCGCCGACGGGTACAGCTATTACATCCACTTCTGGCAGTGCTTGGACTATCTCTAGACCTATTGTACCCTGACCAGCAATCACATTCTTGTCGTTGAAAGGATGAAGAAAGGTAGCACCCGAGGTTTCAGATATCGCATAGGCATGTTCCAATGATTCATCAAACGATGCCCCGTGAAGGAGAACCTCAGCGCCGTAACCTCTCGTTGCTTGGATCTTTGCCACGGGGGAGAACACAGGCATCACTATTTTTGATTTGATACCCAAGCGCGTCGCAGCATGAGCTACACCCTGAGCGTGATTGCCAGCAGATGCAGCGACAACTCCTGCCTTCTTCTCCGAATCACTCAGCTGTGAGATAGCATAAGACGCTCCTCGAACCTTGAAAGAGCCGGTCTTCTGAAGATTCTCAAGTTTTAGATAGACCTCTCCCCCGCTCATCCTGCTGAAGGTAGAGGAACGGTCCAAAGGAGTCACCCGCGCTATGTCAGCTATCATTTTACTGGCGTTCTGAATTCTGTCATACATGTCGGAGTGTGCACTCATTATGATTGCCTAGAATTTGGAGGGGCGTGGTCTCTGATTAATCCTCCCAGTTAGAAAACACGCGTCTTTTTCGATGCCGTTCGCTCTCAGAGCCTCAATGAAAGATCACGATCGCCCCAATGCAACATGCCTAAACACAAGTCTTATTTTATTTTGTGCATTAACATAAAATTGAGTGACATAGACATTGTACGCAGAGAGGAGAACAAGACAGTGAAGGTAGCAGTTTCATCAACAGGCCCCGATATGAACTCGCAGGTCAACCCGCGTTTTGGAAGATGTCAGTATTTCTTGATTGTTGATACTGACACCATGAATGCTGAAGCAATCCAAAACACAGCAGCGATGGCCTCCGGCGGGGCAGGCATACAAGCCGCACAGGTAGTGGCTCAGAAGGGAGCTCAGGCCGTTCTGACAGGAAGCCTAGGACCCAATGCGATTCAAGCACTATCGGCTGCGGGGCTAGATGTAGCGTTAGGAATATCGGGTACCGTTAGAGAGGCCGTAGAGCAGTACAAGAGCGGCACGATTCAGGTTTCGCCACCCACGTCCGCTCAATCGGGACAAGGGGGCAGCACAGGCATGGGTACTGGAGCTGGAGTAGGATATAAAATGGGAAGGGCTGGCGGTCGTGGCGGTGGAAGAGGTATGGGCATGAGGCGCTTCTCGAGAGCAGACATGTATGAACAACCGCCTGCAACAGCTCAGGCCCAAGTAGCGCCCAGCGGTGATCTTGCGAAACTGAAGGATCAGATTGCTAAGCTTCAAGAGCAACTTCAGAGAATCGAAAGAAGATTAGACGAGATGGAGAATTAGACTGTTATCTAGCAAGCGAAAAGAGAAGCACCGGACTCGACGGTGCAGCCCAGTCCGGTCATGATATTTCAAACAACTCCTCGCTTCTTGAGGATGACCATTATCACAAGTACAGCCACTACGCCAACTGCAGTGACCACTGCAATCAGTATCATGGGATCGGTTTCCGAAGGTTCAACTGTAGTTGTAGTCGTGGTAGTTGTGGTAGTGGTAGTTGCAGTAGTGGTGGTTGTTGTTGTGGTAGTGCTTGGATATACCGTGACAAAGACTGTGTCACTTACAGAATTGCCACTCTCATCAGTTACGCATATGGTATAGTTCCATAAACCTGCATCAAGGCCGTCAAGAGATACTTCAACAGGTTCTGCTGAAGACCAACTACCCGATCTCACAAGTGTGCCATTTTTGTAGATTTCATAGCCACCAGGATAAGCATCGGATGGGTGCCAGATGATCTTGTAGCCTGTGGCGCCTTCATCGAATGCAATGTCATCTGGATTGCTAATCGTCGGTGACGTGCCATCATATACAGTTACAAAGACGCCATCGTCTATTGAATATCCGTATGTATTATTCACAACTACTGTGAAGTTATACGTTCCCAAGCCAAGTCCATCTACCGATACTTCGATGGAAGATCCATCCCAATTATCGGACTGGACCTCAGAGCTGTTTCGGAACACAGTGTAGTAGTCTGGATTGGGGTCATCTGGTGTCCAGACGATTGAATGGCCTGTTGAGCCCTCTGCATACTCAAAATCCGGTGGATGATTAATGGTGGGAGCGTTTATGTCGATAACAGTGACTTCGACGGTATCTGTCGTTTGGTAGTCAACACGGTCATAGACTTCAATGTTGATAATGTGTATTCCAGCCTCTAGTCCGTCAACATTGATTTCAATATCGGAACCATCCCACTCATTTTCGTGCCAAGGCTCTCCGTTGAGAGAAACATCATAGTGACTGGGCGTGAGATCGTTTGCTGACCAAGTGATCGTGTTACCTGTGTTCCCCAGTTCATAGCTGATATCGTCGGGAGAGGAAAGTTCAGGATATGTGTCATCGTAGTAGAGTGTTATGTTGTACTCTCCAATGTTGTCTGCCTCATCCATTGCTCGCATGCAGAGGATGTAGCTCTTCTCCTCCCAGAAGTCAAGGAGGAAATCAAGAGTGCCAGTTTGCCCAGATTGTGTTTCATTACTAACAAGCACACCATCCAGATAGGCAGCAATCCAAGCAAGATTACCGAGTGAGGATGTTGCTTCGACACTTAATTCAGGAGTGGGGTCCGAAGTGGCCCATCCATCTTCTACGGAAGGCTGGAGCACGGGTTTTGTGTTGCTAACCGTTATCCAGATCTCATCAATGTAGTCATCAACTGAGTTAACCGTGAGATTTGCTCTCAATAGGTATAGGCCATCTGAGTACTCAGATGTATTCCAGCTAAATTCGATAGTCCCTTCTCCACCGCTTCCTATTAGCGTCCCATTAACCGTTATTATTGTGCTGACCGAAATGCTGCCCTCATAATAGAATCCTGTGACCACATTGCTGTCGACTGAAACGGTCACCTCTCCATAAACAAAGTTACCATCTTCAGGTGCGTTGATTTCTACATAAGCGGCATATTCCACAGGACTTGACATCAATGGCAGGTAGTCATATTCTCCACTGATACCTACAACGTTGTATGGATCATCTCCAATACCATCGTGGTCATCATCAGTTCCCGTATAATTCTCCCAGTAGTTACCGTACTCGGACCCATTTAGATTGATGTCGAATACTAAATCGTCATCTAGGAAGACATAGTCGACGAGAAAGGCATTAAGAGAGATTGTAAGGTTCTCCGTGACGTCTTCGAAATCGATTGTCACGTTGTCGAACTCATTTCCCACTATCCAGTGGTCATAACCACCAATAGCCAAGCGCGTATCGAGACTCGAGTTTGCGAACACTATACCCTGAGAACTCTGATCAATCCACACACCGTCGAAGCTGATGGCAGATGAAGAGATTGTCACAGAGTCACATTGGAATAGAGCCAAATGATATGTGTCCAATCCCGCATAGGAGGTTCCAGTTTCGTTGAATATCACATATACTGGCTTGCCATCAATCATGTTACTGGTGTCGATATCATAGACTGAATCACCTGAATAATGGTAGATGATTCCAGCCTCAGCGTCATCTATGACACAATTCCGCATCTTGATGTGCCCTGTTGAGAAATCAACTCCAGTCGTTGCGTTTGTTATTAGAGAATCGTGGATGGTATAAGTACCACCTTTGAAGTCTAGAGCCGTGGTGCCCATGGTAAATATTGTGTTGTTCACAGTGGTATTTTCTGCATTGCCAAATTGGATACCCGTGCCGAAGTCACGGAATGCCATATCGATGAATGTCATGTTGAGGGTGTAAAACAAATGAACACCATATGTTGTGCTGC
>CAYYQL010000071.1:0-7864 GCA_964473825.1 uncultured archaeon
CTATGCACATGAAGATCGCATCTAATGTCGTCCAGAGTTATCACATCTGGAAGTGAGTCCTCCTCAGCGGCCTTTATCTCACCACGATTCTCACGCAGTTGTGGCCTGATGTACTGGAGTCCCAGTTTCTCATAGATGCTCTGCTCCGTCTTCGAGGCGACCATCTTGCCGTCATTGCGCTCCTGCAGGCCGTATTCGTTGAGTTTCCAGTCCTTCGCGATTGCTCGCTTTCTTAGAGCGACGTTGTGTGCCTTCGAACCTGTGAAGTACAACAGAGCCGCACCGAAGTTGTCCTCTTCGATGACAAGCAAATCGACCTGAAGATTATTGCTCAGAACACAGGTGCTCTTGCTCTGTCCTTTAGACAGGATGCTCTTTACCTCCGGCAACCCCGTGAAGAAGGCCATGACATCCGCGGGCTCTGCGGACGTTACCAGGATATCTGCATCACCAATTGTGGCACGCTGTCGGCGCACAGAGCCGGCGACCTCTATCCTGATTACACTCTCATGGTTCCGAAGTCTGTCTATGATGTCTTTGATATCTGGAAGCATGAAACCAAGAATGAACCGGTCGCTTGAACTGCGATACATCTCGATGCCTTCCAAGATTCGTTTTTCTGTCTTCTCGCCAAACCCCTCAATCTCTCGGATCTCGCCACTCTTAGCCGCCTTCTCCAGCTCTCCCACAGTGGTGATGTCGAGTCGTTCGTACAATTTGTCCGCGGTCTTTGGCCCTATGCCCTCGATATTCATCAATGTGCGCAGTCTTACAGGCTGGTCAGCTCTAAGCTCTTTCAGGTACTCAAGCTGTCCCGTGTCAAGGTACTGCTTGATCTTGGAAGCGATGCTCTCTCCGACGCCTGGAATCTGGTCCAGCTCGTCACGTTTCCTCACTTCGGATATTCCCTCAGACAGTGTTTCTATGTTGCGAGCTGCCCGCCTGTACGCCCGAGGCTTCCAGTCCACTCCTTTGATTTCAAGAAGGTCGGCAATCTCGTACAGAATATCTGCAACTTCTTGATTACGCATCGGAAATGCTTACTCCTGTTAATACTCCATTCGTGGAAATCGAGAAGAAGGCCCCTTGTCGCCAAACTCTTTGTGATTGTAGATGGAGAAGGGGTTTACGCCCTCCTTGCTAACACCCATCTTGGCGCCGCTAGTACCCACCATGACACCTCCATATTCCTTATCGGTGAAAACCATAAAGGAGTCTGGATGGGTACTAGAAGAAGCATCGACAGAAACATCAATCATCCAACCGTCAGAAGGTGTTCCTTCGACCGTTTCGAAATAGTCAGTGATCTCAGCGAACTCCAAAGATTCCATCGACCTAGTTAATTATAGTTCATATCTCTTTTATATCTTCCAGAAGGTGAGACTGATGGGGAGTCACGAGATATGCGGAAACCTAGGACTTAACTATAGTGACCGCACATAGCTGGAGTGAGAAGATATGCTCCATCCACGATATCCACCGAGGATACGGGATGTAGAGAGCAGGTCTTCGGATAGAGGATACACGATGTTAGAGAAGACGAAAAAGCTATACGGATACACAGTCAAGGCTGAAGATGGAGATGCAGGCGAAGTCGTTTCGATGCTCTTTGATGACCGAGATTGGAACATCAATTATCTCATTGTTGACACAGGCTCATGGCTTGCGGGACGAAGAGTGCTTCTATCAACAGAAGCAGTAAAAATGGTGTCGTGGAAGAACGATTTGGTTGTCACGAACCTAACAACGAAGAAGATTAAGGATAGCCCCACAGTCGATCTAGATAAGCCTGTTTCTGAGGAGGAGCTTGCAGAGCTACACCGTTACTACGGCTGGGCCTCCTTCCGTCCGGGAATTCTCCCCGGTGCACCGGTTGCGGTCCCAGGGGCTGCGATGCCAATCTCTCAAACAATGGAGTACAAGATAACGGATGAGTCTCGCGGTGAAGAACTCCCCCAAGAGGAGATTGAAAGGCATCTCAGGAGTACCCGAGAGGTCAGCAGATACCGAGTAGATGCGGAGGAGGAAACCATAGGGTACGTGGAAGACCTTCTCTTTGACACTGACGACTGGACAATCCGATACTTCATCGTTGACGCGGGAGGTATCATGGAACAGGACATGATACTTCTCTCAAGAGATTGGGTGCGTTCCCTAGACTGGCTGAAGAGAAAGATTGACATGGCTGTCACCATCCAAGCTGTGAAGGACGCCCCTGAATTTGGAAGAGGCAAGTCCTATCGAAAAGAGGACGAGCGAGTGCTCTATGAGCACTTCGGTAAGGACCTCTACTGGTAATTGGAGAACGAAGCTCGTGACAAGAGAAGACCCGTTGAAAGAGTACCGCGAGAAGAGAGATTTCAGCAAGACTCCAGAGCCTGAAGGAGGGACAAAGCAGTCAAACGAGAAGCCGGTTTTTGTCGTGCAGAAGCACGATGCCAGCAGGCTGCACTATGACCTCCGCCTTGAAATTGATGGCATATTGAAGTCCTGGGCGGTGCCGAAGGGGCCATCCCTCGACCCAAGTGTGAAACGACTGGCTGTACCCACTGAGGATCACGTCTTGGAATATGCTGATTTTGAGGGTGTGATTCCCGAGGGAGAGTATGGCGCCGGGCCCGTCATCGTATGGGATATCGGCATTTATCGGAACATACGCATGGAGAAAGAAGACGATAAGAAGACTATGCAGGAGTCGATAGACGATGGCAAGGTGGAGGTATGGTTGGAGGGGGAGAAACTCAAGGGCAGCTTTGTCTTGATTCGGACAGGCGGAGGAGATGATGAACGGTGGTTGCTCATCAAAATGAAGGACGATGAGGCCAGACCGGATACGGATATCCTCTCCGAGAAGCCGGACTCCGTGTTGAGCGGTAAGGGTATAGACGAAATAGAAGAAGAGGGAGAATAGAGCGTCGCATTCGGGAAAACGAACTGCACTGCTTACTCCGGTCGTTGTCTCCGATAGTATGGTCATCTCTCATATTTTCTTGTAGAGGTAGACACCTATCGCTATGACACTGATGCCTCCAATACTAGCAAGAATCCAGAAGTCCCAGTTTGAGGGAGTTGGGATGGTTGCTGGCACTCCGCTCAGATAGGCAATATAGGTAGGGTCATGAGTTAAGGACAGACCATCGTACTGTGGATAGGTGGCTCTGTAGAGTAGACCGCTGGTTCGATAATCCAGGTCCAAGTTCAAGTCGGAGTCGGTTATCCGAGGGAGAAAGGCATTGAGGAACCCCTGTAGGACCCAGAGAGGAAAGGGGAAGTGGTCACGCCTTATCCGAGGATTAACATTCTCGGACGGGCATGCAGACACTGTGACTGGCAGAATAGAGGGAGGATCTGTAGAGAGAGTGTAGTTGTCCGCGAAGGACATCAAGTAGAATTCGGTCTGATTTCCTGAGATTTCTGCTTTGTTCATGGGGGTGCTGTCGAATTCCGAGATGCTTGAGTCATAGAAGGAGTCCTCAACGAAGATGCCCGTATCACTCGCACTAGAGAACAGAAGTGTGGTATGAAGGGCGGATAGACTCAGGCCCTCAAATGCGACTCCCGGATGAACCGCCTGAAAAGTGAGAATAGGACCCAGCTTGAAGGTGGTCTTGAGCTGAGATGTGTTCCCAATCAGCGAATACGAGTAACTGTGCTCTAGAAACTCGGCAGTCAGGATGGCACCCTCGTATTCGCCGTCAACGCTTTGCAGGGGATGGATAAGAAAGCCGGTCACACCTACATAGCGGACACCCCACCTGTAAGTTCGAACACCATCTGAATCATCTATGCTGACGGGTTGAGGGACTATGCCTTCTGAGAAATTGAGGGCAAAGTAGTATTCGACCTCAGTGACACCCTGCTCATAGTCTGCGTCCACCAAACCATTCCCATTGGTGTCATTGTAGAGCTCGTACATCAGAACAGAATGGCCCACCAGGAGCTCAGATCCATCGGGAGCAAAGTAGTGTTGCACGACAAAGCTGACGCTCGGACAGAAGAAGTCAATCTCTGTGTCTGCATGTGCGATGAATATGATTTCACTGAGACCTGTGTCAATCCAAGTGTACCACAGAGAGATGTCTGTCAGGTGCCCACTAGAGTATGGCGTGTCAGTGGGTATAGGATCAACCGCGTCGCCTTGTATGTATCTGACATGGAGATGAGCATTCATGCCGGGACCGGGGAGTCCATGATATGACCATAGACTCTCAGATCCGTTACTCCGCGCCCGAAGTACGAAGGTGATGTTCTCAAGGAAGGCCCCTCTTTGGACTGCATTAGTGACCTGAAATCTGTAGTAGCCGGAACTCCAAGTCCCCCGAGAGACATCTTGTGGTTGATGATCAGTGTCTAGCCAGGGAGCAGTGTTCCAAGTGATAGACTCCTCATTCCAGTCACTGTTTGAGCAGTAAAAGGCCTCAATCTCCAGACCCTCTCCTTGTGTATGCTTACAAGCTAGGACCAAGTCTGCCACTGTAACCAGATCTGATGAATCGATGCCAGACAGATCGAACTTCACAAAGAGCACAGTCTCTGAGGTGACCCCATCTGATTCGTCCATACCCACCTCCAGATCGGATTGTAGGCCGAAATTCGAGTCTGGCAGGACAGACTTGACATGGGCATCACACTCTGTGTACTCAGAGAGACCTGATTCCAGGTCGTTGCCTGTCATTGAACTGCAGGGCGGTTCCGAGGCCAGAGCAGTGGCATTCGATAGCAAGAAGAAGAACAGCACCAGGGACATACAAGTCTTCGTTCGAATCCCCATTATGGATATCACCAATCCTCCCAGTGACAACATGGTATGCCATCGAATCAAGATAGGTCTTTTGTAGGATCAGTATACACCGTTCAGTGTAAGTTATACAGACTTGCACACCAGAGATTCTTCCCCCCCAGGTAACGGCATAGGGTGGTCTCTGTCGTGGTCAGCGATACTGTGTGAGGGACCAGCTCTCAGTCACTGGTTGGAGGATATAACCTGCTATGCTGACATGTCCAGCTTTGACCAGCTATTCTGTAGCTGTTGGTGTACCCTCGAAACAACTATAATAGACAAGAAAATGAGGGCGGAATAGCGCGACAACTCCATCTGCCTGTGTTGCTGAAGAGATGGGGAAGATTTCGCGGAGGAAATCTACTTGACCAGAAACAGGATTACATCGCTCTTATTTGTCGGACTGCTGACTCTCTGCGCAGTCCTACAAATCGCTTCAGTTGTAACTCATCATGAAGAGAGCAACAGGATGCACGACATTCGGGACGATAGCGGATTCCGAAGTGTAAGCTCGCTCTCGGAACTGAATCTCGACCACGTAGAATGGAGGCAGAACAACTTCCCGAACGGCGAGTTCGAGGACTGGGACAACGCTAACGACCCAGATGAGATCTACACCTACACGACCTACGAGAAGTATGGGTGGTATGCTACATCTCCATGGCCGGTCAATGAGGGCAGCAAATCAGTGGGATTTCAAATCAGATCCAACTACCCAGATTCATCATCTGAGTACCGATTCTCACAGCAGAGCCAGTCCTCTTGGGTGAACCCAACGAATACCACGGTCATGTTCGATTTTTATATTGACGAAACTCCCGCATCTCCATCGGACTGGAGGTTTTATTTGGAGATTAGGCTTGGACTAAAGTACATCTACTACTACCTCGCAAACGATGTGACGGGCACAAACTCGTCAAGCTATGCATATTATCAAATAGAGGGGGCTGTGGACAGCTGGAATACCTTTGATAGGAATATCACCGAGGACTACGTTGCAGTCTTTGGCGAGAGTCCAACCGAATATAGGACCGCATACTTCTACCTGTATGACTACACCAATGAGTATGCCCGAGTCTTCCTTGATGACTTCTGGCTAATCAATGGTACCGATGTGTTCATCGGGGGTAGCATCAAAAATGGAAATTTCGAGGGAGGTGCCGGCTGGTATCTCTACACTCCGAATGATGCATCATTTGTCCAGCAGAGCACTGATCGGGTTCAGGGAGACTGGAGTCTGAATGCCACATCCGTGTCACTCGGAAATCGAAGCGACTGCCGATTCTCGTCAAATCTTGACGAGAGATTGACATCTCAGAACAAGGACTCACTTCGAGTCTGGTGGAAGATTGATGACTGGGCGGTCTACGATGCGAATACGTACGCCTACATCGTGGTGAATGCAGCCAATCGAAGCGATGACTTCACGTTGTACTATCCCCTAGCTTATGGCGGCAGTGAGCCCACTTGGATTAGTTCGGGAAGCATAGTCGTGGAGCCAGAAGGTTTCAACACGACTGACACTTGGTTCCTCTTGAATACAAGCATCTGGGACGACATCACAGCTTCAAACCAGACTGACGAACTCTTCGTGGAAGAACTGGAGTTCCGGATGTACACCCGAGCCGGGGGCGCCAGATCAGTCGTGCTCTTCGACAATCTTCAGTTCATAAGCTCCGCACTGAATGACCGAGGATACGAGGACCAGGACGCTGTAGGTGAACCGATACAGGGCTGGGATGGAGGATATGTATCTGGTCCATCCCCATTCACCGTGACAGACGAGGCCTTCAATGGTGAAAAGGCAGCCAATCTGACCGTCACAGATGGTGAGAGTTATTCGGCGGGACAGGATTTGGCTCGCCGACCATTGAACGATTCAAGTGATGCGTTTCTGCAGTTCAGCTGGAACCTGAAGAACTTCACAGGCCTTCAATACGAGGAGGCCTATCTGGATGTCTATTTCGATGAGAGGAGCATCTCCTATGTATTCGGAAATGGAAGTCCAATAACAGGAGATGGCGACGACCACCAGGTCATACTGCTCAATCCCGAGCACGAAACAGATACATGGTTCACAGAGGTACGTTCCCTGTATCAAGACTACATCGACGTTTTCGGGACGGCTCCGGACACCCACATATCACAGTTGTATCTCTATGCCGATTCTGACACGAACGGGTCCATCGAGATCCTCTTTGATGACCTCTATCTCTACAGCGATATGACGGCACCCGATGTCAGCATCACGAGCCCTGCCAACGGCTCAACAGTCGACGGCCTAGTAACAATCGAAGTGAGTGCGTACGACGGGGGGGCTGGTGTTGACCAAGTTGAGTTCTCGGTAGATGGAACCTCCAAATACAACGACACGACCTCACCCTTCAGCTATGAGTGGGATACAACCAGCCTTCCAAACGGGACATATTCTGTGACTGCAAGGGCCTATGATGGCGCTGGCAACTGGGCAGAGGTGACGCATGAATACGTTGTCAGTCACCCGTTGACGACAACCACAACAACAACTACAACCACTACTACTGTGGAATTGCCCCCGTTTGATCCGACTATGCTCATTATGCTTATCGTCTTTGCTGGCGTAGTCGCTGTCATCGTGGGTGTCATCTATTCGAGAAGGGGAGAGTAGACTCTGAAGAGGTCGGCGCTTTTTGGCACCCGCCCTCTTCTCGGTCCGCCTAGACAAAGGAAGGTCATCTGAGATGGATATTGTCTGCGAGGGCATGTTTATATTGAATGTGTATACATGAACGTATACATGATGAAATGGTGTAGACGGTGAGATAATGAGCGTCGCTTCTGTACGTCTGACCGAGGACGAGAAGGCTTTCTTGGAAAGACTAGTAAGAGAGGGGAAATTCGAATCCATCAGTGATGCTCTGAAGGCAGGAATCTACGAATTGTTGCGAGAGGAGCAGCTGGAGTGTCTTCCTTGGAAGACATATGAGGAAACTCGAAGGTACTTCGCCAAAAAGAAGAAGCTGAGGGGAGTGGAGGAGGGGCATGATGAAGAGGCCCACTGTATATCTTGAAGCCTCGGCCCTCTGGAACCTGTTCTACGGGGAG
>CAYYQL010000072.1:0-7563 GCA_964473825.1 uncultured archaeon
CGACGGCGCCCGATGCGGATGTTGTAGCCAATCCAACAGACCCATATGACGACGAGGCCGTGACCCTCTCAAGCATCGTCTTTGACAGCGTTGAAGTGTACAAGGTCTGGTACAATGCCATATCGTATCCAGATGGTTTCAGCGATGTGGACTATGAAGCTACAGAGGGACAGGAGAACTACTGGAGCTACACCTTCGCTGCTGGCTCACTCCCTGCTGGAGATTACGCGTTCAAGGTCATCGCAAACGACGGCGCGAACAATAACACTATCACGGCAAGCAATCGGGACTATGCAACTGTCCGTTTCACGGTTCGAGAGTCTGAGATCACCGTGCAGACAGTGACCCTGTTCGGTGCCAATCCTGACCTAGACTACATGGAATGGTCCTTCGAGCTCAACAAAGACTGTTCATACGCCATACGCGAGTGGAGTGAAAACGTCGAAGCCAGCACAACCCACTCTGGGACAGTTGCCGCGGGCGTCCCAAACATCGCCTGGGACAAACTCTCTACATCTGATTCTAAGGTCAACTTCACCGTCACGCTCACCAATGCATCTCTCTCATTCCAGTTCAACTCAAGTTATCAAGTCGCCCAGAGCTCATTAGCCATCACAGAGCGGCTCCTATCCCTTTCCGAGTCAACAGTCACCTTCTCCGCAGAGAACAACAAGGACTCGGTGACCTATACTGTCTACTTGGATGGCGTACAGGAGGAGACAGGCACCATCAACTCCGGATCATTCTATCTCGATTGGACTCGCCCCTCAAGTACGGAACCCAGCGAGATTGCCTATGCGCTCAAATTTACTGATGGCATCACAACCGTCTGGGTGAACAATACCTACGACGAATACACCGCGACGTCATTCTCAATCGAAACCCTGATGACGGACAGCACGGGGAACGAGATATCCGTCTTCGTAGATACAACTTGGGACAACGCTACAGTCTATCTCTATCAAGACGACATTTTGCAGACCTCTGGAGCAGAGGGTTCCACTCTCTCATATTCCAAGGCTACTGCAGATGGAGATTACTCAGTCGGAGTGAAGATAGACGCAGGAGGGGTCGTCAAGTGGACTAACTTCACGTATTCTATAACCGCTGGGGATAGCCTACAAGCATCTGTCACGTTTGAGTCGTCAGGAGGAGAAATCTCAGTCTTTGTGAGTACGAACTGGGCTAACACCACGGTCTATCTCTATCAAAATGATAGCCTGCAGACGAGTGGATCTGAGGGCTCTCTCTCATATGCCAAGGCAACTGCCGCTGCGGAATATTCCGTGGGCGTCTACATAGACGGCACCGCAGACGCAAAGTGGGCAAACTTCTCCTACACGGTATCATCAACAAGCTTCGCAATCCAGAGCCTCTATTTTGTTATTGCTGATTACGTGACCGCCAAGGCCACAACGAATTGGGCAAATGCAACCCTCTATCTCTACGAAGACGATGTTTTGCAGACAAGCGGTGCAGAGTCCACAACCATATCATACGCCAAGGCAACCATTGCAGGGACCTACTCTGTCGCCCTGAAACTTGACGCGGGTGCCGACTCTGTGTGGATCAACGATACCTACACGGTTGCCGTTCTTGAAATCCTTCTCTCCAACGCTTTCTACGGGGAGGGCGAGAGTTCCTGGCGATACACCGCGGAGGTAAACCAGGCTGTGAACTACTATGTGTTCGACAATGACACATTGGTGCAGTCCGGCTCGAAGTCAACTGGCTTCTTCTCAATCTCTGCAGATTACATCTACACAATCGGCAAGCACATCGTGAAAATCAAGTTCAACACGACCGGCGATACCGAATGGGCTGGTGGCTCGTACGATATCACCACGACCTTGGACATCACCTCGATCGACACCGACCAGGACAATGTCACCTGCTCAGTCGGATTCGAGCTCATAGCCATAGACGGAACAACCCTCTCCTACACAGTATGGGAGGTACTAGCCAATGAGACCAAGATAGCCGAGGGGACCAGGACCGTTGTAGCGGGGAATTTCATATCCATCGGGTTTGAGAAGTCATCTGCGAACGTGGAGGCAAATGCCACCATCGTGCTGAGTGACGGAACCAGCACGGTAAACATCACGGTCATCTACATCATTGTCGAGCCGAAGACTGTACAAAACACCTATGGTGGCGGGATCATAGACTATGGGGACACTTACTATTATGAGATAACCCAACGTATCACTATCGCGGACTGGAACATCTACACGACCGACTACGAGGTCTTTCTAACCGGGAGAACTAACCACGAGGCTCGATATGTCATCTACCAGGGTGGTGTACAGGTTGAGGAAGGAGCGGTCGGCACCGGAACCTTCAAGCTGTCCTGGAGCAAAGACCTGTGGTTCAACAATATCAATGTGACAGCGGTGTTCACCTCAGAGCGGGACTCAACGAAAGCAATCGTGAGTGATACGTACTCATCCGCCTGGTACAGCAGCCCCAACGTTGCAGCCACTATCGTCATCTCCTTCCCCATTGCAGCGATATTCCTTGCCCTCGCTGCTAAATACTGGCGTGATAATGCAATCGTAGATCTGCGGGGGAAACTAGCATGAAGATATCGTATAGCCTCTCCCAGCTACTCATTCAATCTGTGCTCACAGAACTCTTCATCATCGCGTATTTGGCATATGACCTCGGAGACGTCGTGCACGCAACAACTGCCTCCGTTTCACTAATCTTCTTCATCGGGGTATTTTCAATCATGCTTACCCTCATTTTTCGGCATCTACCCTACTGGCTGCGCATCATCATTGTCGCCATAGGCAGCAGCCTTATCGTATCTCTCATCATCACCCTCTATCCCGAGATTGCTTTTGGCATAGAATGGTGGGTTCTATTTCTTCTTCTGCTCGGGGCTAGCCTGTTTTCGCATTTCTTGCTCTACATGGCAACTGACCCCGCACAAACAACCACAGGAAGTGAAACAATGTGACTGACAACACACTACTCAAACTATTGCAGGAACAGCGTAAAACCTGGTTCATCGTGACCACTCTGTTTCTGCTCGTGACCGTGGCAACATCGGTAATCTATGCATTCCTTTTCGCCACCACTATTTTGTTCGTATTACTTCTCTCCGGAGTCATCAGCATTCTCTGGCTGATCTACTATCTCACAGTGAGGCTACTGCTCTACCCGGTGAAGCGCATAGACGAGGCAATAGAACGCTTGGTCGACAGTATGCACGTTCTAGAGGAGGCTGAAACGGAATGATCCCTCAAATCGTTGGCATCGTTGGGTTCATTATTGCCATTCTAATTTATTATTACCGGCTGTATCGCCCGCAGGAGCGCATCAAGCAAAGACAGGAGCTAGAACACTTTGATAAACTACAGTTTATCAAGGACATGAAGGTTGCTAGTTTTGAGCCGTACAAGGAAAAATTCACGCAATTGACCGGGATTGGATTAGTTCCGGCTGTTGTGTCGATTATTGCATTCCGTTTCCTCTTTGCATACCCGATCAACATCTTCATGACTGTGATTGGCTGCTTCTTCTCGCTGTTCATTGTGGCTATGGTCTATATGCGCCAGAACGACCTTGAGCTCGCTGCTGCATCGAACAAGCCATTTGGGAGCGCGCTTGTCTACTACCCGGGCATTGGACTTGTTCCGCAATTGTTCCGTCGCATGAAAAAACGAGGGAGCATCAAAATCGATAAGACACAACGAAAAGATCTCACAGCGCAGATTATTGCGAGTATCAAAGAAATGCCGGAGTACGAACATGTCAAGAAAGAGGTCAGCATAAAGAAACTTGAGAAAGAGATTGGAGAAACGATTGAAAAAATAAATCCCATTAGATACGAGGTGGATGAGAAGTACTGGATTTTGCTCATCACCACTGAGGATACCTCAAAGCTGAAGACCAACGAGACCGTGAAGCTGATCGATAGAACCCGCGAAGTTGACGTCAACCTGATTCCGTCGTGGATGATTTTCTGCGATGACACCAGGCATCTCTTCACATCAAAGGACGACAAGGGGCGAACCATCTACACCTCCCGGAGGATGGGTATCTTTATGGATATCTACAATCTGGTGCGGTTTGACGCTGACATTCGTGGAGGTAACTTCTCCGTTCCAGACAAGATGACTGCTCTGCTAGGCCAATTCATCCACATGTACGACCGCCACAACTTCTCCGCGAGCGAGATGACCAAGACAGTGAGAAGGATGGAGAAGGCCAAGGAGGAGACCGAGGCTGATGAGTTCAAGAATGAGGCTGAGGTTATGAAACACTTTAATTCTGGCTCAAGAGTGACTGAGATGCTCCATAATATGCTGATTCCTCACACAAAGACCAAAACTGATTATGGATTCGTCATGATGCTACTGATCTTGGTGTTTGTTCTCTCATTCATTGCCGGCCGGAACTGGGGTGGCTGAGGAATGGGCATGTTTCAACAGGATGACTTTGAAAAGCTGAGAGAGTTTGTTGGGAGAGACCTTGCCTATTCCAGTATCGCTCTCCACCAACTGGTCAAGGACCGCAAGAAACGAGTGATGGGTGCATTAGCTGGGGAAAAACCCGAAGACCTCAAGCTCCTGCTTATGCAGGCAAGGGCCCTAGCGAGTTATTGCGAGCTTTTTATCGATATCTACTATCTCCCTAACTTTGCCAGGTACCACCGTCTGCGGGCAAAAGCAGTTGAACGGGGCGACTTTGCGGAGGTAAGAGATTTGGACATGGCGGTCGCGCACTTCTACGGTCCCTACACTTTCTACGCCAAGCTGACAGAGATTGCATACACAATCTTTGACATGGCGTTTGACCAATACAACACCGTGACCGCCATGCTGGGGCTGCCCGAGGATGAGAACAAACGGAGAGGACCAATCAACATCGCCACGGACAAGGCGGAACTCGAGAGAAGACGAAGACATGCCCATGCAGGTGAGGACAAGGCCCGGCAAGAGGGCGTGATCGACACGCAGGATGAGAAGGCTGATGCCATGCCCTCATTCGAAGAGGCTCTCGATTTTGCGAAAAAGCACAAGGACGAGATACCTGAACCCCAACCAATAGAGGAGCTCGGGGATAGCTCTTCATGACAGTGAGTAACGCTTCCGAACACAAGTTTTTGGTGCTGAACGCTGATGGTATCAAGCTGGACCACCTCGAGGGAGTCCTAGATGCCGCTCTGGATGGCTATGTTCCCCCCCCAATCCAGCTGATGGCGCCCCCAAATGTGATTGAGGCGCTGAACGACAAGGCTGTAGAAGACGAGGAGATTTACCAGCTACTAAAGGCGTGGGCCGACCCGAAGAGACGGCTGAGAATGCATTGGTGGGCATTCACGTTTATTTCCGATCAACTATGGTACCAGGCTGTGACGGAAAATACGCTCTACGCTGGCCTCTATGGGCCGAAGGGCACCGGCAAAAGTGAGATTGCCATGTTCCTCGCGCTGCTGATCATTGCAGTGTACCAAAAATACGTCGCCATCAAACCGATTTTGGGTTTCGCTCGCTCTCCAAGTGGGGCAAATCAGGTGTTTGCGAATGCCACGCAGAACAAATCAACGGTGGCATTGGTTCTGGATGAGACCGAAAAAGAGTCAGGAACGGGGTCTGGGCGGGAACTCACGGGGATGATTCAGAACATGGACACAATGCGAGAGCTACGGCACTCAATGGTTGTGATAGCAATTACAAAAGAGGAGCTTGGAAGTATGTTATCCCGTTGCGAAATCGTTCTGAGAAGCATCTTCAAGGATCGGGACAACAAAGTCAACTGGTGTATTTTATACAACAACGACATCGATGCAAAACGGCTGATTCCAAAAGCAATAGTGGCTATCCCTCTGCAGCCCTACGACTCATTGCGCAAGAAATACCGCGAATGGAAACGCCGTTCACAGGTCAAACTGACCAGCGAGGGAGGCTCTACAGGAGCATCGAGTGCGAAGGTGGTAGAACTTGCAGACCTCCTCGTTGACTATGCAGAGGAGCATGGATATACTGACTATGGCGTCACGCAGCTAGAGGAGCTACTGTCGACAGAGATTCCAGGGGGTTCTGGAGTGACATACAAGGAGGAGAGCAAGATTTGTAATCGTGCCAGGCGCTTCCTTGACAAACGTACCAGGGGCGGGCCACCTGATGAGGAGGACGCGCGACCGGACATTGTATGGGTTGGCGAGCAATTCAACTGGCGGATCCATATCGGAACTGCCCTCAAGGAGAGTACAGACTTTCCGGAGCAGTACTATGACATATGGTACATCACGGAAATTGAGGGCTTAAACCCGCACAAGGACCGGCAGAAGGTGGAGGACCTCATCGGGATAAAATACGACACCGTCATGAAATGGAAGCGGCGGATGGATGGCGATGACAAGTTCCAGGGCTGGATCAAGTATCAACGCGGGGAGGTCCTCTTTGAGCCGTTCCTCAAGAAGCGACTCGAAGACCTAGGCTATCGTGTGGAACAGAAGCCCACCATCACAATAGATGGACAGGAGATGGAGGAAGACCTGGCGGTCTACGTTGGCGACGAACTCGCCTTCTACTGCAACGCAAAGACCGGCACAGGCCTGGCCACCTATCCTGCGACCGCGTACAAGACCACCTACCTGCTCAGAAACAAACTCCATCTCCCTGCATGGATCATATACTACGACCACGGCGCAGACGTCTATTCAATATTAGACCCTGCAGAGGAGCATATCAACGTCGGGCGGAAGGAAACGCGCTCCTTGACACCGACAAAGACACTCAAACGCATACTAGGCGCCGAATACCCCCACGCAAACTTCACGCGCATCCATTCTCAACCCCTTCTTCTTCGGGGGGCACTGAACGGGCAGGTGCAGGTGGTGGGCGTGGAGGGGACGGGATCGGCTGGGGGAGCGGAGTCTGAGGCGGGTGCTGGTGGTAGTGGTGGTGGTGGGGGGCCTATAGCAGCGGGGACCCCACATGCGTCACGCGCGGGGGGAGGGGTTTAGAATGGCTGCTGTTGGTGTTGAGAGGGGTCTGGAGGAGGGTCTGGAGGACCTGCGGGCGATATATCGGTGTAGCTACCTGGAACGCCTACTGGTCGAGCTGCTGTACCGTGGAGGGCACACTGATGGATGAGGAGTTCATAGACTATCTTGAGCAAGAACACCCCATGCTGGGGAACGGGCTCATCACGTCAGTTCTTGTCTTTGTAGGCGTGGTCATCACCTGCACGTTCATGCCCTGGAGTACAACACGTGAAGTGGCGGTGATCATTCTTGCCTTGACTGCCGTGTATGAGATGGAGCGGCGGATTGACGAACTCGAGGCGGAATGGGCGAGTTCTCGGGATGCTGGGGGATGTGGAATAGCTAAGCAGTGTGTACGAAATGGCGGAGCTCCCAGCGCAGTAAAAGCAGGATAAGAACGAAGCGCCTGACCCTACACGGTGCACACTGCACCCTCTCATATGTTTCTGATAAAAACGTATTATGCATAATATCCACAAGACTTATATGTTTATTATGCATAATATAGCATGGCGAATAAACATGAACGCGCGGAGAAACAACCCAAAGTCGTGGGGCAATAC
>CAYYQL010000073.1:0-7530 GCA_964473825.1 uncultured archaeon
TTAGATGAAAGAGAATGCATTGCAAAGAAAGATGTTAGGCATCTGGAATGAAGACTTAATGATTATAAGCTCTAGAATAATTCAATTAATGGGATGATTCGCGTGAGAAGGAGAAGATATCAGATCCTAGCCGCCTTTTTGATTGTTTTATTTGTCATGAATCCGATAGTAGCGATAGCTAACTCAGGTCAAATCACTGATGTTAAGATGTTCTCGACAAACATGGAATCAAAATCGCGAAATAATGAATACAGAGTGAATATTCTCTTTGATGCGAGTGATATTACCTGTGTTCGAGCAGCACGAGAACTTGAGGCAAGGCTACAGAGTACTGAACTGATACTCAGGATGATAGCAGTAGACTCTGAGGAATCCCTGTTCATATACACGAAGAACTCGGAGATGAATATCTATATCTTTCATGGGACACAACGGGGTATGTTGCTAGCATCAGAGATTATTCACTGGCAAACAATTGACCGTCTGGTGAGAGATTCAAGAACAGAACATCATATCTTCCAAGTGTGCCATTCAAACATATTAGAGATGGTTCTCCCAAGCTTTAGTGTCCATGGTCTTCAAGGGACAATCGACCGAGAGATTGCTCTCTTTGGTGCCCTGAGTACTATATATGAGATTCTAGATAGTTCTCCACTCTATGTAGAACTTGCTGACTCTGTCTTTGATATTACAACTTCCTATCTTTTAGAGAACTTGCACAATATCCTCCAACGGGGTCTTGAACCTAGAGAAACTCTCGATGGGTTCTATATTGACTATGGGAAGACTGAAACAGACTCCAGAGGACCTTGGGGGTGGATTATTGATGTCATTCAAGGACTTCTTCTAATTGCTGGATTCGATACAAACTCTTGGTTCACCAATACAAATTCTACACATATTGAGTTCGATAGAGGCGCAATAGAGGGAGGAGTAAGTGACAGCGGGTCCCTTGAGATGGAAGATATGGGTAAGGGTGATTCTGACACTGGAGAGTTCCCCTTCGACATTCCACTAGACTTTCAGGTTACCCCCAGAATCGGTACAGGTCCTTGGTATATGCCAGAATATGTAGACCTCGTCTTCACAGTCCAAGCTGAGGATGGGGCACTAGATCTCGCAGAGGTCATTGGACTCAAGCAGGTAATGCAAGCTGCAGGATATGATGTTAAATTGGAGCTTTCTCCAAAACTGCAGGCCACTCTGAGAATTGGTAACTTCATAGACCAGATAGGCAATGCAAACCCCTCAATCGATGAGAGTCCCTTCAAGTTTATGGGCGGATCTTTGTCCATTGAACTCGGTTTTGAACTCGGGATTCCCTTAGCAACCTTTCTTGACTACCTTATTCCAGGGACAGGAAAGACAGTCAAGACCATTATGGACGTTCTGAACATGAAGGTCAATCTGGTCAATTATCTTTCTCTCGCACTGGGAATGAGTTACAACACCACCACTGAGGCCTCAACGCAGGATGTCACGCTAAAGGTTGGCTTTGGCTTGGATATATCACTGAAACTCCCCTCTCCAGCAAGTTACATCAAGAAGGCAATTGGAGTCAGTCTGCCTCTAGACTTCATCAAACTTGGTATGGAACTGCGGGCAAAGACTGGTATCATCGCTAAGGCCACTTTCGGTCATAAGGGAGACTCTTTCAAAGTGGGCCTGTTTTACAATCTGTTCTTCAAGTTCTATGCCTCCATCTTTTGGATATTCAAGTTTGATGTGACCAAGGAATGGAAGGACACCATCTGGTTCATAGAGGTTCAGGGTTCGAGCTCCGGTCCTCCACCCTCCAACGATCATGCTAATCTGGACCTTGACGGTGACGGACTCTGGGATGATCTGGAGATAAGTATGGGCCTGGACCCCACATTGGCAGATACAGATGGAGATACGCTCTCTGACGGAAATGAATTGCTTTTCTATTTCACCAGTCCCTTCCTTCAAGACAGTGATTCGGATGGGCTTCGGGATGATGTTGAGATTGCTGCGTTCTATGCAGTGAATCTTGATCCCTTTGCAGATTATGATAATGACGGATTACCCTGTATCATTGACTATGATTCCGATAACGATGGTCTCAATGATAAGGATGAACTAGTTGGAAGGAATAGTGCTTACTGGATGGAAACCAATCTTAAAACAGATCCTTCTCTTCCGGATACCGACTTTGATGGGTTCACAGATTCAGAGGAGTGGGCCTTTGCCGGACCCGCACTTGAATTACCCCATCCAGACCCTCGAAAGAGGGATTCTGACTCGGATGATTTGTGGGACTTTTTCGAATACAATTGGTACGAGAGTGAATACGGGGTCTCCGACCCATCAACCCGAGTGAACTATATTCTCAATCCTGATGTCGATGGTGAGGGTCTCAATGATGGTCTAGAATACACCTATCGCACATCACCTCTCGACATTGACACAGATGGTGACTACGACCTAAACGACGATAACATCATCGACACAACTGAACGGAATAACGCTGTCAACAATGGTTTCTATGGGGACTTTACAGATTATGGAGAGGTCATGGGAAATGTCTGGTCAGCTCACCCCTTCGGCTTGGATGACTGTGTCCCACCTAATCCTACCGTGACAAATCCATTGCGAGCTGACTCTGATAATGATGGAATCTCAGATGTAGATGAGTATACAGCTGATACGCTCCCTGTTGAATATGACCATGATGGTGATGGTATCGAAGATATAGCAGACAGGTATGGCTTCAACGCAAACTGTACGAAGCAAGATACCGATAATGACGGTATTCCGGATGGAATTGAGGTCAACTACTTCAATCTGACACGAGGTATCTCGAATACCACCATCGCCAATCTGCAGTATCTCAATGATTCAGATGTTGATGACGATAATGTTCCAGATGGACTTGAGCTGAGGATTGGTACTGATCCATTGAACAATGATACAGATGGTGATGGACTCTTAGATGGAGAAGAACTTGAAATTGGTTCTCATCCGCTAATTCCAGATACTGACGGGGATGGTCTCCTAGACGGTGAAGAAGTACATGTCTATGGTTGTAGCCCCTTGCGGATGGATACTGATAATGATGGATTAACAGATTCAATGGAAGTTCAGGAGACCACTATCTGGATTCTCTATCAGGGGAACTTCACTTATTTCACAGATCCAAATGACCCAGATACCGACGATGACCAAATCTGTGATGGAGAGGAATACTATGGTTGGAACTGGGCTCTCAATAGAAGTGTGCTTCCAGGAGCCCATGTAATTACCGAACCCCTGCAAGAAGAGGACGATGAGTATATTCTCGTGCAATACTACAGTGCACCTGATCCATATCGTGCTCGCTTCCAGACACATCCAAACAATCCTGATACCGACTTCGATGGGATTCTAGATGGTGTTGAGAAGAATATCGTACTATCTCCTCTGACCAACGACACTGACGCAGATGGATGGCTCGATCTCGATGAGATTGCCGAGATGGAAGCAAGATTTGGTATTCCATGGAACCAGGTCCCAGCAGATATCTGGCACTACTTTGATTACGACCAAGATGGTCTGAGTGACTTTGCTGAGTTGCATTATGGAACAGACATGCTCATGCCTGACACAGACATGGATGGGCTTGATGACTGGACTGAGATTTTCGTTGCTGCATCTGTTGCCACCTATGACTACGAATCCTTTGACCCAGTAGTAGGAATCACGATGACCACCAACACATCACTTCCTGGAAACAAGAGATATACAAGTCCCACTTTGCCGGATACTGACTTTGATGGTATCAGTGATTATTGGGAGATCCAGTACGGAACTGATCCCACTCATCCAGACACTGATGAGGATGGCCTCTCAGATTATGATGAGCTTGTGACCTATCATACCTTCGAGGGACTAAATAGAGTGTCTTTAGATCCCTTAAGCAACGATACAGATGCGGACGGTATTTCGGATCTCGACGAGGTGGATATCTGCATTGCAAGATACAACGTAAGTGGTAATCCATTGCATCTCCCCTTGGGTGACTATGATGGAGATGGAATAGTCAATATTCTAGACTATGACTCAGATAATGATGGGATTTACGACTCCTTTGAGGTCTACGAGTATGATGACCCGTCATTGAGTTGGTTTCCATTAGGTACGGACATGTTCGATGCAGACCAGAACGCAGATATGTGGGTGGATGGAATGGACACGGATTTTGACCACGATGGATTATCAGACTATCATGAGTTGACAATGATTATCCCGGGTTACACCTACACAGGACTTGGTGATGAGAACACCACTGCTCGGCACTATTCACATCTACTGAATCATACAATCTGCACGCTATATGATACAGACGGAGATGGGTATTCAGATGGGTATGAAATCAATTTCGGATCGGACCCCCTCAACAAGCACAGCTTACCGAACACACTTCTATGGACATTACCAGACCTTGGATATCGGGTTGGTTTCTGGTCCTCATCAAGTATAGAGAACCTGCAATTCAACGTTGAGATTGGGTCGATAGAATTTGATGTAAGCGGTCCTGATCACACATATGGGTTCTGTAATGTCAGTATACCCTTTGACCTACTCTTCTCTCCAGCAAATGAGTGGGAGGTCTTGCTGGATGATGAACCCATCGAGTATGTAGCAACAATGAATGCGACTGCGACCTTGCTTCACTTCGAGTACTTCCACAGCACCCATCACATCAGTATTCGAGGTGCTCAAGTCCAAGATCCACCTGGTGGTTTTGACCCCTTATTGTTGATTGTGATTGGCTCACTAGCAGGAGTTGTCGTAGTCATAATCCTTGTGTACCTATTGAAGAAAAGAACCTAGGATAAACGAGGAGTTGAAACGGGAGGGGTGTTCGTCCCTCTCGTTTAACATTTTTGGTGCTTTGTTTCTCAACACACTCGTTAATCTTCTCCTTCGAATAAACTCACTTCTCATAGAAGTACTTGCCTTTACGGTAGATCAATTCGTCGGCTGGGCAGATTTCTCCTTCATGCAATGATTTCATCATGGATACATACACAGCTGACTCATTGACGCCATTACACTCCTTGTATGCTCTTCCAAGGGCTCGGCGTGGCCAAAGATGGCCATTATAATCCGCGAAGAGAAAGTATTGCCAAAATGGGTACGGTCAATTGTAAGGCACTACATCTCAGACTTTTCTCCTCTACCGGGTCGACTCTGTAGAGCCGCTGAAGCGAATGCTCGCCTCATAGAGAGATGCTATGAAAGGAAGAGAAGGAGAAGGGTCGTGACCGCGAAACGGCTAACGACTGATTCTATTTGCTCAAAGTGTATCCATGCGTGTGCAACAGTCCTGATTCAAACGTCCATTGTTTCTCAAAGGCCGCGGTCTACCGGTACTCTGGAAACTTGCTCAGTATCTTGTATCAACGTCTTCCTCTGGCCCAACGGAACACGAGAGCAATGCAGACCACTGCTAAGACTATGCCCCCGACAGGAACCCTATCATGAGCTCCTAGAGTGCATTGAGGGCATCGATCCGAGCCTGTCTTGCTATCTGTTCCAGCTTCTTCGTTCCATCGTTCATGCCTGCTATCCAGTAGCGTGTTCAGAGTGATTTCTATTTGGTCTTCATATGATTTTAATCTGAGAAAAGTTATGCTCGCTTGGCTCATTTTACCTGTCCAGACTGGGCGTCTTTCCCTTCTAACCAGTCCGTGCGTTGAATCTTAGGTTCTCTCCTCATCAGCAAGTAGCCAGTGAGAATCAATAGTGGAGTATGTATGAATATAGCAGATTTTGTACTGAACATCCATATCAAAAAGAGAGCTGTAGAGTAGATGATGCTAAACACACCCCACCACATTACGCGATTCAATGTCGTTTTTCCGTGATAGAAATGATAAATCTGATAGAGAAAGAGGTACCGTGGAAAGGTGAACAGAGACAGAAAGACCAATGTAAATGCGTCGACAAAAGAGAACCAAAAAGAAGCAAGACTGAAATTAGCCTGCCAGAGGACAGCCGATACATTCACATATGTACTTTGCACAATCACGTACGGTGTGAATAGAGCAACACCTGTTAACAGTGCCATGCAGTCCTTCACATCGGGGTATTTTTCATCTGCCTGGTCAATTCTATATGGTGGTATTTTTCTTACCCTATGGATGATCACCATGGCTGCGACAATGAGGATTGATAGATATCCGCCGAAAAACAAGAAAAATGGCGTATCATCGCGTTCGTAATGCGCATTGATTATGACTTCTTGAATGGTTTCTCCAGACCCCCTGGCATGCCGGCTCCAATGGTAATTCCACAAGATGCCCTCACTTTGAGAATAGTCGATGCTGGCACGCCAATCGTTGTTCGTTGCATTGGATTCGATATTCAATTGCCAGAAGTCCTGACCCGAATCATAGTCAACATCCCAATCTGACGACCTAGCTCCTGCAAGCTCAGTTACCAAGCTCCAATTCTCGGTGGGGAGCACGAATCTCGGGAGAGCGGGAAACGAGTTCCTCCAATCTGTTATCTCTGTCCCATTCTCTAATTCGATGGCAATCTCTGGAGATGGAAGTTGGCTCCAATTCTCTATTTGATTAGATAGGTCAGGTAATCTATCGATGGTTAGAATCATCATCTGCGTACCCGTTTCTTCTCCCCAATGCCGTTCGATGATGTCGTAACGTGTGGAATATCCTTCTTCCACACCCCATTGCAGGTCCGGGTCATTGGCGCGAGCATTGGGAATCAGGGACAACAGGATTAGGAGAAGTAGAAACGCAACGTAGTATTCTCTCACGCATACACCCTCTTGTACAATAATTTGCATTTGGTTATACATCTTCTATGAATAGAACAGATTGTTTCACAGCTTCCGGGGGTTAAGCAGTGTCCCTCGATCCCTGCAGTTTTCTCGTCGATTCCTTGGATAACTCGCGAGCGTTGCCGGTATATCCCAACTCCATACATCAGGCCAATGACAGAACCTATGATCCCCCAGAAAGACAGACCTGCAAGTACATAGATCATGAAGAGTCCGCTGATGAGATTGAGAGACGGAAATGTGTTGTGAATCCCAACGAAAAGAAGAACACTCACTAATGACACTAATCCGGTCCGTGTCGCATACCTTATGAAGAGCCTGCGCATTCTTCCCGCTTCCATAGAAAGACCACCTTTGCCTCTGAAGTATGGCGTACAGAGTCCCTTTCCTCTGTCCTAGTTGTAATCAGAATCCCTTGAGAATAAGGGTTTCGGGGATTTGGTATCTCCGGGTTGTGTGCGATTCGCATAATCATGACTGACTGACAAGCAGGAAGCCAAAGGAGTTCGTGTAAATATGAAATACCAGAGAATCCTCATATGTTAAGGAGTCACTCGAAAGCCGCTCCCCGGCGCATTGACCAATTCTCGAATGGCACGTACCTCATTGAGCTGAACATCGCTTTTGGTGGCATCCATCTAGTTTCCGCCGAAGAATGTAGAAACGTCTGAAGACCGAATCTAGCTCGTTAGGCTGTATCTGTGCCTGTCGAGGAACTCCTG
>CAYYQL010000074.1:0-7402 GCA_964473825.1 uncultured archaeon
GCTACGACCAACTTCGCGGAGAACGAGCAATCACCAGTCTAGATAAGCCTTTTACTCCTAGGCCCAGCTCAACGGAACGAGTTGCACGTCAGAACCCTTTCGGGCTTCCACCGAGCTTTCGCCCGGCTTCACCCTGGCCAGGCCTAGATCGACTGGTTTCTCGTGTCATGAGAGTGACTACGCGCACATTTCACACGCCGCCTCTCACCGGACGAACCGGCTGCAGGCATATTGGTTTCCCTTCGTTTACGACTTAACGTCTTATCCTCGCCACGCTCATGAACTCCCTGGCCCGTGTTTCAAGACGGATGATGCAGACGCGATCCACTCAGTTCCTACTCCAGAGTCTCCTCTGTTTCGTTCTCCGAGTATCTCCTCTTTTAGTCTGCATCCTTTGATTAGATTGCTGGTTTCAGGTGCTTTTCACCCCGCTTCCGCGGCGCTTTTCAACTTTCGCTCGCGCTACGTAGTGTGCTATCGGTTTGGTTGAGTATTTAGGCTTCGCAGATTGTGCCTGCGTCATTCACGCGAGAAGTCCGACCCGCGCTACTCTGGTACCTGGGACATGCCTGTGGTTTACGTCTACGGGGGTATCACCCTCTCTGCCGCGTCGTTCCAGACGACTTTGACTTTGACACGTCGGCACTTGTCCCGGCCCTTACACCACATCTCCCGGAGCTCTTCGCTCAGGGATTCAGTTTGGCCTATTCCCCTTTCGCTCGCCGTTACTCGGGGAATCCCTTCTGGTTTCTTTTCCTGGGCATACTAAGATGCTTCAGTTCTGCCCGTACCCCTTCCAGATTTGACTCTGGAATCATGCAGGGTATTAACCCACATGTGGAAGTCCTATTCGGGAACCCACGGATCAATGGCTTCATGCGCCTACCCGTGGATTATATCGCAGCTTGTCGCGCCCTTCATCGGCTAACCAACCAAGTCATCCACCAACAACCGTTTAACGAATTGCATGTCTAATCATGTAACCGGCACAGTATTACCCTATGCCAAGTTGGGCCAAGTAGTTGTCATCATCCTATGCAGTCATGACAGAGGTCCTTTCGTCGCAAAGACGGCGGGTACAACCCGTAGAACCTATATCAGGACAGACCCCCCATCGAGAATGACTCCATCATCGTGTCTGGTCTCGATGGTTCTCCGCTGAACGAGCGTGTTGTGCCCTTTCAGGGGTCAGGATCGTTACTCCACACCCAATAGTGGGGTGTGTGCTCGCGAACCACTTCTGGTTCTGATTTAAAGCTTGCTATACATCGAGATTCGCCAGAATGGCTTCACAGCGACCTTCCATAGCCGCCGAACAACGCCTTCTCTACTCGATGATTGCATGACTGCTTGTAACAAGTCTGAAGATAAAGCTTCCGCAAGATGCTACGTTAGTCAGTTGATTAGTACATCAAATGGGTTCTTCAAGTGCATTGACTTGAAGCTCCAATAGTTCCGAAATCCCGCGTTCAGCCAGATCGAGCATCTCATTCAGTACTGCTCTGTCAAAGGCTAGCCCTTCAGCAGTGCCTTGAACTTCGACAAAATCAGGCCCTAGCATCACGATGTTCATGTCGACATCGGCGACCGAGTCCTCGATATAGGCAAGATCGAGAAGACAGTCATCCTTGATGACCCCTACACTGACTGCAGCGACCTGCCCCTCTAGCGGAAGGTCGGGAATGAGATCCATATCCACCATGTATTGAAGAGCGTCCACCAAGGCCACATAGGCCCCAGTGATAGATGCCGTCCGAGTACCACCATCGGCTTGGATCACATCACAGTCCAGCCGAATAGTGTTCTGCCCCAGTCTATCAAGAGCCACCGCTGCACGGAGAGACCGTCCAATGAGCCGTTGAATCTCTTGGTTTCGTCCACTGAGTTTGAACCTGTTTGTTCTGTCGTCTGTGGCGCGCGGAAGCATGCCGTATTCGGCGGTGACCCAGCCCCTGCCGCTACCATTGAGCCACCCGGGCACACTCTCCTCTACGGTGGCCGTGCATATCACATGGGTATCTCCGGTCTTGATGAGGACAGAACCCTCTGGATGCTTCAAATAGTTTCTCTCAATCTCCACCGGCCGCAGCTCGTCATTCTTCCTTCCATCGAAACGGGGCACTGTATCAACTCGTTTTTTCCTAAGGTGAACCGTTCATTGTATGTTGGACAGACTTGGACACCAGAGAGTTGTCCCCCCAGGTAACGGCACTGAGTGGTCTCTGTCGTGGTCAGCGATAGTGTGTGAGCGACCAGCTCCCAGTCATGGGCTGGAGTATATAAATTCCTGCGCTGAAATGTCCAACTTGGTCCACGTTTTCGGTAGCTGTTGGTGCCCCTCTTTAATTGCTGTGGCTCAAGAAGAACAACCCATGACAGATAGTTTTATTGTCGATGACTGGATAACTCACACAGCAATCTTCTCCGTCAACAATCATGTGAGTGTGTGTTTCAATTGATGAGTGTCCGAAAGCAGTTTGACCAGGCATTGAAAGATACCGTCCAAGAATGGAAAAAGAGAGAGCAGGTGAAGGGCGTCTACGTGTTTGGCTCCTATGCACAAGGAGTCGCCACGAGTTTCTCTGACCTTGACATCTGTATCGTCTGGAAGGGCACCGAGGCCCCCGTCAGGCTGCTTGCACACCACAAGGGGGTAAGAATAGACATGATTTTTCTTCCAACGAAACGGATCGAGGGAGTTCTCTCTGGAGAGATACAAGACTCCTTCCGTATTGCAGAGGTCGTTGGAACCTTGGACGATGCGGATGTGGTCTATGACTCAGATGGCTCACTTCGTAAATGGCAAGACGCAGCCGCAGAGTATACTTGGTCCCAAGACGTGATTGGGAGGACAAAAAGAGAGGCCATGCAGTCTCTGGCCAATGCTGAGAGCTACGTAGATAGAAACGACACAGAGAGTGCTGTTAATGAATTGCGAAACGGCCTACTTGACCTGGGTCGGATCATTGTCATGAAGAACAACGAATATTGCATAATCAGGCCATCCGAAGTTCTTGCTGAAGTACGAATGCTAGACCCGATAGCATACCCACTCTTCTTACGCACCTTCAAACTCAAGGGAATGGAAGAGAGAGAAATACTGGCCATCTTAGATGATGTTGAGCAATGGTTGACAAGAGTAGCAGAAAGAGTTGATAAGGAGAATATTCAAGACGAAACCATCGAGTTCCTCTCCCAGGCTCAGAGAGTATACTACGGAGCCCGGAATCTAGCTATGGTAGGAGATTTGGAGCTGGCTGTTTTGGAGCTCAGGCTGACAATCAGGAGGCTTGGCCTCGCGCTTCTTGCCACGGAGGGCCTCATGCTGGAAGACAGGGGCGACCTCGTTGACGCTCTAAGAGAACGTGAACCTGACTTCTTCGAGAATGTGTATGTGGAATATGGTGCTTTCGACTTCCAGCCAAGAGGGATTAGGCGTAGCATTGGCGAGGCGAAATTTATAGCAAACCGCCTCTGAATCATCGGGTATATTGATTAAGCGGCTTGATTCGAACAGGGCAGAGGTGGTCAACATCTCATCAGCTGAACTAGAAATCATCAACCTTCTCAGTGTCACACTTACTCACGAGAAGCAGACAAACCTTGAGGACGAATTTCGACGCTATGCTGATGCAGTCAATTATGTGATACGGTCTGTAATGCGGAAGCATATCCCAACAGCACCAAAGACCATCGCTGCTGTACAGGAGGACTTCACAGAACGCTTCGACCCACGGATTGAGTATCTGCAGGACGTGGTCAAGACGGCACGGGTTACCATTGGACGACACAGGAGAATGGCCAGACTGGTCCGAACAATGCGAGGAAAGAAGCCTCGTTTTAAGGAGGGAAGGATGGCATTCTCAGAACCAGTTGTGAAACTTGACTCCAATGGAATACGGCTTTTCATTACAAGAAACGACGTTCTTCCAATCCCTTTTGATAAGCATAGTAGGAATGCACAGAGCGATATCCTCCAAGGGATAGAGCGAAGAAAAAAGCGATTTGACAGGGTCAGACTGACCAGACACAAAGAGGGGTTTGTGGAAATGGATATCAGAGTCATTGGATAGACTCGGGCTCCCAAGACAGGAGCGAGCCAGAATAGTCTGACATCAAGACGCGCGGGGGTTTCATGCATGTGCTAACAGCGCAGACACCGGTTCTGAGCCTGATGCTTTCCACAACCTCACCGGCGGTAAGATCCCATATATTGACACACCTATCCCAGCCGCCGGATGCCAGATGTGTACCGGAGGGGAATACGGAGAGAGACGTGACTACATCTGTGTGAGCACGAAGGTCGGTCACTAGGTCCGGCTCATCAAGGCTGAGTGACTTGATGAAACCACCGTGAAGACCAAGAAAAACCTGATCCATATCTGGAGCAATTGCAAGACAGCGAATCCTATCGTTTGTATGAAAGATCTCATCGACAAGAGAGTAATCCGTCATATCCCATACACGGCAAGAACCATCCCAGCCCACGCTGACAAGATGCCTCTCGTTATCCGAGAAGGCCAGGCCCGATACATCTCTCGTGTGAGCCGATACATTCCGGATACACTTCAATGACTTCGTGGAGAATATCTTGATCTGACCATTCCGAGAACCTGCGGCCCCCTTCCCTCCTCCAGATACAACCGCCAGCGACTTGACAGCGGCCGGATGCTTCATCTTGTGATGTTCGGCGGGTCTCTTCGACATTCGCCACATTCGCGTGGTACCATCCCAGCTTCCTGAGAAGACACTATCCCCCGATTTCGAGAAGACAACGGCCGATATGACCTGCTCATGACCAGTAAATGCTTTCTTCGGTCTACCGGATTCTGCGTCAAGAATCAGGACGCGGGCATCGAGAGTCCCACATGCAATCTTCTTGTTCTTCGCGCACACGGAGAGCTCTGTGAGGGGTGATGCCGCTGAGCCTGAAGGGCAGAATAGTAGATTTGTCGGCAAGGATGCTCACCGGAGAATGCTCCAATCTCCCATCTAGACTCCTTTGAATAAAAACATGTGTGGAATATCATACTCGTCTTTTGTAAACAACAAGAGCCACAACCATCAAGATAGGGATGAGCAGCACAAGAGAGAGGAGAAAATCGGAGCTGAACGGTTCAATAGGGTAGATCTCGTCGGAGAGGTTCAAGAGAAATCTCTCCAGAACACTTCCTACAGCTTCCAGGCTTTCAGCACTGCACTTATCGGGAGTGTCCTCTAGAGTGTGCCAATACCAAGGAAATGGACTATGCTGGATGATGTTAAGCGCGGGAATCTGTGCTTCTAGGAAGGGGGTATGGTCGTCCAGTATGGACCCACCAGTGACATCCAAGAACTTGTCATCGTGCCCCATCTCTGCAGCAAGTGTCCATATAGCGTCCTGCAGTGCGTCTGTCGATGTAATCTCTCGCTCAAGGCGAAGGTCAGCATCTCCGACCATGTCAACCAGAATCATTCCGCTCAGACCCGAGGCCTTCGTAGTAGACAGTTGATCAACATAGTGACTTGAACCTACAATCCAGCCCCACTCGTTGACGTTGCCGCTGTCCTCGGCGTCGAAGAGCACAATCTCGATGGGAGCTCGAGACACTTCAGGCAGGACCCGAGCCAACTCCAGAAGAACCGCAACTCCACTCGCGCCATCATTGGCCCCCAGAATGGACTTGGAACGATTCTCAGCTGCGGGGTCTCGATCTGCCACTGGCCTAGTGTCATAGTGGGCGCCCAGAATGAACTGAGGGGCAGAACCAAGATTCCAGTTGGCGATGATATTGACACACTCCGTTTCTCTGTACGAGAACGACTGGAGAGTAACATTCCAGCCACTGTCCTCAAGAATGCCGGCAAGATATGCTCTGCATTGACTCAGATTCTCCGAACCAGGCGGACGGGGGCCAAAATTGCACTGCTCCACCAGATAGCCCATTGCATTCATCCCGTCAAATGAGAAATCCTCAGCTGTCACTATTGTGCTGTGGGATGGGAAGACACCCTGACTCAGTACGATAAAGACTAGCATGAGAACTACTCGGCGCATCAACTACATATCCTGAATTCTAGTTGCGGGAAGAGTCTAAGAAGCTTTCCAGTTACGAACCCTTCCTGTGCAGCACCATGTTTCGAATGATATGGGGGATCTCGGTCGGGAGCTTCCGTATGACTGCAGCCGGAACATCAGAGTATCCCAACTCTCCCCTTGCCAGCATGGCCATTATCTCCGAAGAAAACCTGAATCTGGAGGCCTGCTGCAGGACAGAATCTGCGAATTCAATTCCTCTCAGTGCTGCCCAGTGGGCCAACTCGAAGTCTGAGGAAAACGCCCGTCTGCATCGCTCTTCATATCTCATTAGATGCTCCTCTGACGAATGCCCCTCTTCCAACAGTTGGTAAATCACTTCAGCTGCCAACTGACCGGACCTCATGGCATAGGCGATTCCCTCACCCATCATTGGATCTACGAAACCAGCAGCATCTCCAGCCAGAACGCATCTATCTGTGACATTCTTGTGGTCAAGGCCACCTCCGCCGAGGAAATATGTACGTCGCTTCTCAGGAGCTAACTTGAAACCAAACCTTTGTTCTAGCAATCCTACAAATCCGTCAAAGTCAGGGCGCAGTCTTCTCATATGCACTGCTGCTCCAGCGATTCCGATACCGAGATGGTCGTGTTTCGGAAATACCCAGCCGTAGCTTACCTTGCCTCTTTGGGGATAGATTTGTAGAATGTCAGCCCGACCACCACAGGCCACTTTGACCCTTTCCTCACCAACCACAAAGTCTGCTTCCATCCCAAGACCTACCTCCGTGAGGTCCTTCTTTTCTGGTCTCAGCCCCAAGGCACGGCTTACAACGGAATTGACTCCATCTGCTCCAACGAGGAATTCTGAAATGTATTCACCGCTGTTCTTTGTCTTTACCAGAACATGATCCGACCTGACCGATACATCTTCTACAGGGGCTTCCTCCACTAGGACAGCGCCGGCTTTCTCAGCGCGCCTTGCCAGATATTCATCGAATCTCGATCTTTGGGTGGTTACACCAATCAGTCTCTTCGAAGAAAATTCAGCTGTGTGGCCGTCGGGAAAGACGAATCGAAGACCATAGATTTCCCGTTCAACAAGCCGTCTGGGAAGCTCACCCCTCAGGACGTGGATGCCTCTGTACATGAGAGCCCCCCCGCAAGGCTTGTCGCGAGGGATGCGAGACTTCTCTAAGAGAACTACATCTGCCCCTCGTCGGGCCAGCTCCTGGGCCGTGATCGCCCCGGCCGGACCAGCTCCTACTACAACCACTTGGTTCATCTCACCATTCCGACCTCCCTGATGCCAACTCAGGCGGATGTTTGACCCACCACCATGGCATTCATATGTTTTCACGCATATAATGATTCACATCAGCGAGG
>CAYYQL010000075.1:0-7295 GCA_964473825.1 uncultured archaeon
CCTCTGTGGTGTGAGACCTCGCGGTGATGACTTCGACGAGACCTTTGAGAGGGCACTTGACGAGGTCGTCAGAGAGGACAGAGAGCTTCTGGAACGACTGGCCAAGTGAGGCAACCCCCGAGGCAATGAGGGTGCGATACCTGACGTTTGACGAGATTCTTGCCATCCATGACCGGATGATTGCTGTTTTTGGCGGCGAGGACGGCATCCTCTCGGAGGTGCATTGGAAAACCGCGTCGCACTGCCTATGATGTCTATCTTCGGTGTGAAAACAAGCCAATCGCTATGGGCCAAGGCTGCAGAACTGTTCCATTGTATTGTGACGCGAGACCCCTTTGTTGACGGGAACAAACGAACAGGCTGGGTTGCGGCAAAAATCTTCCTGCTACTCAATGGTTACTTGCTAAGTACCGAATCAGATAAGGCCGAAGATGTCATCCTGAGGGTCGTTCAAGGTCAGATTGATTCCGAGACTCTTGCAGAGTGGATGGAGGGTCATGCATCACCTGCCTGAAATCTGCTAGGACACATCCATCTGACGGTCAAATCAGATTGGCTTCACCCTTTGCGTCTTGTTGAGCCACCCTATTCTTGTTGCATAGCCAAACAGGCCGAGTGGATATGAGGTCATTCCATCGTCAGCGAATCTAAATGCATACACAGAAAGTGACTGCTATCCAGTTTCCACTAGCTGTGAAAAAGATGGACAAAATTGGCCATCTTTTGAATCATCCCTTGAGCCACTATTGTACGTCTTTAAATATCCCCACCACAAGGAGGAATCTGAGGTTGTCCTGACACATACCTGACCTCACAGAGTCCACCCAGTGCCGTCTCCTGGGAGTACTTCACTCTGGTGTCCAAGATTGTACAACTTCCAATGAACGGTACAAGACGATCTCCCTCTCCGAGGAGGCATATGAGCCCCTCAAGAGCGCCAAGAGGGGCAAGGAGAGCTTCAGGGATGTGGTCATCCGCTTGGCAAAGAAAGGGTCACTCGAGGACTTCGTGGGATGTATCTCATCGGAGTCGGCCAACAAGCTGTCAGATGCACTGGAAGTCTTCCGACGAGAACGCGGCAAGGCATGGTCTGAGAGCATGGAAGAGATGACCGGGCGAAACTCGAGTGATTGCGGACTCCTATTTCATCATCGACCTCATACGAGAGAGCCCCTCTGCCCTGAAGAAGCTGGAGGAGATTCAGAAGAGTCGCCAGCTTCAGTTCATCACAGCTCCCACCGTGATGGAGCTGGCAGTGGGCGTCGAACTGGCTGCCCTGCCGGAGGACGAACAGAGGAGAGTCGATGAGATACTGGCCGGTTTCCAGATCCTTCCACTGGACTCGAACGCGGCGTGGCGTGCTGGTATCGAAATTGGTCGATTGAGGCGGTCTGGGAAGGTGATTGACCCGATTGATGGACAGATTGCTGGAATTGCTCTTCGGCATGATGAGGTGGTAGTGACACGCAACACAAAACATTTCCAGTACATCAAGGGATTGAATGTTCAGTCGTACTAGGTGCGCGGGAATCCATTTACATCATCTGCCTTCCTTTTCACAGCCACCCCATATTTATTGCATATTCAACAAGGCTTAGTGTGAACTAGGTTTCTCTGATTCTCTCACGCAGCTGTCGAGCCTCATCCAGTCACAGGACGGTCTGGGCAGTCTCATTCACCTGAACAACTAGGCTCCGCTCATAGCCATATGCACCGACAGTTGTCTGCAAGTGAAGTATGTTGGATCATCAATAACGACGGATTGCATTTTGCAGTTGACTACAGAATCTAAGCAGGTTGGCCGATTTCGCTTGACGGGATTACATGATATGTTCTAACAAACGTTTTATGCATGGGCCTGCTTGTTTCTCATTGGCGAAACGATACCGTTTCGAAGTTTGGATCTTCGAAGTAGCGTATGAATCGACAAGGGAATAGCTATGGTTACTGTGAAATTCTATCGACAAATCAAAAATTATCTCATTGGAGTATCACTAGTTTTGATGATGTTTGGAGTAGTTTTGCAGGCAATCATCCTTAGATATGACACCCAGAACCAGATGGCTCAATCAGAATACGAGTCCGCTCTTGAGGAATATGTGGAAAACAACATATACTACTCTCCTGACGACATTGTTCAGTATGTTCGAGTTCGCCAGAATCCATCAGGCTATTTCGTTCTAAATCCTGATTTAATCTTCGAACCTTCCGAATATAATCCGAGCACGCTGAGGGCGACACGATTCTCTGTTGTCACACTTAGTGTGCTAAACCAATCACGGGCAACTAATAGAGACACTACAGTTAACTATGTAATGAGCAATTATGAGAACTATTCAACTCCAGAAGGCAACTTCACTGGGTTCTCAAAGTACGAAGGATATGGCTCAGGTGTTAGAAGTACGTGTGACGCGTTAATGACGCTTGAAGCTCTCGATGCACTTGATACGCCGTTTCTTGACCTCAATTCGATTGAGCAGTTCATTCTGTATCATCAGAATTCTGATGGGGGGTTTTGGGATGATGACTACCCCCACTATGGCATGAATTCCACACTTCTTGCCACGTCATTCGCTATTCGATCTTTAGGCAGAATCTATCAGTTCCAAGGACGTGAATTCAACGAAACTCTCAAAGAAGCAATAACCGAATTCATCATTGATTGTTTTGATGAAAGTGATGGGGGATATGCGAATGAGCCAGGAACTGGCTCAACTGACTCTTATGGAATCTTCAGAGCTTTTATCTCATTATGGTGGCTTGGAGGCAACAATGATACTTCAAGAAGAAGTAACGTAGAACAGACTATGGATTTAGAATCTACTGTTTCTTATGTTTACAATCATCTATATGATAATGAAACAGGAGCATTCTATCTGGATGAAGTTGATGGGCTCGGGCAGGTGTCATTGAAAAGCACCCATCTTATGATATGGTTTCTTGACGCCTTGAACCGGGATTGGATGCTTAATGCGTCTGCTCTCGGTCAATACTTAATGAGTCAGTTGGTCACGCCGGGTCAATACGGTCCGGACATATACTCTACATATGCTGCTGCCTTAGCTTTTGAAAGATTGGGGATTTCAACAGAACCGCTGCCTGTTCCGACACAACCGACTCTGGTGTCACTGGAATATCTCGGTATTTTTCCGTTTATGATGTTGTCATTAGGAGTCATCTCAATGGTCTCCGCTTATTATGTTCAACATAACACCATCAAAGCGGAACAATCTGTGAGCGAATATCTCGAAAGAGAGGTGGAGAAGAGAACCCAAGATTTGCAAATAGAAATTCGTAACCACGAAAAGACTCGGGATGACTTGAGAGAGAGTGAAAGACGCTATCGACGCCTGTTTGAAGACTCGCCGCTATCCCTCTGGGTCGAGGACTATTCCGGAGCCAACGAGATATTGGACGACTTGGTGAGCTCTGGCGTGACAGATCTTCGTACGCATCTGAGTAAGAACGAGGATGCACTCTGGCGTTGTGCAGATGCAGTTCAAATCCTAGACGTCAACCGAGCAACGTTGTCTCTTCATGGACTCACCGATAAGAAGGAGATCTTAGGTCCAGTAAGGCAAGTCCTGAATCGTGATTCCCTGCCCGTTTTTCTCGATCAGATTCTTGCGCTCCATTCTGGGCAATCGTCATACGAGAGCGAAGTCGAGGAACTGTTTGTTTCAGGTGAGAATAAGGCACTGATATTGAAACTCAGTGTACTGGCTGAGAGTGAAGATACATTATCACGAGTGCTTCTCACGATGATTGACATTACGGAGAGAAAGAGAGCAGAGGAATATGTTGCCGCATCGCTGGCAGAAAAAGAATTGCTTCTGAAGGAAATCCATCACAGGGTTAAGAACAACATGCAGATTATCTCAAGTCTGCTTCATCTTCAGTCTAGTAGGATTAGGGATAGCGAAACAGCCCTTGCACTCAAGGAGAGTGAGCAACGCGTAAAATCCATGGCTATGATTCACGAAGCACTTTACCGGTCTGATGACTTGGCCCAGATTGATTTTGAGAGATATATCCACGATCTTGTTCGAAACATACTTGTGTCTTTTGGGTCTACCTCAAACAAAGTGTCACTGAACGTGAATATCAGAGAGAGGTATCTCGATATCGCTATTGCTATTCCGTGTGCATTGATAATCAATGAGTTAGTTTCAAACTCAGTCAAACATGCCTTTCCTGATAACAGGCAGGGTGAAATAGAGATAAGTCTGCTAGCGATTAATGAGGACACTCTAGAGCTGTGTGTGAGCGATAATGGAATAGGAGTACCTGATGATTTTCACCTGAATGAAAGTGAGAGCCTAGGGTTGAAACTGGTCACTCGTTTAGTAGAGATGCAGCTCAATGGAACATTGTCTTTGGAGCGGAATGAGAAGACCGAATATCTGATTCGGTTCAAGAAGGGGGACGTCTGAAGGAATGGTTACATCTGTTGGTATTATGATTGTGGAGGATGAGGCGATTGTAGCTCTAGAAATCGAAGAGCGATTGAAGAAGTATGGGTATGAGATTGTGGAATCAGTTTCAACAGGTGAAAAGAGTTTGGAAGTGTTGTCCCGTCTCAAGCCCGCTCTAGTATTGATGGACATCAGATTGAAAGGTTCTATGAATGGCATTGAAGCAGCCAGACAAATCATTGATGAATTCTCAATACCGGTCATCTTCATTACAGCATATGCGGATGAGAAGACATTAGAACAGGCTGGAGCCGCGTCACCGTATGGTTATTTGCTCAAACCACTCCGGGGTGAAGAACTCCATGCATCGATCCAAGTTGCATTGCACAAGTTCCAGAATGACCAAATAGTTATGACATCAGAAGAGCACTTCAGACTGTTTTTCGAAAACCTTCCTTTTTACTGCTACGTGGTGTCAATAGAAGGGGGCATTCTAGATATTAATGCTCTTGCATTGAACACCTTGGGCTATTCAAAAGAAGACCTGAAGGGAAGATCAATTGACATCATCTACCCGGTCGATATCGGTATTGGAATAAAGGAGAGGCTGAGGGCCATACTGGATGGTCAAAACATAGAAAACGAGGAAATCGATATCATTACGGGGGAAGGCACGAAACTAACGGTCCTTGAAAGCGCAAATGTAGCTAGGTTTCCAAGTGGCCGACTATCATATGTCTTGATCACTCAAAGAGATATTACTGAGCGACGAATGACCGAAGAGAGGCTATGTAGGAGTGAAGAAAGATATGCCGAGCTCTTCCATCGAACCAAAGATGCCATCTTAATACGAGACTTGGAGGGTAACATGCTAGACGTAAACCGAAGTGCTATTGATCTATTCGGGTTCTCAAGGTCCGAATTCTTGGACACCAGAATCACGAACATAGCTAGTAGAGAACTCGTTCAACATGTTGAGGAGGAAATAGGGGAAAAAGGTTGGTGCAGAATAGAGGCACCACTCACAAAGAAATCTGGAGAATCGTTCATCGCCGATATTACATCAAATCTGATCGAGTTTGGCGAAGAAAGAATAGTCCAAACAATCATAGATGATGTCACTGAACGCAAGCAGGCCGAAGAGATTCTTCGGAAGAGCGAGCAGAAGTATAGGAACCTGATTGAAAATTCAGTGCAGGGCGTTGCCATTTATCAAAACAGAAGCATCGTCTACTCAAACAATGCTTTTGCGGAAATCCTGGGCTATACAGTCGATGAGATATTGACATTGACAGAGGATGAAATGAGGGACATTATTCATCCTCATGATCAAGAGCAGTTCTTGAATCGAATCCGGAAGATGTTGGAGTCCGATAGAAGTTCATTTCACTATGACTATAGAGCTTATCACAAGGATGGATCTCTAAGATGGGTAGAATGTAGTTTATCCCGTATTGAATATAAAGGTGACAAGGCAATTCAGATAGTTCAAATGGACAATACAAGTCGAAAGATTGCTGAGAAGAAAGTAAAAGAGGAGCGCGACCGAGCAGAGCTCTTTCTAGATTTAATGGGACATGATTTGTCAAACATTCATCAGGCTGTCTATGGGTTCCTTGACCTTCTACTCAGTAAGAAGGGGCTATCTGAGAGCACTTCTGACCTTCTCCGTGAGGCTCTCGGCCAACTGAATCGTGGTGCCCGTCTTATCAGTAATGTTCGGAAAATCAAGAGAATAGAAGAGTTTTCGGCTCAACTCAAACCAGTAGATGTATCCGAAGCATTATCAGAAGCAGCAATCAAAGTCCAAGACGATATCCCGCACAAACAACTCAATATCACCGTGGAAAACGAATTGGCGGGTGTATCAATTATGGCTGACGAGTACCTTACTGATGTCTTTTATGAACTTCTTCATAACACACTGAGATTTGATAGGAACCAGTATGTTGATGTGGGTCTGAGAGTTGACCCAGCCAACGTTAATCAGATGGTCAGAATCCAATTGGTTGACAGAGGAACCGGCATTTCTGATAAGGAAAAAGAACGACTATTTATGAGAAGCTCGGCCACAAAGACTAATCACCGCGGAACCGGCCTTGGTCTTACTCTGGTGAAACATATCATCAATAGATATGCCGGTGATATACATGTAGAAGATAGAGTTCGAGGAAACTACAAAGAAGGGGCAGTGTTTGTTCTAGAGATTCCGAGAGCACCCCCTCCCGAACCAGAATAGTAAAAGTATGCTCCGCAGAGATGATGAAAAAGGCTCAAGCCCGCTCTGGGCGAAACCTAAAGATATCTGACAATAGGGATACCCAGACCGAATCAAGCTCATTGTTCGATTACGAAGATGATTATTCCTCAAGGGCTTCTCTCATATCAATGACTTCAAGATGTCCGAGATACGAATGGAATGTGACCGATAGATTGCTGTAAGACAGGATGTCTTCTAATAGTAAAATTCGTGAAGACTTGGGGGGCAAATCAGAGCAATGATACAAGTCGTCGTCGTGGCGCCAAGAGCGGTAGGGCATCTAACAAGTGAAGATGAAACCACAATACTACTCTCACTTCTTATCGACGGTAACATCGTGGTGAGCCAAAGGCTGCCCAATTCTTCTGGTCGTGAGGCTCAAGACTCTCAAGAGGAAGCAGATTGCTCGGTAGCTTGACCGGGTACTGGTGAGTCAGCTTGTTGACCAAATTGAACTTGGAACCCGTCGGACCTAGATCCTGCATCCTATAGGGTGTATAGGAGTGATATCATTGTCAACTTTGGTAGCTGGAATGGTTCAGCGATTGCGATTTCTGTGGATGAATTTCTGCGGATGATCTAGATAATGAACCATTTCTGACAGATTGAGTGACCTCATC
>CAYYQL010000076.1:0-6923 GCA_964473825.1 uncultured archaeon
CCACTTGCCTAGTCCACTCCTCAATCTGATGGAACCTATTTAAGCCTCTACACAACACAAGGCATCTTGGAGCAGGCAAGAGAGAGATCTGACAGAAATCTAACACTTTTGTCAGACAATTCAACTAGAAAACAGTGGATAGCGTATTATTCTAGATTCACATGTTCGTGTCCGTGATTATTGGTACTCCCTTGATATGTGAACTCATAGTCCCAAAATCGGGAAAGGTCTTCCAAGCAGAGGGTGACTTCTTGGCGGGCCACACGACGGACAAAGGCTTTTATGAGACTAAACTTCTATCACCTTCAACCTCCCGAGGCTAGGCCCGAGACTCGTGAGGATACTCTGACCTTTGTGGGTCACACCTGATGCAATTGCATCCGGTAAGTTGGATCCTCTGGGTCTCATCGAACACGGGTAAGCAGTGAATCTACGAGGTGTTCCAGTGAGAAAGGACGACAAGGGGCGAATACATCTGAAGCTTGTATTCTATGGTCCAAGCTTAGGTGGAAAAACGACCGCTCTTCGCTGGCTTTATGGAAAGGTAGAAGGTTTACAGAAAGGGGAGTTCACTGCAATCGAGGATGAAACAAACCGAACTCTGTTCTTCGACTATGTACCAATGAGTGCAGGAGGAAGGGTCCTGTTCGACGTCTTCACTGTTGCTGGTCAGAAGCGGCACAGACATCAGCGAAAGGTGGTTCTACAGGGTACGGACGGAATTCTGTTTGTTGCAGACTCTTCACCCGATCAACGTGATGAGAATACGGAGAGCTTCGAAGAACTCAAACTTTTTCTCGGAGATGCCTTGGGCCGGGAGATTCCCATTGTTGTCATGCTGAACAAACGAGACCTTCCAAACCGCATGTCACGTGATGAGATGCTTGACCTACTGGGTCTGGGAGGTAATGTGCCCATCTATGAAACGATTGCCATTCAAGGCGTAGGAGTTAAGAGAGCGTTTCAGGCTATAGCACGTGAGGTAATCCTCAAAAGGATGTACAAGTAGAGCCAGGTGAACTGATATGAGTGAATCCCGTGGAGAAACCCTCGAAGGTGTTCTGAACGAGCTACAGGGTAGTATTCCTGAGATTGAGGCCTGTGCCATTGTTAGTGTAGAGGGGTTGCCAATCGTTTCGGCCCTGCCCGCAGATGTCGACGAGGCAAAACTGGCTGCGATAACAGCTGCAATGTTAACTCTTGGTGAGAAGGCTGCAGTTGAACTCGGAAAGGGTGAGCTCGAACAGGTTAATGTGAAGGGTAAGGAAGGGTGGGTTCTTGTCGTCCAGGCGGGCATGAACGCCTGTCTTACGGTTTCAACAACTGGCACCGCAAAGCTTGGTCTTGTCTTTCTTGACATGAAACGAGCAGCTGAGAAAGTCGCGATGATGATATAGGATGGGGTTTCTCCTATCGCCAACCCTTTTAGGGCACTAGGAATTTTTCTATGTACACGAGAGAGTGTGTTGCTTAGTGAATATTACAGGCCCGATGTACCGACTCTATGAGTATGTACTGAACAGACAGCTCAGTCGGGATAGAGCTCCGAAACATGTAGGAATAATACTGGATGGAAACAGACGATATGCCCGAGAACATGGCTATGATGTCCCATGGTTTGGACACCGTAAGGGCGCCCAAAAAGTCATGGATGTTCTCCGAATCTTGTGGGAGGCCGGCGTTAAAATCTGCACACTCTATGCCTTCTCTGTTGAGAACTTCCAGAGGAACAGAAACGAGGTTTCTGAAATAATGGAGATTGCCAAGGAGAAATTTGCCGAGGTTGTAGACAATCCAGATATTCACCGCCATAGGGTACAGATAAGGGCCATCGGCCGTGTGGATCTCCTACCAGTTGATGTGCAGCGTGCAATATCTGCTGCTGAAGCCGAAACCTCGGACTACGAGGAACACATTCTGAACGTTGCGATAGGCTATTCAGGTAGGGCCGAAGTAGTCGATGCAGTTCAAGCAATTGGAGCGAAGATACAAAAAGGAGATCTTGTTCCATCAGAAGTGGATGAGCGTATTATCGAACAGCACCTCTACACATATGGAGTTCCAGACCCTGATTTGATAATCCGGACTTCAGGCGAAGAACGTCTCTCGGGATTCCTGCTCTGGCAGTCCGCCTATTCGGAGCTGTACTTTGCTCAAGTCTATTGGCCGGCGGTTCGACGGATTGATATCTGGCGAGCTCTACGATCATATGAGCGAAGGTCGAGAAGATACGGTAAGTAGAGAATTGGATGACCTTCCCGTTCAGATTACACAGTGGTTTATATGTCCCATCTGATGAGGTGCTACCAGTCAGTCACTATGCGGCATGATGCTTCCCGCACTTCAAGGAGAAGAAGGGGAATTGACACGAAACCCACTTGAAACATATCAAGGACTCACCACCGGTACTCTGACCGACGAGATTCAATCATATATCTCAAAGGTCGTGCAGAGATACTCCGATGACACCTTCGCTGATGAGAAGTTCTCCGTTCACTTGGGGCGTTTCGTGGAAATTATCTGTCGACTTATTTCGCATCTGAACAACCGAAAGGAAACCACTCTGACGGATCTTATGCAAGCAGTTGACATTCTAGATTATTTTGCATCTACAACTCGATGGTGGAATATGACACGTTCATCACCCGGGATAATTCTCCGGCCTGCAACCCGGGACCCGCGTGAATTCATACAATCGGTCCCGTCCCTCCGGCTAGGTAGTGAGACCATCAGCAGGATACACGGTGCGTCAGACCGTCTTTCGTCATTCCTAAATGAGCATGAGATTGCCAGTTCGAATACCAGAGAACATCTGCAACGTTGCATGGTGTCTGCATGGACCATTCTCAGTGCATTCTGTTGCAAGAGTCAAGGGCGCAATGTGTCATCTGAGGTAGATTTCGAAACCGCATATGACATTCTCCGGATACTTCTCTTCCACACACCCCGCGTTGATTTTGTTGCACTAAGCGCGATCAGGAATATCGCCACCAGTTCTCGGCTTTCCGAGATTGCCGACGTTGCCTTTTCACCCGGCTTCGAGAAGAAACTCGAATCGTCAATAGCTGCAAAGCTGGAGGCAGCCCATGGTGAATACCTCGGGGATGCAGGCGACACTGTGCCCAGAGCATCTCGTGCTATCTTGACGAACTCAATCAGACTGCTTGCACAGATTCAGAGCGTGAATATTGGTATCAACAGAATAGAAGAGGGCGACTATGATAGAGTGACCATGGGGGCACTTAGCCTATTAGAGAGGGTTCGTATTGACCCGGAGATATTTCATGATGAGAACGCTGTGGTTGGACTTTTCAAGAGGCTTACACCGGCAGAAGAGGACATTGGCGAGGGATTGGCACAACTCACACGAAAGCTGGAGAGCCTGATTGTTGATTCTACAGGCAATCGCAATTTCTTGCTCCAACACGCAAGAGTGGTACCTCGATTGATTGCTTTGCTTCTTTTGATTTCGAGCGGCACCAAGACGCCCGAGGATGATGGACTAAGAGATATCGATTTGAAGAGAGGTCTGATTCTGTTAGAGAATCTGATCAGTGATTGACGTCATCATCAATGAGAATCCTTGCATCGACGACAAGAGCCCCTTCGCCTTCTTCATAGACGAATGTAGGATTACAGTCGAGTTCTGTGATCTCGGGATTCTCATCCACCATTTTGGAAACTGACATGATGACGTCAATGAGTGCATCTATATCTCTAGGTTTCTGCCCCCTCACACCTTCGAGAATCTTCGACGCTTTAATCTCCTGCACCATCTCCCTTGCATCTGTTTCGCTTAGTGGAATAAGTCGAAAAGTCACGTCCTTTAGGACTTCCACAAAAATACCGCCAAGGCCGAACATAAGGGCGTGACCAAACTGCGGATCTTCTGTAACACCTACAATCACCTCAGTTCCCGTATCTGCAAATTGTGAGATGAAGACACCACGACTGAGATCAACATCCAGATTATTTCTCCGACCGTACTCCCTTGCGTTTTTCATGATTTCATCGAATGCCTCGGCTACTTCTTCATCGTTTTTCAGGTTGATTTTCACCCCGCCGGCATCAGACTTGTGAAGAATGTCCTTGGAGAGAATCTTGAGCACAACTGGATATCCGATTTTGTTCGCTTTTTCCACTGCCTCATCAGCAGTGCCCGCAGTATCGTATTCTGGAATCGGAATTCCATAGGTACTCATGATATCCTTTGCCTCATGCTCAAGGACGAAAGACCGTCCTTCCTTCCTTGCCTCTTCGAATATTCTCTTTGCAACTTTCATGACAATTCCAGACCTCTTTCTGTCGTTCTCAAGACCCTCTGCTATTTATGAATTGTTCACCGTCTTCTTGAAGGCCTCACCGTACTTCACTTCCCCATATTTGGCCAGGGCTTTGGCTGCCAATGCTGCTCTCTCGCCTGTATCATAGGTTGGAACTCCCATGAGCTCCATTATCTCTCCCGCTTTGATTGTGAATCCTCCGCCCATAGAAACGACTACAAATGGAACACCAGATGCTCGCTGATGATTGGCAATTACATTTGTGATGTCCATCCCGAGACTTGGCGTCTGCATCAGCATTCCCACGAGAACGATGTCATATTCTCCGGTCTTTAGTGCCTCTTCGAACACAGCATCGTAACGTGATGAATCACTGTCGCCCACAACATCCACAGGATTGCCTATGGCGCAGTATCCGGGCAACCTCTCCCGCATTCGTTCTCTCAGTTGTGGAGAGGGGTGGGGTATGCTCAGCTCAAGTGCCTCAAGAGCATCTGTTGTCATCACTCCCAGTCCTCCCCCATTTGTTATCATAAGTACCCTGTCACCTCTGGCGGGGGGTTGCATTGACAACGCCTTTGCCATGTCAAACATCTGTTCGAAGTTGTCCGCTCTGATGATGCCAGCCTGTCTGTATGCTGCGTCGGCTATGCTATCAGACCCAGCCAGTGATCCAGTGTGTGAGCTTGCCGCCGCCTTTGCACGTTCCCCCCTTCCTGATTTGACTACCAGCACCGGCTTCTCAGATGTAACAGTCCTCGCATGCTCAAAGAAGGACCGTCCCTTTCCTGAGTCATATCCCTCAGTGTAGAAACAGATGACCTGAGTGGTGGAGTCCGCTGCGAGATAACCGAGCAAATCATCATCATCCACATCACATTTGTTACCGAGACTGATGATCTTGCTGATTCCTAGACCAAGTTCGGCAGTCCAGTCAGAGATGGCCGCCGCAAATGCACCCGATTGGGATACAAGAGAGATGTTCGCCACGTTGCTGGCCTTTGGGCGAGCACATCGAAATTCGGGAAGAAAGAATGTGTCAATCTGCGTCGTTGTATCTATGACACCAACACAATTGGGGCCAATAATTTTGATGTCGTTCTCTCTGCCGATTCGTACAATCTCATCCTCAAGTTCTGCACCCTTTGGCCCGGTTTCTGAGAACCCCCCTGAGATGACAATTGCAGCTTTTGTACCCTTCTTGGCCATGTCCTCGAATACCATTGGTGCAATTCGAGCAGGAACTGCAACAACGACCATGTCTACAGGGGCGGGAATCTCCTGAAGTGATGGGTAACAGGACACCCCAAGTACTTGTTCGTATTTCGGATTCACCGCGTAGACTCTACCAGTGTACTGTGGTTTGATGAAGTTCTGGAGTATGGCCTGACCAACGCTATTAGGGGTGGCCGAAGCACCATAGATGGCTATATTTCTTGCATTGAAGAAAACATCAATCTCTGTCATTGAATCATCTGACAACGATATCACCTCGAGCCCAGTGCTGAGCAACAACCATGTTTCGATACAAGTAGTACTTGTAATTTCTCATGTGGTAGTTATCATAACTCTAATAGCATCAACAACTCCTGTTGAACAGGGTTTCATCTTGTCATTTGACATCATAAGAGAAGGAGAAGAGATTCTACAACTGAAGAAAGATCAGTTGGAATCGAAGATGCATTCTGCATTCCAGATGAGAAGAGAAAGGTTTGGTTCAACTCTCTATTGTTATGGCCCAACAAGCTATCCCTACAGCATCAAGGAACACATACAGGTAAACAGACACAATTTTCCGTCGTTAAGCGTGACAGGCACTATCTGTGCATTAAGGTGCGAGCATTGTGATGGACGATTATTGAAAGGAATGGATGCAACGTTATCTCCCGAAGAAATGCTGGCCCGTTTCTCAGAGATAGTTGAAAATGGTGGCAGAGGCGCTCTTGTCAGTGGTGGCTCCGATATGCGGGGAAGAGTGCCTCTTGGGCGTTTTGGAGATGCTATTGCTCAGGGCAAAGATATGGGACTGGAAATCGTGGTTCATACTGGAATAGTTGATGAGCCCACAGCTGAGATGCTTTCGGCTGCATCAGTAGATGCAGTAATGCTCGACATCGTTGGTGATTCCAAAGTGATGAGAGAGGTGTATCACTTGAAAGACGGAAAGGAGGCCATGAGTAGAAGCCTTGAGATTCTCCAGGCCCATGGTCTTCCTACAGTGCCGCACATACTGGTGGGCTTGGACTACGGCGAACTGAGTGGTGAACTCATCGCCATTGAAATAGTGTCCAGATACGATGTCGCAGGACTTGTCATCATCGCTCTCAGTCCTCTTCGTAACACCTCTATGGAAAAGGTGACCCCTCCCAGTCCTGAAACAATTGGGCGTGTGTTGACCATTGCACGTTTCGGATTGCCGGATACACCCATTTTGCTAGGTTGCGCACGTCCCATCGGCCAGCACAAAGTCCTCACCGACAAATATGCTATTGATTCGGGAGCAAATGGAATCGCCTATATTAGTCAGGAAGGAGTCGACTATGCAAGGGAGCGATCACTGGAGCCAGTCTTTCAAGATGTATGTTGTAGTCTTGCATAATCCGTTTCTTACAATTTGGTGAGTGAACGTCACCTGCAAGA
>CAYYQL010000077.1:0-6400 GCA_964473825.1 uncultured archaeon
TGGCATTACAGAAAATACATAAGCATCGCAAAGGGGGTCGTGTCCTGACGATTCTCTAGTGAGAAGAGAGATGATTCCAAAATGGCGCTCGACTTTGCTAAAGGTATTACCGAAATCCGTTGGCACGGACGCGGCGGGCAAGGAGTGGTGACCTCGAATCAGATGCTGGGAAAGACAGCACTGGCAGAGGGCAACTACATCCAAGCGTTCCCCGAGTTCGGCCCTGAAAGAACGGGAGCTCCGGTGCGTGCGTTCCTGAGAATCAGCAAGAATCCTATCCAGATCTATGCCCAGGTATACAAACCAGATATTGTGGTCTGTATTGACCCAACGCTAATCGAGGTGGTCAACCCTGTTGAGGGGCTCAGAGAGGATGGGGTCCTGGTTCTCAATACTACAAAGACCCCGGAGGAAATCCGGCAGAAGTATGACTTCAAGGGCGGCAAGGTAGTCACCGTTGATGCAACCAAGATTGCGATGGACATACTTGGTCGACCATTCTACAACATGCCTACACTTGCAGCAGCAATCAAGGCAACCAAGATTGTGAATCTCGATACTGCCATTGAAACTGTGGTGGAAAGATACCCGGGAAAGGTTGGTGACCTGAACAAGGCTGCTATGGAGAGAGCAGCAGAGGAGGCCAAGATAGGATGAACGAAAAATTTGACGAGATACCCATGGCCGGGAACATATTGAAACCGGGTAACGCAACGGAATACAAGACTGGTGGCTGGCGAGCCGAACGACCCATTCACATCGCCGAGAAATGCCTGTGGGTGAAGAACGGCACCTGCGGTCTTTGTTGGATCTATTGCCCTGACAATGCGATACGACTGATTGAGAAAGACGGCAAGTACATCCACGAGTTCGACTATGACTACTGCAAGGGCTGCAAGATTTGCTATAATGAATGCCCCACTGACGCGATTGAAATGGAGAGTGAGTGATGTGACAGCAGTTAGAAAGATTCGAGAAGAGGAGATCAAGATTGAAGGCCTCACCGGAGACGCTGCGATAGCCCATGCTCTCAAACAGTGTGATGTTGACGTGCTGGCAGCATATCCGATTACACCTCAGACTATCATCGTTGAGGATTTCCAGAAATTCGCCGCGGATGGCGAAGTACAGACAAAGGTCATCCCTGTCGAGTCCGAACACAGCGCAATGTCAGCCTGTGTAGGAGCCTCCGCTGCAGGTGCACGAGTCGCCACAGCAACAGCCTCAGCAGGGCTTGCATTGATGTGGGAAATCCTGTATTGTGCTGCCTCCATGCGGATGCCTATCGTACTGACCATCGCCAATCGTGCATTGAGTGCACCAATCAACATCCATAACGATTGGAGTGATTCCTACGGCGCACGTGACAGTGGTTTCATTCAGATATACACACAGAGCTGTCAAGAGGCATACGACACCACGATCATGGCGTTCAAGATTGCAGAGAACCACGACGTCCTACTACCCATCATGGTCTGCATTGACGGCTTCATTCTCAGTCACAATGTTGAGCGGGTTGAGATGCTCCCTGATGATGCCGTGAAAGAATTCCTTGGTGTGAGAGAGCCTGTACAGCCACTCGACCCGAACAAACCCATCACAATGGGGCCCTTAGCACTCACCGACTACTACTTCGAGTTCAAGGAACAACAGGACCGGGCAATCAAGAACGTCCCGAAGGTCTTCCATGAAGTCGAGGCGGAGTTCGAGAAGATGACTGGGCGGTCCTATGGCATGTTCGAGAAGTATAAGACTGAGGATGCAGACATCATCATCCTGACCCATAGTACACCTGGCGGCACCGCGAAAGTCGTTGCCGATACCCTTCGAGAGCAGGGTGAGAAGGTCGGCGTTGTAAGGCTGAGGATGTTCAGGCCCTTCCCATCAAAGGAAGTTGCTGAGGCGGTCAAGAATGCCAAGGCCGTGGCCGTGTTCGAGAAGTGCCTGTCATTTGGTGGCGCGGGCAATCCACTCGCAATGGAGTTACGAACTGCCCTCTATGACCTCGACAACAGGCCGATGGTCACAGACTACGTCATCGGGTTGGGTGGACGCGATGTCCAGCCAACAACTCTTGTTGAAGGCTATGAAAAGACTAAGGAATACCTCGAGAAAGGCGAGGCTCCATCATACGAAACACTGGGGGTGCGCAAGTAAATGGCAGTTAGACTAAAGGATATGCTTGAGAAGGACGAGATACTATCATCTGGCCATCGGATGTGTGCAGGTTGTGCTGCACCAACAATTGTGAAACTGATGGGAATGGCTCTTCGAGGACCCACGGTGGTCTGCGAGGCTACCGGCTGCCTTGAAGTTGCTACGACCATATATCCCTATACTGCATGGCGGATACCTTGGATTCACGTAGCATTTGAGAATGCAGCAGCAGTTGCATCAGGTGTGGCCGAGGCATATGAGGTCATGATAGAGAAGGGACGGGCCGAGTTCGATCACGTTGATGTCATCGCCATTGGAGGTGATGGAGGTACATTCGACATCGGTTTCGGAGCGATTAGTGGGGCTCTTGAGAGAGGCCATGACTTTGTGTATATGGTCTACGATAACGGCGCCTATCAGAACACTGGCATTCAGCGCTCGGGAGCCACGATGCCAGGCCAAGAAACCACCACATCTTGGGCAGGAAAAGTGGAGCCGGGTAAACGTCAACGGAAGAAGCCGATAACGGAAATAGTTGCAGCTCATAAGATACCGTACGTTGCAACAGTAAGTCCTGCATATCATCGTGACTTCGTCCAGAAGTTTCGCAAAGCCCTAGAGGTCGAAGGGCCAGCGTTCATTCATGCAATCTCACCCTGTCCGAGAGGTTGGCGTTCCGACACTGGTAAGAGCATCGAGCTCTCCAGACTGGCGGTTGAAACAGGCATCCATCCACTCTACGAGGTCTTCGATGGAGAGGAGTATAAGATGTCAGGGCCAAGCAAGAGGCTCAAGGAACTCAAGCCTATGGAGGACTACATGAAGCCTCAGGGCCAGTTCAGGCACCTCTTCACTGATAAGTGGAAAGACTTCAGGCATCAGATCCAACAGTGGATTAACGAAGACTGGGAACTCCTGAAGAAGAAGTGCGGTGTGGAATAGCAAATATCCAAGGGAGCGTTCTATCGCTCTCTTCTCATCCTTTTTCTGAAGCTGGTGACCACAACACATTCTTGAGATGCCTTGCGGGCTCTCGATGTGAGAAGAACATCATCTGGTTTCTTGCTCCAAGACCCTGTTAGTGGGCCTAGAGTGACAGTGAGGCAGCATTTAAGGCTGCTAAGGTATGTCTAGACTCGATGTCGGTCCGGAATGTATTCGAAATCGAGAGACCATTGATTATGGCCCATAGAGGTGACCCAACATCTGCTCCAGAGAACACGCTCCTTGCCATGGAGAAGGCGGTCGAAGTTGGAGCCGACGTTATGGAAACTGATGTCAGACTGACCAGTGATAACAGGCTGGTGCTCTTCCACGACGAGACCTTGGATAGGACGACGAATCGGACAGGCCGAGTTCAGGACTACACTCTGGATCAGCTGCGCGAGATAGACTTCGGGTGGAAGTTCACGCCAGATGAAGGAGAGACTTATCCGTTTCGTGGACAGGGTCATACTATCGTAATGCTAGGGGAGGCCTTGGACCGCTTTGAGAGTGTCTGGATGAATCTTGATATCAAGAATACAGAACGCATTGCTCCGGAACAGGTTGCAGAGGTGCTTGAGGTGTACGATAGATTGGACACAGTTACGGTCGGATCGTTTCATTCTGAGCAGCTTGAACGTTTCCGTACACTGGCACCAAGTGTTGTCACTTCAGCGCATCCTGGCGAGGTGAAACGATTCGTCATTGGCCTGAAGACACGGCTTCTGCCGCTGCTTGTGAGAGATCCAGCATATCGAGCGTTCCAAGTACCTATACGCCAAGGCAACATAGAAATCGTCAACGAACGGTTCATGCAGGAGGCACACAAGCGAGGGATAGATGTACATGTCTGGACCATCAACGACCGTAACACGATGGAGTGGCTCATCGATATTGATGTTGACGGCATATTCACTGATGACCCGATGCTCTTGAAACAAGTCTTGACGGGAAAGGATCTACTTGATTGAGCTGCCGGTTCGTCAGAAACAGCCGAACAATGTTAATATGTGCTGATAGAACGTCATTGGAACTGAGGCCCTATTAACCTCGATGTGGGTTCTGGGACCAAAAAAACGTCTGAACGGTGAAAGGACCAATGACCTGCCCTGAATTCAATGCAGCTGAGAACAGATGTGGTCTGGATGGCTTCAGGTTCTCGGTCCTTGAACCAAGAATAGATGCAAATAGGTGAGAAAAAGAGATGCCCTGTCCCGAATTTGACGAAGAAACAAACACCTGCAAGGTAGATAATTTTCGCTTCTATGAGGGGATGCAGAAGCCTTGCGAAACTCCAGGAATAAACAAGGATAAGTGCCCTAGATTTGCCATGCGTTGATGCCCTTCAGAGAAGTATCTATTCAAGTCCGTAGACCTATTTGATTCTCTGAATGGTATAGACCCACTCATCAAGGGCACTTCCCTATTTTCTTTTATGCCGAAGCACACCGAGAATCCATAACCTAGACGAGCTCCGGTCAAAACTTGGTATCTTGTGTTCAGTAGTCTGTCCCAGAGCCGCACGGATCTCTGTGGAGCGGGGAGTAAACAGCCGCAGACATGGAACGGCCCCTCTTTGCGACAAACTTCGTCTCCACCTCCAGCATTGGCCGCCTCATCAACTGAGTTCAGATTCCCGATGTGCTAGGTGGAGCTCGTCGTGTTAGAAACTCTCATTCTGTGTATATTCTTCTTGTATCTGCCACCGTCAACTAAGGTCATTCTCCTGTCCTCTGGACATCTGCCTGTGGAGGGGTAGCGACTGCTGTCCAGAGAGTTGGTGAAACCCATCGTTCATGAGTTCGCGTAAACGCTCCCCGGTGGTACCCTTCTGCGGTATCTCAGGATGATGATGACAGCAACTACAGCCTCCACGCCGATGATTCCAAGGAAGACCACGAAGAGAGTGGTCAGAGGTCCATCTGGCAGTTCAGTGGTGGTGGTCTGCGCTGTCACGATGACGAACACGGTATCTGTCGCCTGGTTTCCGAAGATGTCCGATACCACGAGGGTGTAGTTGTACACTCCCGCCCTGAGCCCATCCAAACTGATGCTGATGGGGCTCCCGTTCCAGCTGGCGGTGGTCACCTGCGTACTGTTCCGATAGATCGCATAGGCAGAGGGATAGTCGTCATATGCTGTCCATTCGAGGATGTGTCCCGTGGTCCCCTCCTCGTAGCTCACATTCGCGGGATGACTAACTGTTGGCGGGACCGACTCGTAGACAGCGGGGTGGTGGTCGATGGACCCTGCAATTCCCGGAATAGGGTACACTCCGGTCCCGTTGTAGTCGGACCAGAAGTTCCCCCTCCCCGTGGTGTTCCAGTGGTTGTTGGTCCCGTCATCGTATGCATTCACAGTGTTGTAGGCAAGCATGTTGAGATAGACAGAGTTGTTCTCAGAGCCGGATGTACAGTAGACACCATATTGTGCCCCTTGCCTGAGGACGTTCCGCGATAATGTGTTGTTCCATGAGTGTTCAATGAGAATACCACTGTGGTTGTTGTCAGACAGTGTGTTTCTCACTATTGCATTGTCTGAGGAATAGAACGCAAAGATGCCACGGTAGCTGTCAGTGATGTCGTTTCTTGATAGGGTATTGTTCGATGAGCCCTCAATAAAGACACCACTGTAGTTGTTGCTGGATATGACATTCCTCACAACTGTATTGTTTGATGATACTTGGATACGAATGCCATGATATCTCCCAGAGAAGGTATTGCCCGACACTATGTTGTTCCTTGAGGACTGGATGTCTAGACCATCTGAGGTGTTGTTCGAGATGTCATTGTTCTCACCGCCGAGAATCCGAAAACCACCACAAGAGTTGTCAAACACGGTGTTGCTTGATATCGTACTATCTGAGACGCGGCGGGTGGCAAGGCCATAGAAGGAGCCCCCCGAGACTGTGTTTCCCGATACTGTCATGTTCGAGGAGTACTCTATCCCAAAGCTGACACCAGACTCAACAGATATAGCATTGCCCGATATGGTGAGCTGCTGGGACCCATTGATCCAAATGCCGCGGTAATAGTTGCCAGTCATGATACTGCCGGATAGTGTGATATTCGAGGAGTGTTCAATCCACACACCGATGCGATGTTCCTCGATGACATTTCCCGACATTGTCGTGTTCGAGGAGCCAATCATCTGGATGCCGTAGCTATTGTCAGAGATCACATTGTCGGCCAGTACATTGCCTGACGACTCTTCACTCCTGATGGCGGTCGTGAGATGGTAAAGGCTAGTGTTGTTCGTC
>CAYYQL010000078.1:0-6222 GCA_964473825.1 uncultured archaeon
AGTACAAACATTTTTCTCTGTGGAAACGTTTACTGCGAGTGAGATGTCACCCGTGGGGATGAATACCGATGAGGTCTGAACTGGAACTGTCATTTGGCAAACTGATGAATCCTAGGATGATGACAGGGCTGATGCTTCTGTACAGTCTTCTTGAACCGATCAAGGGGCCCAATGTGGCGCCGAAAGATGTACGGAAGAGCGTGAACAAGATAATTGACGAGCGGAAGGTATCGAAGCAGTCAATTACTAATGCGGCTCGACGGCTTGAAGAGGCTCACCTGATCGACAGAACCGAAGGCTATTCGGTCAACTACGGCTATGTGATCTCTGTCCTTCTCAATGCACTACTCGACTTGACTCAGAAGGTGACCGAGTTAGAGGAAGAGATCGAGGGAATCAAGGACGACTTCATCGAGTCCTAGTCTGGAGGAATGGTCGTAGATACTTCATCTAAGACATTGAAGAATGCGTTAGCGACACCATGCGTCACATGAGGCATGATCACCATACGTATTGTTGGTGGAAAGGGGGATGTGGCCATCCGCCATCCTCGAGCCTCCATCTTCTCGATAATGACATCAAGGGGTACTTCTCGACTCTCTATAGCAAGAATGTTCATGATTGGTTTGATTGCGAGGTCTAGAAGGGGGTTCTTCGTCACCCTGTCTGCCAGAGCATCTGTTACGTCCATGCATCTCGACACAATGTTTCTGTAGCCTTCTCGGCCCAGATGTTTCATGATTGACCATGTGGCGAGAATTGAAGCCGCTGGTCGTGTCCCTAGAACCGATGATTGCCTCGCACTGGCACCCTGTAGATACGGCACCTGCCAAGTTATGTTGCTCATATATACAGCCTGGCTGAAGAGTAGAGTCCCTGAAGGAATCGGTGCTAGTCCCATTTTATGAGGGTCGGTGCTAACACTAGTTACTCCCTTCACAGAGAAGTCGAATGGATATTCGCCTCTGTCGAGTTCTGATAAGAATGGAATGACGAAACCTCCAAAGGCGGCATCAACATGGAGCGGAATCTCATTGGAGCTGGCAATCTCCCCGATCTCTTCAATGGGGTCTATCTGTCCAAGGTATGTTGTGCCTGCCGTGGTGAAGATACCAATAGTGTCATCCGTAATCTTCTTCTCAACGTCTTTGGGCTTCGCTCTGAATTCCTTGTCTACTGTTGCCTTCACAACTTCCACGCCTAGAATCCATGCGGCCTTGTGAATTGACATATGGGCATTCTCAGGCACAATGACTTCGGGGTTTTTGGTCCTCCGTTTTGCCTGCTCTCGGTATGCAAGCATGGCGAGTATGTTGGACTCAGTTCCCCCTGAAGTGGTGGTTCCGTAGGGGTCATCGAGATGCAAGAGATTGCCCAGCATCCGAATGACCTGTTTCTCGACCTCTGCTGAGCCCTTGAACGTATGCAACCGTCCTGCATTCTTCTCCAGAGTTCGGGAGAACACTTCGGCTCCCAGGCTATGCGTAATGGTTGACATCGATGCTATCGGGTGTCCCGTTCTGTATGTTGCATCACTCTCTAGCAGTTCATCAAGTCTCTTGAGAACATCCTCTGCATTCATTCCCTTTTCGCTGAACATTCTTGGGCACCTTAGCTCACATAACTGCTGAGCTGCTTCATATGATATGTATAATAGTTGTGGGTGGTTGCATTCTTTTCTGCCCCCAATCCAAGGTGAAACTTCTCGATAATGACCTTCTCGGCACAAACTCCCGAAGCGTCGCTATGTGACTTGTCAGTCCTCCTGAAACTCACACTAACGCCCGATCGATGCGACGTGAGAAGGACGAAATCAAGACCCTCTGTTTCGAGAATCTGAAGAGCTACCAGTCACCCGGAGGCTACGGTACTCATTCATGGCGCCTCTCAAGCAATCTCGGTCTGCGTCCCATTATACTCCCAAAGTCTGTTGGCGAATTTTACTTATAAATAGAGTGTAGGTAAATCGAGATTTAAAAAAGTCCTATTAGAGCTCTATTTTGTGTTTAAGCGCCTAATAATGCTTTATTTGCTTTAACGTCTTGATAGACTTAAATTCATTCATGAGATTATATTCTCAGACCTAGACAGAAGAGAGGTGCACGATTGATGACCACTAAGACAGTCCGGCGCCGTCCCCGGAGGCGACAGGAGTCAGATGACTCCCAGAAGCAATTGACAATGGATGGCAGACTTAAATTCATCACATCGACCGCGCACCAGAATACCGGACTGAAGTACCTGGTCCAGTCCTTCACCCTCTGCTCTGCAGATAGAGAGGTGAACAAGAAGGGGAAGGGGGGGCGACCCGACCCTCGATATCGGCGCTGCAGTCCCAGACCTGTACGACAGGAAATCGAGGCGGTGACCGGGCGAAAGGTCAAGAACGTGGACCTCTCTCTTCTGGGTCGATACTTCGAGAAGTACGTGGAGCTGGTGAACCTTGTCCTTGAACGTGTCTATGCACACAGGGAGCGACTGGAGTTTCTCGGTGAGGAGCTGAACTCCTATCGTGGCCAGGGATATAATCTCCTGCAGAAGGAGGAGTACCTCGCCTACAAAGACAATCCCGAGATTGCCGAGCAGTGTTTTGAGCGACTGTATCGCAACGTCCTTGAGAATGCCGCTCGGATCATCCAGTCGAACTGGCTGCGAAGGAAACTCATGGAGAGCGCTATTGCTCTTCTCCGCGAGGACCGTGACTCCCTCCTGAGGCTACTGAAAAATAAATACGTCCCTTCCCAGTTGATCAAGGATTTGCGTGAACGATGCAAGATCAACAAGAACCGCAGTAGTGGGTATTACTTCGCTCTCTCTGTCCTGAAACAGATGCGAAGAGCTCTTGATGAGCATATTCTCAGGGAACGTGGCGAGGACCTCGGATATAGACCGACACAACGCCGCCGGGTACGCCACTACCTGAGGGATGGTGCAGAGGCCTCTGAAGTCATGGTATCTGTAGATAACCTCATGCATGACTTCGCCACGGAGGGTTACCCCTTCATGGCACCTACCATGTTCTCCTACAGCGAGGACTTCTCAGCCAGCAGCGAGAACGTCCCCGGTCAGGGCTATTGGTACTCGCAGGACTTGCGGAGGGAGAATGAGGTGTTGTTCTTCCTGAAGCTCCCTGAGCCCATGAAAGGAGAGACGCACGAAGGCTCCCCCTTCCGAACAAAGACGCTCTCGTTCAGATTCCTTGACTGGCTCCCACGGGCTGCCGCCAAGGACCGAAGGAAGGCTGACGAGGCAGAGCAAGCTGGGAATCATATACGAGCCAAGAAACTGTGGTTTCGCGCTATGAGGTTCGAGGACCAACACCGGCAGCTTGTCAATACCATCGAGCTTCAGCATGCCACCTACCAGCTGGCTAAGTGGAAGAACCGTAAGGGTGCGGACCCTGAGAAGGTTGCAGAACTGCAAGAGAGAGTGCAACGTCTGAGAGAGTCCCGAACCTGCGGTCCGCCACTTCTACTTCTCCGTGACCACCGGGTCACGCTTCAGGTTCCCTTTGCTCCGCCAACTGCTGAGATGGTCGATGATGTTCTTGGAGCGCGACAGTACAACAGGAGTGCCGGTGCAGACCGGGGCATTAGGGTACCTATCGTGCTCTCGGTGAGAAATAGTGAGGATGAGTACGCCGACGAGCTGATCTCTTTGGACAAGCTTGTCAGAAAGAGAGACCATCTCAGGGATCAGACGAGCCATCTATCATCTAGAATAGCCCTGATGCGGAACAACTGGGAGAAGAAGCACGGTGAGGACCACCCGAGACCTGGCCACTTGAGGAAGAAGGAGCGGCATCTTGCGGCCATCTGGCGGAAGATACGCCGCCTCGACAGGGAGATTGCCCGACAGGTTGCATCGAAAGCAGTCTGGTTCTGTGAGAAGCACGACGTCAAGACACTCTATCTCGAGAACCTCAAGAACTACAAACCTCCCGGCGGCTACGGCACCCACTCATGGCGTCTCTCAAGCAATCTCTGGTCCAAGGTGCTTGAGACCATCCGGTACATGAGGCAGACCCTCGGGCATCGTCGGGGCGGGATCTGGACCGTGAGTCCGGCTTGGACCTCTCGGAAATGCCATGTGTGCGGCGAGAAGGGAATCAGGGTGCAGACGCCAGACTCCACCATAGAATGTAGGGGTGGCGAGTTCTTCTACTGTCCCAAGTGCGGTGAGCGGATTCATGCCGACGTAAACGCGGCGAGGAACATCCTTAATGGTCACACAGAGAGACCCAGTGCCGTTGCTGGGCGAACGATTCAGTCCATGAAACAATCAACGGCCTAGGGCGGGATTTGATTCAGAAGAAGAGCACATTCGAAGGGAAACGCCATTCCTCCGTTGCTGTGCGGAATACGAGTGGAACTAAATTCCACTATCCCTTAATGAACGCGCGTTGGACATGGAAACCTAGAGAAGTACAATGTTGGATAGAAAGATGAACGCGATGAGAGTGGGAGGGCCCGGGGCGGGAGTCGAACCCGCGTCGGGAGAGCCACAATCTCCTATGCTGCCATTACACCACTCGGGCCATGGTTTTCTGTGGCAGGCGTCTTTGGCTCGGCTTCAACTTATTAGCTTATCTCTATTGCGCATCGGCGATATCCTGCCTATGTCTCTCCTTGGTCGACGTGCATTAGCTCTGCTGAATTGCACGTATCAGGGAATCGAAGTCCTGTTCCGATTCCTCCTTTTCTCTTGATTCGAGGTGTAGTCCAACCTCTGATTCGTCCATGCTTACCTTGATCACCGTGCGCGACGGAAACAGAAGGAAGAAGTAGGCAATCAATACGATGAGACCAAGAACAACAGAAGTAAGCACATAGATCAGAAGATGTATTGATGGTGCGGTCGAGTCGTTGACGATTCTAAAGACAAACCCTAGGACGTTCAACCCGACTATCAGCCTGCACGTGTTCTTGTTCCATTTTCTCTTCAACACTATCTCATTAGGACTCTGTCGATGAATCCTATAATAGCTGCCAGGTTCCTCTCCCAACCACGCGTCGATTCTATCATGAACCGCATCCTTTCCGACGGACTCAGGAAGGTTAACGGTTTCAGTGCCTTCATACCGCATACTCAGTACCTCCGATGCCGTGTAACTATTTGTACTGATTGGGTAAATGCCTTCTGGTCTTTTTATCCATCCGCTAGACTTATACGGTGATGATATCACTAATGATATTATAGTTATCAGAGAGGGAATGCGGTGATCCAGCGTTCCTAGTGCATCACTAAAAACGAAACAGGTGGAAGCTCACACTGAACATAGAGAAGCGATTGCAGGAGAGGATGAAGAAGTTCAGAGAGAGAGGGGCAACCAGTCCGAAGAAGGCTCTCTCATTGAAGGAACTCGACGTGCCCCTGTTCTTCAAGCATGTGGTGCGAACAATGGAAGGGCCGACATTTCCCTTTGTCGAGATTGACGGAAGATACTATCTTGATGAGGAGCGTGCTAAAAAGCTGAAGGAACGGGGGATGACTCTGCCACCACCTCCGTTCAGGAAATGGGCGCGACATACGTCCCGTGTTCCTCGTGGGTTTCTCCGATACCGCGTCTTGCGTCTGCTTGAGAAACAACCCATGTCTGGTTCCGAGATAACAAGTAGGATAGAGAACGAGACCGGCGGTCGCTGGAAGCCGAGTCCTGGTTCATTGTACGGCGAGAAGGGACTACTGAACAGTCTGACAGAGGAGGGGATCATCGAGGAGATGCCTCTTGAGGGTGGCGTCAAGCGATACAGGATGACGGAACTAGGACACGCCCTTATGGAGGACGATTCTACAATTGCTGATGCGATGCGCGAGAAACTAAAATCAGCTCCGTTTCCGTTCGTTCCCTTCCTAGATACTCCTCCTGAACTGCAGGCCATGCGTGAGTCTTCGCGTCGCCTCTTTGAGGCAGCGTTTTCGATCCATGCAGAACTCTCAGAGAAGATGGACTCTCAGGTGGCTGCAAAAGCCACGAAGATTTTGAGCTTGGCGGCTAAGCGACTTGAGAGTATTGCTGAGTCGCACGAGCGTGAACACTAGTCGTGCAGGATTTTCATCCTAGTCCCAGCGGACCTGTAAAATAAATCGAGTTCACATGGCTTAGATAAAGGAAAACTTGTATGGAGCAACTCAAAACTATCAGAAGAGACCCATTTCGTTGTTCACAGAATTCATTTCGTGAACAATATGAGAGTTATTTTACAGAGCCAGTCCCAGCGG
>CAYYQL010000079.1:0-6216 GCA_964473825.1 uncultured archaeon
TTTCGGACAATCGGTACACCATTGGCCGCGACGATGCGTTCCTCTCGTACCGGCAGGCGGCTCTTATTCAAGCCCATAGACCTCTCGTATCCCGAAGATTGTGAACGCCCACTCCTCAAGATGGCCATCCTGCTTCCGCTTGTGGGGAAGCACGCTAAGAAAACGCAATCTAGACGAGCTCCGCTCAAAACTCAGTATCCTGTGTTCAGCATTCTGTCCCAGAGCGAGATAGACCTCCGTGGGGTGAGCTGCAAAGAAGTTGGCATAGTCACCGGAGAGATGCACAACAATCACATTCCTGAAGTCATCCGTCACCACCAGTTCACCCTCCTCAAGGGGAAACAACCTCTCACACTTCATGCAGACCCAGTCGTACCAGCATTTCAGGGAGTCAATCACCTGCGCGGGCGGGGCAAGACTCTTCCTTCTCTTAGGATCCATGTCATGGCTCAGGTTCAGGAAGACCCTGCGGGGGGTCGTCTGGACTCACTGAGAACCACTTGTCCCGGTGCTGTGCGATAACGTGTTTCTGACAGAGAAAGACAGCTAGGTCGCCCCTCTCTGTCACATCCTCCAAGTGGGCGATGCGGGACACCGCCCACTCCGTGTCGGCCGGTCTGAGACCGTGCTTCTTGAGTAACGATACATGCCTCATGCTGTCTTGTGTTGTGTCGGCGATTTAAGCCCGTATGTAACTGATGAGGGTGGCTTACATGTGCATGGCTTGCATCCGCATGTACCCACTCGTATGTGATTAAGGGCCATTGATTATGTAGGGGGCAAAGGTGAGAGAGAAGCGATAAATACACCAACTGTCTACGGTCTGTCAATGGGGGACAGATGATGCAATCTGACTATTGGTGGCTCACACCTCGGGCTGGCCTGTTCATCCTGCTTGTGGGTGCGATCTGCTTTGTTGTGTTCGTGGGTCTTGGGGAGCTCCTTCGAGGGGAGAGAAAAGTGACGGTTGTGGCGTACATAGGGCATGCGATTGCTGCCCTCGGTGCGGGTACATTCGTGGTGATGGAGTTCTACGAGGAGTGGACAGGACTGATCACCAATGGCGGAGATGCCTTCGTGGGCATTCTGGGTGCGGTGGTCGCCTTCATCGGAGTCATCGTTGCGTTCAACGGATACAGGGAAGCAACTCATTGACCGGTTCGTGCTCAATCGATGAGGCGGGCAAGGACAGACTCGCAGTTGCACACCATCTCCATCAGGTGGTTGCCCTCATGCGTGGCTGTGCTGTATTTACCAAAGCCGCGAGAGTACCAGCCCGAGATAGCAACGAAGGAGATCGGTGAATCGCCAGCGCGAAGCTCGCCATCCATGTTGTTAGGAAGGTCGATATCGACAAGTGCTGTGGGAGTGTAAGGCTGAAAACCCAATGTCACCCCGAAACCTGAGCGAATATCGGGTTCATTCTGCTCTCGGAAGGAGAAGCGAACCACGCCTGTATGAAGGGCCTTAATACTCTGCCCGTCTATGATTGCACCGTTTCCTACAGTGATGGTCGTGTTGAGGTTTGTGCCCTCACCGATGTTGATATCGTAACAGACTCCGGTGCCGAGGAGTATGTCGATACGCTTCTGTCGCCCCCTTCCCTCGATGAGCCAGTAGTCGGATGACTCGTGGGTGACTGACAGGGTGTCTGAAGGTTCGTAGAGGGATGCTTGGATGTCGAAAAGAAGCGATGTATCGTTCACAAAGGAGACCGTCAGATTACAGTCCCGGAGACTCCAGATGGTGAGGAGGACCTTCGTATCCTCTCCCCCCGTGTATTCTTGTCTGAAGTGCAGTTCAGTGCCCCAGGGGTCCAAGACCACAACGATGCCCACTGTAGCCACGACCACAATCACAATCCCCGCCAGTGCCATCACACGACGATTCACATTCATCTACTCCCTGCTCTCTCATCTACATCAAGGTATATGAAGAACACTGTCACACCTCCACTCCAAAGGCCACATCCGCTCCGCCAGTGAGGGAGAGGAGCCCCTGCAGCTGGGGCGAGTTCGCATAGAGCACCGGACTCATGGACACCAGCTGCGCCAAGAAGAGCCCGTTGCTCACAAGACTGAGGGCTGCCTTGGCCTGTGTTATGCCCTTGGCATACAGAAACTCCTTCAGGCTGAAGTCGTCCAGCGTGAAGGTTCCGGGCTCGAATCTGCCATCCAAGCCTGCTCTGGTCAGGGTGTACATGGTCATCACACTGAGGAAGACCGTGCCGCCGCCCATGGGTCGCTCGGCCGGGTCTAGCCTGAGCAGGTTGTCGAAGGCCATCTCGAAGACCACCTCGCCAAGCAACTCCATGTACTCTCTGCCCACAAGTTTCAGAACCTTCACCGCGCAGCTTCGACGGACTCTTCTGACCCCATCGTGGAGTATCGCGCTCAGCGACTTGGTGATGGTGTTCTGCATCGACTCCTCAGCCACCTCCTTGAGAAGAACCTCTGAGAGATCCTTGGCAATGCCCTTGCCGAGGAGACGTGTCCAGATGCCCCTGGATTCAGCGATCTCATCCACCATGCCCAGAATGCTGGACTTGATGGTGTGACCAATCGCCCGACTGGCGCAGCTGATACCGAAGGAGAGTACCTCAGACAGCAGTTCCTGCATGAAGAGATTCAGTCCCTCATCGTGGGTGATGTGGAGAAGACTGAAGTTATCGATGAAGCTCTCACTGAAGGCGTCACGATGAGCGGGACCATAGAGTCGAGTGAGGGTGTTGACACCCCGCAACACTCCGTGAGCCATCACATCCCAGACAGAGGTCTGCCACATGGTCTGTGAGATGATATCGAAACCCCACACTGCCATAGCCGGGTTCAAGGGGGCTGAGGCCATCATGGCAACGCCGAGTGCGATCATATACGGCTTGAGTCTCTCGCCCTCCTCCTCCAGATCGAGGGTGATCTCATTATACCTCCTCAGGTAGCTGTGGTCGTACTCCATCTTGAGATGGATGGTCTCAGCATAGAGCAAGTTCCTGATCCGAGCAAGGTTGTCCATCCGTGTGGTTGGGTCCTGACGGAAGACCCACACTCCCATCGCCGGTACGGTGGTCATGCTCAGATTGTTCGAGAACCAGAGAGGTACGCCCTCTCGGTGCATGTTGAGGGCAAGGTCATGCTGTCCGGCGACATCAGGTTCGCTCCACGCGCAGGCCTCGGGCAGGTCTATGGTGATCGTGGTGTTTTCCGGTGTCAAGGTGGCGTTGTACCAGTGTACCGCATCAGCAGCCTGCACCGGGATACAGGCGTAGACTGTATCATCCATGCCCATATCATCAGGCCAAGCGAGTTCAAGGGTGATATTCTGGCCCCGCAGCATCTGGTGCCGCAGGATGACTGCATCACTGGTGAAGAAGTTGAGGCCGGGCACTGAGTTCAGCTGGGCCTCAGGTGAGTCGTCATCCCAGTTGGAGTACTCCTGGCTCGAGGGCCTGACGAGCAGGGTCTGGTTTGTCAGCTCAATGCTCTGGGTACCGGTGTACTGCGATTCATCGTTGTACCAGTCTGCACCGTTGGCGTCCAGTGCAGTCTCCTTGATGAACCACTCAAGCTCGCCATTTCCGTACCATTCCTCGCCTGCATACATATCTCTGTGGCCGGGGTACCTGCTCACAAGAGCGAATGCTGCGTGCTGTGACTGTGCAGCTGCCAGCTCGTCGCGCCATCCCTCCCTCGAATACCGTTCAAGTCGGTCCTCAACGGTGTAGTCAAGGGATGCCGAGGAAACCAGGTCGCGGACAGGATTATGGCCCCAGACATTGATCTGATTGGCCCGTGCGATATAGTCCATGTAGGTTTCGGATATGCTCAGGTTCCAAGTTGCATGGTCCCTCGACAGCATCTGTGACAACCCGTATGTCACCACACCGCCACCAAGCGCGTCTGCTTGAAAGGTGATAGGGTTGGCAAAGCGTGTTGGTGCCTGATTGGCCCAAGTCCCATACTCGAAGAATCGCCGCCCCTTGTTTCTGAGATGGCTTGTATCGACGGACCATAAGGGGCTGTAGTCATCAAGGTCCCACGGAATGAGCTTGCCTGTATCGGTGGCTATTCCACCTGTTGCCTCATGAGATAATGTGATTGAAGCCACAGGCATCCAGTGACTTCTTGTGTCTTGGTCAGAGTCTTGTCCGGGAACCAATGTGGGATAGGTGCCATCGTATGATCGAACATTCCAGTAGTAGCTGACCGATGCGTACTCGGCCCATTGCGTAGACACTGGTAGGAATGAAAGTCTGTATATCTCTGTATTGACATCCTTATCTTTCTTGAATTTCACCTCCGTGAGGGTGATGTCCTCGCTCAGATCTCTGAGGTCTGTCGCGAGGGAAGAGCGACTTGTAGCGAATGTTGCTTGTCCCAGACTCTGGCCTGCAAAGTTCCAGACTTCTGCCCGTACTTCATCCGTCCAGCTCCCTCTACCAAGGAGCAGCATCGCCTGCTCACGCGTTGCAGGTAGCAATCTCCGCTCCAGTGTCATGTTATCCAGTAGCCCTGTGTCAAGTGTGGGCAAGACCATGGCACTGTTGGGATCCACACCCTTGTGGGTACGTACCTCAAACTGTTTGTGGATACGTATCTCCTCGATGTTGAATGGGAGCTCAGTGATACCGTGATGTGGATACCTGAGATCTAGGCTGAGCACAAATGAGAGGTGTTCGACAAAGCAATCGTAGAGTATCTCTCTGTCTGAGAAGTCAAACGATACCGTAAGTGTATGACCATCTGTGACAGGGATGAAACCATCATTCAACGGACTTGCAATGCTTTCAGAACCTGGTATCCTATGAGTAGCATTCCACACGTTATATCCATCTATGATGATGTCTCGCAATTGAACTGATACTTCCTCACTTGCTGTGGGTGTAATATCAATCTCCATTGACATAGGGCCCGGGGCAAGAATCGCACGGTACTGTGCGTCACTATTCTGGACCAGCTCAATCCAGTGGTCGGTGAAGCCATGAATCGCGATTCCAGATGTTTTGTATCCTGCAGAAGCAGAAGTAAGATTGACTCTCTGTCGTCCATATGTGGAGTAATCGCCCACTGGAAACTCGTAATCATACTCCTCTGCCCAGTACTCTGGGTCATCCTTTGTCTCCTTGAAAAGGCCAGTGTAGGGGATGTCCTTGGGACCGAAACGCTTCACTGCGCCATCCGACCTGTACCACGCATCCGTTGGCATATCCAGCACATAGTCAGGACCCTGTGGCCACACGCTGCTCGTTCCATCCTCGTGCGTTGTCATGTAGAAGGGGATGTTCCCGTCAGTGGTCAGGTACCCGTTGAACTCCAGGTAGCGTTCGACAATCGAACCTGAGTACTCACCCTTGTAGAGGGTATCAGGGACTGCATCGACGCTCATGAGGATCGATCCCGCTGTTTCCGTCAGGGGAGTGATGGGTGCGCCAGTCGCATCGTAACCACCGGAGTTGATGTCCCTGAGCATGTAGTCCAGCAGGTCATGGGCATCGAGGACCATCTTCATACCTCCGATGGCATCCGACGCCATGATCACGTTGGTCTTGGTCCGCATCGCATCGGGGTCCTCGTAATAGCTCGGGGAACCGCCTTCGCGGATGCGTTCCATGTGGTGCGGGTCGTAGTAGATGGCGGCCATGCGACCGTGGTGGGGTACGTAGGCTCTGAAGCCGGCCTGTCCACTGGCGCCAAGGACCTGCAGTCTGAAGGTGTTGAAGTCCTCGGTTCCGTTGGCAAAGGTACGAACGTAGATACTGTGGAGTCCGGTCCTGAGATAGACCTGTGCCTGATCTCCGTACCCAAGGTCGAGCTGTCGTCCATCGACCCAGAGCTCACGTCTTGCACCGTCTAGGCCAAGGCCAGATGGGTGTTTGAGCCAGAGGGTGTACTCGTCCGTGGAGGGAACGTCAAGGATGGTAGCATAGTGCTGGTACCATCTGCCGCCCATCCACGATGCCATGGCCTCATCGTACCCAGCCATGAACTCGCCATAGACGCTCTCGTTGTAGAAGCCTGCGCGATACCAGCCGTTCAGGAACTCCAGCTGGGCATGAGGCATGAAGTAGGCAGCAAGGACCTCTGGGTCGATATTCAGGACGGACCGAGAGAGGCCCATGTTAACGCCCTCGGTGAGGTCGAACTGCTCTGCCGCGCCGTAGGCGGCCCATTCTGTACTGGCCACCATCTCGGCCACATCACCGTGGCTGAAGTCCTCGCG
>CAYYQL010000080.1:0-6082 GCA_964473825.1 uncultured archaeon
TTTGTGTTCTCAGTGTAGATACGTACTACATCGTATTGCTTAGCTGTTGCAGCAATAACGCAGTCAAAGATTTGAGCACCAGTAATACCATGTTCTGTCGCAAGCGAGAACACCAAAGATGTGGTAGAACTCTGAGGTTCAAGCACTTCGATTTCACGACATAGCCAAATATCCTCACAAATTCGAAGTGCATCAGTTGGCACCAGAGGTTGATCCACTCTTCGAGGATTTGTTACGACAGAAAAGAACTCGAACAGAATTTGAGGAGTGAGGCATGCGTCAATCCTCGATTGAAGCGCATCTCGGACAATCATGGCTGCGACTTGTTGATGGGCTGACGATTGATTATAAGCATGAACGAGGATGTTGGTATCAAGCAAGGTCTTCATAAATCTCTCGTCTCCTCAGTGACCCTTTAATTGGGCCAAGATTGGGGGGATTCTCCAATCGTTGAAGTAAACGTTCAGTAGCCTTGCTAACTCTTAGCACTTCTATTTTTGCTACTCCTTCAGCTGTGACCTGAAACCTGATAATGTCACCATCAGCCAGCTTCAATTTCTCTCGAATCTCAAGAGGGACATAGATCTTATCCTTATAGTATCGTGTTTCAGCCATTGTTCATCACTATTACCCAGCGCTTTGGGTAACTTAAGCCTTTGGAGGTCATTGTCGTTTTCCAAGATAATCTGTGGTTGCTCATTGCCATTGTAGTTGGCGTAGTATTTGTAGCATTGGTTGTGATAGTTCGGCGTCGCGGATAGATTATCTACGAAAGGATGAGCGAGATATCTTGCTCATCCCCCGACTTCTTTTCCTCGATCAGCATAATGCTCACGAGAGAATCATTCCAAACGCCTCCATCACTGAGATATTCCTCATCATTCAGTGCAGCTCGACGCCATGGCTACTCTGTCGTTAGATATCGGTCGCCCTGAGTGAAGGTAAGAATCTGCGATTGACCAACTGCTTATCCAAGAGAAGGTGACTTGTCAACCTAGTTTCCCGCTTAGTAGTTCACAGGTATTGTTGCATCGGACTCGGTCATCGCCAAGGAACTCGGCTTCTGTGAAACACGTGTTGTGGCCTGAGAGGCTATGGCATCTTGTAGTCTAAGCCAGCTCGTGATGGCTTGAAACGATATAGGAATGCAGAAACCTAGATATGGAACGATAAGATAATGGGATCGTATCAGTGAATGTTGAATCAACAGGTAACCAGGCATGAACAACAGGATGGCTATCACCAGAATGAGAGAACCAAATGCCATTGCGATGTCTGACTTGACTGTCTGGCGTTCTAATCCGTAGTAGATGTCCCCCAGAATCCTGAGAATCACTCCAGATACGGTCAATGCCACCCCCCCTAGAATGAGAAGCTGAAGCAAATCTATGGTTCCGCTGGGATAGAAGAAGAGACATGGAAGGACCGGTACTACAACACTTGCTAGAACCAAGATTGAAAATATTACGTCAAGTACAGCGACCACTCGTCCGCGTCTTCCTAGCGCACTGGAACTCTCACCCGACCTCACCAGAATGGTTCTGTATTTGAAGAAGACTGCTCCAGATATGGCAGCAATGATTATGAAAGCGAAAACCAGGAATGTGATATTGGTCAGTTCATTATCTGGATAGGGGAATCCAATCACAAGCAGCGAGTAGTACAGAAGGTAGAAGAGCGCATATGGCATGAGCATTCCTGAGATGGTCACTGCTCTTTTCCGATCAATCTCATCCACTAGGAGTTGAGTTGGAGTCCTCGTCTCTCTGTCTTCTTTCGCTAGAGTTGCTTCTCCGTGCGCGTCAGGTAGATTCCTTTTCCCTTCCTCCTGTGTGTCGAGATGCTTGTATTTGGACACAGCCGCCTGGAACGAAAAGAGGAATAATCCTGTATAGAGTAATATCCAGCTAGAGATGTATGAAGGGTGTAGCATGTAGTGGTTGTACGTAGATATGTACAGCATCCAGGCAAGTAAAGTTCCAACGCCCACGAGGAGAGCCTTGGACGATGATGCAATCAGTCTAGAGGAGGTTGGACTATCTCCATTTATGATATTCAGAGCATCACCGGCCAGTCGGAAGTATAGCATAACAGGCAAGGTTGCGACCATCAGCACATACACGATATTGAGATCGGACAAGTCGATCCAGCCAGTGCTGTTGAAGAAGAATGCCAAAGTGAAAAGCAGAGAGAAGAATAGGACGAACGCGAAATCTAGTGTGGCCTCTCCCCTGGTGCGCCTACCGATCGGTGCTGCTTTTGGTCTTTTCCTGACATATGCCCTCCGAACTCCAATGTATAGAGCGCCAGTAAGAGCGGCGACTAACAGCCATAGGAGGCCTTGAACCATAACAAGAGACAAGGTACGCCAAACTGCGTAGCGATCGGGACTCTCCCAGGAGTTCACAGTCGAAAAGTATAGGATTGCGAGAGTAGGAATAAACCAAGTTCCCACAAGGGTGAAGGCGAGATACCTTCCAACTATCTTGAACTTGATGGCGCTTAGAATCTCACTGGCTGATTTGGACTCTCGCCTGAATTCGGACTCTCGATTTGATATGCGGACCTCTTGTTCTTTTGAGGGAAGACTGACCTCCTGAACTTCCCACCACAAGTCATGTCCATAAGCCACGAGGAGATAGAGGAGATACGGAGCAGATAATGCAAAATATAACACCAGAAGGGGATTGACACCCATATGGTAACCCTCCCAGGTGGGGGTGAGAATCAAAGAAAAGGCGAAGTTCGAAATCCCTATACTGGCAAGAATGAGCCCAAACTCAGTCTTGGCGAATCTGGCGGGGTCTTTTCCGGTCAGTCTTTTTCTTATATGCCCGAGCCTTCGGAGACAGATGAGGCTCAGAAGAATGGAGAGAACCCTCGAGTGAACTCCATAGCCTCCGAGCAGAAAGGATGCGATAAAGGCCATACCGAATCCTGCACTGATGACTCCGTCAGTCAACAGAAAGTATCCCTTTGGCTGAAGCGTACAGTTTTCCGGGAAGCTCAACGCGCTCTGTACAGGGGACCATTCTGGATGAGGTGTATTCTCGAGGACGACCCCCTTCTGACGGAGATAGACTATTCGTATGAAGAGCATGGCAGCAGCTGGAAGGCACATGGGCCAGAGAAAGATAGGCCAGACATAGATTCTCATCGCTTGAGCGATTCCTGTTGTGACAATGACAATTGTGGTTGACCAAAGGAACATCAGACCCACTCCTTTGCCAAATGATTCGAAGTAGGGTAAGACATCAGTCTTCTTCGCCCTTCCTTCAGTCTGCCCGGGTTCTTCTTCTCCAGAGGAAGGTAGCGCTTGGCCCTCAGGTGTCTGTGGTAAGGGTTTAGAGGGCCGATCTTCAGTCCAGATTTTTTCCGAATTTACAGAGATATTGAAGAGCAGGTACCCACCGAATACGAGGTCCAAAATGGTGAACAGTGAAACTACGAATACGCCACTCCACACATTGTACAATAGTGAGAGATACGCCCAACTCATTAAGACCAAACACAAGAGATCATAGATCAGCGAATGACGGGCACTGTTCTTTCTGGCAAAGGTGTGAATCTCCTTATCCACTAAGACCGCCCGAAGCAGTAGCAGGAATCCAGCCGGTATCCCGTAAAAGGCAAAATTTACGACTCCAAATGAAAGGAAGAAGCAAGTGATGCCTCCAACCACTGAGGCATGGATACTGAACTTCATAATTGTCGAGCTATCAGGGGCAGGAACAGGTCTTGGTAGACTGACGATACGCCTATAAAGAGGCCACTTCCGGCTGTCTGCGTCAACAAATCTAGCTAAGTTCATTCTTGATACAATAAAATGGGCCACTACGAAGAGACTGGCCCCTGCAACTAGCGGTAACATCGAGATGAAGAACGTTGGGACAAAACCCCCGCTCAAGACTAGCACAACCACGGACCATATCAGCACCAACAGCATGTACTGACCAAATGCTATGGCCTCGGGGACTGTTCTCCGGGTTGTATCTTCATCCATTACGGACACATATGTATCGTTGTCTAGATCATCTTGGGGTTCAGGCGGAGTAGCTTCCTTGGTCGTGACAGATGGTTCCTCTTTCAGAAGCATCGAAGACTTGTACTCCTCTGCAACCTCAGAGGGCGCACCAAATCGTGCGACTGCCCTCTTTGCAGAAGACGCAGTCAGCTCCCCACCTCCAAGCTCCGTTGCAGACTCAGTCAGATAGTCACGTATTTCAGGGATGACTTCGTCAAGTAAACAGTTGGGCAGATTCTGTTGTATGAGAGTAAGATATGTCTCAATAATCTGTTCTGCATTGTTACTCATGTTAGCCCCGCCTCCTTGAGAAGCATGACCAGCTGGCTGTTCAACGTTTTCCATGATTCAACCATCCTCCTAAGCACCATCAAACCGTCACGGGTCAAATAGTAATGTCTTCTCTCTCTTCCCGAATCAGGATCCTTGACTTTGCGCCCCTCAAGCATCCCCCTTTTCTCGAGTCTGCGAAGCAGTGGATATGTTGTGCTTGGTTCAACCTGTAGCGCATCGTAGCCTTCCTCACTCAACTTCTTCATTATGTCGTAACCGTATGATTCACCGTTTCGTATGATTGCAAGAATGGCCAGAGAGAGGGCCCCCCTCCGTATCTCAAGAGACCATCTCTCGTATTCGATTTCTGGACTCGCAAGATCTTTGTCCTCCGACATGACTGTCACACCATGGTAGTGTGTGGCACGATATATCGCGCCACATAGTATATGGCACGATATATGCATTTAAGCTTTTCTTGAGTTACGGCTCTGTGTGAAAAGTCACCTCCCGGCACACTCGAGGTAGTTGAGTCGATCCACGTTATGCAGGATCACCCTGAGGAGCAGTTCTCATCGTTGTTCCAGGTGCTTTCGTGACTGCAGGCTCCCACCGAGTCGCAGCTTCATCATGCTGAACACGGTCTCCACCAGACTCCGCTGGCCATACTCGTGCACCCGCTTCCACTCAGCAGGGTCTGCTCGATAGTCCCTGATCACCTCCTTGTAGCCTCGATAGCCCCGTGACTGCGCCTTCAACCTCTTCTTCGGTTCAATGGCCGGGTATGCTCCAAGGTCATGGATGCACTGCACGTTCTGTCGTGAGATGTAGGCCCTGTCGCCATAGACGGTCGCAAGCTGGGAACCATCGACCCGTCCCAGCAGAGCCACCAGATGTCTCGCATCACCCCCGGGTCGTGCCTTGACTCTGACCGCATGGACCCTGAGAGAGTCCGTGTCCACCGCTGCGTGGAGGGCCGTGAACCGCCGTCTCCGCGTCCTCTTGAACCGGACAGTCTGCCACTCGCCTCCGGTGGTGTGAGAGAACCCGGTGGCATCCACAGCAATCGTCTTTGGAGGAGGGCGCCTGCTGGCAAGGAGCTGGTACATCTGATGGAGACGCTGGGTGTCAAGGCGTCTCAGTGCCTGTTGGAGGATGGAGTAGGAGGGGGCTCGTGCCAATCCGAGGCGTTGCAGGAGCTGCGGGTTGGAGGAGAGCTGGGCCACGAAACTCCTGTAGCTGAGGCCAGCGTCGAACTTGAGGCCCAGGAGGACGAAGAGCGCAGGGAGGGGAAAGTCAGGAGGCCGTCCCAGGGTGTTGGGTCGGGTGGGGATCATAGTACTAAGATTCATAAGCTCATGGAGCAAGAACTGAGGATGACGAGACCTGGCTGTGTCATATGATGCGTAGTAGTTCATGAATCATGTGAACCAGCCAGTCTGGTCACATATCCTTGTATTACTCTCCTCGACTTTTCACACAGAGCCTTGAGTTACAGGCTGGTCATTGAAGTGGAGCTAACAAACTTAGAACTGACCGAAAGAGCGGCACAGACAGCTTAATATAACCCCAGAGCAGAAACTGAAAAGAGGTTACCAACCATGGGCGTTATTGATGATGTCAGCTCACTACTGGAAGAACTGGACATCAAACACACCGTTGAGGCAAATGTAATAATGATGCGTTGGAAGACGGAACACTTCGACGATTTGAAAGTCAAGGTGGTCACGAACAAAGATGAGTCTTGGCTCTATATAGTCGCACCATTCACAAACTTCAATGAAA
>CAYYQL010000081.1:0-5227 GCA_964473825.1 uncultured archaeon
ATTGAGGACACTTGAAGACCATCTGTCTGATTGGCCAGAATCGAGAGATAGGGTCCGACAACCGAGTTCTCCTTGATGAACTTCCCGTTCAGGAACTCCTTGTTCTGCTGCGATGGCTCAACAAGGATATCGTCAACCTGATACTCCTTGGTCACCGGATGGCGCTTCATCACTCGATGTGAAGACCAGGTCTCCTCGTCCCAAAGGAAGCCGTAGCCATCATCACCTTCAGCCTCAGGCATGATGATACCCTCGTAGCACAGATACCCAAAGGCTGCATTTATGCCCAAAATGCCGCCTCCGCCCAGCCAGAACTCCTTGACCAGCTTTGTTATGTTCTCTCGAGGGTAGTTATCCACCATCACAAACACATCATAGTCTGCCGTGCGCAACTTGTGATCTAAGATATCATGCAATGTCAAGGTGGTGACCTCAAAGCCCTGTAGGAGGAGCTCACCCGCTAGGTCCGTGATCTCGTTGCTGAAGGCCATTCCCAGCCCCGTAGCAAAGTCAGGTAACGTAGTGTTGGGCTCGTCATAGATTGCTACACGTACGGTCTTATCCAAGGGCAGGAAAGACGCGGCGAAGTCGTTCTTGGGCGCAAGATTGAGCGCTGCTTCCTCTGGTGTATCTGTGGTGGGCGATGATGCCACAGGCGAATATACCATTGTCGAAAGAAACAGCACTACCAGAATCATTGGTAGGCGTTGGTTCATAATCTCCACTTACTGCAGTGCATTTGGTTCCTCCAATATAAATTATTCAGCAGCTTGACCGGCTTGCAGCCGACTTGCAGCACGACCACGCCCGACAGAACAACAGACTCTCCGCATACAGAATAGCCCAGCGGCTGCGGAGCCTCATCTCGAAAAGAGAGAAGGTGGCCTGCGAGTACGACCAGGTGCTGGTGCGTCAGCTCACCAGGTATATTTCGGAGCTGGCCGAGAGATGCAATCTCCATGTAGCCATCGGCAGGCTCAAGGATATCCGGGCAGGTGCCAGATGCGGCGCCTATAAGAGCCCTAGGTTCCGTGACATGATCCACTCGTGGACATTTGCTCGGATCACTGAGGACACACATAGAGGCGAATGACGATGAAGTGATATGCTTAAATGATTGCAGATGTCATGCGCGTCGTCCGAATGCGGGCCAAGGCCTGAACAGAAAAGAGGTAGTCATCATTGAAGATTGAGATTCTAAGCAGGGGTTGTGCAAAATGCGAGGCCCTCGAATTGATTGTCAGAGAGATTGTTGATGAGCACGGACTCTCTGCGGAGATCATCAAAGTGACGGATGTCAATAGAATGATCGACTATGGTGTCATGTTGACACCTGGTCTCGTGATTGATGGGAATGTGAAGGTGACTGGACGCCTTCCCTCTAAGGCCGAAGTCGAAGAGATGCTGACAACAGGCTGAATCGACTGCATGGTCTTATGGCGTAAGGTAATGAGGTCTCGAGGCACTTGGTTGGAACTCATGTCAGGTAGTTCCGGTCTTTCATGCTATATCAACCAAAAGGGAATATCCCGAACAATGGCAGTACCAACAGTGTACCGATTGCCACCAAGAACACGCCCACCAGTATCTGCACTTTTCGTGCGGACTCGGCCAGTGAAGTCGTCATCCGATTCCTAATCTCTTCAGAGAGTAGAGCGATAGCCAGGTAGGGTATCGATATGCCCAGTGTCAGGGCGATGAATGTCAGCGCCAGTACAAGCACTTCTGTCTGCGTACTGATATAGAGCATGAACCCCACGACCGCGGAGCCAGAACACGGTGCGGCAAGCAGCGAATATGACAGACCGATGACATAGACACCAAAGAGCCCTGCGGGGGCCTCGGGTTGCGATTTCAGATTCAGCGAGGTGAGCCTGAGGCGTCGCTGCAGTGTTTCAGACATGGTGACTATGCCAAAGAATATGATTATCGAACCCAGAAATGCCTGAATCGTTATCTGATTCTGAAGCAGAAACAGCCCGATAAAGACCGATATCAGCGCATAGACCAGCAGTGAGGAAAGAATGCCCAGGATAAGCGTTCCGGTGACCATGATGCTCTTCTTCTTGCTCTCTGCGGACTGGAGGGAGCGGATGAGGAACATTGGAAGCAGAGGAAACAGGCAGGGGGAAATGGCAGCGTAGAATCCCAGTGAGAAGCCCAGCCCGATGTTCAAGAGAGTTTGGATGAGTACTTGCAAGATGTTCTATCCCCATTATCTATCAAGTTGCGAGAGTGTCGCTGAGATCTCGCTCTCAGTCCAGATCCCGACATGAACCCAGCGAAAGTACCCGTCATCATCGATGATGATCAAGGTTGGCACAGACTGGGCATTGAAATAGGAACCAAATACTCCATTGGTGTCGATACCTACATACCAGTCAATATCATTGGACGATTTGTAGTTAGCCACTCTCTGCACTGTATCACTCAAGACCAGACTCAATGAGATGATCTCAATGCGCCCCTCATAACTCTCATAGAGACTCTTCAGGTGGACTGTCTGAATCTCGCACGGAATGCACTCACCTGTCTGCATGAGATCCACAACGACAAACTTGCCACGCAGTGAGTGGAGTTCGAGAAGGTCACCATCAGACATGATCAGATTCCAGTTCGGCGTTTCCAGATTACGACTCTTGAGATCCGTGTCAGTGGGAATACCGGACGTTGGATTGTCTGTGCCGCCACCTGTTGGCGGGGGAGCCGACATGAGGACCACAGCAGCAACCCCTATGCCAACAATTACTAGGACACAAACAGCTCCAGCCACTAACATCTGCCATGACTCCATGAAATAACCTCATTCTGAGCCTTTTGACTCACGGTAGAGTCCCCGTTGTTACATTTTGTTACTTAAGTATACCGTTGATTGTTAGTTGGACAAACGTGGACACCAGAGAGTTGTCCCCCCAGATAACGGCACTGGGTGGTCTCTGTCGTGGTCAGCGATGGTGTGTGAGCGACCAGCTCTCAGTCATTGGTTGGAGGATATAAACCCCTACGCGGAAATGTCAACTTCGTCCAAGTTTTCTGTAGCTGCTGATTACCCATCACTGAAGTATCCGATTACTGCAGGATAGAGGACCATCAGACACCTTGGCGAGCCAGCAAGGTGAGCAATCTGAGGTAATCCTCGGGCATCTGAAAAGGCATTCGCATCGGGGCTTGGGTAGCGTCGAGCATAGTTCTTTGGCACAACGTCAGAAACATCGCCCCTTGACTCCTCCCACGGGCGAGAATACTCTAGGAATAGACAAAGAAATAATCCACCGACACAGAGATATTGGCTCCTCACAATAGAGAAGATGAGGTACTAAGATGCAACCTGACCTGGCAAGGTACGCTGAGAAACTGCGAACTGCATACTGGTTCATCCCGGGAATCATGCTTCTGAGTGCCATCCTTCTGTCCTTCATCACGATAGCGATAGACGAGGCATATCCTGCCACTCTGGAGAACTTCCTCGGATGGATCGATATAGCGGACCCAGATGGTGCCCACGCCTTTCTCTCCGTGGTATCGGGGTCGATGATTGGAGTGACAGGCCTGACATTCTCAATCACAATTGCAGCACTGTCACAGGCATCAAGCCAGTTAGGCCCTAGGGTACTGAATACTTTCCTTCGAGACCGCGGCAATCAGTTTGTCTTGGGAGCCTTTCTTGCCACCTACGTGTACTGTCTTCTTATCATACGCAGCATAACGAATACGGTCGAGTACACATTTGTGCCGAATCTCTCGCTGTTCATTGCGGTGCTCCTCTCCATATCTGATGTGGTCCTTCTTGTGTATTTCTTCCATCATGTTACCGTCATCCTGCAGGCGGATCACGTTATTGCATCCCTCGGTCGAGACCTCGACAAATCCATCCAGCGTATCTTCCCCGAGAAGGCAGACTACTCGATGTACGGACACAGCCTGAAGAGCGATGAAGACCTCCCCTTGGTGATGGAGGAAGAGACTCCTCAAGTCCTAGAATCAGAGGTTGCAGGCTATGTACAGGACATTGACATTGACGATCTTGTGGAGATAGCTAAAGAGCATGACATTTTCCTGCAGGCCATACACCGACCGGGAGACTTCGTTCAGAAGGGCGGGTCACTTGTGAAGATCTGGCCGAGGGATTTTGAAGATGAAGAAGTGACCAATTCGATGAGGAAAGCGTTTGTCCTCGGAGACCAGAGGTTGAGACTCAACGATATCGAGTACCTTGTGAACCAGCTGGTGGAGATGGCCGTACGTGCACTCGCGTCGGGGACAACGGACCCGTTCACTGCCATAGCGTGTATAGACCAGCTTGGATCTGGACTCTGCGGCCTCATGGCAAGAACCATTCCTCACGGGTATCACTATGACAGTGAAGGGGAGTTACGGCTCCTGACCGATGCGCTGACCTTCTCAGGAATCATTGAGGCGGCCTTCAATCAAATCCGGCAGAATGCATCGTCAGATGTGGCAGTGACTATCCGACTTCTTGACGCAATCCATGGCATGTCATCTCATATTCAGACAAGGGAGCAGAAGAGCACTCTCATTAGGCAGGCTGAGATGCTGAATCGTTCCGGTAAGCAGGTCCCTGAGAAGTGGGACCAAGAGGACATACGAGAACGGTTCGAATCCGTCATGAAGGCACTGATCGCCTGACGCGACCATCTTCCTCACTCAGATGGGGATGCATTCAATCCACAGGTATAGCACGTCCCATCGTGTACACAGATGACTGCGCCGCACTCTGGGCACTTGTATCGCTCCTCCTGTTGCCTGAGGAACACATCCATTCCCTCATCCTTGATGGTCTTCAGATTCTCGATCATACTCATGTTGAAACTCTCCCTGTAGTGCTCGTCAAGATGCTTGAGGTTCTCACAGGGAAAATCATCGCACTCAAAGCAAAACTGAATCTCTCCCTTGCGCAGGCGTGCGCAGTCTCTCATTATGAAGGCGCAGGTCGTCCTAGTCGGCCTACAACCAACACACGGTTTGACCCTCTTCTTGCCGTCCATCCTGTATCCGAAGTACGCTATGCATATCGCACAGTTTGCGCCACAGTGAGCCACCAGCTCTGATTGCATGCTCATCCTTAGTCCCAGCTCTCTTCTTAAAGTCATCACCAAGATATCCGATAGCCTGAATCTCCGAGAGGACACAGTACGTGAAATCCTCAAACAGCTGAAGGAAGACTCGATCTTGCCCTTAGTGAGCGACTAGTTCTCTGGCCTTCTCA
>CAYYQL010000082.1:0-5133 GCA_964473825.1 uncultured archaeon
CTCGACTGCGCCACCTCGTCGGTCATTTTAGAGACTCGGAGAAACATTACCTTCGGGAGGAGAATGTTCTGTTTCCGTATCTCGAGAAACATGGAATAAAGGAACCCCCAGCAATCATGTGGATGGAACATGATAGCATCAGAGGCATAGAGAAAGAGATCTATGCACTTATTGATGAATCGGACAGTTCTATCACGGAAAACTTTGGTGGGATTGCAAAGAATGCGCAGCGGTTCCATGAAACCCTCTCAAGTCACTTCTACAAAGAGAACAACATTCTCTTTCCAACAGCTCTGAATGTGATCACTGACGATGAATGGCAAGTTATTATGGAGGAATTCGACGAGATAGGATATTGCTGCTTCACTCGCGGTAGACGAGGTGTAGTAAGAGAGAAGACTCCAGGGGAACTTGGCCCCACAGCATCGTCGGGGAGTGTCAACTTCGAAACAGGTACTCTGCCTATATCAACACTTGAAGCAATGCTCAATACCTTGCCGATCGACATAACATTCGTTGATGCAGACGATAAGGTGCAATACTTCAGCGGTTCAGAAAAGCGGATTTTCGTCAGATCTAGGGCCGTTCTTGGTCGCGAAGTACAGCTGTGCCATCCCCAGAAGAGCGTTCATATGGTCAATCAAATCCTTGAGGAGCTCAGAGATGGTTCACGAGATTCAGCTGCATTCTGGATTGAACTTGGTGGAAGAATGATCTACATCAGATACTTCGCAGTGCGAGATGTGACTGGTAAGTATCTGGGTTGTCTGGAAGTGACCCAAGACATCACGGATATCAGTTTGATTGAGGGACAGAAACGTCTTTTGGACTAGACTCCTCACGAAAACCATCAGCGCATATTTCGATTCTTGATTGTCTTCAAGCTGTGTCATTGGGGATATGATACCTGAACACGTAGACGTGATAGATATCGTATTAGCCCAGCATCAAATGTGTGATGAACCAGATGTAACCGATTCCCAGTACGATGTGAAGCAATGCGAAAAGCCCGCCTATCTTGACCAATCTTCGGTAAGTAAAGTCTTCCAGACGGTTCGTTCTTGCGATCTCAAGAGTCATCATATCACAGGCAGAGCCTTGGGGGAGAAAATTTCCCCCCAGATTGATACCTAATACAAATGCTACTATCAAAGGAAGGCTATGAAATCCGAAGCTGGTAATGAGTATCTGGACAATTGGCAGGAATAGCACTGTGACCGGGGCATTGTCGATCAGCCCACTCAAGAGGGATGTTATCAACAGAATACTTACAGAAACAAGAAACAGGGATTGTCCTTCAAGACTCGTCAGTAGGCCCTCGATATTACTGAAGATGCCACTTGTTTCCATGAGACCTACTAATATGAATAAACAAATAAAGAAATATATTAGTTTATAATCGACTTTGTTGAAGTAATATGAGATAGAGGGGCCTTTGGCTTCGGATTGTCCAGTTCTGTTCTTCTTTACAGGATTAAGGAATGTAAAGAGCAGTGCCCCGAGGAGGCTAGCTAGGTAGATCTCCTGTAGAAATACAAGCAATAGTGTGAAAACGACCAGTCCGAATACGTTTTTCCAGAAGACACGCCTGTCTATCTTGGACTCTTCCACCGTTTCGACACCAGGAGGGTGAATCTCATAGAACGAAGGAGGGTGACTTGTATAGTATGTCGGAGAACGGATGCCGGAAGCCGATGTGTCGGATTCACTTTCATATGTCCCTACGGGATACTGAATCAGGACAAATCTGTCAAGCAGAACCAATGTTACAGCTGTCGTGACGACAAAAAACAGAAAGAAGCTCTCCAGAAACCAGGTTAATGAGAGGTTCAAGGCATTGAAGATGATAACGTTTTCTGCAGAACCAAAAGGCGTGAGAGTAGAAGCTAGGTTTATGCATATAGTCATGCCCATTAGATAGGGAGTCGGATTTGTCTTGATCTCCCGACATGCAATTACAATCATCGGCCCGAAAATGATGGCAACAGATACATCCTCCAAGACTGTTGCGACGAGTGTAGAAGTAATGCAGATAGCATAGAATAGTCTTCTAGGATGATTCTTGTATCGTTTCAAGAGGATGGAAGATATCTCATGAAAGACCATGTTCTCATTTAGTGCCTCGACAATCGTGAAGACGCCGACAAGGAAGAATATGATCTCCCATTCAACAAAACTGATGTAGAAAAGCAGGTTCTGGGTTTCGGGATAGGTAACTGCTGTTGAGATTCCTGCTACTGCTGTGAAGAGAACGCTATATGTCAAGTAGTCTGAGTCTTCGAAGAATAGAACCGCAACCAGGCCTATGAAGCAGATGATGATGATGGCCTGAAGAACGAGTTCATTCATACTTAGATAAGAGAGCTAGTGCAATAAATAAATTTGCAAATCGTTATCGCCTGTCCACCTATGTGAGACCCCTTATGACACGGATCAGACCGCTAATTCATCCTTGCACTCAGAATCGCCGAATTGTGGTGTGTATCAGCTCCAAGAGACTCTTCTTTCATCTGAAGACTTGATTCCTCTAGAAAAGCCGGACATTGCTCATCTCTCCCACTGGGGGGACAATATGAGAGTCGCCAGAGATTACGAAGAAGTATCAAGCAGACTGCGGCTCCGATAGAAAGATTTGAGTTACTAGAGGTCATATGAGAAACGCAGTATATTGTGGGGAATGGCAGCAATGGATAGTAGAAAGCCTGTAGCGGTATTGATAGCCTTAGTGCTGTCTGGCGCTTTGATCACGCTGTATTTGTCTTGGGGAAGCGAGGATAACGGCACTGGAACTGGCGTCCGTGGATTGTCAGGTACAGACTTGAGTGAATACATCGAAGAACAGCAGTCGAAAGTTGCGTACATGCATATCTGTGGAAACAGCTCGGACAACGTCTATTCTGAACTCATGGAGGCCACGTTCACTCCTATAGAACCGGGTGCATGGTGGGTGGAGGTGCTGCTTCTCGATGATTCTGAGGGGCCCTACGAAGTAACACAGTCTACTGAAACGTTCACGGCCTCTTCGGCTGAGGTCAACACCATTAACTCAGCATTATATGATGGACTGGACCAGACCTATGCGTCTGAAGACATGATACAGAACCTTGACCTCCAGATGGGCTTTGCACTGGATATTGTATACGAAGATGGAACCTGGATATCTCTTCTAACCCTGCAGAGCTCCGTGGGACACATAGTTGTCATGTGTGGCGCAGGTACGCCGGATCGTAACCTCCTCGGTGGCGATTTACTGGAACCAGGCAGTGCCCTTGATGGATTGGTGGCCGCTCTTAACGGTCTATTCGTATATCATCTGGGATAACGTGGAAGGCGGAGCGAAGACAGACATAGCCCGGTTACTCTGTCAAGAGAAAAGACGAGGTTCCAATCCTTCCTTAAGGGAGTAACACGTCTGCCACTGAGCAGAATCACCTATGGTGTTCACGATGTCGACGAGAGATATCGAAGCTGCGATAGAGCACGGAAATACAGGCCTGTGGTACGGCAGGTTGACCGAGTTCCCCGGAACCCATGGCCGGGCTCGGGACAGAGAGGTACTCCTGAAAGATCTTCAAGAAGAACTGGAATACCATCTCAGATGGCTGAGAAGACATCAGGAGCCAGTTCCTCAGTTGTCAAACCCTGCTATTCGAGTTGTAGAAGAAGTAGAGGGAGTATCTGAACTGGGAGAATCAGGCGGGGAAGTAGCATTCTTTGAGTTTGACAGACAGACTGTTGACGAGAAGTGCTTTGGAATTCTGAAGCGCTATATGGTTCACAACAGGGAAGACCTTGTCAACACCGTAGTAGACCTTGATAGGAAGACCCTGTCCAAGACCCCTGAAGGGAAGCAAAGGAGTATCTTCGATATACTTGCTCATGTATGTAATGCCGAGGAGTTCTATCTTTCTCGATTGGGTGAGGAGGCAGACCAGCTATACCAGATGAACTTGGGAATGGAGATGTCTGAAGCAGATGAGCTGCCGATACTGGAAAGACTGGGAGTAATCAGAACAGCCTGTATCAGGACTCTGAAACAATTGCTGCCCGAGAAGAAAGAGGGCGAATTCACTCGGATAGATTACACAACCTATCCCAGTGAGAGATGGTCACTATACAAAGTCCTGCGTCGATTCCTTGAGCATGAACGCGAACACATATACAACATCAGAGAGTATCTAGGTCTTGCACCTCGTTCGTTTGAGCTCTGAGGGACCGGCTATAGAATTAGGTTCGCAAGCCAAAATAGAAAATGCCGCTTGAGTCTAAGCCTCGACAGGCCACCGACATTTTCTCGCTCGTTTTACAGCATCTTTGAAACGCGATTGTCTGCCCATCGATCTGGCAGACCCTTACTGGATGCTGCTTTGCGTCGGTCAGCCGTTCGTGATGTGTTCGTCGTTTGACCGATTTTTGACCGTGTTATCGGTCTCACTCAACACGAACCGACTCAGCACGCCTGTCGTTAGCGTACTCCTCAAGCGGCAAATATTAGTATGGAAAGTATCCTTTTATTCTTTTTGATAGAGCATGCTCTGTTTAAACATTCAGCTAGGTAGTGAAGGTATGAGTTCTGGAATCTTAAAAACGCCTTAATTTCCTAGTCATTTTGTCAGAAAAAGTGTCAGATATGTGTAAGATTTCCTCCTTGCTGACATGTAGTCTTGAACACTCTCAGGGGAGGGATGGATCGCAGAAGTCTCTTACAGGTGACGTTCACTCACCAAATTGTAAGAAACGGATTATCTGGAGCTGAATCGCGTAAGACTGCGATGATGATTAGTGACGTAATCGTTATCCAGAAACGAAGAACCTGCTGACCTACTAAAGACTCGGCTGTTTGAATAGACTCTCATTCCACGGAAACCTTGAGATGGATAGGCACTTCTGATGGTTTCTAGAAAAGGCCCCATCGAAAGTCCGTGGAGCAGAACGTTTGATGAAGTACTAGGTGTACTGGACGTAGACCCAGAACAAGGCCTCAGTGACATGGACGCTAAACCGCGGCTAAAGATGTATGGCAAGAACCGATTGCGTGAGGTGGCCAAGAGAAGTATATGGGCATCCTAATGGAGCAGTTCAAGAGCCTCATGGTTGGGATTCTCCATCGGGCCGGCATACCTCGGAGATAGC
>CAYYQL010000083.1:0-4833 GCA_964473825.1 uncultured archaeon
TGGACCTTGCAACAGTTTCAGCATACTCTGCAAAGGGCTGGAAAAGTTCGATTTGGTTGACTTCTTGAAACGCTTCACTGCCCAGATATATTTCTGGAACCTGTCCCAAGAGTGCGATCACCGGACTTCTATCAGTGGCTGAATCCATTAACCCAGTGATCAGATTGGTAGATCCAGGGCCAGCGATGGACAGACACACACCCAGACGGTCTGCCACTTTTCCCTGCGCAGCAGCCATAAAGGCAGCTGTTTCTTCATGACGTGTCAGAACAAATCGAATCTCTGAATTCTTACGAATCGCGTCTACAAGGGGAAGGTTACTGTCTCCAGGAATCCCAAATACATGCTCAACACCAAGTGTTGCAAGTTGTTCAACAATCTTTTCCGCGACTGTAGTTTCGATTTCCTCGTCTCCCTTATGTATGCCTTCTGGCACAAACGCAGACTTCGGAGAACCACAAACTGGACATGTGTATGATGCAGCGAGGTCTGCAAATGGCTTTCCTTCACGGTCTTCATCGTAGACCCAATTACACACCGTACATCGAAACTTTACCAATTCAGTCACCACTAGATAGGAGTCAAGATAACAATAGCAAAATGTTTGTTTAATAAATCGTTCGGCAGATATCGATCGGTGGCCCTGGGTGGCCGAGGGACTCTTCAAGATGAACTAGCTTGGATCCTGTCTGGAATCTCAAAGATATGACTTCGGACTGGGCAAGACGCTCGCATAATCTACTTCACAGTAATGCGACTGATGTCCCATTACCCTTCTTTTTGCGCACGCTTGTGGTAAGACCTTTCAACCAGAGTACTTACGTCTACGTACGGAAAAATCCAGCTTCTGAGATTGATAGACCACGAATCATTGATACTCATGTGGTCCATCTGATGAATTGAGGGCTATGTCGGCTAATGCGAGCCAAAGATTCACAACTAATCGCCGCAGAGCCATCTTCAAATGAGGACTCCACTGCGCCTGAGCCGCAATCGGGGGTGAAAATTCGTAGTAGAGATGAGTCATGATCGAGCCAAGGCGGCTCGTCAGCATACATTCATCTCGGAATCAGCATAGGAGCTCAATTTTTAGATCAAGTGGCGTCCCAATGACAGCCGTTGCAATGAGACACTCAGATTGATGCTGCTTGCAATAGACCTCATCTGTATTGGATTTTCTCACGCGCTTGTCACACACGAAGACCTCAGCACCGCAGACGATAAACTTTCGAGCGGGTTCTTGCGGCAGCGTCTTCTGCCACATCAAGGGTGGGACAAGCAGAGAACAGAGCCTCTACTTGGAATCACTTCGGGAACTTTTGGGTCCTCTTCAATCTCCGAGATACCTTCTGATGAGGAAGACCAAGCTGGGAGAGTCAATCAACAGGCGCGATCATCATAGTGTTCCATCGGTCCTCGGTATTAACCGGCGATTTGCAGAGAACTTTGCTGCTAACTGGAGGAAGCATGTAGGGGATATGGAACTTATCCATACAAGAAATCGTGAGGGGCGGATTGCTCTTCTGCGAGCGAGGAACTACTCTCTCTCCGCGGGCTTTAGACCCAGGACAGAACGCATCAGTCGGTGGAAATAACCCTTTGCCGGACCTCTAATCTCAGGCGATAATCAGAAGCCGGTTAGCTATGCTTCTTGGCGGCTTTAATCATGGCATGGATGTTCTGAGGTGGGCTTGTAGGGGGGACGTCACATCCTGGAGCTAAGACCATCGGGCCATTTGTACCAGCATCTCTCATGGCGGTCTTGCTGGCCTCAAGAACTTCTGCCTCAGTTCCGTTCATGATGACATTTGCTGGATCCACATTCCCAATAAATGTTGCATCAGGCAGCATCTCACGTGCAGCCGCTAGGTCGAGTGGCGAATCAATACTGAGGCCATGGGCACCGGTTTCTTTCATGTCCTGAATGATTCGAAATACATCGCCACATACGTGGTAGATTGCGTGGACATCGTTCTTCTGAATCCAACTGGCTACTTGGCGATCATAACCCTGGAAGAATCTACGGTACATTCTGGGTGAAACCAAGTCTGGTGAGGCAACAGGATCAGAAAAGTCGATAGCATCAACTCCCAGATTCAGGAAGGGTTCGAGAGCAGTCTTCCAGATATCAACGCTACGTTGGAACAGATCATGGACGAAATCAGGATTCTCTATGAGAGATTCCATGATGAGTTGTGTGTCCATAAGACGTGAAACATTGGAGATGGGACCTATGCACACAAGCCATATGAATTTCGAATCTCCTACCTCGTCTACAACCTTGGATACACAGTCAATTGCAGCCTGAACACGGGAATCTCTCTGGGAATCGAATTCATCCAGCTTGTCCAAGTCGGAGGGCCCTTCAATAGCCGGTTCAATCACAATGGGAAACCCTCCCTCCGGGAACTTCAACTTGGAGCCATAGTACTCAGGGATAATCATTGGACTGAACATGGGACACACTGTATCTGCATCGAAATCTCTGTCAAAGGCTAACCATGCTTGAGCCATCTTCTGAGGGTCGTGGTCAACCTCACGTAAGGTCTGGCCATAATAATTGTAGACCCATGCTGTTGATACGATGGACACGGGTACACGCTCAGGGCGCTCGCCGTTCAGGGCCGCATTCACAAGATCTCTAGGAAGAACCATCGCTTCTCATCTCTTTATTCCTTGGCTCGAACCCCATAAGAGCCTAGCGATTGCGTGGATGAACACCCTCCAAGTGACCGCCATCCGTCGCTGCGGTTTCAGACTTCAGGACGAGAGGGACTGACGAATCCGTGCGAAGATTGTGTTGGACGGTATGGACAGCTGTTGGCAATCTCATTTTAGCGGTGGCGGCCTAGGTGTTCTCACCGCAGCGCATCGCCTCTGGCACAGCCATGGAGCCGCACCACGACTCGTTAACTATGCGTGCAGACTTAAAGTTGTTCTGATTATCTAGCATCTTTATTGTAAACAATTCAATATAATCTCGTTTATTTCTCAACTGAGTTCAACTGAACGCCGTTGAAGTTGAACGTGGATTCTCTGACTGCTCCTAGGAGCTCTCCATTAGTTGGATCGCCTTTCTTACCGCCGCCATCGCATCTTTGCCATATCCATGCGCCCCTATCTTATCAGCATAGTCTTGACTCACAGGCCCTCCGCCGACCATGATCTTGGCTCGAAGATTGCTGCTTTCAAGCGCGGCAACCACATTTTTCATTTTGAGCATGGATGTTGTCATGAGAGCTGACACCGCGATAATGTCTGCACTGTCCTCAATTGCTGCCTCTATAAATTTCTCAGCCGGTACATCACTTCCCAAGTCGATTATTGAAAACCCTGCAGCCTCAAGCATAGTTGCAACAAGGTTCTTACCGATGGAGTGGATGTCACCCTCACAAACGCCAATCACTACGGTCCCATTCGCCTTCGAATCGAGTTTCTTCAGGAATGGCTCAAGGATATTCATCGCGGCCTCGAAAGCCTTCGCAGCCATCAGGATTTCGGGGACGAAATACTCTCCCTGTTGGTAAAGCTCCCCCACCTCATTCATTGCCCTCGAACAACCTTTGGTCACGATGTCATATGCAGACATGTTTCGATTCAATAGCTCTTGTGTGTGCTCGGGTGAGGACTTCCTATCGCCCTCAACAATGGAATCTATCAGTTTCCTAAGGACGTCGTTCTCTGTCATTTGTTTCACGTTCAGGCGCTTTGTAAGACTTCTAAATTGGCGCGTTGTTCTTCGGAAGCAGATACGATATAAGAACGTTTTTGTGTCAGTCATACAATTACGGAACATCCTCGGCCAGAAAAAGGACTGAATCCGATGAATAAGTCACCTATCGACATAATAAATCAATCAATAGGATATGAAGCACCGGACAGGATTCCTGTATTACCACTGTTGGGTCTCTACTCAGCCAAACTGGTCCGGAGCAACCTTAATGATTTGGTTCACAACTCAGAAAAGCAGGCTGCTGCACAGCTTACTGCACTCAAGAGGTTCGACTATGACGGAGTCATCACCTGCATGGACCTAACGGTAGAGGCCGAGATGCTGGGTGCAGAAGTGGTCTTTCAGGAATATGGATTCCCGTACGTGAAGAAACATCCATATCATGATGGGAGGGGCATCGAGAAACTGGAAATGCCCGACATCGGCGAATCACGTCTTGACGTTTTTGTCGACACAACCAGAAGACTTGTGCAGTCTGTTGGAGACTCCCATCTAGTCAGCAGCTACGTCATCGGGCCATTCACACTTGCCGGCCATCTCATGGGGGTCGATTCACTCTTGGAACTGACCATCGAGGAACCGGACAGAACGATATCCATTACCGAATCGTGCAGAAGACTTGTAGCACCTTATGTTGATGCTCTAGTCGAAGCTGGCGCACACAACATTATCATTCTCGAACCAACAGCCAGTACCAGCATCATCTCTCCAGGATTCTTCGAGCGATTTGTCGAACCATCTCTCATCAGGCTGAATCGACAGATCAAGACCATGGGACCGTTGTCGACACTTCACATATGTGGGGACACAACGAGAATAATGGAGAGCATGGTGGCCACCGGTGCGAATGCGTTGAGTATAGATGCTGCGGTAGATATGTCAGAAGCAAAGGCCACCACTGAAGGTAAAACGACGCTAATTGGAAATGTTGATACATCGATCATGCTGACTGGCACCGCTGCAATTGTGAGAAGGCATGCTTTGAATTGCCTCAAGAGAGCGCGGACCGCTGAAGGAGGACATATTCTCAGTACAGGCTGCGATGTACCATTGGAAACACCCGAGGAGAACATCAAGGCCTTGGTTGACGTGGCGAAGAA
>CAYYQL010000084.1:0-4538 GCA_964473825.1 uncultured archaeon
CGGTCCATGCTGCTGAAGGAGCTTCGACTCATTCAGAACGACCGTTTCGCTCTGCTTCTTGTCTTTGTCCTTCCGACCATGATTATGGGGACCATGTGGGTGGCGACTTCTCAAGGGAGTGCAGGTGTTGCGGATAGTGGTGGAGATAGTGACGGTCTCATCTTGCTTGGTGTCGTAGATATGGACCCAACGGACACATTTCCCGATGAGGACTTATCCGAGAATTTCACCTACTATCTCTCCAAAAGCAATTCTTTCTCTGTCATAGAATATGAGACTGAAGATGAGGCTCTTGATGCTCTCTATAGAGATGCAATAAACGCCTATGCTGTAATCCCTTACGGATTCGAGGGAAACATCACCAATGACATCCCTGCGTTTGTTACCATTCACATCAGCAGCACAGATTTTCAGAGCCAGTCGGCAGTCTTCTCTGCTTTCACTGATGTCGTTGCAGAGTTCCGGTATGATCATGGTTGGATTAAGGGAGAAGTTGAGATGGTTCGGGTAAGGGAGTTCCAACCGACAGGTAACTACACCGCTGCCACGTTCGGTGTCTTTCTCCTAGTTTTTGCTGTCTTCATTGCAGTGTCCGCTACTGCCGCTCAGGCGATAGTCGGTGACATTCCTCTTAATCGAATGCTTCTGACTCCGGCAACAAAAATGGAGGCCATTTTGGCGAAGACACTGGCTTATTTCACGGTGGGTATCCTTCAGGCTCAATTCTTGCTATTGCTCTGGATGGGATTTTTCGGTATCCGCCCCAACACCGACTATCTCACGCTGAATATCATTCTTGGTCTGATGTCTCTCTCTGGTTCAGCTCTCGGCGTCCTGATTTCAACACTGGTAAGCACACGTCTACAGGCAAATCAATCATTCTTGTTCCTGCTATTTGCATCTCTCATTGTGGGGACCGGCTTCATGGATGTAGGTGTAATAGATGAATACTACCCTCTGAATCTGGGTCGAGAGATGATTGTTGACACCGCGTTCAAAGGTGTAGCTCTACTGGACTTCTTGCCAAAGATCCTGTTGATTTTAGAAGTTTCACTGGCGTTCATTCTGATTGCATGGCTCGTCTTCTCGAAGCGACAGACCTTGGCCTGATACCTCTCTCATCAGCAAATGTCATAAGGAAGACCTACCTCCTTCATACATAGGTACGGAGTGTTCAATATGACTGTTATCAAGGTAATCGAACTTATAGGCGAATCACCCAAGAGCTGGGAAGATGCTGTGAAAGAGGCTTTGAAGGTTGCATCGGAGTCTGTTCGCAATATTGTGGGAATAGACGTGGATCACTTCACCTGCAAAGTTGATGGTGGCAAGGTCGTCCAATTCAGGGCCGATGTCAAAGTTGCTTTCAAGTATGAAGAATAACGAGGAAAGTGGAGAGGTTCAGACCGTATCTCTTCACATCCGTTTGTTTTAGAAACCAAGGAACATGAAGAGCACCGCGATTGAATTATTGAGGCCATGAGCAACCGCCGGTGCAACAAGAGAGTAATTCCTCTTTTGAGCTAGATACCCCAGGAAGAGTCCTAGTACGAATCTGGTTGGAATTCCCAGTAACTCGAGGTGTATCGCAGCGAATATAAGTGAGCTAATCACCAGGGATAGCATTCTGTATCTTCTTCTTCCTGTTTGTTTGAAGTACATCTCCATTCTTCGCTGAAGAAAGCCTCTGAAGAGCAGCTCCTCACTCGTTCCAACTATGAGGAACATGACTATGAACCAGCCTATTAGTTCTGGCATGCTGCTTGCAAATGTTAAGTCGAGCTGCGATTGATCAGGAACAGGCAAAACCTCGAAAATAAGCCATGTGATCAACAGATTTGAAAGAAGCATGACAGTGCCGATACCTAGTCCTATCAGGATATCTCTACCTAGATTGCTGGTCTTGATGCCCAGAGAGCGAAGACTCACCCCCTTTTTCTTGATGTAATAGATCGGCGGTACAAAGAATGCAATCTCTGCGAATGATGCAATGAGAAACGCCCAGGGTCCAAAGGTCACCTCTAACGTGATGGGATTGATCTGGATGAATCCGAGAACAATCAGTGGAAGAATAATGACTCCTGTCAGTAACAGGAAGAGAGCTACCGCCGCTCCTGTATAGAGGAGTACTCTGAAGAAATTGTCCCAGTCCATGTCACGTTCAATGTATGAACCCGGTACGAAGATACCGATTCCTTCTGACTGCTCCATCTCATACTCATCAGGGTCTTCCATGACCATTTCCTTATTCCTCTCCTGCAAGTTCTTGGTTCTTTTCATAAGCATTTGGTTACAGGTCTGCATCATTGCATTGTCCGAATATGCTATATCAGCTCTCTCCAACATCTATAAGTTGTTCCACCTTAACCAATTCACATCGAGGTGCCTTCAGTTTGGATGAAAGTGATCGGGTGCCAAAACGCACTAGGGGTACTGCCATCCTAGTCATGACCCTGATACTTGTTAGCGTCACTGTAGGCGTCTATTTCGTAGGTCCGAGAAATGACCTTGAAGCGGCACTTCCTGTTCGAGTTGCTGTAGTTGATTCTGGGATAAGTCCTGACTCTGAGCTAGAACAGCGTATCGTCGCTGAGAGGAGTTTCATCCAAGAGGGGTATGGCTATGACGTCACGGATAACACCACCGCGGATAGTACTCCCTCTGGGATTCAGCATGGGACGATTGTATCTCGGATAATTATAGAGAACAGCGAGAACGCCATGATAGTCAACGCAAAGGTGGTGACCGGTGAGAATCAGGCCACCGTTACTGCAATTGTCGATGCGATTCGTTGGGCGGTTGAAGAGAACTGCTCCGTGATCAATCTCAGTCTTGGTGGGACAGCAACAAGCCATGATTCTGTTGGAGATGCGGCACTCTGGGCTTTCAATCAGGGTGTACTGGTTGTGGCTGCAGCAGGTAATAACGGTCAAGGCGGGGTGGCTGGCAGCTCAATTGAGACTCCGGCTCTGCGTTCTGAAGTCATAGCTGTAGGTGCTGTTGATGAAAATCTGCAGCCGTTTACCTTCACCGGAAGAGGCCCCTTGAGAAACGGTCTCGCCAAACCTGACATAGTAGCTCCTGGTTATTACAACGACGCAGGAGGAACCGTGTTTGGGACGAGTTTCGCCGCACCCAGAGTTGCAGCCGCTGCTGCAAAGATAGTCGCACTCTGCCAGGAAGAAGGCTGGAGATGGACACCGGGGATGGTAAAGGCTCTTCTTCTGGCGAGCAGTAAAAATCTCTCATCTCAGGTATATGAAGTTGGGTCCGGGCTGGTTGATGTGGAAGCTGCCGAGCTGTATCTCCAGAGTGTTCCGAAGAGAGAAGGACTTCCATTAGTTGCTTGGTTGATGCCAACATCAGCGCCTTACGATTTTGAACGCTGGTTTGTTAACTCAACGAATAGAGTGGCATTGGCCGTATATACAAGTAGTAATGATACTTGGTTCATTACCTATTCTGGCAGTGGTTCTCACCATGTCCGCGGGCCGGGCATAATAGAAGTCAATCAGACCAGTTCTATTGATATCAAGGTTCATGTCATATCCGATCGCCGGATTGAAGATGTTCGGATCCAGATTACTCTAAGCTCACCTGACTATCGATACATGCGTTGTAGTCTTCAGTTTCAAGCAGAGGTGTCAATCGCGAAGATTGCATTTGATGTGAGTCACACTCCATGGTCGATCGACTCGATATACGGTCAGTTCAGAGAGTTCTACGAGATTGCCACGGATGTCGGGATTGCTGTAGAAGAGATTGTGTGGCCCTCTAATATCACGTTGCCGCTTCTTTTGGAGTATGACGCTGTAGTAGTCCTCGATCCCTGTGCGTATGACACATTCTATCTGAATGACACGCTGATTCGTGATTTCCGAAGATACACCTCAACAGAGATAATCGCGTATAGAGAATACTGGGATTCAGGCAGAGGGCTTTTCATTGTGGGAATGGCAAACGAAAGCATACATCTCTCGGCTGCAAATGCTCTACTCTCGCAGTTTGGAATGGTCTTCAATCATGACAGACTCCCACAGATTCGAATGGTCATCAACAACGTGGAATCGACCCTTTCTATAGACGAGTTCATGGAGCACCCCGTGACTCAAGGCATTGATGCAATCGACTATTCCGGGTGTTCAATCAATGTCATAGGTGATGCTTTTCCCTTGGCATGGACAACGGTGCGTGTTGAGAATGGGTCATTGAGTCAATACGAAAACCGTACAGTGATTGCAGGGCTCTCAGGTGAAGACGGTGCACGACTGATATGCAGCGGCAGCAACTATTTCGTAGATAACTGGGCCCTATTGGGACGATACTCATCCGACAAGAATTCTAAGTTTGTGAGACAGATACTCTTCTGGCTCATAGGCTTGATCTAGAATAATGCGCTATCCTCTGTTTTCTAGTTGAATTGTCTGACAAAAGGGTCAGATCTCCCTCTTGCCTGCTCCGGGATGCCTTCTGTAGAGGCTTAAATAGGTTCCATCAGATTGAGGAGTGGACTAGGCAAGTGGGCCAGTGCTGTTGCA
>CAYYQL010000085.1:0-4402 GCA_964473825.1 uncultured archaeon
TCCCGAACTTCAGGAATGACACGTATGACAGCTGGAGAGAGCAGCTGCTCTATTCGACCGAGTATGATGACGTCTATGAGGCAGCCTTTGAGATGCAGAAGATCTGGGTCTACCAGAGTCCTATGGTCATCTGTTACGCAAACATCCTGCTCTCAGCCTACAGAACCGATCGGTTCGAGGGTTATGTCAACGATGTCAGCGGTGGTGTGCCCGGCTGGTGGACGAACTACAAAGTTCATCTGAAGGACTCTGAAGGTGGTCCGTTTGGTGGATCATTCCGCTGGAGCCTGCCACTTGACGTTGATACATTTAACCACATGGCAACCTCCTCACCCTACTCCATGAAGGTCCTCAACGAACTGTATGACAGTCTCCTGATACGAACTCCAACAGGCGAAGATATGCCGTGGCTTGCTGAGAGCTACACTGTAGAGACCCACGATGACAACGATGCGATTCCGGAGAATCATACGAGGTTCGTCTTCAACATGGTCCAGAATGCAACCTGGACTGATGGAAGACCTCTGACAGCCTTTGATGCTGCCTTCTCGCTGAACTTCTATCGTGATGCGCCTGGCAACCCATACGGTGTCGACCTAGTTGACGTGACAGCAGCCTTCGCCCAGACGAACTACACACTGGTCGTTGAGTTCAACACCGAGTCATACTGGCACCTGACCAACATCGTATACAAGCCGATCATCCCGAAGCACGTATTCGAGTTGATTCCGCTTGACGAGTGGGCCCAATGGAATCCCAATCCTCCAACTGAGGCTATGGTGACCTCTGGTCCCTTCAATGTATCTGCATACGTACCTGGCGAGTTTGTCGAGTTGGCCCGCAATCCCTCCTACTTCAGGAGTCCTCAATATAGTGCGTCAGGCCCCACTTTTCTCCTACCCCCACAGGACCTGACATATCAGGTCGGAACGATTGGGCACACCATCTTCTGGTGGCCGTCTGACGATAATCCTGAGGAATATGTTCTGTATCGGGACGATGCAGTTGTTCGAATCAGTGATTGGAATGGCAGCATTATCATGTACTTTGTCGATGGGTTGGATGTGGGTGTGTATGAATACCGATTGGTTGTAAAGGACTGTGACGGCCTGACCGCTGAGCAGACCATCACAGTAACAGTCGTCAACGACACCATATCTCCTTTGATTGTCTGCCCTGGCAACATCACGTACATAGAAGGGGAGGTTGGGAATGCAATCTCATGGAATGCTACAGATGAGTATCCTCAGGTATACGTGATCCTGCGAAATGGCACTATGCTTGCGTTCGGCATATGGGATGGCGACCCGATCCAAATCGATGTGGATGGCCTCTCTCTCGGTGTCTACAACTACACTCTGCTGGTCACTGATGTTGGTCTAAACACGGCCTCCGATTCAGTATTCGTCTTTGTGGTTGACGGAATATCTACGACCTCGACCACTGAAACCACCGATGAAACGCCCACATCATCAGGTACAAGTTCCACACCATCAGACATCTTCACAGGAGGAACTCTCTCATTGCTGGTGACTGTGAGTTCCATACTTATCATGCTCTTCTTCGGAATACTGATTATTCGTTCTAGGCCTAGATGAGAATTGGAGCCCCCAATTACCTCCTTACGACTTTGTTTCCCGTTCATTGTAAGATGGACAATCTTGGGCCGCAGAGAGTCGACCTTCCAGATAATCGGCACTGGGTTGTTTCTGTCTAGGTCAGCGATAGTGTGTGAGTGATCGGCTTTCAGTTATAGGCTGGAGGACAGGCTTACTGAGGAGGGGCCGCTATCATCAATCGAGATTTCGAAGGCCTCTAAGCTTGCTCGACGAACGGTCAACTTTGCCATCCGACGACTATGCAAACACAAGATCTGCAGGGCGGTTCCTGACCTTCAAGACATGCGTTCACAGAAGTATGTGGTCAACCCGGAGAGGCTTCACGAGATATCTGCTATCCGAGATAACTGGCGGACGTTGAGTCGACTATATCTGAAGATTGCATAGCGTGACGAGAGAGATTCGGAGCAATTCTGTTTCGTTTCTACTCGGACTACCGACTAGTGGAACAGAAAAGACCCTAGTCGTTACCAATTCACTACTGGTTCATCTGTTGATAGACTCACAGCTCGACTCTTGACGAAGAACAGTTCGCTTTCTGCAACACACTTATAGCACGGACTGGGCACATCTCTGCAGTAGATTTCCTCTGGAGGAGAGAAGTATGGTTTTCAATCCGTTAGGTGAAGGTCTCGCAATCGTCTGGGACCTCGTAGCGATGTTCATCTCCATCATTGCAGTGATGATGGTGGTGCAGATCAATGGTGCAATCCAGAAGAGCGGCAAGCTGTCCTCGGATGTGACCCGAAAACTGGTACACATCTTTGCAGCCCCGGTCTTTGTGGTAACGTGGCTCCTGTACTCGGGAAGCGTCTTCAGCCGGTATCTGGCTGTAGTCGTTCCCATCTTGTTCGTCTTGCTCTTTGTGGGCATTGGGACTGGGAAGGTCGAGAATGAGGCATTTGTCGCTTCGATGTCGCGTTCAGGCGACCCGGCTGAGCTTCTGAAGGGGACCCTGTACTATGCCATCATCATAGTGGTCACGACCATCCTCTGGTTCACCGAGCCAAGTGGCAATCCAAATGCGCTGGTCATCTTCGGCTGTCTCGCGGGTGGTGACGGGCTTGCCGATATCATTGGCCGCAAGTACGGAGGCGAGAGAAAGTTCGGCATTGGTGGCTCGGAGAAGACTCTGGCAGGCTCGGTGGGCATGTTTGCTGGTTCCTTCCTCTTCAGCTTCATACTGATGGCCATTTATTCCATCCAGTATTCCTATGACCTGGTGGGACTATTGCTCCCCGTGGTTCTGTTGAGTGTTATCGCCATGATACTTGAGGCTCTCACTCCCCCGAATCTTGATAACTGGACGGTCTCTCTCGGAATCGCGGTGGTTCTGGCGATGATGTTCCTCTTGGCTCCGGCAATGTGGCCGTTCCCACTCATGACCATTCTCTGAGGGTCACAGAATGAAGGACCTCACTGTCCTGAAACTGGGTGGCTCCCTCCTGACAGAGAAGTCCAAGCCGTACACACTGCGAGAAGATACTCTGAAGGCAGTGGTCCAGGAGATTCGTCACTGTCTTGATGCGGGTCTGCTTGAATCCCTCATCGTTGTCCACGGTGTTGGGTCCTTTGGGCATCCGCCAGTCATCGAGCATCGACTTTACAGGGGCTTCGAGTCACCCGATCAGCTGCTCGCGATTTCGAAGACCCAGACAACAGTGAACGAGCTCAGGATGGAGATAGTCAGGGCGTTTCAGGCAGCAGAGATACCTGTCAACCTCTTCCATCCGTCTTCCATGGTCGTTTCAAACAAGATGCGGATGGAGGAGTATTTCCTTGAATCACTGAGAGGGTATCTCGAGCTCGGGATGACGATTCTGCTCGGTGGGGACATGATCTTCGACAGAGCGATGGGGTTCAGTGTAGGGAGCGGGGACCAACTGGCAGTCATCCTTGCGAAGGAATTGGATGCACAGCGTCTCCTCTTTGCCATGGATGTGGATGGAGTATATGATGGCGATCCCAGCAAGGACGATGAGGCTTCTCTGATATCCGAGATCAGCCTGAAAGAGATTGATGCGATTCTTCAGCAGATCGATGCACGGGCTGGAAGAGATGCAAGCGGTGCGATGCAGGGAAAATTGCGTTCGCTACTGCCATTAGCGGACCAGTTGGATAAAGGCCTGGAGATATCTCTCCTGTCAATGATGCAACCTGGTCAACTCGTATCTGCCCTAGACCGGAGAGATGCTCCAATGACGCGAGTCACGTCTTGAGACCGTCATTCTAGGAGCTTTGTCCATATACTCCCGTCATCGTGGATGAACATATTCGGTATCTCGGAGACCTCGGTGAAACCAACCCGTCTGTAGAAAGAGCGTGCCGTTTCGTTACTAGCCTCCATGAACAGATAGACAAACCTCAGCATATAACCCATGGACTCGTAGTACCCCTTAGCATCCTTGATGAGCGCGTTGACAAGGTCTGTGGCAATGCCCTGACAACGAAACTCTTCGTCTACCCCCAATCCTATCAGTTCAATGACCCCGTCCTCGAGCCCGCCTCTGACCTCCCAGCTCACCGTCCCCAGAACCTCTTCTTCTTTCAAGCAGAGGAGTGTATTCATCTTGTAGATGAGGTCGTCGGCAAATCGTTGTGACGCCGTTTCATCAGACTCAATGTCATCCTGATACAGATTCATCAGCGCAGTATGGTCAGATTCCCTTGCTCGTCGTATTGTGTTCATGACTCGTCCACGCAGCCTTGCTCGACTTATATGAGTAATCTAGGGATGATCATGAAGAGGTGCTCAGCGAGATGTTTCAATTCCTGATGGGGTC
>CAYYQL010000086.1:0-4353 GCA_964473825.1 uncultured archaeon
TGCTCTTCGCTCGTGTCGTAGGACACAGTTTCAGAGAGTTGTCTAGATGAAGCAGCCTTCCGATTTCCCCAATCAACTGCTTGACGAGGAGAACCTTGCCAAACTAAATGAGATACGTAATGATGCTTGCAGAGAGTTCATTCTGGATGCAATCGAGCTCTGCAGTCCTTACCGAGTCTTCATAGTCAGTGACAGCAAGCAGGACATTGCAAGAGTCCGTCAGAGGGCGATAGAAGAAGGTGACGAGATTCGTCTGCCAATGGAGGGCCACACGGTCCATTATGACGGCTACTTTGATCAAGCTCGCGATGTAAAGAATACCAAGTATCTTGTGCCAGAGGACATGCATCTAGATCAGAATCTCAATCAGATTGAACGGGAGGCAGGTCTTGAAGAGGTTCTTGGGTTCTTGAAGGGTAGCATGAAAGGAAAGGACATGATCGTCCGATTCTTCTCTCTTGGTCCCATTGAGTCAGAGTTTTCCATTCTCACCATGCAAATCACCGATTCCTACTATGTCGCTCACAGTCTGGATTTACTCTATCGTTCTGCTTACAATCGGTTCAATAAGATGGAAACGGATGCTTCGTTCTTCAGAGTGTTGCATTCGGCAGGTCGACTTGAGAACAACGTGTCTGCAGATGTCGATAAGCGCAGAATCTTCATCGATTATACTGATGATACTGTATACAGTGTGAACACTCAGTATGCGGGCAACACAGTAGGACTCAAGAAACTGGCTTTTCGTTTGGCCATAAGGAAGGCTGACAGGGAAGGCTGGCTTGCAGAGCATATGTTCATCATGGCCGTTCACGGGCCTGGCGGAAGGAAGACATACTTCTCAGGCGCATTCCCATCAGGATGCGGGAAGACCAGCACTTCAATGGTTCTAGGCGAAACCATAGTTGGTGACGACCTTGCCTACATCAAGAAATTCGAGGATGGCATAAGAACTGCCAATGTTGAAAGCGGAATATTTGGAATCATCCGTGGCGTCAACGTCGATGATGACCCGGTCATTTTTGATGTATTGACGAGCCCTGGAGAAATCATCTTCTCGAACGTTCTAATACACGACGGCAGACCCTACTGGTTAGGTGATGGACGCGAGCATCCGGAAGAAGGGGTGAATCTTGTGGGAGAGTGGCACAAAGGTAAGCAAGGACCGGACGGCGAGGAGGTGCCGATATCTCATAAGAATGCACGTTACACCTTGAGACTCTCTTACCTGGAGAATCTTGACTCGAACGCCGAAACAAAACACGGTGTCCCTCTCAACGGAATCATTTATGGAGGACGAGACTCAGACACATGGGTTCCAGTCGCTGAGTCTTTTGATTGGGCTCACGGAGTTATTGCCATGGGCGCCAGCCTTGAATCGGAATCGACTGCTGCTACTCTTGGTAAGGAAGGTGTTCGGAAATTCCAACCCTTCTCGAATATCGATTTCATATCGATTCCTCTTGGAACGTACATCCAGAATCATCTCCGATTCATCAATGATGTTACAGAGGTCCCGAAGATTTTTGGGGTCAACTATTTCTTGAAAGATGAACACGGGGATTACTTGAATGGCAAGCAGGACAAGCGGGTATGGTTGAAATGGATGGAGCTCAGAATTCATGATGAGGTCTGCGCGATTGAAACTCCTATCGGGCTACTACCGAGGTATCGTGACTTGGAGCGGCTGTTTCGTGAGGTTCTCGATAACGAGTATACTCTGGAGCAGTATCTGGAGCAGTTTCAAATCAGAGTCCCAGAACTGATCAAGAAAATTGAGCGCATATCTGGGAAGTATAGTGAAGATGTTGAAGAGGTTCCAGAGGAGCTTTTTGTTGTACTCGAAGCACAGAAGAAACGCCTTCTGAATGCCAGGGAGAACCATGGTGACTACATTGATCCTAGAGTCTTCGATGCGGTCACCGTTTGCTGCGAATAACAAAGATTCTAGGTGGGAATTCTTGGAGCGCTTATTGACTCAATTCTGAGAGGTGGCTCTTGTCTACTCTCACCAAGATCGAGTTGAAACCGGGAGTGTGTCCGAATGCAGTGTGCTGGTCATCGGTAAGCAGATTGATGTTCCCGTCAGCATTCCACCAACCGTCGGATGCCCAGACGATTCTCGGGTCAATTTCTTCGTCAATCTCAAGTCTAACACCTTCGACTTTCCCGCGTGCTGATTCAACAAGAACCCTGTCCCCATTTACCAGCTGAAGCTTGTTGGCAGTGTCTGGATGCATCCTCAGGAAGGCTCGGTTCCTTTCCTTATTGCTTCTTGATTTCATATGTATCGGATCTGTGACAACACTGTACGGACAGACATCAAGCTGACACTCTCTGCACCCGATGCACTTGCTTGCGTCCCATTCAGGTACCAAAAGACCTGTGATGGATTCAGGGATGAGCAGGGTTCGCCCTTCTGTTTTGGTCGCCAGGCGAGACACGAGTTTGCCGAGCTGAGCTCGTATCTCTGCATTGCTCCCGGAATCAGCTGCCTTCTGAACCATCTCTGCGGTAGGGGCGACCATTTTGATAGCCTCATCTGGACACTCCTTTACACACTTCTGACATGTCGTGCATTCAGAATAGCTTGTGAACGTAGCTCCAACCTCAACCGTAGTGTACTGCGAATGAAGGCGGCATCTGAGCCTTCCCGAGATCATGATGAGTGGATAGTCCTCTAGGAGTTCAGGCGTTGAGTAAGGGCTCTCTGCTGGCTCTTCGTGGAGGGGCACTGGATCGTAACCCAATGCCTCCAGATGACTGGAATATAGCTCAACCTTCCCTGATGGTGTGTTGAACTTCCTGTCCATGAATGGAATCTCTGGACTGTTTGTCCGAATTCCTTCTGGATGAGCCTCAAGATCCTCAAGTGTAATATCGCGGCAGTCCTCTGAATCAAGAGCCAGCCTTATCGCGTCGCGTTCTGTCAACTCAAAGAACTCGCCTAGTCCAAGTCGTTGTGCTATTCCTCTCCAGATGGATAGCTCGTCTCTGGCTTCGCCGACTGGCTCGATGAGCTTGGGCGCATACTGCACAATCCTGTGCAGCTCACTGTGCACGACATTGTCATGTTCGAAGATGAGCGTGGCTGGAAGGACGATGTCGCAGAGCCTTGCCGTGTCTGTCATCTCTAGGTCTATGCAGACTTTGAAGGGGACCTCGTTGAGAGCTTGGACTGTCTTCTTGGTATTGGGCCATTGCGTAACTGGACTTGCAGCCTGGATTACCAGCACCTCCAAAGAAGGGTCTGATCCGCTCAGTATGTGTTCTGGCAGGTACGTTCCTGAAGGCACTATTGGCTTGACTTTTTCATCCAGAAGATGATCTAGTCGAATCGCGGCGCTATTGAATGGGGAGAAATCGGATGAGAGATATTGAAAACCACCTCCTGAGACCCCAAGATACCCGCAAATCGCAAGGAGGCTGTGGACTGCCCGGGCCGCCCAACTGCCGTTGGTATAGTGGTTCATCCCAGCTGGTGCTGTCATGATGAGTGATGGGCCATGGGTTGCGAATGTTATGGCAATCTGTTCAATGATGTTCTCACTGACCCAGGTGAGTCTACTCACAGTCTTCTTGTCATATTCTGCCACGCGCTGACGATACTCCTCGAATCCGACCACATGGTTGCTGACAAAATCCTTGTCGTGAAGCCCGCGTCTGATGATTTCATTTGCAATACCGAGAGCAAGGGCTGCATCTGTGCCTGGACGAATTGACGTGTATATGTCTGCCTTCTTGGCGTATGGAATCTTTCTTGGATCAATGACAATGAGCTTGGCACCGTTGTTAATGGCCTCATCAATCACTCTCTTGCAGTGGACGCCTGATTCGTGCTTGTTGGTTCCCCAGATGACGATGCAACGGGAGTTTGCCCAGTCCTGAAGCTCGTGGGGCGGAAATGGACCCACATTGAATCGAGCACCCTCATATGCCCCTTCGAAGCAGATCTCCACAATCCCAGGTATCATGCGCGTCCCGATTACATTGGCAAATCTAGCGGCGTATCGTGGGGCCATCCCGTCGTTTCCGGAACCCGAGTAGATGCCAATGGACTTCGGACCATGGCTGGACAGTGCTCTCTTCATTCTCTCTGTAATCTCGTCGAGAGCATCATCCCGTGAGATTCGACTGAAGGTGCCGTCCTTCTTCCTTTTCATCGGATGCCTTAGTCGGTCTTCAGAATAGGTGCGGAGAACATGTGCATAGCCCTTTGGACATGCTCGGCCTAGCGTGTAGGGGTGGTTCTCATCGCCTTCAAGTCGAACAATCTTACCGTCCTCGAGTGTGAGCTTGAACGCACATATGTCTGGGCAGTTCAAAGCACATGCTGAGTAGACCGTTTCCCGA
>CAYYQL010000087.1:0-4275 GCA_964473825.1 uncultured archaeon
AACTCGGGAGGCTCAACAGCGACTGCAGATGGCTCAAGAGATGCAGCCGCAACACTGACCAGTGGGTTGTTTGTGCACACGATTGTGTAGAGCTGGAGTCCGTCAGCCTTTCGTATCGCAGCCTCTATGTCGGCCAGCTGCATCCTGTTCTCCGAATGATTGAGCAGAGTGCCCGAACATCCACTCTCAACTAGCGTCTCTCCTATCACGTGACCGGTGTATCGACCTGGTTCACCGGGGTCCATATGCTGTGCAAAGACCGGAATGTCAACAGCGCGGCAGACCCGGTACAGATCGGACGTCTGCGGGGCCACCACTATCGAAACATCATATTCGTTTGCCACTTTCTCGCAGCTCTGAGCCAACAGAACAGCTCTCTCACCAGTGGCCTGAGGATACGTCTTGAAGTTGATTGCAATCACGGGAAGATCTATTTCGACCATGCGTTTCTCCTCTACCGAACAGCACCAATAAGTAGCTTCAACAGAGGAACTCGCGCGTAGCCCCTCCTATTAAGATTGCTAATATCCTTTCGGAGGGTGATTTTTACGAACTTACCAGGTTGAGGATTCTTGTAGTGTTCTATGTATATCTTCGAGAATTCCTCAAAGTTCGCAGCCCCAAGCAATTCTTGAGCGCTCTCGTTAGAGATCCGAATGTGAGCGTCTTCATCGGACACTGCTCCAGTGCCAACTTCAACATCGCCCATCTCGGGTTTCTTTACCCATATGCGTTCTCCTAGAACCATGAACTCAAGAGCGAAGGAGTCTGTGTTCTCCAAGTCTGAGGCAATCTCGTCGTCATTGAACATGTATTCAAGGCGCTCAGGAAATGTTGATTGATAGGGAATTGTTGTACCTATTGCGACAGTCGCCTCTTCCTCATCCTGTTCTTCTTCCACCTCAGCCTCTGCTGCCGCTTCTGGTCCCTCAACGGCATCTTCGACCTCAGCATCTTTCTCAACTACTTCTTCAGCTTCGTCGTCCTCATCATCGTCCTTTCGTCCAAAGATTCTGCGCAAGACCATTACAATACATTCTCCTTACTCAAATGTCATATCTTCCGTCAATGTTACCTGCATGTCGGTGAATACGCATTCGCCTATAGGATGGATGCTTCCCGGCATAGAAAAACTTAGCTCAGTTGTACACTACTGAGGAGCGGGTTGGACTTCAGAATTGGTCTCTAGATCAACGAATTGCTCCAGTTGGGCAATAAGAGGGAGAGAACTCGTCTGTCGCTTCTCACCCCAGAGTTCGTCCACGAGAAGATCTCGAATCGCTATGCGAATCACTTCGCTTCGATTGGGATACATGCCCCTCTTGATGAGTTTATCCACTCCATCGACATAGGACTCGGGCATGCAGATTGTGACGACTTTCACCTTGGATTGCACCAGACTCTACAGAGAAGAAGATACTAATGAAGGCGTGTCATTCCCCCATGTTCATCTACGTAATATTCGCTCCATATACTTAGAAGGGCAGATTGACGTCACAACTCAAGAACTATCTTGCCAAATTGATTGCCCTGTTCCAGTCTCTCATGGGCTTTCTGCCCCTGTGAAAGAGGAAAAACCTTGTCTATCACGGGCTGAAGGCTTCCCCTCCAGACGAGCCGCAGGACATCTCTGAGCTCCGACCGGGATGCCATGGTGGAACCTAGTATCTCAAGCTGATTCCAGAAGATCCGGTTGATGTTGACGTCAGTCTTGTGACCAGAGGTTGCGCCACAAGTGACAAGTCGGCCCCCCTTTCGCAGGCTCCGAAGACTCTTATCCCACGTGGCGGCTCCCACCGAATCAACCACGACATCAACACCTCTCCCCTCGGTAAGATTCCATACCTCCTTGTTATACTCAGGTGTCTTGATGTAGTTGATGCCGAAGTCAGCGCCCAGTTCACCCGCTCTCTCAAGTTTCTCATCTGAAGAACTGGTCGCAAATACTCGCGCCCCGGCAACCTTCGCAATCTGTAGTGCTGCTGTGGCAACGCCCCCACCAATGCCAATTATCAGGACGTCTTCTCCTGGTCGAACACGCGCTCGGGTCATGAGCATCCTCCATGCCGTCATGAACGTGAGAGGTACGGCTGCAGCCTCCACGAAGTCCAAATCGCTATCATTGGGAATTGGAATGATATTATCCTCGTGCACCGCCAGCAGCTCAGCATTACCGCCTCGGTAGTGCTCGCCGATGATTCCAAAGTCTGGGCACAGAGAGCGCTGTCCTCGAATACAGAACTCGCATGTTCCGCACGACACCGCAGGATCAACAACAACTCGCTGGCTAACAGCAAGGTCGCGCGTAGTCCTGGAACCTAGGTCAACAATCTCACCCGAGACATCGCCCCCAAGTATATGAGGCATCTCGAGATCAAGACCCGGGATTCCACTCCTGACGAACAGATCTAGATGATTCAATGCGGTAGCTTTCACCCGAACTAGGACCTCCTCGGGTCCAGTTTCAGGATCAGGGAATTCATCGTATGTCAAGACCTCAGGGCCACCGTACTCGGGAACCAATAACGCTTTCATCTTCTTCACTCCTCAGGGGAGAACTCTGGACAATGCTGCAATGAAGTCCAATAGTCTGATACCCCTTTGAACAGACTTAACACCTCCTATATGTGAAAAGCGAGATAAGTTCAGGTGATATAGCCATGGGAAAGACCGGGAAAGTACGTGCCAGCCACATTCTTGTCCAGAAACACAGTGATGCATTGAGAATCATCAGCCGACTTAACGAGGGAGAGTCCTTCGATAAACTCGCGAAGGAGTTCAGTGAATGCCCCTCCCGAAAGAAGGGTGGAGACTTGGGATGGTTTGCACGGGGACAGATGGTCAAGGAGTTCGAGAGAGCAGTCCATGACATGAACGTGGGCCAGACCACACACGAGCCAGTTAAGACAAAGTTCGGGTATCATGTAATCCGTAGAACTGGTTAGAACGAGCTTTAGTACTCTGCCAGTAAGCAGGACCTACTCCGTGATATCATGATAGCATAAATGAACGAGGAAGCAAGGACAGACTCCTTGCTTCACGATATCTCCTATTCTACAGATGCCTATTCTTTCTTAGGTTTCTTCTCAGGGACTATCTCGTCCTCGGTAAAACGAGCCTGACACTTGTCGAGAACCCTTGGAAGTGTTGTGTATTCCATGTCAAGGTCATGCAGTCTGTGAGGCATGAATGGGCCGTGACGTCGTAGGTAGTCCACTGCCTCCATTGCGCGCTGTCGAGTGCTATCAAAGGCCACATCCTCGAAGAAGTCGAGTGGACCGATGAGTTCTCCATTGGATATCTGGAAGCCTAGTCCAATGACTCGCGGTGGGCCGTCGAAACGAGTACAACGTGAGTCCTTCAGTGCAACCGGCATGAGGGGCCCAATGTGAGAGCCACGCATCCATCCTGAAACCAAATGTGGCAGCGTGAAGGCCTCAAGCACTTCGCCCATGGCTGGAAGGCCAGAATGCGCCCTTACAATGGCCACTGGGTCATCCTTGCCAATGTACTTGCCGGCAATCTGATGAAGCTTGTCAGTACTGACTGCTGCGGCAATCATTCCATCACGTCGATAGATCTTCTTGATGGTATAGCGACCCGTGCTGCCAAGTAGTGCGAGAAGATCGTACATGTCTTCGGGGCACATCATGTCTACGTAGCACGGTATCTCCTTCTTGATATCCTGGATGACAAATCGGAATCCTTGATGAAGACTAGGATCTATGACCAGACCTGCAGTACAAAACGGATCTGCAAACATTCGGAAGAGCGGAAAGTTGAATGCACCAGGTTCGGTCTTGTCCGCCATGAATATGGCGAAAGGTTCAGATTTGCGTTCTTCGATGGTCATCTCGGCGGATCCGGGACCTTGCCCCTTCACATTCCCACTGAAAGTGTCGGCAAGAATATCCTGACCAGCTGCATAGATCTTCTTCTTACGGCCTAGCTCCGCGCCTTCAGTGAAGGTATCCCAAGCCAATTGATGAACTTCCTCATTGTCCTCGCCCTTGTCATGAGTCATAATCAGCTCCAGATCATCGCCAGCGTGAGTCACATAGAAGTCTTTGATGGTCTTCTCATTGACTGCTTCTTTCAGTCGTTTCCTCGCCAACTCCAACAGAAAGTCCGGAACAATCACGTGGCCAGCAAGAGAACCTATGTCTGCTTTTATTACGCTAATAGTGGTCTCAACCATTCTCAACTTGCTCCTGATTAGATATACTTGACTTGAGAGCTGAGCATTGCTCCCATGGGGACGTCGGACCCGAGAGT
>CAYYQL010000088.1:0-4268 GCA_964473825.1 uncultured archaeon
TGGGACGTGCACTGGACGCGATAGAGGATAGGTATGTGTTCACACCCATCGAACCTGTCGTGAGGAAGCAGGTGTCTATCCATCCGGATGACTGGGACGAGATGTCCGGCTCCTGGAGGCATAATCCCTCTATCTGGCAAGACCTGCAAGAGAGTGTTGTTGTCACGCGATCCTCTTGAAGATGCCGGTCGAAGGGGCGGACGCTAGAGTACACAGAAATCCGCAAGATACGAAAGATAGGACGACGGCACTCGGGTCATGAAGTCCGTGCGCTGGGGGTTCATCCCCTTCTGGGCAGACGACCCCGATGAAGCCAAGTACACTCCCATCAACGTCCTGGTTGAAACCGTGTTCAGCATGCTGAAGCTGAGATTCGGAAGGAATCTGAGATTACGCAGGTACAGGGAACAGCGGCAGGAGCTCCTGTTCAAGATTCTGTTGCACAATAACGAGCGGCTCAACTTTGTAGAGTGTGATGGGAGGTGGCTTTTTACACAAGGCCAAAGTTGTAGCAATATTTATAGCCAGTGATTATACTTTTTAAACCCTCATTAGGAGGTTAAAAGAATGAGGTCTAGAAGGAGGCATATGATTATTCTATTGGTTCTTTTTATCTTTCCGGCATGGTTTATGCCCGTCCAAGCATCTACGGAACAAACCATGAAAGATACATCACCAACAGAATATGAAGGAACTTGGAGTACCAAGAATAATTATGCTAGAGAAACGCTTGAGGGATCTGTTTACAGAATCAATATCGTATTTGAATTCTATAATGTTCCTCAAGATGCAGATGACTATTGGTTTCATATAGACTACAATTACATATCTCCAGGATGGCCTTGGGTTGAATCACTCGATGTGATGTACAGATGGGGTACAAGCGGTGGTTTCACCCATCTTGTATATTACGATGTGCTTGCAAGTGAGGCTAATTGGGATATTACTTCGCCTTCATCAACAACCTTACAGCTGAAATACAGAGGATGTGCAGAAGTAACAGACGGAATGCAAACAACATGGTACTTTGGTGATGAACCAATTCTCCATATGTATTGGGAATAGAACATCAAACATCTTTCTCATCAATACTTTGAAAATAGGAGTTGATGGATCCTGTAAGAGGGTCGATAAGATTGGTGCTGAGAAGCTTGGTGAAATTATCGATTCGCAATAAGGTGCCTTGATCCTGGCAATCATGTTAAGGATTCCACTTGATCTGAAATCGTGGGTAGGTTTATCTTTCAGGGTCAGAATAGAGAAAAAACGTGGATTTCGATTGATTTGATGCCATCAACGATGTGTAGGGGACAATAATGACCAATGACTATGTCATCTCAGTTACAGAGATTACCAAGACCTTTGGAGATCTTAAAGCACTGGACAGTTTCTCATTGGATATAGAACCAGGTATCTTTGGGCTCATCGGTCCCAATGGTGCTGGCAAGACAACACTACTCCGCATACTACTTGGACTGGCTAAACCAGACAGAGGTTCTGCAGAGATCTTGGGAAACGATGTTTCAGATGATTCATTGAACTACTTACCATACATTGGAGTGTTACACGAGCATCCCTATTTTCCACCTTCAATGACTCCTAGACAATACTTGGAGGACATTGGTGCACTCTACTCCGCGAGTGTACCTGCAGAGGACCTTCTCTCAATGGTAGAACTCCCAGACGCAGCAGACAGAAAGATTGGGCATCTCTCTGCAGGAATGTATAGACGACTCGGCATAGCCCAAGCTTTTGTAGGACGACCAAAGCTGGTGTTTCTGGATGAGCCGACCTCGAACCTTGATGTGAGTGGGCGTGATCTGGTGGTGAAGCTCATCGTCAAGATGCACCAGAAAGACAAAGTCTCGTTCTTCATAACCTCCCACATCCTCTCTGAGTTGGAGAGAGCATGCCATAATGTAGCATTCATCAATAGAGGGAGCGTTGTAGAGAACGGGACTATACCAGAACTGATTCAGAAGCACACCCAAAGAAGATTCCGTGTGATATCGTCAGATTCGTGGACGCTTGAAGAGATTCTGAGTGAATCCGAAGGGATAGTTGATCTGTTTGTTGACAGTTCTACATCAATCATCTTGGAAGTCACAACAGAGCTGCTTTCAGGGTTAGAATCACACCTTCAGGAATTGGTCAGAGATACAAAGGTCAACATCTATGATGTAGAAACCACAGGAACACTGAAAGATGTGTACAGGAGGGTCATCACACATGGCTGATAAAAAGAATAGCATGTACAACTCAATCAGGTTGGAACTAGATATGTCATACCCGTTTCCAGCTATTGTGAGTATTCTTTCTATCTTTCTATTCGTGGCCGCATATTCCATGCTTGGAGTAAGTGTCTTGACCAGGTATGTATATCTCTCATCAGGATGGAACAGCACAGCTATCTCAGAAGAGTTGGTTTGGTCTGTTGATGCTATAAATACTATCGCAACGGTATATCCCATCATCAATTGCATCTACGTTGTGATGTTGGTAGTCCCTCTGCTGATAGCCTTCAATCTGGCACAAGGATACAACAACGGGCAGATGCGAACACTACTGTCATACCCTATTAAGAGAAGGACGGTCTTATTCCTGAAGAGTGGGTCAGTCTTCTTCCTTATGTTCTCATCAGGGATAATAGGCACTTTCTTTTCATGGGTATTCTACTTCCCATTCTCAATTGACCTGTATTCAATCATGATCTTGATAATGACCTATGGGATTACAGTCTTGGCAATCTGCTCTACGTGTACACTACTAGCAGTGCTTTCTAGGAGTGCACGCATAACAGCATTTGTAGGAGTGGGGGGATGGATGATTGTTTATACTACGTTTGTGGCAATAGTAACACATTCCCCAGCTGCGTTCCTTTTGTTTCCACTTCATCTTGGTGTCACACATATCACACACGGAGGCCCTCCGTACTACTATGAGGAAACTGGATTATTTGATGTCCTCTTAGGAAGTGGTATTGCATTAGCACTCGGGATTGTTGTACTGATACTAAGTGTGATCATAATCGAAAGGCAGGAGATTTGAACCATGGGTCGAGCACATCTGCGGGAAACTTTTTTGGTCTTGGGTATTGTCCTATTGGTAATCTCCTTTCTACCTTGTTCGTTAGTGTACAATCTGGGAAGTGTTGAAGAGGGGAGCCATATTGGCTACCCACTCCAATGTGTTACTAATCCACACATAGCAATCAATGTGCGATTTGAGAACACTATTTCTTTCTATATAGTGTCTCTAGAAGATAGTTTTCGTTTCATTGATGGAGAGCCGCTTGAAAACTTGACCATGCTCTTCAGTCTTGAGGATATCCGAGAGTATTCTGGCACTCCTGAGCTTGGGGCACCTGGACAGTATGTCCTATTCATCACGACCTCTAACTTGGAAGGCGTAACCTCATACACTCTGTCCGTTTCCATGAATCTTCCTCATTTATGGATTTTCACAATAGGTTTGACCTTCCTTGCTCTTGGGGTACTCGTTCACATATCGCCCCTATTGAGAACGGCTCTGTGGAAAAAGTAACCTCGTATTACACCTCAAGACGTTGAGTAACGTATATACATTGTCAATGTTGCCGCTTTATCCAGGGTTTGACGGACCGGTTCCTTTCCCGGTACCTGCAATACTACCTACGAACGGCTTTTGTGATTCAGTAGAAACCTATTGACCGATTCAAGGGCGAACATCAGTCCACCAAAATGAACGATGTGCGTTAGAGGTGTGCCATACACATCCGGTAGTCCTTGAGAAGGCAGAGGAAGTACTGCTACTAGTCCCATGATTGACAATACCACGGCAATGAAGCCAGCTAGAGCAATCGTCACTCCTCTGCTAATGCCGATTCCTTCAGTGATTCTTGTTTCTAGGCCCAGGATACCTGCCAATAGTGCGCCTAATACTGGGAGAAAGGGCCAAATGGCTGACTCGTACCCGAATATGAAACTGAATCCCCCGCCTTGCTCGGGAATCCACAGGAAAGGACTGATAGGGAACACAATTGCAGCGAGTCCTAGGAGTATGTCCAATCCCCTGGAGAACGAGTTGTCCCGCTTCTTGATCAGTCCATGGATTGCAATGAGGAAAGCTGAAATCACAGGAGACAGGAGTAGGTAGAACAATAATATTGCTTATTCTTTCAATTCCCTCAATCTGGGATTTCCTTCTGCGACCTGGGACAAGAAGAATGTAGATCTCTGTGCCCCACCAGGAACTTTCAATTCCCTCAATCTGGGATTCTCTTCTGCGAC
>CAYYQL010000089.1:0-4070 GCA_964473825.1 uncultured archaeon
CCCTTGACTACTGATTCAAGCGCGGCCCTCAACCCCATACCTGCAGTTAAGCATCTCCTTATCCAAAATCTCTCAATCATTTGAGCATTTCTTCGATGAGCTTAACAATTTCAGGTTTAATTCGCGGTAGGACTATCATTATCGCTTCCCATACGAGCTTGTAATCGATTCCAGAATAAGCATGGATCAGTCTATCGCGCATCCCCGCCATTTCTTTCCAAGGTACCTCCAAAGAAAGACTTCTTACACTTTCAGGGATTCCTTTTGTTGCTTCGCCAATAAGTTGGAGCTTCAACACGACTGCGCTAGAAGTCTTATCGTCATCTACAAAGCCTTGATAGTCAAGCCCAACAGTGAATCTCTCAATTGCCTCAATAGCAGTCAAGATGTCTTATAGGAAGAGTCGTGGGTTTCGTTTCATACCTCTACGACCTCTGCTAGTATCTTGTCTCTAAGCTCTGTTCGCAATGCCTTCTCAGAAACAATGTCAACTTTTAGGCCAATCAGATCTTCCAGAAAATCACCCAGACCAACTAGATCGAATAGTGTTGCTCCTTCATCGAACTTGACAAGGATGTCGATATCACTCCCTTGTCTTTGTTGCCCTCTTGCATATGAACCGAAAACTCCAATGATGTATGCTTTGTACTCTCTAGAAATCACATCTCTATTCTTCCTAAGGATTTCTGTTAGTTCCTCTATAGGTTTCATACTTACCATCGCTATCTGGTTCTATGCACTAATCGTAATAACTTAATCCTAAAAACCTTTGATTAATATGTATAGGAGTTACACATTGATTTGGGAGATATGCACATCCAAAAGTTCTTGGAATCTCTCATTAGTATAAATGACGAACTGCTAACAAAGATTTCATATATTATCCGTATCAGAATGCTATCTCCTTCATTTACGGAGGTACTTGGTTTGACAGTAAACAATGTGTTTTCGCAGAAACTCGAAAGCCTGAGCGCTCTTAACTGCAAGCTATATTGATGGTTGAGCCTGATCTCTCTCATTTGGTGAGATCATCCCTGTCTAACTTGACACGTGTATCTGACCACATTCTGGGCTACGCGTTTGAAGTGAGGAACATCTACTTCTCTGACGTCTCATCGCATCTCCCAAAAGTATTTGCCCTTCGAGTAGATCAGCTCGTCGCCAGCGGTGACTTCTCCCTCATGCATCGACTTGATCATATCGACATGAACTGCAGACTCATTTGTTCCATTGCAGTCTTTGTATGCATTGCCAAGCGCGCAGTGGATGGTATCCCCTATCTTCTCATCGAAGAGCATGTTCAGCGTGTACTGCTTGATGCCCCGATTCGTCCCGATTGCCATTTCGCCCAGATGTCTGGAACCTTCGTCGGTCTCGATGATTTCTTTGAGCGTCGCTTCTTCCTTCTCTGCTGCGAAGTCAACTACCTCTCCTTTCTCGAATTGTAGTCGGACCCCCTCTATCACCTTCCCTCTCTCCATGAATGGAATGTCGAAGTAGATGTGCCCCTCTACCGTGTCTTCCACGGGCGCAGTGAACACCTCGCCGCTGGGCATGTTATGCTTCCCATCGGATGCAATCCAGATTCGCCCCTCGGTCTTGGCGTAGATATTGGTCTCTGGACCTGTGAATCTTACATCGTCATGATTCTCAAGACGCTCCTTCATCTTGTACATGTTCTCGCTTGCCTTTTCCCAGTCGATAAGCGTGGCCCCGTACACGAAGTCTTTGTACTCCTCCATGCTCATGCCGGCTTGTTGAGCCAGCGATGGACAGGGGTGAACCGTAAGGCTCCATCGCTTGGAGAGTCTTATGTTCGTGATATCTCGCATTGTCTTGGCTGCCACGGTCATTTTTGCCGGCTCGATATTTGCGAGGGCCTTGGTATTCATTGGTGACCTGATTGCTATGTAGACGTCACATTCCTCAATCAGGGCTTTCTGATGCTTTGGTTCGAGTTGTAATGTTTCGTCAGATGCACCATCAAAGAATGCCTTGGTCGCCTCCTCGCTGTCCATGATCGAAAGAGGCCTTGCACCCTTTTCAGCTATTATCTTTGCCAGTGCAACAACGAGTTCGTGTGCGAGAGGGCTGGCCCGGATGATGACCATATCGCCCTTTTGGATTTCGGTACTCCATTCGACAAGGATTCTAGCATGTTCGATAATTCGAGAGTCCATTCTATTCGCCAGAGTTCACGAGCCCTGCCATCAACTTATAGGTTGCGAACGGAGCTCTTCTGAATCCCGCAATGATTCGGGAGCTCCACAGCAGCACCGTCAGAGTGCTCATCATCAGAATTGAGTAGCGAGCGGAGATACTGGAAGTCTAGAGTTTGCACCTACTCACTGTGGCCTGATCCACTCCATCAAAGCTGAGCTGACAGTCTACTTGCGACATCCAGTAGCCCAACAATTGCGGTGAGATGCCCTTCTTGGCAGTTTATCAACAACTGTTTTAAAAGCCGGTCGATACTAGACTTGACGCGACCATGGAACCTGCAGCACTGATTATTCTGGTAATATTCGTCGGCACCATGCTTGTGGTGTTATCCGAGAAGGTGAATGAGACAGCCACTGCTCTCTTCGCCATGTGCTTGGCAGCTATGGTCCTATTGATCACCATGGGCATAGAATTCGCGGATTTCGTCTTGCTGATTGAGTGGGATACGATTCTGTTCATTGCGGCGATGATGATTGTTGTGTCAGTCGCCGGTTCGTCAGGAATGTTTCAGTATATCTCCCTTCTCTTGGTAAGGAGAACTGGTAATAATCCCAAGAAGGTCTTTATTGTGTTCATGGCCTTTGTGGCCGTCATCTCCCTGTTCTTTGATCCGCTTCCAACCATGCTGATCATGGGTTCGTTCACTGTAGAGATATGTAGAGCCTTGGAGATGGATGCCAAGGCCTTCTTGATATCTGAGGTCATAGTGGCAAACGTTGCATCCTTCCCTTCAGTTGTGGGTTCAGTACCCAATCTTGTTATCTCTGCTTGGATGAATATTGACGCCGGACAACTGCTGATCGTCATTGGGCCTTTGACTGCGATTCTCTTTGCCGTGACGATTCCCCTGTTGCTCAGGATATTCAAGACCTCTTTTGAAGATGAAAAGGTACTAGACTCGAATATTCTCTTCATGATTCAGCCAAGCATAATGATTCGTTCAAGGCGAGACTTCTACATCTCAGTGGTCGCCTTGGGCATCCTTGTCGCCGGTTTCGTAGCAGGGCCAGGGATGAGCATCTCGCCCAGCTTTGTAGCCTTGATGGTTGCATCTGGAACCTTGGTGTTGTCGCAGGTCGGCGTCGAAGACTTGTTGAGGAAACTATCTTGGGACACGGTATTTTTCATCATAGGTCTGTTTGGTATTGTTGCGTCAATGACGGCGAGTGGCCTCATCGCTGCGATTGTGGAAGTAACTCAATCGGTAATCGGAGGGAACGTCTTTGCTGCAATTCTGTTCATGCTCTGGGTTCCCGGGCTTGTTCTGGCACTCGTTGACAACATACCGGTCGCAGCGCTTCTTACCCCTCTAGCTGAGGGTTTCGTGGAAATAAGCGGCGTTGTTTCTCTGTCGCTAATAGTTGGAGCAAACGTTGGAGGCTATATCATTCCTTTTGGAGATGCGCCTAACATGATTGCAATCGGTCTTTCGGCCGAAACAGGAGATCCCATCTCTCTCATCGAGTTCACCAAGGTGTGTCTGGTCATCGGTACTCTCCATCTAATCATTGCATCTCTCTACTGCTTCCTGTGGGTGCCTTTGATATAGACCGACCATTGCTCAAGATAGATTATGGTCATCGAAGGTGGGGGCATTCTGTTTCGGATGATTGGTGGCAAACTATTCTAGCGGTCAAGCATATAGACGCTGAGATACACAGTCCTCTGTATCCTGACCTTTTTGTATCGCCTTGATGTGGAAAGCATAGAACGAGCTGCTTCTGAAGAGATGAATATTTGTGTAAAAGGACACAAAACGTTCGGGGCCATATCCAATGTGTTATATTCTCCTTGCTCTTCGCTCGTGTCGTAGGACACAGTTTCAGAGAGTTGTCTAGATGAAGCAG
>CAYYQL010000090.1:0-4054 GCA_964473825.1 uncultured archaeon
ATCCCGAGTGGTTGGACCACGAAGTTCCGGACTGGTGGGGCATCAAAGAGTAAGGTCTCCTCACAGAACACCAGACGAAGGCACCTTCGCTGAGGTCTGAGTTCGCAGTCGCCGATATGGCACACAGTATTGTCGGGCCTGAGATCTTTCCTCACAGACAGGAGAGGCAGACTTGGAGTCTATTCTAGAGCAAGGACTATGTCCATCCTTTCTCCTTTGTTGGAATCTACGACGCTACGAACTAACCAGAACCTTCCTGTCTTCGCATCACAATGATGATGGCAACTATTGCCACTACGCCAATACCGGCACCCATCAGAACAATCATCATCGGAGAGAGGGGTTCAGGAGGTGGAGAAGTCGTTGTTGGAGTTGTGGTGGTCGTGGTTGTGGTCGTAGAGGTGGTTGTCGCTGTAGTAGTCGGTTCGCTGACTGTCACCATGACTATATCAGAAACCGTGTTTCCGCCTACGTCCGTCACGATGATGGTGTAGTTGTAGACACCCACTTCCAGCCCATCGACAGAGATTGATATCGGTTCAGATGCATCTTCCCAGCTCGCGGACCATATCGTTTCACCATCACGAAAAATCTCACAGAACCAGGGATGAAGGTCATACGGGCTCCATTCAATATGGTTGGCGGTTTCTCCCTGGATATACTCTACATCTGGCGGGCTATTTACCGTTGGGGGAGTTCCATCGACCACGATGACCAATACGTCATCGCTGGCAATATTGGAACCAACATCGAACACGAAGATGGTGTAGTTGTAGGTCCCCAACCCAAGGTCGTCCACTGATATCGTGATAGTCTCCGAACTAGAGTTCCAGATTCCTGATTTCAGAAGAGTGCCGTTCGTGTAGACCCTGTAGCTGTCTGGATGGTGGTCAGCTGGACACCACGTTATCGAATGACCTGTAGAGAACTCATTGTATTCGATGTCTGAAGGAGAATCGACGGTCGGCTCAGTCCCATCTGAAACTGTAACAAAGACTGTATCACTGGCCGTGTTCGCTCCGATATCTGTGACAACAAGTGTGTAGTTGTAGACTCCTAGCCCATGACCATCCACCGATATCATAATACACTCCGAGCTCGAGTTCCAGGGCCCTGATTTGATTAGTACACCATCCAGATAGACCACATAGTCTTGGGGATGAAGATCATCCGGCGACCACGTTATCAGGTGGCCAGTAGAAAGCTCATCGTATTCGATGTCTGATGGCGAGTCAACGGTTGGAGGTGTCGTATCCACCAGTAAAAGAGTTCCGCAGTAAGCCTCAGCTCTCCCACCATCTTGGTCGGCCACAATCACATAGACTTCGTAGGAACCTAGGTAGAGACCACTCGTATTGATCTGTACGGTATCAAAGCCTCCTGAAATTGCCACTGTGTAGTTATACCAGTTATCCAGTGAGTCCTTCAGGCAGACCTCCACCGTGAGACCAGACCAACTGTCTTCAACATCATCTGAGATCACCTCCACTTCAAGGTATTCTCCAACAGAAACCTCCGTGGAAACCATGTTACCTGTTACACTCGGATCGTTATTCGAGAGCGTGATAGCATCTCGTACTTCCGTAACCACACCGCCGTCTTGGTCGGCGACCTGGACATAGACATTCCACTGTCCAAGCTGGTCGCTGCTATTGAAGAGCACACTCCTGACGAACAGCGTTCCATTCCACGGCATGGTGGTATTAACCCAGCTTGAGTCCGGACGCTGCAGACACAGCAGTACCTGAAGATTGCTGTCGTCATGATAGTCTGAGGCATTCACTGCGAACTCGATACCATCGGTTCTCAGGACCGCAGTCGCATTCACATGTGTTGCATGGATGAGAGGTAACTCATTGAGCACATCAACGAAGATGGTATGAGGATCAGAAGAGAAGAGTGGGTCGTACGCCACAAATGTGAAGTTGAAGGTTATCAGCTCGGTTACAGCAGTTGTAGATAACGAGATGTTCCATCGCCCTGAACCCTGGTCATAAACAAGAGAGGAATTTCCATTGGCCATGCCGCCCGCTTCACCGTATTCCATGATGACAGACAGGTCGTGGGGTGACTGATCATCTGCCACGAGGACAGAGAGAACGAAAGATTCACCCCTGACAACTTCCGTCGAATGATAGTCAGCCACGAGAACATCATTCACCGTAACTTCCAATATGATGGGGCCGACATCTGGAAACTCTCGGACCACTGTTTCAAAGGCATCGAGCTTTCCGTACCCCCACAGGGCATTTGGAACAGAACCTGTGTATGAGTCCTGATCTGCACTGAGAAGAACATCATTCCTGAGGGATGAAGCGTTGAACGGCATCCCAACAGGATGGCACTGTACTGCCAGAGCCAACACCCCTGAAACGTGCGGACATGCCATCGATGTCCCCTGCAGCAGCTGATGGCTTCCTCGCGCCCCACCGGCGTCTTTGGAATAGGCGGACATGATTACCTCCCCCGGAGCGCTAACCTCTGGCTTGAGCTGCCCGTCAATCCTTGGACCTATAGAACTGAAGACACTCCTGTTATATAGCGTACCACTGGACCCGCCCAGCTTGGTGACATAAGAGGCCACGGCAATCACATTGTCCGCGGTGGCAGGAGAGCTCACGGTGTGGGATGCGGTCACATAGTTCAGCATCTTGTTGTGCCCTGACGGGTAGACATAGTTGTGAACGGTTTCACTCGTCTCAGCAGGGTTGTTCAGATAGAGATGCCAGATCCCAGTCTCGACTTCGGTTCTCGGAGATTGATAGGTGATACGGATATTGATGTAGGCCGTGTCTCTCAACGACGTGTAGCGATACGCACTCACGATGTTGTTATCGACGTACACCTGCGTGCCATTAAGGGGGATGGAGAGAATCGGACCGGCCTCATCAGTATATGGAGCCTGCATTCTGAGCGAGAGTGAGTTTGATGGTGTTCGCCATAGCGTCGTCAGATAGACATTGGACTGGCTAGAACTCGTCACCTCGAACTCGATGAGGGTCTCGGTCGAAGCTAGGAGGGGCAGCGACGAATGGATTTGGTCATTGGCAGAATTGCCAGCAGAAATGGCACACGGAACACCTTGGTCATGTGCCCAGTCAAAGACCTGCTCGAAGTTAGTCGAACCGTCAAGCGGGCGATGAATGTAGCCGCCTATCGACATACTGATGACATCGGCCCCCTCGTTGACCGCCCAGATGACCGCATCCATAATGTCAGAAGAATAGAATGTGGTTTCGACCATCATGATCTCCGCGTCTGGAGCAACACCTGTGAATGTACGATAGCCCAACTGGCCACCTGCAACAGTGCCTGCGACATGGGTACCGTGGCCATTCGTATCGACGTGTGTGTTGATGGAGGGATTCGTGAGGTTTGTGCCGCGGATGTAGAAGTCGTCGGTTGTCTGGTCCCAGATTTTGCTGATCTTGCAGGTATTCAGTCGGATGCAGGTCTCACCCACTTCCAAGATGCCATTGCCATTGACGTCGTTAGCAAGGTAGGCATAGTCGATTCCATAGTCATACGCTTCATTATCATTTGTATCTGATATTAGCCAATCATAGGCGGGATCAAACTGTGATGCCATACCACCGTCGCCTGTCAGATTGTAGTAGTAGGCCTTCTCTCCCACGTCATAGGTCGAATCATCATCAAGATCAATATAAGAACCCTCCACAGTGTCGCTTCTGTAGTAATACTCACCGCCGTCAGCGAAGTAGAAGTCGGGGTGCTGCCAGTCGATTCCCGTATCGATGATTGCTACAGTGACACCTGCACCTGTGATATTCTGTGACTCGAAGATAGGATCCCTCAGGGCGTAGGTCAGGTCAGCAGAGATATTTCCGATGCTCTGGTCGAGTTGAATCTCATTGAGGCTTGAGTCTGCGTCCAACTGTTCAAGGTAGGCGGTGCCCGTAAGAACCTCGACAGCAGCAAGGGAAGTTACCTCGGCAAGGTAGATTGTTCCTGCATGCACAATTCTGCCACCACGTCTTCGGAACAGGACGCCACTGTCCTCCAAATATCGAATCTCTGCATCGCTAAGCTCATG
>CAYYQL010000091.1:0-3993 GCA_964473825.1 uncultured archaeon
TACCATTGGAAACACCCGAGGAGAACATCAAGGCCTTGGTTGACGTGGCGAAGAACACCTCACCTGAGAGATAGACAAGATGAACGAGTACTGGATTGGTGTTTGTTGTGCTCTTCTGGCCTCGTTTCTCTTTGGTCTAAGTAACGTGGTCTACAAACGATATGGTTCGCAAGTGGGGATTGCGACGATTTCTGCCTCCCGAATATGGATCAGTCTTCCCGTTGCGCTCCTTGGGTTTCTACTGCCCATCAGTCAACCCGGTTTCTCAATGTCGCTTCAAGGGGTGCTCATTCTCTCATTCTCTATGATTATTGGAATCGTCATCGGCGACTCGGTCTATCTTTTCAGCCAGATGCACCTTGGGGTGAGTCGTGCTTTCCCTATTGTGATGAGCTATCCACTTGCCGTCTACCTAATCGCCTATCTGTTCTTGGACGAACCGCTCTTGATATCACGCGTGTTAGGTGCGATTCTTGTTGTCATAGGCGTGGGGATAATCGGGCATGAAGAACCCACTGTAGCATCAACCCTTGATTCAGGCGCATCTGGCAACAGGAGGCTTGGTCTCCTTGCAGCAGCTCTCACAATAGTATTCTGGGCGATTGGAGATGTGACGATTCAGATTGGACTGGTAGCTGCGGATCCCGTTGATGGCAATGCAATTCGCATGGTTGTTGCATCACTCGTCATGCTACCCCTATTGCCACACACGACAAGGGAGGTCAAGGCACTGAATAATAAGCAGGCTGCTGGCTTTCTTCTTGCAGGAATGCTGGGTATAGGAGTAAGCCTACTCCTGGCGATGTTTTCAATCAAATTCATCGGAGCCACAGTTACATCAATTTTGGTAGCAACAGCACCCCTTTCAGCCACTCCGATGGCCATGCTGGCCCTTGACGAACAAGTCGGTCAACGTGTCTATGCAGCTACTGCCATGAGTGTCATTGGCGTAGTCCTCGTCTTGGTAGCAGCCTAGGCAATAGCAAGACCTGTGCAGGACAAATGTGCGAGTTTCTAGAAACAAACTCCGCTGCTTTCGATTAAGGTTCAAGTGGTTCATCACAAGATAGAACAACTTTTTACGAGGTTTGTCAGACCAAAACGATTGGTTGATATTATTGCACGCCAGAAGAAGTCGCATTCTGCTAGTTGTACTGCTTTGTGTCATCATCCCAGTCGGGTTTCATCGCGTTACTCTTGAGGCCACACCTAACGCAGATGGGAACCCCGATATCGTGAATCACTTTGAAACATCTGCCAACAATCCGGTATGGAACTTCACATATGATGTTACAGGCAATAATGCTCACGATCGGGGATATTCTATCTCTGAAACCACTGACGGTGGATTCGTGGTTGCAGGTCAGACCTCTAATGACCTCTATTTGCTTCGACTTGATGCAAATGGCACGGAGCTCTGGAATACCACGGTTGATAATGGAAGTCTAGAGAGAGCATGGGATGTGATAGAAGTCAGCAGCGGCGGATATGCCGCCTGTGGTTACGTCAAAATTGATTCATGGATCTACTTCTATTTAGTCAGATTCGATACTGATGGAAATGTTGATTGGATGAGGAATTACACAGGTAGATCGAACTATCAAGCAAGAGCCCTCGCTGAAACAGATGATGGTGGATTCATTCTCGTCGGTAGTGGCACGACGGGCGGACCACTCTATGTTGTCAAGACTGACCTGAACGGAGTACAGACCTGGGACGCAGAGATAGATGAAGGCGAAACCCTAGGTGGTCGGGATGTACTTGACCTCAGCGGGGCAAATGGGTATGTTGTTGCAGCTTCAATGTCGAATGCCACAAGCAACTACTTCTATCTCCTGAAGATTGACGAAGGCGGAAACCATGTATGGAACTCGACTCATGGTGGACCCGAGTTAGAATACTGCTTCGGCATGACCAACTCCTCCGATGGAGGATATGCCTTGTGCGGTACGACAGCTAGCTGGGGAGAAGGAGGTTACGATATGTATCTTCTCAAATACAACGGTGCCGGGGATCTGATATGGAATAAGACCTACGGCGGTCCGGAGAACGAAATGGCCATATCAATTGCCTCCACTTCTGACGGAGGTTATATGCTCGCAGGGTACGCTCCAGGAACGGGTGAAGATATCTGGCTGGTCCGCACAGACTCGGAGGGTGAGGTATGGTGGTCAGAAAAGACAAATCTCCCCGGTAATGATAGGGCGGACAAGGTCATTGAGGTAAGCGATGGTGGATATGCTCTCTCAGGATATGTGAGTCCTTCTGTAGGGGATCAGGACACTGTCATCTACAGGCTCTCCGAGCCAAAATGGAATCCTGCGCCGACTGACAAAGAGCTGGAACTGGGGGAAGAGCTCTATTATGATATCAACGCGACATCCACTGATGGCCCTCTGAGCTGGTCGGTCAATAATACTGAAGACTTCTCTCTGGATTCCAATGGCATTTTGCGGAATGCCACATCCCTTCCAATCGGTCAGTATGGACTTAAGATTGCAGTTGATGATGCCCATGGACACTGGATTCAAGCCGAAGTGACCATCGCGGTCTACTGGGTCTATTCTAGTTTCAAGTTCAATAGTGGCCAACGCACCAGAATAATGGCGATGGTCGAAGATCCTGACGGGGGTTTCGTCTTTGGATGTCGCAATGACCCGGTCCTAACCGGTAGTGTAGCTCCATGGTTCGCGAAGTACAACTCATCAGGAGACCAGGAATGGGCAGAACTCTTTCCCTATGGATACGCTTTGGTGGATATGATTCCATGTTCAGCCGGGGGGTACGCAGCTGTGGGTTATGCTACAACTCTTGTACAACCCGATGATGATGTCTGGCTACTGAGAATCAACCAATATGGCCAACACATGTGGAATAGTACCTTCGTAGCCCCAGAGGTCGACAGAGGTCGATCACTGGTGGAAACTGAAGATGGAGGTTTTCTACTGCTCGGATCGACCCACGATTTATCGTCAGCTAAGACGGACTTCTGGCTCATCCGTACTGACAATGAAGGAAATCATCTCTGGAATAAGACGTATGGATACCAATCAGCCACTGACGAGGGCTTTGATATTGTGTCATGTGCTCCTGGAGGCTATGCGCTAGCAGGCTATACCGATGGCAGTGGCTCTGGTAATAATGATGCATGGCTCGTGAGAGTTGATGATGATGGGGTTCAGCTCTGGAACCGGTCTTACCATGGGGCAGATGTCAGCGTTGCACGAGGAGTGATTCAGCTGTCCGACGGAGGTTTCGCCTTGACCGGAGATATCACTCCTGTCGGACAGTCTTATGAAGATGCGTTTGTAGTGAGAGCGAATGGAACGGGATTCGCTATTTGGAACCACACTTATGGTGGCAGCCTAAATGACCAGTGTAATGCAATTGTGCAGATCCATAATGGCACCCTGGCAGCAGCCGGAGAGAGCTACAGCTTCTCAGGTGGCAACAGAGATGGCTACTTCCTATGGGTCGACTTGGATGGCAATGTTCTTGCAAATGAAAGCCTCGGAAGCTCAGTAGATTTTGAATATTTCAACGCCATCATAGAAGTGAAAGCAGGCGGACTGGCAATGGGAGGGTATCACTCTCCATTTGGTTCATTGACAGGGTACTCCTACTTCGTTCAGAAGCCTATTCTCAAGTGGGTCGAAACACCCTCGGACCAAACCTCAGAGTTGGGTGATGCATTCTCAATCCAGCTGAAGGCATCTTCAGCAGTCGGAGTAAGAGATTGGTGGATAAGTGATCAGACTAATTTCGCGGTCAGTGCCAATGGTGTCATCACGAACGTGGTCCCGCTTACTGTCGATGAATACGAATTGACGGTTAGAGCCTCTGACTACATCCACAATACCATTCAGGCAACAATCGCTATATCCGTTGTCGACAGCACCCCTCCAACTTGGACAACGACACCGACAAATCAGGAAATCAATGAAACGGTTGCATTCGCATACCAGCTGCAGGCCACTGACCTATCCGCTCTCA
>CAYYQL010000092.1:0-3944 GCA_964473825.1 uncultured archaeon
GACTGCTACGCTCCTGTACTAAGTCCTGCCTGAAGGGAACGTGGAATCTGTCTAGATTCTGGCCTCAATCCACTCGACCATGTCTTCAAGCACGACCTCTCCTCCCTCATCCTCCCAGGGTTCGTGGTACAAGTCCTCGTAGAATTTCCAAGTCTTGTCTTCAGACCCGATTCGCATGTAGAAATCTCTGTTCAGCTCAGGGTCCAGAATCTGGTCATTGCCAGTCTGAAGCACGATGATGGGGTCGGTGAGCATGTGGGCTGACTCGAATGTGACCTCTCTCGCCTTGAACCCCTCGGTGGCAAAACGTGGCGTAACTTTGTCCCACCTAAGGGGATCATTCCTGTTACGTTCGACCAGCTCAGGGTTGGCTGCAATCAAGTCGTAGTTCAGTCCATTATCGAACTGCTTCTTTACGTCCAAGCGGGATAGAAATCTGAGAAGAAGTCTGACGAAGGTATTCACTTCGAGTCTCTCAGAAACAGCAGGACAGGGGGTGATGTAGCCGGCAGCAGTTCCAGGGTGTTCAAGTGAATACATCAAGGCGAAGAGAGCGCCGAGTGAATGACCATGGATGAACAGCTTGAGTGCCGTGTGTCTGCTCATGAGTCGAGTCACAAGAGCATCTATGTCGAGAGTATATTCTTGAAAAGTTTCAACATGACCCTTCAGTCCATCGTAATGGCCGAATCCTTTAAGATCCGGCACTCGCACTTCAAAACCATTCTCTGCATAGTAGTTTGCGACATACGATAGCAGTCCAGCGTGAGATCCAAGCCCATGTAGCGCAAGAATCATCGCACGGGGACGACCCTCAGGCAGCCACTTGAGCATGAACATCTCTGTCCCATCATACCCAGTATATGTGTCTTCAACAGATGTCACTGGAGTCATGTGTGATATTGAAACCTGTCCTCTATATCCGTGTTGTTGTCACAACATACCTCGCCCCATTGCGAAACGGTCCGATGCACCCCCAAAAAATGAATCCTTTCGTCAGTTTTAAAAGGCGACTTATATAGGAGCAGCTCGACATATATAAGGCAGGGGAAAATGGATGCCAAGACCACAGCCGAAGACAAAAATCGAGAATGTAGTAGCTTCTGTTATACTGAACCAACGTCTTGACTTGGACGAGATTGCCGCTACGATGCCCAACGTAGAGTTTGATCCTGAGCAATTTCCAGGACTTGTATACCGCCTGAAGAAGCCCAAGACGGCTACACTGATTTTCAACAGTGGAAAGATGGTGTGCACCGGGGCTAAGAGCGAGAAGGAAGCCAAGAAGGCCGTTCACAAGATTGTCAAAAACATCAAAGAGGCCGGGATTGAAATCACGGGAAAGCCAATTATTGTGGTGCAGAATATTGTAGCTAGTGCGAGTCTCGGAGCTGAGCTCAACCTCGAGCTGGCAGCGATGAAACTTGAGAACACCCTCTACGAACCCGAGCAGTTTCCTGGCCTGATCTATCGTATGCGCGAACCAAAGGTGGTCATCCTGCTCTTTGGCTCGGGCAAGCTCGTCATCACCGGTGCCAAGTTCGAGCCCCAAATCGATGAGGCAGCAGAGAAAGTCATGGATAGGCTCCTAGAGCTAGGTGTCATGCGTGTTCCTGAGGGTGAGGATTGGGGCGACTACGAAGAAGAAGAATGGTTCTAATGCTGATGAAGCATCGGAGTTCTTGACAGCTCCGATAGCTTCCTCATCTTTGTTTTCTAGCGGACTAGAAGATATCAAGTCCGATGGGCGGTATTGCCAGCACCAGGATAATCATAGCCAGGACAAACACAGCAATCCGACTCTTTGATACTGGGACTGTGTCGTTCAGAGGGCCAGGATGTTCTCCTCCCTGCGACATCAGGACGACAAGAATCGCCATGACAAAATAGCCCGAGATTGCCATTATCGCAATGGCAACCCAACCGATGTACTTGTGTTTGTTCGAAGCCACGATAGCTCGGAGTGCGTGACCACCGTCCAGCTGGCTCGCGGGGAACAGGTTCAAAGCCGTCACGAGGCATCCGACCCACGCGGCGAATCCTACAGGATGAAGGTAGAGAGTCCCTCCCGCAGGAATGAAACCATGGAATACAACTTCCAAGAGCCAGAATATTGGGGGGACCGGAAGCGAACCGGTCATATCTGGAAATGCAGCATCTATTGCTGCCAGTTGCTCAGCAGTGACGGGCACGGACAGGAAGAAGCCCACGAAGAGAACGACGAGCGTGACAGTGAATCCAGCCAATGGTCCGGCAACACCCAAGTCAAATAAGTCGCGCCGTGTCTTTGGCGGGCTCTTTTGTTGAATAAAGGCCCCGAATGTCCCGCCCAACTGGGGTAATCCAGGGATGAAATAGGGGGGTGTTGCATCGATACCACGTCTCTTAGCAGTTAGATAGTGGCCCATTTCATGCGTGAAGATTATCCCCATCAATGATGCAATGAAAATCACCGTTACAAAGACAAGATCCAGTATTGTCCACCCCTGAGGATAGAAGAGACTCAGGAATACCGGGCTTGTCGCTTGAAGAAAGCCACCCAGAGCGATAGAGGCGATGGTGGCAATGAATAGAGCATAGTTGATGCGAACATCCGATTTCCCCTCTTTCTGCACAGGCACAAAGCGGGAATTGTAGATCCCCTGATCCTCATCATACCAACGAACGACAGGCCATACACCCAGTTTCTCAGCCTTATCATCGAGTTCATCAAAGACTCGCCGCTGTTCATCAATGCCGGGGACCTGACCATCAGGCCATCGAAAGAGGAACGTTGGCATACTGTATTGCATGGAACTCTCTATGACCTCAAAGTACTGCGAGAGTGCAGCATTCAGTTCGGTGAACGTGGGGTAGCTAATGACGCGGTCTTGGTATTCATTGCGAAATGACAGACTATAGTTCCCTCCGCTGGGTGGAAATTAGCTAAAGCTCGGATGGTTTGGCTATAAGCATAGTGTCCTATGCAGAAGAGAACCATTCGTGAAGCCCAGAATTCTTCAAGCCAAAAAAAGTGTGAAGAGGGCCTCCCTCTGAGGGTGGCCACTCTATTGTTCCGTACTACTTCTTGCGCTTGGCAATACACACGATGATGATCACCACAGCAACACCTGCAATTATGAGCAGTAGCATTGGGTCATCCAACAAGTCAGTTGGTATGATGCCTGCAGCCTCTTCGACTTCGACATGCACTGTATCGCTTGCCTCATTACCGGTCCAGTCCACAACGGTCAACGTAAAGCTGTAGTTGCCAGCCGCAAGACCATCGATGCCGACCTCAATACTTCCGCCAGCCCATTCTTCGGTGGTTATGGCTGTTCCATTCCTGCTGACGATGTATTCTGCAGGATGGTAGCTGTCAGGATTCCACGCTATCGTGTTGCCTGTTTCACCTTCGGTGTAAGAAACATCGGCAGGTGAGTCAATAGTGGGCCCAAAGAGATGAGCAATGACATTCAGCCACATTTCATCCTTGTCAGCATATCCTGATTCATCGCTATCGCCGTCCAATTGGTCGAAGATATAACCCATGGCTATTGTTTTGCGGTCATTCCTAACCGCGAGTGCACACTTGTTGCTCTGCTCCAAAGAGCTCGAGCCGCCAAGGGCGGTTGCGTTATCGAACACATGGAACAAATCGCCATCATCAACGTAAGGACCAGAGATCTCGAAGGATGTGGAGCCCAGATCGACGGGATTCGTGTAGACCGGGTGGTCCTGATCCCAGACGTAGAAGTCATCATTTGATGGGTAGTCGTCTGCCCATGCAACACCCATCATGTTCAGAAGCTCCTCATGACCAGCATAATTCCAAGCATAGCTTGCCATAGCAAGATAGCCCCCATTCTCAACGTGCTCAATCAGCTGGGGTAGGGATTCGTCCACGATGTGGTTGACAGCATCGACTATGACATACTCCCAATCGTACGTTTCGAGCGTCAAAT
>CAYYQL010000093.1:0-3748 GCA_964473825.1 uncultured archaeon
CATCAGAATTGCAGTATTTAAGACATGATGGCGCATGGAGAGGTTACATCGTCACTAAGCTATGTACGTACCACTCCCTTGAAACCTGTCTAACAGCTTGGTGTCATACCGTAACCTGATGTGCCTCACAAAGTCGGCACCAAGAAATCATTTCATGAAGTTTGCTATAGTCATGAATGCTGACAAGAAGCCAATGGCTCCGGACGGCTGTAGAGGTACATCCTTTTATGGGGCATACAACTCTGAGTCCGGGAAGACAGAAGATGCGTGTTCAGATAGTATATGATAGCATTGCTGAAGAGGGGTTCGAAGCCGATTGGGGGTTTTCCTGCGTTGTCGGCGAGACTCTCTTATTCGACACCGGAAGAAGCCTTCATATTCTCAGGCATAACGTGCGGAGAATGGGAATAGAAACTGACCTCATCAGTCATCTAGTCTTGTCACACAATCATCGGGACCATACTGGAGGGCTGGGGATTCTTGAAGATCTTGGAGAAGTTGACGTATACGTTCCCCAATCATTCTCTGAGCCCATGAAACGAAACCTATCAGCATTTGATAACGCGAGGGTCATTGAGATTACAGGGCCCAGACATATCACAGAAAACGTATGGTCAACCGGGGAGCTTGGCGCTGAGATGAAAGAGCAATCGCTGGTTGTGAAGACAGACAATGGTGTCAGTCTAATCACAGGCTGTGCACACCCAGGGCTAGAGAACATGATTGACGTGGCGCAAGAATTCGGACGCCTGTTCGGTGTAATAGGCGGGTTTCATGATTTCGACAGGCTAATCGCACTGGAAACGACGTCGTTGATAGGGCCATGTCATTGCACGAACAAGAAAGAGGAGATTCTGGACCTGTACAACTACACCGCAGAGGAGTGCAGTGTCGGGAAGGCATTTGAAATCTGATGGTGATCTCCAGTTAGAAACTGTCAGATACCATGCATCTTAAATGCATTCAAGGGTGTTTTTCTATAGTTAATCCAATATGGCGGGTATCAGGTATGAAATACAGACAAGTTGGAAACAGTGGATTGAAGATAAGCGAGATATCTCTTGGATCCTGGTTGACGTACGGTGGTTCAGTGGAGAACAAGACTGCGAAGGAATGCCTCTCGACTGCAATCGAACACGGTGTGAACTTCATAGACTCAGCTGAAGCCTATGCGAGGGGCGGAGCTGAGAAGGTAATTGGCGAATGGTTACGGGAAGAGGAAATGGACAGAGATGAACTTGTCATCTCCAGCAAGGTCTTCTGGCCGATGAGTGAGGGGATAAACGACTGGGGGCTCTCAAGGAAGAACATCATGCATGCGATAGATGGGACACTTGAACGCTTGGGAACAGACTATATTGACATCTATTTCATGCACCGCTTCGACCATACCACGCCCCTGAGAGAGACCATCATGACTCTTGACGACCTGATTCGGTCAGGCAAGGTAAGATACTGGGGAACGTCGGTCTGGACCGCGGCCCAACTGGAGCGGGTCCACGCCATCGCGAAGGAGATGGGAGCGCACAGGCCTATTGTCGAACAGCCAATGTACAATATGCTCTTTCGACACATAGAGCTCGAGATCATGCCAGTGGCTCAACGTAACGGCATGGGATTCACTGTCTGGAGCCCACTGTATCAGGGAATCTTGACAGGCAAATACAATGACGAAATTCCGGAGGGAAGCCGGGCGGCTAAGAGGGATGAGGGCTTTCTCAAGTACTTGACTGACGAAGTAAGAGCCAAACTGAAGAAGCTCGATGCTATCGCCTCCTCGCTAGAAAGATCTCTACCGCAATTGGCACTGGCGTGGATCCTCCGCAGACCAGAGATATCTGCTGCCCTAGTTGGTGCTTCGAAGCCAGAACATGTCAAGGAGAACGTAAAGGCCTCAGAACTGGAACTCTCTGAAACAACCATCGCTGAGATTGAGGAGATTCTAGATAACGCCCCGGAATGGCCAAGAACCTATGATCCCAACATCTACTATGAGGACAGAATACGATACTGACGGAAAGTTAGGACATCCAGCAGTATCAGAGGTAGTCGTTGAATGTTCGTGTTTCGTCACGGCATCTATGCTATCTCAAGCATCTCCCGGTTTGCCACGGTGTCATCGTACACACGCCATTCAGATACGCGGTTTCCCCGTACTCGTGCACTCCATATGGCCGGGCCTTCCAGTTCTTTATGAGAACATGTCGAATAGCCAAGCATGATTACGAGTCCATCTCGAAACTCAAAGGACTCGAACACATTGACGTAATCAGGGTATCTCCGGAAGAAGTCACGCCACGCTTCGACCATCTCCTCCCTGCCCTGAACCACATCTCCAGATGAACCGATGATCTTTGGTCATCAGTGACCTCAGAGTATCAAGATCATTTTTTGTGATACACAGATTGAACCGAGAGACCACCTCTATCGCCTGTTCCTTGTTCATGGCTATTTCCCCACGGATACCTGAGAGGAGATTTTGTTTGGAACACGACCACCATCATCATACGCAAGAGGACGAAACGAACTGTCTGACCCATCCAGGTGAAATCGCATAGGTAGTAATCGCAGCGTAGATGAGGAATCCAGATGCTATTGTGAAAAACTCGATGGGATGTTCAAGAGGGGGACCCACAAATACTAGTGTGAAGACGAATAAGACGTGAAGGTATTTCAGTAGGATAGCATCTTGTCAGGCCATACTCCATCTAGATCAGGTGCAGAGAATGGAACAGACTCAGACCCCCTCATATCGAGATTTCGGAAGCCCCGTCATGGTCATTGTGGCTTCGGGAGCAGTTTCAACTCTTGTACTGCTATTCTACTTTCTTATAGCACTGTTCGTACCGTTTCTGTCGTGGCAGGGGGTAATAGCGAACCTCTACAGCAATTTCATCTCGCAGATGATAACTGTGATGGTTCTTCTCCTACTACTGTCTCCCCTGAAGATAAGGAGAGTTGACTACGCAGAACCCGATATGAAGGGGCTCAAGCAGACCGTGCTCACTCTTGCGGGCATCTTGGGTGTCATGCTCATGGGAAATCTTATACTAAACTCTGTATTCCAACTGCTTGGCCTCATCCCTGAAACTGGATACACAAGCGTGATACTGATTGGTGAAGAACACCTTGTCGACCCCATGAACGTGGTCATCTTCTATGCAGTGGGAAGTGTTGGAGCCCCGATATTTGAAGAGCTGCTATACAGACGAATCACTATCCCAATGTGTGAATCGAGAGGGATGGGGACGTTCAGCGCAATTTTCACCTCTACTCTAGCCTTTGCATTTGCCCATGTGCCCTTGGACATTCTGAACGGAAATCTTGCCGGCACCGTCCTGCACTTCTGGACCACGTTTGTAACAGGATTTGGTCTGGGAGTTCTCTATGTCCTGACACGTAACATCCTCTTCCCGATTCTTGTGCATGCTGCCTTCAATGCCCTATCATTCACTGCATACATAGGGACGTTGGCAGAGAGTCTGTTGTACTTGACGGGATTAGTTGGACTGCTGTATTTGATATTGATACCCATTGGCTTGATAACCGTGGCCTACTATGGTTTCTGGAGATCAGAAAGATACGGGAAATGGCAGAGTCTGAAAGATGAGCCCCTTGTGGGAGAATCAACCAAGGCCATCATGTTCTTTGTCGGCCTCTACCTCATCGTACTGACGCTTCTCGAAGTCGGCGATATTGCCCTCTGGGCACTGATAGGTACACAGGATGTGCTCTACTACATTCTCTC
>CAYYQL010000094.1:0-3693 GCA_964473825.1 uncultured archaeon
TTCCTGGCAGCTGGCTCACGCTCTTGATCAGCGGGAGATTCTGCGCCTCTTCCACTGCAGCGCAGACGTTGAGCTTTCCGTAGCCCCACCTCGAGTTGGGCACTGAGCCCACATGCGTATCATTGTAGGCCGTTGTTTCGATTATCTGCTTGACCAGGCTTCCGCATCTGTCGTTCACCTGAAGCATGAGTGCTGCTGCCGCCGCCACATGGGGGCCTGCAGCAGATGTGCCTGAGAACAGCAGGTTCCCTCCGTGAATGGCATACACTGGCAGACCGCTGTATCCCTGTGTCAGCCAGCTGGGCCAAGTAGAGTCATTGGAATACGATGAAACAACATCCCAATTGCCGGGAGCTCCAACCGACATCTTCACATTTCCGTCGATGATTCGTGGTCCTGATGAGGAATAAGGTGCAATTGCACCTAATGGTGTTGAGAAGAACCCTCTTGAGCTGTAGGCAGCAACGCTGATAGCAGAGTCAGCTGTGGAAGGCCATGAGATGGTATGCGTGTCCGAAATTCCATTCTGCCATTCGGCCCCTCCGCCCCACGCTGTCTGGTCGTCTGCTATGTAGAAATGATAGGTGGTTGCGAAATCGCTGTAGGTGTCGATGGTCCACGTCATTCCCTGCATGATAGTCCCTGAGATGTAAAAGCCCATCATGTACGTATTGCGGCTTGAAACAGACTTGAAGCAGTCTATGGTGAAATTGTCAGTCACCAACTGAACCCAGTTCTTGTAACCTGTACCGAAGTTCAGGAAATACTTGATGCTACCAGTGGCTGTCGGTTCTGTCAGCGTCACAAAGGCATTAGTTAGCGAGGTGGTTGAGAGAACGGTGATATACAGCTTCGTGATCCCTGATCCGCTGGGAACGACGAAATTTGCCAAGGTATTCGTTTGGGCTGCAGCAGTCTGTTGTGAGTGCCTCTTCTGCCCGTAGAGGTTTCCCGCAGGCACGATGACCGGGATGCTCTCTGCCACCAGTTGATCGATCATCACCTCCACATTGCTTGTCCCATCCAGATACTCGTAGGTCCATGCCCCGATCTCGATGAGAATCACATCGGCTCCATGGTCCTTGGCCCAGATCAACCCCTCCTCCACTGTGAGACCATCTGATCCAAAGATGTTGATGGCCATGAGTTCTGCCATGGGAGCGAGACCCAAGTACTTGTGATATCCGAGCTGTCCGCCGTTGAGAATCCCCGCTACGCTGGTACCGTGACCGTCTGTGTCCTTGAAGGTGGTTGAGGTGAGATTTACACCCCTCTCCCAACACTGGACGCTTGAAGGCTTATGCACGAGATATTTGGTCTTCGGAGTCAGCAGGGGAACCAACTGCTCAGTGAGGTCGAGTACAGTGTCGGAGTCTGCATCATCGGCAACGAACTTGGTATCACTCTTGTCCAACACGCCTGGTGCTGTCCCATTGTCTATCCATAGCCAGTCGATGTTCGCCTGGAACGAGCCATCATTGTTCACGTCGATGATGTGAAGCACTTCGTCGGACTGGATCCCGGGGTTACCGTTGTATTCAATTCCATCCCCTGATGTGAACGTACCACTGCTGTCAGCATCAGTCCAGTTAACTGGAGTGCCATCTGCAAAATAGAAGTCTGGATGATTCCATTGAATGCCAGTATCGAGGTCTGCGATGAGGATTCCCTCTCCGGTCGTGTTCACACCATAATGATCCTGAAGGTTCCACGCCAGGTCTGCATAGGTCTGCTGTGCGGATACATCTCGGGGAAGAACCAGCTTCTGTCGTGTCAGGGGTTCTGCGTTCTCGAAGAGTACATGATTCCGGGCTAGCTCTATGCTGCGTTGGGATGCCTCTACTAGGTACACCCCTCCGATATGCTTGGGTTGGGCTCCAAATCGGATTCCCATCTCTTCAAAGGGCAGCATCTCCTGCCGGGATAACTCCTTTCGAAACCGAATTGATACTCCTGATTCGGCATCGAGGGCCGTTTCGTTCTCTTCTACAAAAACTCTCTTCTCAGCTATCATCTGTGTGTCAATTGCGATTAACATCACACTGGCGAGCATACAGACGATAATCAGAACGTGGACGCGGTATCTCAATCTGACTAACCAACCTACTTCTCTAATCCTTCTAATAGTCTTTCACACACTTATGGCTTCTGTGAGCCTATTCTGGATGTGAGATAAGCATCTCTGCGATATCGGCAATAGTCGTAACTCGCTTAGGCGTCTGTTGAAAACAGATAATAGTAGGTCGATAGAATACTAGCCGAAGAGGAAGCGACTTACAGTGACGTACGATGTCGTAGTTGTTGGAGGTGGCCCTGCTGGTTCATCCTGCGCCAGACGCGCCGCTCAGCATGGACTGGATGTTCTCTTGCTGGACAAGGTTGACCACCCTCGGAGGAAGGCCTGTGGTGGTGGATTCCGTGCTGGTCTTCCTGCCCTCTTGGATTTCGATATCGCGCCAGTGATCGACAGGACCGCCTGTGGATCGCATGTATTCTCTCCATCCCGGACCAAGGTCATCTGTACGATAGATCAGGTCACGGGTTACACGGTGAAGCGCCGCGTCTTTGACAACTATCTGTTGGAGAAAGCAGTTGAGGCCGGAGCAGAAGTGGTCACAGGTGTCAAGGTCATCGAGGTCTCGGAGAGTAGCAGCGATGTGGCTGTATTCGGTGATGACGGGAAGACATACAGAGCATCATACCTCGTGGGCGCTGATGGAGTGAACAGTCGAGTTGCTCGTGCATCCGGGATCAAGAAACGCTGGAAGGACGATGAGATTGGCTTGTGTATCGAGGCACGAGTCCCGATGGATGATGATGACATTCTCCGTATCACCCATGGGCCCTATGACTCTGAACGGGTATGCATCCAGATCTACTTCGGTGGCCTTGAGCACGGATATGCTTGGTGTTTCCCAAAGAAGGGTGAAGTATCGCTTGGAATGGGGTGCCTGATGCCCTTCGCCAGTGATCTGAGGCGTGCCTGGTCTGTGTTCACCCAGGAGTTTGAGGAGCGATATGATGTTCAACTGGACCTCAGCGAGGAGACCGCCATGCGTGTTCCTCTCAAGGGCCCCATAGGAGACACGGTGACGAAGAGAATCATGCTGGTGGGTGATGCTGCTGGTTTTGTGTCGCCCGCTACAGGTGAAGGAATCTGCTATGCGATTGAGACGGGTCAGATTGCCGCGGATACGGTTCACGACATCTCCACCGGCCGTACCGATGGAACCCGTGAGTATGAACGCCGTTGGAAGAAGGGCATTGGGAAGCAGCTGGGTGTTGCCAACTTCCTAGCCAACCTTCTCTTCAACTCCCAGGACAATATGGAGCGTATCGTGCAGATGGCGGCAGAAGACGAGGTCATCAGGGGACACATGACTGATCTCATAGGTGGACTTAGACCTTACTCTGAGCTGAGAATGTCCATCATGAAACGCGTGGTAACGCGACACACGCTAACGGGATTGAAGATGCTGTTTTGAGTTTCTGCCCGATGCGGCATATGAGGACAAATCACCACTCTCGCTGGGGACTGACCTTTGATACTCCGCTGTGAGCATCATCTACTCCCTGTAAATTCGCGAATCATGGACACATATTCCATCACGGGCAGATCCCAGGTCTTCGTGTCAGGATTGAACCTGTCGCAGAAGTTCTCGTGCTCTGTCTTCTTCACAGGTATCTCAATCT
>CAYYQL010000095.1:0-3608 GCA_964473825.1 uncultured archaeon
TCATGTGATGTGGCCAATTCGCCTCTGAATCCTTGTATTATTTTACAGAGCCGCGCTTCTGGAAGGATTTATTTAGAAGGAGATGTCAGTACTAGAAGTGGTGGATGGATTGGCAGAATGGTGGGTTCCGGAGAGCTTTCTCTCTCAGGGGGCAGCACCGTCGGGCACATGAAGGTCAATCTCACCTAAGGATACCTTATTGCGCCGTCCATAGAATAGAAGGAGGAAGTAGATTTGCAGGCATGCAGGAGTTTCAAAAGAATTGTTTCCAGAATGAAACAAGGCACACATAGAACAAGCGATCGGGTTCTGCTCTTTGTCGTTGGAGTCATAGTTGTTTCTCTTCTAATCCCACGATGGCTGAACATGGCTGAAGAAGGATATGATGGCCCCCTGTCTTCAGAGGTTGTTTCTTCTCTCGGGAACATGGGCATCGTGCCTGACACCAAGGCAATGGCCGCAGTTGAGAGAGAATACTTAGCCATAATGTCGCGTCCAAGAACAGAGTCAGATGAAATCAGCTTGACATCGAAGCAACATAGACATACCAGAGTTTGCCGTATTGAATGGATGTCTAGCAGCAACTACGGGACCATGGTGGAAATCGACATAGAAACAGGATATCTTGTTCACTATGTTGAAACGAAGGCGCATTCTGCATGTGTATTCGAGCACTCTCCGATGCTGTGCGATGCTGCAGCTTTCACGGAAGCAATTTCCTTTGTCGAAGAGCATGCCTACCTCCCGGAGGATGCAGTGCTCTCCCGCGTAGAATCTAATCAATTTGGTAAGCTGGTAGAATGGAAGCACGTTGTCCACTCTGTACCGGTAAAGGATGACCACATTCGTGTCCAGATGAATGACCTGAGCGGTGCTATAACCAGTTTCTCCTTCATATGGAATGAGGTCAGGGAAAGCAAGAAAACCGGAATCAGCGCAATGCAGGCAATTCAAGAAGTGTATTCGAATAACCTGATTCGGACGGGGACACAGAATGTGGAATCAGCTCGTCTGGAATGGATTCCTGAAGAGAGAGGAAAAGGACACTATCTCTTGGCTTGGAGGATAGAATCCGATGTAGCTTCTCTTGGGTCAATGCCCAAACGGGCAAGCTGATCAGGGTTAGTCCATTTTTCATCTACTATGAAGCACAAGCCATTATGCAAGGCTTTGCTGAGTATATGACGGATGTCGATGGCATTTCAGGAGGTTATTCGACATGGGAGTTCGTCTGTAATATACTTAACAAGCACTTTGATATTGTGGGTGAGAGAGACCCGCCGTTGACCGAATCGCAGTGGAAAAGTGCGATGAGCTGTTATGTTGGATTCTCAATCGGGCATGGAGCCTACGACGAAACATATAACTTCGTCCTCATAGATCAGAACCAGCCTAGAGTCTACCCCGATGAGATATACAATGCACCTGAAAGATACCTCACGTATTTGCACCACTGCTACAGCGGAAGTGTTGTGACAACAGAGGGGAATAGCCTTGGGTACCAGTTCGTCTGGAGAAGTAGGCGGATAACTACTCCCCTTGGAGATGTCTATGATAACGCTTTCGTCGGATTTGATGGCACTATCAATGGAGACGATGGATGCGCCTTCACAAGGAGATTCTGGCATGCTCTTGACATTGGTTACAATGTTGACGCTGCCAGATCGTATGCGTCTACCCAGTACCCTCATGTTGGGAATATCTGCAGGATTTTCGGAGATCACAGCATTACGCTAGATGGCTAGTTCAAGTAGATTCTCCTTGATAGTTCACGGAAACGGCGATAGAGACACATTTGCACGGAAAGAGGAGTTGTCGCAGAATAGGATAGTTCGTCAATCATGAAGTATACAAACGCTTTCTTTTGTTGTTTCGTCGTCCTAGGCATTCTAACCCAAATAGTCGTTCCGAATGTCGTACCTTTGAGATTCACACAACTGCCATTAGTTCGTACCGAAGAGTCAGTAACGATGAGAGTACATGAAGGAGGAATGGGGGAGGCGGGTCATGCATCAATAGAAGCTTCTGAGAGTCCACTGGACTTTTCGACCTACATTGGAGGAAGCGGATGGGATGAGGGCATGGCCATTGCATCGGACGAGATGGGGTATATCTACGTGACTGGTCGTACCACATCCGAAGACTTCCCTGTGACAAAGGAAGGGGTTTCCTACAACGGAGGACTCGATGACGTCTTTGTTACCAAGTGGGGCCCTACTGGAAACCTGGTGTATTCTACCCTGCTCGGAGGCAGCGGTTATGAACTGGGAATGTCAATCACAGCTGATGGGAACGGTTCTGCTCTTATCACAGGATACACAAGCTCAGATGACTTCCCACTGAAACAGGCCATTGATAGTGTTCTAGGGGGAGAACTGGATGCCTTTATTACCAGACTTAATGCAGACGGTGACGTGGAGTATTCCACCTACTTTGGGGGATCGGACAACGACAGGGCGGACTGTATTGCACTCGATCAGGAAGGGAATGTTGTCATAACAGGATACACAGATTCAGCAGACTTTCCGACAGAGAATGCATTCGATGATTCACTCAACGGTGGTGCAGACTGTTTCGTCACGAAACTGGACATCCGCACCAACACCATCTTGTATTCCACTTTTGTTGGTGGATCTGATCAGGATTACGGCAAGTCTATTGTTCTCAGCCCTTCTGGGCATGTCTACATCGCTGGATCCACTTGGTCATCAGATTTCCCCACGATTGATGCAATCGATACTACACTGGGCGGAGACTCGGATGCTTTTCTGTTCGAGCTGGACTCCTCAGGGAGTAGTCTAGAATTCTCCACCTATCTTGGAGGAGACTCGGACGATCGGGCGATGAGTATCTGTTTGAACTCGGTAGATAACATATACATAGTTGGTAGAACTCGATCTGATAATTTCCCAACTGTACCTGTTCAGACTAAGGAAACGATAACATCAGATGGCTTCGTTGTGAGAGTGAACACAACAAGTAAGGAGATTATCCGTTCTCGATTCCTTGGAGGAATGAGTTGGGATCAAACTTTCGATGTCGCAGTGAACGAAAAAGAGCTATTTGTGTGCGGATCTACAGAATCATCTGATTTTCCTCAAGCATACAACCCCTACCCGACCACTATCAGTAGAACAGCCGCCTACATACTTCAGCTAGATGCTGAAGACCTCTCCGTCGACTTCTCGGTAGTCCTTGATGGAAACATGACAAATGTAGCCAACTCTATCTCTTGTGATACATCAGGTAGGTTCTATGTTACTGGGAGTACGAATTCTCCAACATTCTTAGTTGCCAATGCAGAGTTCCCTGAGTTCAGCGGACAATACGATGCTTTCGTCCTTGGTATGCTTGACCCGGGGGACAGTGATGAAGACGGCCTCCTAGACTATCATGAGATGGCCATCGGAACGGACAGACTGGACAATGATACGGATGGCGATGGAATGCCAGATGGCTGGGAGTATTTCAATGGACTGGACCCGTTGGTAGACGACTCTATGGAGGACCCAGATTCTGATTATCTCTCGAACTTGGATGAGTATCGGGCGGGAACGGATCCGCTCAATAGTGACTCTGACGGCGATGGAATGCCAGATGGCTGGGAG
>CAYYQL010000096.1:0-3585 GCA_964473825.1 uncultured archaeon
GCTCCTGCAACCGGTTCCCCCAGAGATAGATTCTCTGCAGGTCGGTGCAGCTTGAGAGGGGGCGGAGGTCCAGCTCCTGCAACCGGTTCCACCTGAGATAGAGTGTCTGCAGGCTGGTGCAGCTGGCCAAGGGGCTGAGGTCCAGCTCCTGCAACTGGTTCTTATGAAGATATAGTGTCTGCAGGCTGCTGCAGTGCCGCAGAGGGTCGAGATCGATTGAGCTGATGGCACTACCGGATAGGTCGATTGCCGCAATATCTGACTCGAAGGTCTTCTCTTTGGTTTCTCCATCCTGAGTCTGATATCTCAGCATGACCGTGCCCACATCGCATCCCACCAGACCGTCGCAACCGGACCGTATTAAATCCTCCCGCCGGTCTCTTCGGCCATCCAGCCTAGACCTGCTTCTTCCTGCTGTGATACTCATCCATGGGCCAAAGCAGGGATTTCTCTAGAAGGCGATTATATGGAAACTAAGGGTCCTCCAAGACCAGTGAAATTCTGACAGCTGAAGAGAACACAATGATTGGGATACCTTCATGGGGGCTATATCTGTATCAGAGAACGATTCACTCCCGAGTAATGAAGATTGTTGTAGGAGGGAATTCCGCCACTGCGAGGACCTGCATGATCATCCAAGTGGCCGAGTAAACAGATACCCTCGCGCTTCAGAGATTTGCGCCCCTCTTTCTTCTCATGACTGGCTAGCTCCTAGACCTGTGAGGTCTACGCTCTCAGTATTAGAACGAATCTGCGGAGCTCTGCGTGTTGCTTCCCCTTGGCAGAACTTGTGAGTGTGTTCGCTTCTTTCTTGCAGTCGCTCTACTGTCGTCTAGCCCGGGTTCGGGTTGGGCACTGAAATCACCGAGGGAGTACAGGTATAGAAACGCCGTTCTCCCCCTTTAATGGCTATCGATTGGCCAGCACCGGGACTGCACGTGATGAATCTAACTCCTATGAGAAGACGGCCTGTTCAAACTGGCTCTTCTGTTCCTCGTCAAGATTCTCAAAGCCTTCCAGCATGTTCTTGTCGATGCCCCAGATCTCTTCGGCAATGCAGTCGAGATGGTGCCATCTATAAGTAAGGTGGTCTTGGAAGTAGCTTGGCTCACCGATCCGAAGCGTCCCCTTGTCGATTTTGTTTCCACACGTGCGGCACTTTGAACGGCTGCTCTTCGCAGGCTCCACTTTCCACTTGTCCGACGGCCTGAATGCAGTCCTTCCCGCAGGCTTCAGTTCATCAAGGAAGTCCTCAACTCTCTCTCCGACCAGCTCTGGGGTCAGCCGAAGGGTGAACCAATCATATTCAGAAGGTTCGTAGGCCAGGTCAGCATTTCCATTCTTGTAGACCCGCTTGACTTCAACCATAGGCGGAAATCTGCCGTCCTGCTTCATGAGTTCAAGGGCCTTCTTCACAAGGGTCTCGGTGGCCTCGCGCTTTCCACCAAGTTTGGAGAGCCCCAAGCTCGTTGAGTGGTAGTAGTTGGTGATAACCGCACCGCGACCATCGTCCAAGGTCTGCTTCTCCTTCTCGAGGACGATTGCCTCAACTGGAACTTGTTTTTTGGCTGTATGCCACGAGAAGTCACGCATATCTACATAGTATGCCCAGTCGTATTCTATTGGATTCCATTCCGTCATAACACACACCCCACAGAATTGGAGGCTTGTAGAGGATAATAAATCTAGCTGCAAAGAGGCGCACGAAAAGGATGCAACGGAGGCAGCAGCTACGCCTGAGCGGCCTGATGAAGAAGAACGACCTCGGCCCGCCCACCCACCTTAGTGACTCGCATGGTGGCCTCGGAGGTCTGAAGAATGAAGCTCTCTCCCTCGTCCAGATTCTCGAGAACATTCCTACCAGAGTGGCTATTGAGGTAGCGAGCGAACTTCTCGGCAATCTCGCAGGCGCGTCGTTCGGTCTCCGAGTCAAGCAGCGTCATGGGGGTGGTCACCGTCCTATGGTAGCGGATGGAGTGTTATAAAGCACCCAAATCAAAAGCAGATGGCGGGACCGGCCAGACTTGAACTGGCGATATCCGGCTTCGGAGGCCGGCGCCTTATGAATACCCCACCGAGGGCGAACCGCGGAGGGTCCATACTAGACTACGGTCCCTACCGAGAGGCTTCTCAGAAGTTCTTTAAAGATTTGCTCCCGCCCGACCGCCCCCGAGCACAGCCTACTCGGTGATGTACTCCTCGTTGATGAGCCACCACGCACCGCGTTTGCCCTGTACGATACCCCGCTCGTAGGCGAGAATGGGCACACCAATCACCCGCATGGCATTCTCGTTGAGTTTGTCGATGCGGTCCAGAATGGTGCGTCGTTTGCTCTCGGTGCCCAGCAGTGCCTCGGAGAGCTCGGGGGTCGTCGCGCCCTCTTCCCGCAGGATGTATGCCATGATCTCACGCTCGAGGTCATCACGACAGATCTCACGTTCAAGGGTCTCGTTCATCTTTCCACGGTACAGGTCAGTATCCTGCGATGACTCCAGATGCTCGACACGCGCACGTAACTCAGCCACCTCCTCGGACAGCTCAAGCACTATGGGCGGAATCTCCTGGTCCAGCCGCCAGAGAAGGGCCTCGCGGATCCAGTGCTGCCTTCCTCGGCTCCCAGCGACCTTGTCGATTCTCTCTAGCAGCTCCTCATCGAGTCGGATACGAATGCTTGTCTTGTCATCTTGAGTGGGGGACATATCACAACGACCTCCTGATCATCATGCACGAAACGGATTGACCGTGACATGGCAAAAAGGGTTGTCATGAAGAAACCCCGACACAGTTATAAAAGAACTCACAGACCCTCACGCCGAAGCGATGGGGTAGCGCACATGACCACTAAACGAACCCTTGAACGAGAACTAACACGCTTGCGAAGACGACAGAATCCCACGGTTGTTGATCTGAGACAGATGCGGAAGCTTCGTGTCGCTCGAACCAAGTACTGGAAGAGAAAGAAGAGAACAGTCAAGCGGGGCGAAGAAACAGTACAAGAACCGAAGTCGGAGCCAAAGAAAGAGAAGAAGAAGGAGAAAGAGCCTGAACTCGAGGTTCTTGATGAGTGACTTCGTCCGGCCAGTTGTCATCATTGTCGAAAGCCAGAAGGCCCAAGACATGATATTTTCGTGACAAGAGCAAGACTTAGGTAAGAGTCCATGTCCGGTTACACCGCCCTTTGTAGTGATTGGCTCAGAAGAGATGATTGGTGTTCGGAATGACCACGCTGAAAGATATTGTAAGACACCTGAACCTGATTGCACCAGAGAGTTACACGTTTCGCGGTCTGATGAACAGAGTAGAGATAGGCCCACAGACGGAGAAAGAACAGGACAACACAACAGTGAATCGTGTGCTGGTGGTCACATATCCCTCCGCCCGCGCTGTGACAAAGGCAACGCAAGACAAGGTGAATCTTCTCATCTCACATCACCCCATACTGGCATTCCCCACCGATCGTCTAGAGGGTAATAATCTACTCAGAATCAGACTACTCACCAAGAACTACATCTCTACATTCGTACTTCGGTCACCATGGGTAGCAGCAAGAAACGGTCTCACAGATGCATTCGTCGGTGTACTGGG
>CAYYQL010000097.1:0-3363 GCA_964473825.1 uncultured archaeon
TGCGCAAGTGTCCGAGAGCCCTGAATCAATATATTGGATTCGGTGACAGACCTCTGGAAGGCTGAGATACCTGTTCTTCTCAGCAAGGCAATCCCGACTATGATTGCGAAGCCTGCCGCTCCTGCTGCAACCAACACAGGGTACCACGGCAGAGTCGTTGCGTCAGAGTCTTTTGTGGTGTTTTCCATGGCGATGTCAGGCGAGTTGGGGTCTTGCCCGACTAGAAACTCCTCAAGATTGCTGAATCCATCTCCGTCCGGGTCGTCTGCTGCATTATCAGCTAGCGGATCAAGCCCGTGTTCGATTTCCCACCCATCTGGCATACCATCGCTGTCACTATCTGGATTCTGCGGGTCAGTCCCATGAGTGTACTCCTCGAGGTTAGTCAGCCCATCATCATCGGGATTCTCCAAGGAATCATCCGCCAGCGGGTCAAGCCCATTGAAGTACTCCCAGCCATCCGGCATGCCGTCACCGTCAGTGTCGCTGTTTATCCTAGAGGTCCCGATGAGTTTCTCAAGACCGTCACTCAATCCATCATTGTCAAGGTCGAGGCTGAACATGATTGGATCAAACCAGTACTGCTGACTATCTAGTATGTCATCTCCGTTGAGGTCGGCGTCGTACTGGATGGACACACTGTAGGAGGTTAAGGTGTCACTTGGGTTGTTGATTATGACCTTGTACAGCCCCGCTGACTCTGCGGGTCCGTTCAATGCTTCGACCATTTCTGATGTAGCATCTATGAAGCATGCTTCGTCAAGGATGGTGTTGCTGGTGTCGTGGAGTGCGAACTCCAATTCGCCAACGGTCCAGTTCGAATAAACTGCGATATCTGTTGGCGTGCTGATGGGAACATGGTAGACGCGATTCTGGCCAGGCTGCAGTGTTCCGTCGTAGCTCATGCTGCTCAGCTGAAGCGGAGCGTAGGACATTGTGAAGGCCATGGAGGCACCTATGCATCTGACCGCCTCTGTTGCCACCGTGTAGTTGTATAAGGGGTTGTTCCAGACATCAGCCGGCTGGTGATATGCATCATCTCTCTCGAAACCACTCTCGAAAAGGAACGAGACCTGATTGTATCCTCTTCGTATAAACGAATAATGGTCACTACGTTCCCATCCGAAGAACCGAGTAGACGGAGTCGGGTCAACAATATTGATTCCGATGTTGTTGCTAAGTGCTTTCATGAGGTATGAATAGTACTTGCTCTCGTGAAATGGTGCGTAGGTGTTATAGACGGCGAGAACCTGTTTATCGGGGGGCCGCTCTGGATCGTCCACTAATAGCATATCTACATTGTAGTAGTGTAGTAACGCAAGATTTCGGTCACTGAAGATGTCTGTGACTTCCCAACTCCCCCAGAGACCTATTTCTTCGGAGTTCCAGAGACAGAAATAGATGTCAAGAGCCCAACGATGTTGGGACATAACGCGTGCCAACTCCAGTGCTGCGGCAACTCCGGTTCCATCATCGTTTGCGCCGGGGGCGCCAAGCACGGAGTCGTAGTGACCTCCCACCATGAATATTGGTGCGTTCCCAGACGCCCAACCGGGTAGTTTCCCAACAACTGACTTGTGATCTCCAAGTATCTCAGTTTCGATGCGCCCTTCGGAGACTCTCTCCAGTTCCTGTACTATCCAGTTACGCGCATGAACATTAGCATCACTGAAGGTGATGCCGTCATCCAGCGATGTCCAGCGAGACCCGTTCTCTGTCAACTTGATGATATAGTCGCGATACGAGGCAAGGTCTATCTCTTGGTAGATATCATACGATAGGTCCACTCCGTAGACATCTGCAGAACTAGTGGTCAATGCAACAGGTGTCGGAGTATCGGAAACACCTTCTGTTGCTACTGCAGCAGCGAAAAGAATCGTAACAAGCAGATATGCCGCCATGTATCGCTTCATGTACATCTCTTTCTCGTGGAACCTGATGAATCTTCGTTATGATGTAATAATTCGTAAGGTTCTTCAACATATTTAGGCAAGTGGAATTCCTGCGCAATTCGATTCGGCTGCTAAGGCTCAGTGATAAAAATGGCAACCCCAGATTTAGCCTACTCCATCGAGATAAAGGACCCTCTCCACGGATATATTGGTCTAACCGAGCTTGAGGAGTCCATCCTGGACCTACGGATGACCCAGAGGTTACGGAGCATTAGAGCCCCGGCTGGAATCCATCAGGTATATCCCGGGGCTGACCAATCTTTGATGGGGCATATGATCGGCTTTCTTCATGTCACCGACATTCTATTCGATAGCCTGAGGGCTGACAAGGAGGACTTGCTTAAGGCTCGGCTTGTTTCGATGCTTCTCACCATCTCGCGCGGTGCATGGTCGAATGTCATGGATGAGTACTGCGCTGTTAGAGGACGGGATCGTAGGACCAGAGCAATAATGACATTGGAAGACTCTCCTGCAACTGAGATTATAGAAGCGAGCACCTTCTCAGTGAAAGAACTAGTTGACGTGGTCGAGAATGGCATCTCTGTCAAAGGAATAGACGTGGATCTTCTCACTCTGCCCATCAACCCTGAACTCATTGACAGTCTGGAGCGGGATGCGTATTTCGCAGGAGTCGAATATGCACAACTCGAATATCGGCGTCTTTTTGATGCCACTCGTATTGCGAAGAACAAGATTGCAGTGGAGCGTGGATCTGTCTATACGCTCGAATCGTACCTTTCCGCAGGCGCCAACATGTATGATGCAGTGTATTATCACAAGACCGTTCGCGCTGCTGAACTCATGCTGCTCCGAATACTTGATGAAGCGGCATCAATGCTGTTCGAGTTTCCTCGAGAGAATCCCAAGGAGTTTCTCTCCATTGATGACCTGACATTCCATGACTTGTTGCTGCATCTGCCAGAAGATCCCACTGAGGAGATGAAGACTGCAGGCCGAATCTTCGATGCCTTCAAAGACAGATATCTCATCAAACTGGCAAGCTCAAGAGCGATAGCGGACCAGGCATTTCTCAAGAAACTAAGTACACCCGATGGGCTGTTTGAGGTTGAACGAGAGATTGCAGAGGCCGCCGGTATCGATCCAAAGAATGTGTATGTTGACTATCCAAACCGTCCGTCCGTGGAGTTCTATCCCGGAAAGTATTCTCTTGACGATGTGGTATTCTTTGAACGTGGTTCTCGAGGTTACGAGTTCTGGGACGTCGCTGATTTGAGTCTCATTGCAAGAAGCTACAAACGCGACCTTCGTCCTGTGCGCGTCTATACCACTAGGGGATATAGGTCTCGGGTTCGGAAAGCTGGCGATGAACTGCTTGAGATCATCGATACGCCATGATACGGTTGCATAAGATATAATATACTCCTGATTTTTTAAGAATTATGTGATAACA
>CAYYQL010000098.1:0-3224 GCA_964473825.1 uncultured archaeon
CGAAGGTAATGTTTCTCCGAGTCTCTAAAATGACCGACGAGGTGGCGCAGTCGAGCAATCCTCTCCTCTGAGACCGCATCTGGATTCTCAGCAATATTTTGAGCCAACCGAGTCAACTCATCGGCCGAATCCAGCAGTATCTGATGCTCTTGCTTTAGCGTGTGTATTGGATGACCTGTTTCTTCGTCAGAGGTCTGTGTCTCTAGCGACTCGCGGAACACTGCAAGATGGACATCACATAGTCTTCGAACCTTCTCGCGAGGCAACCCCTCACGGATTAGCTCTTCTTCGGCTTTGGAGATGTCTTCAGCTGAGGTAGCATCAAGAACCTCTAAAAAGTCTCTTTTGAGGCTCTCTGGATCCTCTCCTTCATGAAGCCGCTCTATTATCTCTTTCAAGACTCTCTTACCGTCTTTCATCATCTTTCAAGCATATCGACGCTACTTGCTATAATAAATATAGTAGTTACCATATAGATAGTTAGAATATGAGGTTCTATTGCTACTAGCTCACGAGCTCTTCATCATCTGCTCGCCATGAAGGATATACAATGCAAAGAAAAACGAGATTCTGCTCTCCAGTGTTCTCGATATGTTGAGTTGCACCCGGCGGCACATAGACGGCATCTAGAGGCCCCACTTCAACAGACTCGCCATCCACATGCATCATGCCCTCTCCTTGTAGGATACAGTAGACTTCTGAGGATGTCTTGAGAACATGAGGTGCCGAGCTCTCGCCTTTCTTCACCATTGCATGTGCAATACTGTAATCAAGATGAAGCTCCTTCTCCTCATGTCTTGGATTCAATATCTCGCGAAGAATCGTATCATCGATGGCAATGATTTCCTCGCATTCATCAAAACGCTTCACAAACAAGTCTCTGCCTCTCTTGTACATCCACTCTACAATATTATTGCCTTTCCATATCTTTCTTCTTCATACTAAGATTTCGTGACGAGGTAGACAAATGCCATGATACTGGCGACTATCCCCACAGAGTATCCTAGGTCAAAGTACAGAGTCATTGTGGGTACTTCAAGATGGAAATACATCAAGGTACGAAAGACGATGATTGAGACCGTGATGAGAACAAGGATTACACGTTCTGAGTTTCTCAGAGGTGCTTCGTGGAGCGAGAGCGTTCGCAACCAGAGCACAAATGCAACAAGGGCAAGAGGTGGGAGGGGAAGGAGTATGAAACATAGTGGGAGCAGCAAGAGTCCGCTCAGCTGGCTTCTCCAGATAGCCAGCGTTTCTCCGTATTTCTCAAATTCTCTCGCCTCAATCTTGCCGTATTCCCTCCAGACACGTCTCTGATAGGTCTTCCATATGGAAAACTTGGCATTGCTTAGAAACGCTCTTTTCATCTCAAGAGAACTCCTTTGGTATTCAGGCACATAGGAGTTCCTGATGGCTGGTACAAGATACACCAACAGCATAAGCGACCATATTCCATACAACGCAATCAGGTCTTCCAAGGGGTTCAAGTCTGCGTCGAGATACAGAATACCGTAGATTCTGTAAACGGCATATCCTGCGATTGCAACACCGATGATCGCAACAATTCCTTTCAGAATAGATGCTCTTCTTTCGTTGCCTTTCACAGACTCCGATGTTAAGTTGAAGATAAGCGTGCAAACTGACGCATACGTGAGCATGATACCTATCCCACTCAGCAGACGCATGGTGACTCCTGAAATCATGAAGGGAATAGTAAGGATGTCAAGCTGGAAGAAAGTGAGCAGATCTGGACCCTGGGTGATGAGAATGAAAACGAAGATGACTAGACCGACGATGAATGGCGCTAGATAACTGACAAGCGGCCGTCTGGCCACCTTTTTCCCAAATGACACGATTATGCCACTCATCTGTACCACAGCCACAGAGAACCTGCATGCCTTATGACTATGCCCTTAGTGAACGGTCTGGATACATCTGTGTTGTGTTTAGGTGGTTTTCTCAGAAGTCCTTGTCTTACGTTTCCACATCCAATATGTAGGTATCAGAAGCCCCAGTACTGCGAGATTGAGTATCGTGAAGCTAAGCACACCTACCTGCACAATGTTCCCCCAACCAGTTGCAGCTGCAAGTAGTCGATTCACTTGGGTGCCTACTCTACTCAGGATAACCACAAGGATCAGACTGATTGATTTGAGCGGGCCAGGCGATGCATCTTCCACCTTCGCCACAGTGGTTGAAAGTCCGTATATAAGCAGGATAAACTGAAGCGCCATATCAAGAAGGGTGAACTGGGGGTCTGAGACACTTACGAGCCTGAAGGTGTAGTAGAGTCCCAGTCCGAAGAGAACTAATGTCATCAACGTGGTCTGATTCGCCCCCTCATTCTCCTCTCTCAGATAGACAGTCAGAATCGGAAGAATAACAATTCCTAACGGAAACATCAGCAAGACAATCTGTTGTTCGAAGAGAAGGACATCAAGACCGACATACATGTACAGATAGCCAAAGATCATCACATCTATGACAAGGAAGATGACAAACAAGAACCACTGCAGCCCCTTCTTTCCATCAAGAGTTTCAGACACTTTGCTTCCTAGGTTCCATCCTAAAAGTACAGTGAAATACGCAGTAATGACTGTATCCAAGAAAGTGAGCCCTGCTCCCACAACTGGTCCAACAATGGCTGATGCTCCTCCCAATAACATGAAGACCAACACCATGATAACGCATAGAATCACTTGATTTCTCAGCTGATTCTCTCCCTCGAAGAAGACGGCACGCCCACTCTTTGTCAGGGATGATCCTATCAGAATGATGACGAAGTACTGGAAAGACACCACGACAGATATCCCAAGTCCTTGGACTGGATCGGTGATGTCAGGAGTCAGTGATCCCTGTAGTAGAATCCATGATGCAATTATTGCTGTTGCTGCCATAGACAGAACAAAACTGAGATTATACCAGGTCTTTGTAATCAGAATCTTGAGGCCTTCTGTGAAACGCATCTGCTTCTTCTCCGGAATGCCAACAGGTCTGCTTTTCGTGCATCCCCCGATATAATCTTACTCGGCCTGTATCCCTGGCAGATACCCATCTTATATAAAAATGAACTATAATTAAGTGAAGTATGGCTTATGCGTTGATACCATGTATTGGATTAGGGACCTAGCAAAACACTGATCCCAAGGAGTGTCCGAGGACAGTTGCCGAGGCCCTAGAGATGGGTTATCGCATGGTAGACACTGCTTTTGCCCCTGATTGGT
>CAYYQL010000099.1:0-3120 GCA_964473825.1 uncultured archaeon
GACCCTATCTCTCGATTCTGGCCAATCAGACAGATGGTCTTCAAGTGTCCTCAATCCTCTCCTTAGACAACAAGCTCGGTGGTGGTCGGGTTGTGGCCATGTCCATGAATACCTCGTCTATTGCTGCAGACCTGTCACCGATCATAGGTGATGCAATGAAGTGGCTTACTCCGACTCCAAAGGCCCGCATCCTGTTTGACCTCTCTCATGAGGTTCAGTATGGAGTTGACCCTTGGGACATACAGTATGCAGATGTTTCGACTGGACATGCAGATCTGAGAGACTCCCTCGTGGCAAGCGAATATGCCTTCGACAAGCTGTACCCCTCAGGTACCGATACTCTTACGCTAGACGTCCTGAGCTCCTATGATCTTCTCATCATCAACAGTCCAGACTCCAGTTTCACTGCCAGCGAGATCTCGGACGTCACGGAGTGGGTGTCTGCCGGAGGTGCCCTGTTCCTCATCGGTGATCATGTAGTCACGCCGAATGCCAACCTGAACCAACTGCTCGCAGCCTCGAATCTCAGGCTGAATACCAGCGCTGCGACTAACTCACTGGTCCGATCCGGTCTGCGTGATGTCCATGAGAACTGCACTTCCATGGGCAGCCTGGCACCAGGGTCTGTGAACCTATCGGCTCCCGCATTTGCCCTCTGGGAGGATGCTGATGGCGACGTGGTCATTGCAGCAGAGGCCGTGGATCAGGGCAGAATCGTGGTTCTTGCTGATGAAGCGATTGTGCGAGACGGCCAACTCACGGTGCTGGACAACGAGCGTTCCACCATTAACATGATCGACTGGCTGACCGCCGGGAGTGTTTTGGCCTTTGTTGACACGGGCAACGGCGCAGGCAACCCGAACTACGCCAACGCTTATCGTGGTGCTGTAGCCGAGGCGCTGAACGAACTGGGTGTTCCATTCAAACTGTCTTCAGACCCGGAGTACTTCAATCTGAGTCTGAACGATGGGTCCTGGGACCTACTGGTCATGGACCTTCCCTGGTATGGAATAGAGGCCTACGTTGGAGAGATAGTCGAGTATCTGGATGGAGGAGGTCGGCTGGTCATCAGCACATGGGAGTACTCCAATCAGGACAGTGCCCAACTCTGGGATTATCTCGGCGTACACTCAGAGGGTGCGTTCATGGATCTGATGCCGATATATCTCTGGGACGAATCACATCCGATATTCGAGGCCCCCAATGACTATTCCGCCGCTAATCTCAGCAATGCTGTCAACTACTTCATCTGGGATCTCAACAATCTCACCATCTTTGACAATGCTACGGCTCTGGCAGGTTTCGACCCAGAACCTGGCGAAACAAATGTGTCCATCGTGAGCAGTGTTGAGGGGCGCGCCATTGTCAACGGTCTGCTGACCACACTCTATGTCAATGACACGGATGACTCCACATATTCCGATGCGCTGGAAATCTGGATGAATGAGATTGCGTACCTACTGCGTCCCACTATCGACTCCCCCACCGATGTCGTTGCTGAGGGCGGAAGTCCAGAGGTCTCGGTGTCCTGGACACCAGAGAGTGACAGACCCTACAGGTATGAGATCAGAGAGGATGGTGATCTCTTCTTGGACGATGAATGGCTAGGAAACACAATCATCTACACGAGAAGCGGAATGGACCTAGGTGTCTATGAAGTAGAGGTCACCGTCTTCGATACAGCGGGCCTGAGCACCACCGATACGGCCACAATCACGATTGAAGACACGACGTATCCTGCATTTGTGGAAGCACCCGATAATCTTCAGTACGAGGAAGGTGAAGCAGTGCATCTCTTGAACTGGTCCTTCACCGAGTTGTATCCGGACAGCTATGCGTTCTACGTCAATGGAACGCTGTACGAGAGTGGGAACTGGGACGGATCCGAGATATCAGTGGATGCTGGGGGACTGTTCGTTGGAGTCTACAATGCGACTCTGGCGGTCAATGACACAACAGGCCATCTCTCAACGTCAACGGTGTATATGAATGTGACAGCAGCAACCACGACCACGACAACTACGACCACCACTACAACCACCACAACCACGACCACTACGACGACAACCTCGACGACTACGACTACTCCTGCGATAGACCCGACACTGGTGTTCATCGTCATCATGGCTGGCGTCGTGACTGTAGTCATCGTCCTTGAACTGCTTCGAAGACGACGTAGTTAGTTGGGTTAGGGTCAGAGGCGGAGAGAGGTTGGTCCGGCTCTCTTCGTCTGACTCTTTGCAGATCCCGTGTTGGGATGAGATTGAGATGTCTGAGGTCAATGCAATCGGCTGATCTCCCTCATCCGTAGGACTCGATGTGACGTCGCTCTTCTGGATGTTGTTGATCTCTTCTGGCCGTAGTCATGTCCGACCCTCGCACATAGGGGAGCAGGTGTACTACACCGAACCCAACCATCAGTAGTATGGCAACAGCCATGAACCAACGCGAGACAAGTATCATCTCCGGTAACTCCTCGGGGAGGTCTTCGTGCACATTGAGCGACCAGCTCCTGCCTGCCTCCATGGAGACCTCGATGGCCAGATCGCAGTCCTTCTCGGGATAGACCCATGTCGATGCGGAGGCGCTCGTCCTTGCCCACCACGTGCCTGGCTCTGGGTACTCTTGACTGGAAAGAGTCAACGTGTCGAACAACTCCGAGTCCACAAAGACCCGAAGCGTGGCGGAGACGACTGCTCCCTCGTCGAAACTGGAGTCCTCAACTCGAAGGTGGACCCGGTACGAATGGTCGGCTCGTACAGGCAAGGTCCGGGTGAACTGGGTGGATGACCCGTATTCCTGATGGATACTGTGTCTTGCGGGGGCTGTGGAGTACCAGTAGAGGTTGATGACTGCAAAGGCCATCATGAGCATCGAGATGATGATCAGCCTATCAGTAGTCCGTGAGGTCCTCGGCATGATGCCCCTTCCATGAATGCTTTAGAATCTGACAAGATAACCCTTCCGTCGGTCTTGGGAGTGGAGCAAGAGATCGAATCCAGTCCCTACCGCGACTGTCTGTTGGTTAGTAGTGAAACTCCACCTGGAGCTCCTCCAGTTCCTCCTCATCCTTCTATGCGGGCTCTTTAGGAACTGGCAGGCAGTACAGCACTGGTTTCT
>CAYYQL010000100.1:0-2947 GCA_964473825.1 uncultured archaeon
CAAGATACAGATTACGAGGAGCGTCTGCACCCTTAACTGCTTTGTAACCGCCAACTACTAGAACTGGTCGAAGGCGTTTCCCACCCCTCATCAAGTAGTCCTTCACCACGCTGTAGTACTGCTTGTGAATTGGACCAAGTCGCCCAATCTCCTTTATCCGCAAATCGAAGTAGTCTGAAAGCGCTTCGTTGACCCTCTCTACTTCTTGTTCCATGATGGCTTCGTAGTCGGACAATGCTGACCCCTTACCTACTAGGGCGTGCAAACAAAGTGGTATTTAGGCATTTCTGCTTATGTCGAACCAATCTTCGCTGATTAGCTTACCGGTTGCTGGAGACCTGCCCTGGCCAATAAAGCCTATTGGCCCACAAGGTCTACTCCCGAGAATCCAAGTGTTGGTATGACATATTGACTGTTCACTTCAAGGTCTGAACCTACCTGGACTTCTCTCTGAATAGATTCGTAGAGGTTTCCAACTAGGAGAGCATTCCGAATCTTCTCGGTCAGCTGGCCATCTTTGATCAAACGTGCATTCCGAATCTCATTGGAAAAGGTGCCCGATACTGGATTGACAAGCGGCCACGCGAAATGCTCAATGTAAATACCCCTATCGACTCCTTCGATGATTTCGTCTGGAGTCATTGAGCCTGGTTTCATCTCCAGGGTAGACACAGCGCATGTAGCCGCTCTTGTGAACAGTCCCTGTGCCTCACGGGGTTCTCGCCTCATTCCGTTCCCCGTGGACTCTAGGTCCATGATGTTGGCGTTGTAGCTATCGGAAATATATGATCGTAGTACCCCATCCTCAATGAGTAATGTATTCTCCGAGGGTAGGCCTTCGTCATCGACTATAGAAGATAGAAGCCCTTTTTCAGAGCGCCCATTATCTGAAATAGTCAGAGTCTTGTGAGCAACCTGCTCGCCCAGTCTGTCAGCCCACGGGCTGGACCGCTTGTTCACATTCTCGGCAGATGTCGAAAATCCCACCAAGGATCCAAGCATCTGGGATCCTTCACTTGGGGCAAACACTCCGACGATGTCTTCCCACTTATCATGAAACGGTCTAGAACTGAGCACATCTCGCGACTGATTGTTCAACTTGGATCCGATGCCTGCAAAATCGATGTCCTCAATGCGACGCGACCAACAGCGCTGTACGCCTTCACCCACGCGTCCACTGTCTTCTGATTTTGCTGTGAAGAATCCGAAGACCATTGTTGAGCTGGATCGAGAGTCTATGCCCAATGAATTCATGACCCTGAAATCAACGGAGCTTACACGGAGGACACCGTTGGGAACTGTCACCTGTTTGTCCAGTGTGGCCTTAACCAGTTCCATGACGCAAGCCACAAGATATTCACTATCAACTTCTGCAGTAGCATCGTCGCGAAAGCAGTTGGGCGCACCCGAGACCTTCACTGGTTCAGGCAGGGATTCGAACTTGGGGTCCGCACTGGTCACTGACGCAATGGACTTGGCACGGTCAACTACATCAGAGGGGGACTCGGCTAGAAGGGTGGAACTCGTGAAACCGATCTTCTTCCCTACTACATACTTCAGGCCAACTCCAGTCTCCTTCTTGACATCTGCTATCTTCGGAATACAGTCGTCAATGTATACACTGCGCGTCATAGCCCGTATAGCATATACTTCAGCTTGGCTAGCACCTGCCTCCTCAGACTGTTTTAGTAATGCAGTGGATATTGAATCCAAGGGCATGCTACCCACCTCCCACAACAATTCTAGCCCTCAAATGTGGACCTCCAGATGAAACGGGAACCCAGTCTTCTTCACCTTTACCGCATGTACCCCCAGAGAACTCGAGCTCATCTCCAACTGCATCCACAGTCTTTAGAATCTCCAGTACCTGACCGGTGAGGCTCATGCTTCGAACGAGATCTGTGAGCTGACCATCCTTGATGATATAGCCTTTCAACGCAGACACCTGAACACCTCCGCCAACCACATCCTCCATTCCCGACGATGCCCGAATGACATAGAGTCCGTCTTTAGTTTCAGAGATTATCTCGTCGCTGGACCAGTCGCCCCGTTCAAAGAATGTATTAGACATCCGCGCGAAGATACGCCTATTGTAGTCTTGAGCCCTTCCATTTCCAGTGGGAACCACGCCCATGAGCGCAGCCGTTTCCAGAGTGTGGAGATACCCACTATAGACTCCCTCAGTGATTATCTCAGACCTTGAAGAAGGTGTACCTTCGGAATCATAGGGGTAGCTTCCAGGCAGTCCGTCCATTGTGCCGTCGTCTACCATTGTGACATGTTCAGCAGCCACATTCTTACCCACCATGTCCGTCAAGAAAGAGCGTTCTTTGACAATCTCATCAGCTTCACTTGCATGACCGCAGACTTCGTGTGCTATAAGGCCAGCCACGTTCCCATCTAGTACTACGGTCATCTCACCCGATGGGGGTTTCGATGCCGACAACAGATCGAGGGCACCCTTACCGACTGCCTCGCCCATCTCTCGAATATCGATGTTTCGAACCATCTCAAAGCCTGCCAGTCCACCCTTAGCATCATAGTCGAACTGGGTCCGCGTACCCTCCTTGGCCACTGCCTGAGCCACGAGATAGGTTCGTACTTCATCCCAGTATATGCGCGACCCCATGCTATTCACTAAGTAAAACTCTCGTTCATTATCACGATACACAGAATTTGTGTTGACCACCCGGTCGTCAATCCGCTGAGATTCGTCCAGCAGTCGTACCGCCTCAAGCTTATCCTCACTGTTCACTTCTAAGGGGTCCTCCTTGACGGTTTGGATATGCTCGTCTTCAACAACGAATTCCTTGGGCAGGTCGATGGGCTTGCGTGAATACTTGGCACTGGCCTTTGCCATACTGGCCGCCTGAGAAAGAATGACAAGCATGTTCTCAACAGTCACATCGTCGGTTGTTGAGGCCTGACCCCAACATTCCCCAACCAA
>CAYYQL010000101.1:0-2850 GCA_964473825.1 uncultured archaeon
CTAGGGATGATCATGAAGAGGTGCTCAGCGAGATGTTTCAATTCCTGATGGGGTCGCGTTTTCCAACACATTCAGTGAGCCGGCCAATGTCAGGACCGTTTTCTCTACTCTATGATGACCACTGCGTCTACGAAGAGATTGTACTCCTCGTCCTCGTCTAGATTATGAACGCGGACCTTCTCGACTTCGTAGTCACCCAGGACCTCGAGAACTCTTGACTCAGTGATAACCTTGACCGATGACCTGCGTAGCTCCTCTGCAAGGTCCTCGGTGGTCACTATCTCTCTCTCCGGTGTTATCAATACAACACGGTCAGTCTGGGACGTGAGCTCCAGCGCAGCATCTACTGACTCGTCGCCCGTGTGGAGAACGATGACTCTCTTGCCCGAGAACTCCTCAGTATTCATGATATCGAGGTAGACTCCCTTGTCAAGGTATTCCTCTTTGCCAATGAGACATGAGGGCTCAGGGCCATTATCTTCGATCGCCTCGGACAGTTCCTTTCCCTCTCTGGCTCTATATGTCTTGATTGCCTCATGAAGCGCGTCAGCCGCGAGGTTGGAGCAGTGCATCTTTATTGGTGGCAGACCCTCGAGTTCTGTTGCAACATCAGCTCTCTCGATGTCAAGGGCCTCGTCTAGTGTCATTCCTTTTGCCATCTCCGTGACCATGCTACTGGTCGCAATAGCTGAGCCACAGCCAAAGGTCCTGAATCGTGCGTCCACGATGCGGTCGTCTTTTATTTTGATGAAGACCTCCATCTGGTCTCCGCAGGTTGGGTTTCCGACCCTGCCTACTGAGACATCATCGCCTTCGAGAACGCCGACATTACGTGGGTTTCTAAAATGGTCTAGTACTTTGTCTGAATACTTCGTGGGTTTCATCTTGCAAACACCTTCTTCTCCTTATAGATGGGTGACAGTCTTCTGAGATTGCTTACTATGTCAGGGGTCACATCAAGCACTCTGTCAATGTCAGAGTCTTCCGTGAATCTTCCGGTTGTCAGCTGTAGTGACCCGTGGGCCTCTTCGTGGGTCAGACCAGTGGCAATGAGTGTGTGGGATGGCTCAAGGGTCTTTGAAGTACACGCCGAGCCTGTTGACACTGCAATATTCTGGTCTTTGAATGAGAGCAGCAATGCTTCTCCTTCGATACCGTCGAACCTGAGGTGTGAATTGCTTGCCAGTCTCTGAGTTGGATGACCGTTCAGATAGGAATCGGGCACTGCCTGAAGGATTGTATCTATGGTCCTGTCTCGGAATGACTCCATGCGTTTCACTTCATCCGTCATCTCCTTCTGCATGAGCGTTGCGGCTGCTCCCATCCCGATAATTCCGGGAACATCCTCAGAACCGGACCGCAGTCCTCTCTCTTGCCCGCCACCGATGATAATTGGATTCACCCGGTACCGTTTCTGCATGTAGAGCGCGCCGACTCCTCGAGGGCCATACAGATCATTTGCTGACAGTGTCATCAGGTTGATGCCGTCGCGTCTTACATCGAGAGGGACCAGCCCCTCAGCTGCGACAGCGTCAGAGTGAAATGCGACATCATGCTCAGCTGCAAGCTCACCTATAGCCTTGATTGGCTGGATTGTCCCTATCTCGTTGCTGGCATAAATCACACTGATGAGGATAGTGTCGTCGCGAATCCTCCGTTCAAGCTTATCCGGTGACACCATGCCATACTGATCAACAGGGACTCGTGACACATCGAAGCCATTAGCTTCAAGATACTTGGCTATGTTGCGGATCGAGATATGCTCGACCTCGGTTATGATGATATGTTTGCCCTTGCGCTTGTTCTTCATGGCATAGCCGATGAGCGCCATGTTTGTGGCCTCAGTGGCACTCCCTGTGAACACAATCTCGTCTTCATCTGCATTGATAAAATCAGCTACTCTTCTTCTGCTTGCCTCCAACGCATCGGAAGCAAGGTCTCCTATCTTATGAAGCGAGGATGGGTTCCCGTATAACTCTGTGAAATAAGGCATCATCTCGTCGATTACTCTCTTGTCTGTCGGTTTCGACGAGTGATAGTCCAAGTAGACGCTGTTCATTCGTTTTTCCTTCCACTACTTCTTTCGTCTGATCAAGAATCGGAGGACTCCGTCTTCTAGCTTCTGGAACGAAACCAGCTCATGCCCGGTCCTCTTGGTGAATCGTTTCAAGTCGGATTCTGCTCCTGGATCATCTGCAAGAATCTCCACTACTTCACCGATTTCTACTGACTCGATTCCCTCTCTTGTCTGAAAGATGGGTTGCGGACAATAGAGTCCCACACAATCAATGATCTTCACAGGTTCATCTGTCATCTGAGTCGCACCTGACCTTCACGAAATAACTATTGTGAATATATTTAACTCTATGGTTCGAGTTAACTACTCTGCCCTGCTCTATTAGCAAGCGCTTCGTGCATGACTCTGCACCGTTCCAGCCAGAGAATCTGAAAGTCCTGGTGTTCAATGACCCGGTCGTTTAGATCTATCATGGAGGTTATTCCCTCTTCTAGGCACCAGTCAATGCATATCGAATACGCCTGCCAGTCCAGTTCTGTGTCTTCCCAGCAACACTTGACCTCTTCATGACCCCGACGATACAGCGCAACTCCGCGAGTATGACCATCAGTAGCCATCAGGAATCCCCGCAGCAGCTTGATGGGAACTGGCTCAAGATCCTCGATTTCTCGTGCGTCTATCATCTCTTCGACCATGGATAGTTTCAGTCTGCTTATGTAGAGCTGACTTGGCTGAATTGCATCAAGTCGAAGTGTGAAGGTCTCTGTCATCTCTAGGCCTCAGGCTTCGGTTCTGCAGGTATGATTAATCAGTCTGTCGTCTTGTTCTATTCG
>CAYYQL010000102.1:0-2087 GCA_964473825.1 uncultured archaeon
TTGCTGCAACAGCTAAGCAATACGATGTAGTACGTATCTACACTGAGAACACAAAAGATTTCGGAATCTTTGAATTCCTCGAAGTTGTCAATCCTCTTGAATGATGGCTAGGGTATGCAGTTCTTCTCACTGAACACTACTATCAGGATACTCTTGGTTTCAGATAGAAGAGTGTCAGTGACGTTATGAAGGTGGCAATGATTTTTGAAGCGATGATTTGTCCCGCCACTACAGTCATTTCACCCTACGAATGAACCACGTGAACGTGCCCGCATCCTCTCTTAGCTCAACAATCTCATTTCCAGTTCGTTCAGCCCACGCAGGGAAGTCCTTCTTCGTGCCCACATCGGTTGCAATGACTTTCAAGATTTTGTCCACTTCGATGCTCTGGATCTCCTTCTTCGTGAGCAATATCGGCATTGGACAACGTTTACCGGACACGTCAAGCTCCTTGGCTATATCATGGATTGTCATGGGTATCAACCTGGGCATGAGTCAATTCTATCATTTTCAAGCTTTGTATTTGGTGTAGATGAACTGGGACGTACATCGTGGTAGCCGTAAGATACACCCTGAACTACTTGTGCTAAGAAATGGACCATTCCGTTAGCTTTATTATCGTTAAGCTGTATCAAAACCGGTGAGGTTCGATGTTATGCCTGTGTTTCAAGTCTTGCTGCTAATGCTACTTGCAATCAACGTGAGCACCATGTTATCTGGCTTCATGCTTGCCCGACGGATGGGATATTATCTCATGAAGCAGGTTATGGTCTTGATGATTCTGATGCTTGTTTCGATCGTCACAGCGATATGGGCGGTATTCTTGCCGGTTAACCCCGTTCTCTTTGACTTCCTACATATCCTGATTCTGCTGAATCTAGGTCTCTCTCTGTTGGCTTTATTGTTGGAGTTTGGACAAGTGTTTCCCATTCTACTCAAGACCATGCAGGGAGGTCCCATTCACAGTTCACACCTGACCAACTTGGTACTCTCTATGTTTATGGCCTTGGGACTGGCAGTCTATTACGTTGACCTCGCACTTCTCTAGGAGATGAACCACAAATGCCCGTAAACTCACTCTACATAATAGGACAATGGGGTCCTGAGGCCGCCGAAAGATGCTATGGACCCTTCGTGACCGCAACGACTGCTCAAGCTCAGGATGTTGATGTGAAAGTCTTTCTGATGATGGATGCAGTGCATCTTATGAAGAAGGGTGTGGCGGAAAAGATACAGGCACCCGGTTTTCCTCCCCTGCCCGACCTCATAGACATGTATCTTGATTCCGGAGGTATCATACAGGTCTGCTCTAACTCCATTGAATTCCGAGGACTCACTCATGACGATTTTCGTGATGATCGAATTGAGATTGCTGGAGCTGCAACAATGATCGATGAGATTCTCAGTCATGACCGCATCTTGCAGTTCTAGAATAATACGCTATCCTCTGTTTTCCAGTTGGATCGTCCGACAAAGGGGTCAGATCTTCCTCTTGCCTGCACCGGGGTGCCTTCTGTAGAGGCTTAAACAGGTTCCATCAGATTGAGGAGTGGACTAGGCAAGTGGGCCAGTGCGATAGCGCGGAGCTCGCGGCCGAAAGCCCGAGGGAAGTCCACGATTTCTCGACGGAGGTCCTCACTCTCCATGAAAGGGGCTGCATCAGCTCCCGGAGAGTCCGCGGCTGTTCACCCTGCTCAATCGAGCCTTGCTGCCTTCGGTGACGGAGCCAACAAGGGCGATGATGAACCCTCCGTGGTAAGAGCTGTGGAAAGCCTCACTGTGGCTGAGCGTGAAGTTTCAGGACCTGCACAGGAGGAGGAAGTCCGGACTGTGGGAGGGATTCCATCTCCATGACCACGGACAGAGCCTCTGCTGCCTCAGTGTCCTTCGGGCCTGCTGGGGCGGTGACGCTGGCAGGGGACGGGTGGAACACAGAAGTCTCGGACGGATGAGGTCACTCAATCTGTCAGAAACAGTTTATCCAGATGGATGGTACGCCCTATTGCCGCCTATTGCCGCTAAAGAAGAATGTGGGCGGCATTATGCGGAATCGTGTAGGCTTAATGCTGGATAGCACTCATGCATGA
>CAYYQL010000103.1:0-1582 GCA_964473825.1 uncultured archaeon
ATGGGGTGTAGAAGAGGTTCGTGCCCTCTGCCTTTGATAGCACAAATCGAGTCTGTCTTGCTTCTTCCAGAAAACCATCAAGAATGATATCTTTCGTGTTTGACACTGTATAGTATCCCTTCATCCTTTTGCTAAAATCCACTAGTAGGTCCCTTTATTTCATCCTATTCATTGTAGCAACGCGTCGTAACTATCTGTCCCTATGGTACAGAAATCTGAAGCTTTCTCTCCGATTTGTATCATCCGACCAGCTGCATCTCTCTCATCGCCTGATACTGACTCACCTGTGTTTCTATTGAAATCAAGAATCTTGGGTGAACACTTCTGTGATTATTTCTTCTTAGACAACACCCCGAGTATTCGCTGTGTCCGCTCTTCCAGCCGGACAATCTTAAATCGGCTTGATTCTTACGGAGTGCCATGGATTTGGTTGTTTATTGCATACAATTCTGGCTCTTTGCACTTGCATTCATTGCCGTTCGTATAAAGGGCAAGAGTGGAACGCCGTTGGCAACAACAATCAAGGCTGTACCTGCGCTATTGGCTGCCGCATTCGTACTGCTTTCTGATTTTTCCAACCCATTCCACCAGCTGCTATCAGTATCTCTGGTCTTTTGTGCATTTGGGGACATCGGGATGGAGTACAATATCCTACAGGGACTTGTCTTGTTTCTTATCGCGCATGTCTGCTACGTGGCAGCATTTCTACTTCAGAGCGCTATCTTGGGACCTACATTCCTGCCGCTGGTTGGATTCCTATTCGGCCTTGGTGCACTGCTTGTCTACGTTGTTCTCTATCATCGTTACCTCCAGACATCGGAGAGCCCAACGCCCCTCATTCATGCAGTTGATCTCTATGCTGTCGTCATCTCATTGACTGCCAGTTCCTCGTTGCTTCTATGGCTAGCATCCGGCACACTTATGACATTCTTACCGTTTCTCGGTGCCTGTTTCTTCATCATCTCAGATTCTTTGATTGGCATCAAGGAGTTCCATCATCATTTCAATCGTGAGGAGCCGCTGGTTTTAGGAACCTACTATCTTGCTATCTTCTTGCTGTCTCTCTCTGCAATAATCTATATGTTCTGAGATACTAAGCTGGATGCCAATATCTGAAACACTCGCAATCTCCGACTAGTTTATGAATAACAGGTGGGTTTTGCTGAAGTGTAAGCGGATGTGATGCTCCTGAGGTTTGACATTTCAAATGCGATGCAAGTGAGACTGTCTGACAAGCTTCGCCCGGATCCTGTTTTTGAACCGGGGATACGAAGAGCTCCAGACAGGGGCTACACTCTTTCCAAATCGGATGCCGTAGTGGCCTTGAAGAACGCACTGCGCTACGTGCCCGAGAAACTCCACAAGCATCTGGCTCCAGAGTTCTTGAACGAGTTGCTTGAGCGTGGGCGAATCTACGCATATCGTTATCGCCCTTCTGGTGCCATCAAGGCAAAGCCAGTAGACGAATACAAGGGAATACTTGAAGCTCGAGCCATACAAGTCATGATAGACAACAACTTGGATTTCGATGTTGCATTGTATCCGTACGAGCTCGTGACGTACGGAGAGTCAGGACAGGTCA